>JBAXLI010000010.1:0-90954 GCA_037134895.1 Bacteroidota bacterium
GGGGGTTGGGGGTTGGGGTATAAAGTCATCCCTAATCCCTAATCCCTAATCCCCAAACCCTAATCCCTAATCCCTAATCCCTAATCCCTAATCCCTAATCCCCAAAGTATATCCCATCTTCATGAGGTTCTCAGGCTTCATAATTTCTTCCAGCCGACCTTGATCAATAAACCCCAGCCTTTGGTTGGCTTCAGTTACACTCAGACTTTCTGCTTTCATCAGCGTTGCGATCTCAGATGCTTTATGGTACCCGATATATGGAAGCAGGGCCGTTGTCACAGCCGGACTTTTCATCATCTGTTCAAAGCTGGCCTCCCTGTTGATTTTCATTGCTCCAAGCAAGTTCCTGAGAAGGCTTTGGTTTGAGGCAATCAATAGCTTGATACTGCTGATCATCGTATGTCCGATCAGGGGCAGGTAAGCATTCAGTTCAAGACATCCCAGGGCAGAAAGCGATGTGACCAGCTGGTCATTGGCATATACCTGGTGTGAACAGCTGATCACGAACTCTGGAATCACCGGGTTGACTTTTCCCGGCATGATGGTACTCCCGGTTTGCCTGGGAGGAATTTCAAGAACAGGGGATGGTTTGCTGATATCGGAAGCCATCAGCCTGATATCCGACACCATCTTTTCAAGATTCACTGCATGCGCTTTTAAAATTGCATGCACCTCAACAAAGCTGTCGAGGTTCGAAGTGGCATCGGCCATATTTTCGCTGCGTGCAATGGGCAAGCCAGTGAGTTTCTGAAGCTTTCTCACAACGTCCATTATAAAAAACCGTGGTACTGAGAGCCCTGTTCCGACGGCTCCTCCCCCCAGGTTCACTTCCTTGAGACGTTCCGGGCATTTCGAGACCCTCCACCAGTCGCGCGAAAGAGCATCGCTGTAGGTACTGAACAAACGCCCGAAGGTAGTAGGCACCGCCTCTTGCATCTGGGTATATGCTATCCGCAGAGAATCCCTTCCTGATTTTTCCTGACTTTCGATACTGCCACGGGTGTCGTTGACGGCAGCCTCAAGCAGATTGAGTAATTTTATTATGCATATTTTTAAAGATGTGGGGATCACATCGTTTGTCGACTGGAAAATGTTCGCATGTTCGAAAGGATCTATCTTTTGGTAATTCCCGGGCTCAAGGCCCAGTTTCAGAAGAGAAGCATTTGCAATGATCTCATTGACATTCATGTTAATGCTTGTACCTGCCCCTCCCGATATCGCAGGCACGATCCAATGCTCGAAATACCTGCCTTCAGAAACATCAGTTGCAGAATCAGCAAGTGCATCCAGTACATTGTCCTGTAAAATTTTTATGTTTTTTTCGGGATATTTTTCAGCGGCCGCCCTGAAGTAGTCCTTACAGCTGAGATAACATGCTTTTTTGACCAATCCGATGGCAGAATACCATTCTTTATGGAATGCCGTGGTATCGGGAAAATTCTCCCTTGCACGCAAGGAGTGGATACCATACAAGGCTTCCGAAGGAATCTCCAATTCTCCCAGGAAATCCTTTTCTTTTCTCATTTCAGCGTTAGGTTTTTTCATTTTCCTTGCATTGCAGTTTGTTGTACCTTTACAGGGATTTATTCCAGGCCTTAAAGTTGAAACGACTACACTTTCTAATTCTATTGGTTTTATTTCCTGTACTACTTACAGGCCAAACAAACACTGATTTCTGGTTTGCTGCTCCTGAAGTAACAGCCGGCCATGGGGACCAACCCATATATATCAGGATGACATCCTTTAACCAGGCTGCAAATGTAACGATTTCGGAGCCGGCAAACACTACGACGAATTTTCCAATAATAAATGTTACAATACCTGCGAATTCAACAAATACGGTCAACCTGACTACCCAAAAGGAACAGGTCGAATGCAAACCGGCTAATACCATACTCAATTTCGGATTACATATTCATTCCGACGTTCCTATCACTGCTTATTACGAAGAAGCTCACACCAACAACCCTGAGATATTCACTTTCAAAGGCAACAATGCTTTAGGCACATCGTTTTTCATTCCTTCCCAGGATAATTTGTTCAACCATTCACCATTAACACCTCCCGCCTACAACTCATTTGACATTATCGCCACCGAGAATGCAACCACAGTCACCATCACTCCTAAAAAAGCAATCGTCGGCCATGCCGCCGGAGTTCAGTTCCAGGTAACACTGAACAAGGGACAGGTATACAGTGCCCAGGCCACCGGACAGCAGGGTGTCGATCACCTGATGGGTTCTACAGTTACCTCCGACAAACCTGTCGCCATCACGGTGAAGGATGATTCAGACCAGTATCCCGGTTCAGGGAACTATGATCTTACCGGAGATCAGATCGTCCCGGTGAATATTATCGGAACAGAATATATTGTCGTCAGAGGTTTTACCAATAGTACAGTGAATGACTGGGTTTATATAACGGCGACAGTTGATAATACGAACATTTACCTGGATGGCAGCTCAACGCCGGCAGCAACCATAATGTCAGGAGCCACCTATCATTACAGCCTGGCGAGCACTGTACTTTCATCCTTTATCCAGACTGATCAACCAGCATATGTATTGCATCTGACAGGGTATGGAGGGGAAGTCGGGTCAGCTCTTCTTCCACCCATGGATTGTACAGGTTCATCACAGATTGCCTTTACCCGATCCACTCAATATTCGTTTGAGCTGGTCATTCTTACCAAAGCGGGCGCCCAGGGCTCGTTCGTTCTTGACGGGAATCCCAGCCTGGTGACTGCTGCCATGTTTTCACCGGTTGTCGGTAACCCGGCTTTTGTATATGCAAGGATCAGTTTTACTACAGCCAGCCTCCCTGTGGGAGCTCATATTCTCGCCAATACCCAGGATATTTTTCATATGGGGATCATTCATACCTACGACCCAAGCCAGTTGGGTTGTTCCTATGGGTATTTTACCGATTTTGCAAGCCTGAACCTTGGCCCCGACCAGGCTGTTTGTCCGGGCGCCAGTGTAACCCTCGATGCCGGGCCCAACAGGCAGAGCTATGTCTGGTATTTCAACGGTAGCATTTATGCTACAGGAGTCCAGACCATAAACGTCTCAGCCCCGGGTGAGTATTCAGTCACTGTGAACGATCATGGATGTATTTTATCAGATAATGTAATACTGAGCAATTCCAGCATGGTAAGCCCGGTGATAAGCGGTACAACAAGTTTCTGCCAGGGGACTTCCCAGCAGCTCAGCGTTCAAAATATTTATACTTCTTATATGTGGACTACCGGGGCTACTACACCAGCGATCACCGTTAGTTCGAGCGGCACATACGGGGTAACCGTAATTGATGATAATGGTTGCCAGGCCATTACCTCCGCCACAGTCAGCGTTCACCCGCTACCGGTCGTCAGCTTTGCACAGCCTGCTTCCACCTGCTCAAACCTCCCACCCTTTGCCCTGAGCGGTGGCAGTCCGTCGCCTGGAATATACTCGGGAGTGGGGGTTAATTCCCTGACCGGATTCTTTGATCCGGCTTCAGGCTCAGGTACACATATTATTATATATACATATACTGACGGATATGGCTGCGTAAATACCGACAGTAAGACGCTTCTTGTGAATGACCCGCCAACGGTCCAATTGGCTGATCTGGCAGCCGTTTGCGTTTCTGCACCTCCATACCAGCTCAGCGGGGGCACACCCTTGAATGGAGTTTTTTCGGGGACCGGGGTCAATTCTCTCACATCGGTATTCGATCCATCCCTTGCCGGGATCGGGAATCACATCATAACCTACACGTATACAGACCCCGTTGGTTGCATCAATTCCACTTCTAAACCTCTTACCGTTAACCCGCTCCCGGCTGTCACACTTTCGGCCCAGGCTTCGGTATGTATTTCTGCTGCTTATCTGCTTACAGGGGGAAATCCGGCAAACGGCCTGTATTCAGGAGCAGGGGTCAACTCCTTAACCTCGGTTTTCAGCCCGTCAGTCGCCGGAGCAGGAACCCATCAGATCACTTATACCATTACAGACCTGAACAGTTGCAGCAATTCGGCAAACGCTCCGCTTATAGTGAACCCGCTTCCGGTAGTGCAACTGCAGCCATTCATGCAAGTCTGTATAACCGCCCCTCCATTCCTGCTTACCGGAGGAACGCCTTTAAACGGTCAATATTCAGGTATCGGGGTGAATACACTTACGGGCATGTTCGATCCTTTGTCCGGGCCTGGTAATCATGTAATAACATACACCTATGCCGACGTAAACTTCTGCACGAACACCGCTACCTCCGGGCTTTTTGTGAATCCCTTGCCGGTAGTAACACTGGCGGATTTCACAGCGGTATGCATCAGCGCTGCTCCCTTTGTTCTAAACGGAGGCAATCCGGGCGGAGGTTCTTATTCGGGTACAGGGGTCACTACCTCAACTTCAACATTCAGTCCGTCAACGGCAGGTTCAGGAGATCATTCCATAACCTATACCTACAGCTCGGCCCAGGGCTGCACCTCATCCGCAGTTAAAAACCAGCGTGTAACTCCTATTCCCATTCCATCGGGTATCGTTACCGGACCGAATCCTGTTTGCGAAGCCGGCCAGAATTTACCTTACGTTCTCTCCGGAGCCGACCCTCTTGCCACTTCCTTTGTTTGGGAGATCAATCCTTCATCCGCAGGAACGATCAGCGGAACAAACGCTTCCCCCCTGGTTTCTTTGATCGCGGGGTATAAGGGCAGTGCCGGAATACGTTTTCAGCCGGTAAGCAACTGCGGAAGCGGGAACTTCTCTGGTTATACCAGCTTCACCATCAACCCGAACCCTGACGTGACATTCGAATCCTGCAACGATCCTGTAACCACGAAAGGCGCGAAACCTGTTTTTCTTAAAGGCGGGATTCCACCAGGCGGAGAATACAGGATTGATGGAACGCCCCTGCCATCCCGAATCCTGGATCCTGCATCCCTGAGTGTTAGCCCCCCTGACCATACAGTCTCCTACACTTATACTAATATGTATACCTGTGCGATCACCAAAACCCGCAGCCTGAGGGTAAACCCCGCATCGAATTTCATTTGCAAGACCAGCCTTACCGACCCCCGCGACCTGAAGTCGTACCCCACATTTGAGATCATCAGCGGGGGCATCCGCCGATGCTAGATGTCGGCCAACCTGAACTACGGTAATTATATTCAGGATAATCTTCCGCAATCAGATAACTGCATAAATGAAAAATATTGTGAGAATAACGATCCTTTGCTTTGTGCTTCATCCGGCGGATTTTATCAATGGGACGAGCTGATGACATTTCTTACAGCCGATAATCTTTCCGCGGAAGGGAAACAGGGACTTTGTCCGCCCGAATGGCATGTCCCCGGCGAGACCGACTGGGCTGATCTTGAAAATTTCTACCTGGGAGAAGGCCTGGCCGGATGGAGCATGCTGGACATGAACATACAGTTCGGGTTTCATGCGAAAACCCCGGGGATTTTTTACCAGAACAGCCTCTGGGCCTTTGTCCCGCCAGGATTTTCGGCTGCCATGTTCTGGACTTCGACAGTCAATCCTCGCAGTAATACAAGAGTTTTTGCACATGGAGTAAATGAAATAAACGCCAGTGTATCAAAATATTTCTCAACACGGGGCAACGCTTTGCAGGTTCGGTGTGTCAAGGATTAAAGGAACATAGTAGATTTTGTACATGCTTAATTTTAGTACATTTGTTTGATCATCTATTGATCAATAAATTTTTATTATAAAACTGCCAATGGTTTTACAATGTTTAGCAAAACGTTTACTCTTTCTTTGTACCATCTGCTATTGGCTGATCCCTTTCGACAGCTTTTCGGAGGGCACAAAAGAGGTTTGCCCCACTTCATCGACTTATGGCGCCTTATCCATTGATGCGACTTACACCCAGTTTGCTACGTATAATGCCACGGCCAATTTCCGTTTATATATTAATATCTCAAACTATAATGAAACCATATTATTTGGCCTTCACAGGAGCGGAGGCAATAACAGGAACTACCAGTTAAAGGATCCTTCCGGAACAGTAGTTAAAACTGGTCTTTGTCCGAATACTGTAGCCGATTCAGGTTATATTTCAAACTATGGCCAGGCGGTGGTAGGGCCATTTTTTACTTCCGGTGGATATCATCCACTAAAATATCAGGTCCTTACAGGAAGTCCCCTGGGTGATTACTACATTGAATTTTCCGGATCCATTGATTTTGACCTTTTCGACTTCCAGGTTGTCACTGGTGCAAATCCTATTGCGATCCCATCCGATGCGATTTACGGAAGGGTATTTTCCAAGTCCTGGCAATTCTACGCGAATCTTGGCCCTTTCGAACCTTTCTCCGGTAACTTTTATGTATATTCAGATGATCAAATAACTACATCCTGCAACTACAATGGTGCTCATGTAGGCCGGTTTACAATGTTTTGTAACCAGTACGGGTGCCTCAATACCGGTAATTTTAGTTCAGACCGTCAATCAAAAAACAACAACACATCCACTTCTTTCCCGGGCATAGCCCAATATAAAGTTTTTCTCAATAATCCTGATCCTCTGATTTATGCTGACGGGGTCTACGGTGCTATGATTGGAGCCCCTACATATCCTTATATGGATAATGATCCGAATTTTCCAATATGCAGTGGCAGAAAGATCATTTATGTTGATGTTAACAAGGAGGGCAATGTTGATATTCTGGTTACGTTTCCTTATGGTAGTCCGGGTACGGATGTACATTTATATTCAATTGTTGTACCAGGTGTAAATGAAATTCTATGGAACGGTTTGGACGGTACAGGTACAATTGTTCCTGATGGCACTCTGGTCACTTTGCAGATTACTTATGTAAATGGTCTTACAAACCTTCCTTTATGGGACATTGAAAGGAATCCAAATGGATTTACAATAAGCCTTATACGACCGATAAACCCGGGAGGAGAGAACCCCAAAACCTATTGGGACGACTCGCAACTTAACGGCTGTCCAAACCCAAAAACAACTAACTTAACAGGATGTCTTCCGGCAACGACAGGTTGTCACATCTGGGAGCCCAACGGGCCTGATTGTCACGATAAAATGATCAATACATGGTGGTATTCTGCAAGTTCCAGTAAAGCAAGTATTACATCTAATCAGATAGTGACTCCGCCACCGCCTGTTATTAACGGCAATTTTGACCGCTGCGGTGCGGGAATCGTGAACCTGATAGCATTAGTTCTCAATGGTGAGGTTGTAAGATGGTATACACAGGCAACCGGAGGAACTCCAATTGGAGAGTCCAACTCAGGAGCACCTTTTGCTCAAACACTTAGTGCTGTTGGCACATATACTTTTTATGCAGAGGCCTATAATCCCACACCTCCATACTTCTGTACAAGTGCCACAAGAACCCCGATAGATGTACATGCTATCGTAATTCCTTCGCCTCCCACTGAATTAAATCCGCCGTTCTACAATTGTGGCCCCGGTTCTGTTGTCATGAATGTTCAGTCTTTGTCGAACATCCGTGTTGACTGGTACGATGCTGCTACAGGAGGAAATCTGTTAGGTACAGGGAACTCTTTCTCAACTCCTTCAATCTCCGTCACAACCACCTTTTATGCAGAAGCTGTAAACACCACTTATCCTACTCTTTGCAATAGTACGTCAAGAACCCCTATCGTCGCAGAGATTCGCGAAATCCCGGTGTTCAACACAGCCCCTATAACTCCGGTTTGCTCGGGAACACAGTTAGCAATTGCTCTCGGAAGCACTCCTAGCGGTTCTGATTTTACATGGTCGGCCATCAGTAACCCTGCCGGAGCCATTATACAATTTACCAACAACCAGGCTACTCCCACTAATTCGATCACGGATGCACCTGTAAATACCATAAGTAATGATGCCAGTGTCATTTATACCATTATTCCCCATTTAAACGGATGTAACGGTTCTTCTGCAGACTATAGCGTCACGGTGTATCCAGTACCTCATCTGACAAATAATCCTCCATTGAGTCGTACAATTTGTTCAGGAGCAACAGCCGGCATAAATCTTGTATCAGACGTCTCGGGAACAACCTTTACCTGGACAAATGCAGTGACCATACCTCCAGTGACAATCAACAATCCATCGGTTCAGCCGGGCATTTTAATCAATGACCAGCTCTCCAACTCCGGTACTGCCGATGCCGAAATCACTTACACAATTACCCCCTCGGCAAATCACTGTGATGGGCCTCACCAGGATTACACAGTCACTGTACATCCGGTTCCTCATCTGACCAATGCCGTAATGACAAAAACCATTTGTTCAGGTGTCAATGCCGCTATCAACCTGGATTACGATGTTACAAACACATCCTTTTCCTGGACCTCTGTTGTAACATCCGGTGCTGTCAACATTACCAATCCCTCAACTCAACCAGGACTGTTGATCGACGACAACCTGGCCAACCCCGGCATCATCATCGGGGTCATCACATACAGCATCACACCTCAGGCCAACAACTGCAATGGCCCTATTAGAGATTATTCCGTCAGTGTAAATCCCGTTCCGGTGGCCAACTCCATCTCCAATCAGATCATCTGCTCTGGAGTGAATACCGCCATTGTTCCGCTTTTTTCGAACGTCACAGCACTGCCTGTCGATTATACCTGGACTGTCACTTGTGAAACCGGCATACCCGTCTGTCCTCCGACAGGAACCGCCACAGGTCCAAATCCGGCTATTCCCCAGGTCGCCATTTCAAACACCGATCTGGTTTCCCACCTGGCGACCTATACCGTCACCCCTTCTATTGCGAACTGTACAGGAACATCCACCTCTTATAATGTCCAGGTCAACCCCAGTCCCACTGTTACCAACTCCCCACTTTCCCAGCAGATTTGTTCAGGAACTTCAAGCACCGAAGTGGTCCTTACGGCCAACGTCAGCCCCACCACCTTCACCTGGACCGCTACCGCTTCTTCTGGAACGGTCTCCAACTTCCAAACTTCCGGCACAGCGACGATCCCTATACAAACCATAACCAATTCATCCTCTGCTCAAGGGTTTGTCAATTATCACATTATACCTTCTTCACAGAGTGGAATGGCCTGTCCCGGAGCTGCTGCCGATTACAAAATTTATGTCAACCCGCTACCCTCTCCATTGATCAGCGGTCCCCAGCAGGTATGCTACAACCAAAGCGGGTCGATTTATTCAACACCGGCAGTTGCCAATCATGATTATATCTGGACTGTTACTTCGGCTATCAGCTTTACGGGGAACCACACGAACACGATTAATATTGACTGGGGCCCCGGGCCTTCAGGTACTGTTCAACTTACCGAGATCGACCAGAATTTCACAACGAACTGCAGCACAACAACTCCTGTTTATAATGTCATTATCAATCCTGCTCCATCTCCCGTAATCACAGGTCCTTCAAGTCCGTGCGGCCAAACCACCCAGGTGTTTACCGTCGGGTCAGCCCAGGCAAACCATACATATTTATGGACAGTAACCGGAGGGGCCCCGGTAACAGGGACTAATCCAGCCATCACAGTAACCTGGGGGAACACCAACCCTGTGAGCATAGATATTGTGGAATCGATCACATACGCTCCCGGGGTTGTTTGTACTGCCCATGCACCAGCATTTCCTGTAAACCTGGTCCTTATCCCTGATGCGGCCGGTGCTATCACTGGTCCGGCTACATCCTGCCTAACGTTGACGAAAACATATACAGTAGGGCCGATCAGCAATTCCGATAGTTATACCTGGTGGTATAATCCCGGGACCGGAGTAACGATCGTCAACAACGGGGCCAGTGCAGATCTTACATTTGGTCTGACAGCAGGAAGCGGAAGTCTCTTCGTTCAGGGCAATAAGACAGGATGCGCTTCTGGCCCTGTATCGCCTGCCTATGCTATTACGCTTTATCCCCAGCCTTATGTCGACCTCAGGACATGCAACGATATCAAGACAACATCCACTGCACGGCCGTTCAGCCTCAGGGGTGGTGTTCCTTCGGGCGGAAAGTATTACATCGATGCAACCCTTTCAGCTGCAGGTATCTTCAACCCCGCTGTGCTTTCGACCACCGTGCATAATATTACTTATGTTTATACCGACTTTCGTGGCTGTATCAACACTTCCATCCCCGTGACTATTACGATCAGCACGGGAAGCAGCCTGCTCAGCTGTCCGAGTACCTTTACCGATGTAAGGGACAATAAAACCTACCGTGCATTCAATATGGGAACAAGATGCTGGATGCTCGATAACCTGACCTATGGAGCTTCTCTGACACCTACCGATGTCCCCCAGCGGGATAACTGCACTCCTGAAAAATATTGTCTGAGCACTGATCCAACCTGCACTGTGTACGGCGGCTTGTATCAATGGGATGAGATTATGCAATACCAGGTTCCGGGCCCCGGACAATACGTGCAGGGCCTTTGTCCGCCCGAATGGCATGTCCCCACCTCCGCCGAATGGCAACTTCTTATCGATGGCCAAGTGAATTCCGGGAACGGGATTGCAGGCTCTGATCTTAAAGACCCTGTCCCGACACACGGTTTCCGTGGCCTGCTTGATGGCATTTACTACCAGAATACCTTGTGGGATTTCACAACAGGCACACTTACTGCAACCATGTTCTGGACTTCTACAGATTCAGGAAATACAAGAGCTGTTGCAAGGGGACTGAACAGTTACAACCCAAGCGTTTCAAAATATTTTTCCGGGAGATCAAATGCATTTCCCGTCCGATGCGTCAAAGACTAGTTCAACCATATTGTGAAAATTTCTGCTCGAGGCAGGATCAGTTTCACAAACCCTAAAAACAAGGGATGGACTATTTTCACGCCTTTTACAATACCCAATACAAACAATGCTGTTCCCCAAAATGCAATATTTGCACCCTACTAGTGCTGGAACACTTCGTCGGGAAGGCATTTCCCCACGAGCTCCGAATGGCAGGCCCTGCATAAAAGTTACAAACAAAGTTTTTGCCCGTGGCTTCAACACCCCGAACACCAGTACGTCATTGTATTCATCCAGCCCCGCCAATGCTTTTCCCGTTCGTTGCGTGAAAGACTGAACTCCCTGATAATAAAGGAAGTCTTTCAATCTACTTAAATTATTTTTTCCTACTTTTGCAAATCGATTGTTAGGTCATGCAACCAATCGGGGATTTTCTTGTCTTTTACATAAATCAGGTACATAAAGAATAGATGCAACTCAGGATATATCTCGCTTTTCTTCTTCTGCTTTTTTTTGAAATTTCTTCGCGTGCGCAATCTTCCTGTGTGAATATCGCACCGGTACCGCCTATTTGCCAGGGAGGATCGGCTCTTTTAAAGGCAACCCTGGCGACAGGATGCTTTAACGGCTCGAATTCTTATACTTTCGCTGTTCAGCCTGCATATACTCCTGAGCCGTTTACAGGTGGCACAGCAGTAGACCCATCATTTACAAATTGTACAACCGGAGGAAATCATGACGATTGCTGGGCGGGTCCCTTTGATATCGGCTTCCAGTTCTGCTTTTTCAATCATTTATATTCGCAGTTCTGGGTAGGTTCCAATGGCTGGATAAGTTTCTCAGGGCCCCCTAATACCAGTTCCCCATCCTGGTGTACATACACATCTACAATCATCCCAAATGCAGGGGCAGATATTCCCAAAAATGCAATTTTTGCTCCCTGGGAAGATTGGTTTCCTTCTCTCCCAACCGGTACACAAAATGTTTTTTACTACACATCCGGTGTTACGCCAAATATGAAACTTGTCGTTTACTGGATCAACTGCAGGCTTTTCTCATGTAGTAGCAATCCAGCCATACAAGGCACTTTTCAGATCGTTCTTAATGAACAGGGTGGTGTGATCGATAATCACATACAGGAAAAACCTGCATGCTTCAATTATAACGCCACCCAGGGGGTCCAGAATATTGACGGAACCATCGCCTTTACAGCAACGGGCAGGAACAATACTCAATGGATTGCAAGTAACGAAAGTACCAGATTCACACCCAGCGGTGTGACCTGGTATGAAGGTGCATATCCGGGAGGGCCTATCGCAGGTTACGGATCGGAGATTACTGTAACGCCTGCCGTCACTACGACATATTTTTGCGAAGTTGAGACTTGTAATAATACTCCCGAAGTTCAACAGGTAACTGTAATTGTGTTGCCTCACCCTACTATTACCGGAGCTGCCGATGTATGTGATGGAGCAACAACTGCTTATGCAACCGAAGCAGGTATGACAAATTATGTCTGGGCTGTAGTGGGAGGCACCATCACTTCAGGAGGAACGGGGAATCATTCTGCCACAGTATTATGGAATGTGCCGACTGGAGTGCATACTATTTCGGTTAATTATGATGATCCTGTATCAGGATGTATCGGGCTGACTCCAACGTTAAAAACAATTTATTATCATATTCCTGCTACTCCTGTAATCAGCGGATCAAGCGATCCCTGTCAGAATGCGCCAGGTTATGTTTACACCACTCTGGCAGGAAATGCTAATTATCAATGGGTTGTTTCGCCAAACGGTGTGGTCACCGGGGGAGGGACGATAACCGATAATACGGTTACAGTAACATGGCCCACAGCAAGTGCAGGATCAGTGAGTGTAAATTATATGGATATATATGGTTGTACATCTGCAACACCAGGCGTACTGAATATTTTTCCCAGGGTTGTCCCTGTTCTGACCACAGCTAATCCGCAGATGGTATGCACCGGCTCAACAATAAATATTACACTGACTTCAAATAATCCCGATCCTAGGGTTGCATATTCCTGGCCTGAGCCTCTTTGTGTAAACATAGCCTCAGGTTGTCCCATGACCGGAGGTACCGATAATTTTATCAACCTTTCGCCGGTTTTATCAGGTTCAGCCGCGGGTACTATAACTTTTGCAATAACACCATCTTTGCTTAGCTGTCTTGGCCCTGTTGCTAACTTTATCGTCAATGTTAATCCCCTGCCTTCACCTACTTTGAATGGGATTACAGACGTCTGTCTTAATTCCACCGGAAATATTTACACCACAGAGGCCGGGATGACAAATTACAACTGGATCGTGAACGGAGGCAGCGTCACTTCGGGCGGAGGCCCTGCTGATAATACTGTGACAGTGACCTGGAATTCTGCCGGTCCACAAGCGGTCAGGGTTAATTACAATGATCCCGTCACCGGTTGCACCGGGGTTTCTCCTACAACTTCCAATATCACCGTCCACTCTTTGCCCATACCTTCTTTCACTGCAGGTCCCACGGGGGTCTGCCTTGGGATACCAGGACATGTCTATACTACTGAAGCCGGGATGACAGGGTATGTGTGGAATGTCACCGGAGGGTCAATCACTGCTGGTGGAACTGCCACCTCCAACTCAGCCACCGTCACCTGGAATACGGCAGGAACCGGCACCATCAGCGTAAACTATACCGATGCCAACGGCTGTACTGCAGCCTCTGCAACAGCTTTGCCGGTCACGGTCAATCCGCTGCCCGCTCCCAACATCATCGGCAGCGCCGTGGTATGCAACCACAGCACAGGCAATGTATATACTACTGAAGGCGGAAAAACAGCATACATCTGGACTATCACCGGGGGGACCATCACCCTGGGAGGCACTCCCACCGACAATACCGCCACCGTCACCTGGAACACGGCCGGGGCACAGAGTATTTCTGTTAATTATCTGGATGGCAACAGCTGTACCGCCGTCAGCCCGACGACATATAACGTCACCGTCAACCCCTTGCCGATTCCCTCGTTCACCGGGGGAGACAATGCCGTTTGCATCGGTACGCCGGGGCATGTGTATACCACCAATGCCGGCAAAGCAAATTATGCCTGGAGCATCGTGGGAGGAATGATTACCTCGGGAGGCAGTGGTACAGATAACACCGCCACCGTCACCTGGAACACCCTGGGTGCACAGAGCATCTCGGTAAACTATGCCGATCCCGTCACTCTCTGTTCCGCACTTGCCCCGACTCCTTTTACCGTCACCGTAAATTCCCTGCCTAGCCCCACCATCTCCGGGACTACAGCGGTATGCAACAACTCATCCCATGTCTATACCACCGAAGCCGGTATGACTGGCTATGTGTGGACTATCACCGGAGGGTCGATCACCTCAGGCGGAACAGCTACATCCAACTCGGCCACCGTGACCTGGAACACCGCCGGTCCAGGGACCATCAGCGTCAACTACCTTAACCAGTTCTCCTGTACCGCCCTCACTCCTACCTCCTATGCCGTCACCGTCAACGCCCTGCCTGTACCCACTGTCACCGGTCCGGGTGCCATGTGCCTGAACAACCCGGCAACCTATTCCACTGAAACTTCCATGACCGGATACACCTGGACTGTCACCGGGGGAACCATTACCGCCGGCCCAGGAACCAATACTGTGGATATCCTCTGGAACACCCTCGGCAACCATCCCGTGACCGTCACCTATATTGATGCCAACGGATGTACCCCTACAATGCCTACAACTTATACCGTGCAGGTGAACAACCTGCCCGTGCCTGCTCTCAACGGACCCGCTGCAGCCTGCCTGGGCTTCAGCTCTACCTATACCACCGATGCCGGGCTTTCGAACTATGTATGGCATGTCTCGGCCGGGGGAACTATCGTAGGCCCGGCAAATACCAGCAGCATCACCGTGCTCTGGAGTGCAACCGGGGCACAGACCGTGGACGTGAACTACACTGTGGGTACAGGATGTACCGCTGCTTCGCCTACCTTGAAAAACATCACCGTCTATCCCAGTCCTTCGCCTGTGATCACCGGGCTGGCTTCGCCCTGCGGGCAAACCATACAGACCTATACCATTGGCGCTTCCCAGGCTAACCATGCTTACAACTGGACCGTCAGCGGAGGTACGCCAACTTCAGGCACCGCTTCTTCGATCACCGTCACCTGGGGTAACGCCAACCCCGCGACCATCTCTATGACCGAAGCCATCACCTATGCCCCGGGCGTTGTCTGCTCGAGCACCGCTCCAACCTTCTCCATCGCCCTGGGGATCATCCCCGATGCAGCCACCGCCATCACTGGTTCTCCAAACGTTTGCCAGGGATGGACCAGGTCCTACTCGGTAAGCCCCATTGCCAATGCCGACAGCTATTCCTGGTGGTATGTCCCCTCTACCGGCGTGACCATCGGTAACTCCGGGCCCAACGCTTCCATCACCTTCGACCTTACTGCATCCGCAGGGAACCTCTTTGTGAAAGGAAACAAAACAGGTTGTGCCTCAGGGTCTGCTTCACCCCCATATGCCATCGGCGTGCATCCTGCTCCCTATGTCTCCATCACTGCCTGCAACGATCCTAAAACCACTTCCACTTCCAGGCCTTTTGCCCTCAAAGGAGGAGTACCCCCCGGGGCCGGCGGACAGTACCTCCTCGACGGCATCCCTGTCAGCGGAGGCATGCTTGATCCTTCAACCCTCTCCACTACTACCCACCTGATATCCTATACCTATATGGATGTAAACACCTGCGTGAACACCTCCTCCTCCGTGCCCATCACCGTGGTGAACGGAAGCGTGCTCACAAGCTGTCCTACCAGCTTTACCGACCCAAGAGATAACAAAACATACCGGGCCTTATCCATGGGGACCCGCTGCTGGATGGTCGATAACCTCACCTACGGCACCATCCTATCCCCTTCGGATGTGCCCCAGCAGAACAACTGCACCCCTGAAAAATACTGCCTCACCTCCGATCCTGCATGCTCCTCTTACGGAGGGCTCTATCAATGGGATGAACTTATGCAGTACCAGGTCCCTTCAGCCGGAGTGTACGTGCAGGGCCTTTGTCCGCCCGAATGGCATGTCCCCACCGCCGCCGAATGGCAACTGCTCATCGACGGCGCCACAAACCCGGGTAACGGACTCGCAGGTGCCGAACTTAAAGATCCCCTGCCTACGTTTGGCTTCAAGGCTCTTTTAAAAGGCATCTATTACCAGAATGCTCTCTGGGACTTTACCTCCGGCAGCCTTACCGCTACGATGTTCTGGACTGCGGCCCCCGCAGGGACCACCAGGGCGCTGGCCCGCGGACTGAATATCTACGAAACAAGCGTTTCAAAATATTATTCAGGAAGATCCAATGCATTTCCTGTGAGATGTGTGAAGGATTAAAGCAGGATCCAGGATACAGGATACAAGATACAGGATGCAGGATGCAAGATGCGGGATGAAGTAAACAGAATCAGGTGAAATCTTATAGAATATATTTCTTCTGTATATTACTGGGTACCTGGTATTCCGGACAGGAAGTCGTCGCCCAGCTGACGGTCACACCGGGCAACACTATCACCATGACTCCCCAGCAGTTTGTCCAGACATACCTGGTTGGGGCGGGGGTTACAATCTCAAATGCAACGTTTAATGGTTCGTCAGATCCGCTGAATATCCTGATGACAGTTCCGGGTTCCACCGAAAACCAGCAGATAGGAAATTTCACTACCGCCGGCAGCGTGACAACCCAGCTTACTTTTACCGGCGGCGTGATTCTTTCATCAGGGAAAGTAGTTTCGGCCATAGCCCCTCCAAATTTTGCAAGCACCGATACTTACGGACCAACCAGCGATCCGGATCTTGCAAAAATTGCCAACGTTACAAATCCTGCCTCGGTAAAAAACCAGGCAATCCTTGAATTTGATTTCGTTCCCCAGACAGACCTGATGAACTTCAGGTATGAGTTTGCTTCAGAGGAGTTCGACGGTTATTGCAGCGGCTTTAATGACGCATTCGGGTTTTTCCTGAGTGGTCCCGGGATTGCAGGTGGAATGGGGTATCTCAACGATGCAGTAAATATCGCCCTCCTGCCTGGTTCAACACTTCCTGTGACCATAAGTAATGTATGCGCCAACAAACCTGAATATTCATGGTGGAACGTACCTGAAAAAGACGTCGCCTATAACAGGTTCACTTTCGTTTTCAATGCCACCCACAGCGTTACCTGCCTGCAGACCTATCATATTAAACTTGCCATCTGTGACGTAACCGACGGCATTTACGATTCAGGCGTTTTTCTTGAACAGAACAGCTTTTCAAGCACAGGTATCCTTATCAACACCTCCTTTTCCAACCCGCTTAGCGGACAAAACGCGATTGAAGGCTGCAGCAATGCAATTCTTGTTTTCTCCATTCCCACTCCCCAGGCAACAGATTTTGTGATCAACCTGGCCATCAACCCGGCAGGTACCGCCACCCAGGCCGACTTTCTGCCGAACCCTTTACCCGCGTCCATCATAATTCCTGCCGGCGCCACACAGTCAACACCACTGGTCATTCAACCCCTCGCCGATGGAATACCCGAAGGAGTTGAAACCCTGATCCTGGATGCATCCCATACAACCTGCGGCATTACAAGTACGGCATCGGTGACAATAAACATTTTGGACCATCCACCCCTGGTTGTGAGCATCAACCCTGCTCCGCCAGGGCTGATCTGCGACAACACCCCGGTAAACCTTAGCGCCAATGTGAGCGGAGGGTATCCAGGCTATTCCTATCTATGGCCCGGCGGACTAACAACGAATCCGGCCAATGTCATCGCCTCCGCGTTAAATCCGGTAGTCACCTTAACTGTTTCAGATGTTTGCGGAGCTGTTACAACTGAAAACCTCACACTGGTTGTGACTGCCCTCCCTGCCGCAGCAGGGACCATCACCGGTGAGGCCAGCATATGCCAGCCCTCGGCCGGACTGGCCTATCACGTTGACCCTATTGCAGGTGCCACGGGATACACATGGCGGGTGCCGCTTGGAGTTACGGCTCCGCCTATCCCGGCTGGTAATGATATCACCCTCGATTTCGGAGCAACTGCAAACTCAGGTGATATACAAGTCAAGGGTACAAATGCCTGCGGATCAGGGGCTGAGTCAAGCATGCATGTAATCCTTCATCCTCATCCGCTACCTACGATACAATCTTCACTAACCAGTGCATGCATCGGGATCCCGGTAACCTATACCACAGAAGCCGGCATGAGCAACTACCTGTGGAGTTATACTGCAGCTTCAGCAATGCTTGTTTCAGGAGGAACTACTGCGGATAATACAATAACCCTGAGCTGGACTGCCATCGGTACAACCACCCTGAGTGTCAATTATACTGATGCATACAACTGTTCTGCCCTGAGTCCTGCTTCATTGCCAGTCACTGTTTCAGGACTTCCAAGCCCGGTAATCTCAGGCAGCCAGGTATTCTGCGCAGGCACCACAGCTGTCCCATATACCACTGATGCCGGGATGAACAATTACACCTGGACCGTTTCTCCCGGGAACATGGTAAATCCAACAGGGAGTTCCTGTACGGTGGATTGGCTGATTGCCGGAAGCCAGTGGGTGAAGGTAATCTATACCGACCCGCTTACAGGGTGTTCTTCCAGTGCGTTGAATCCCGGACTGGCAGTGACCGTTCATGCCCTGCCGGTTCCTTCTGTCACAGGACCATCAGCAGGATGCCAGAGCCTCACACTTGGACCCTTCACCACCGAAGCCGGGAAAGCAGGCTATGTATGGGATCCGGGTGGAGGAACAATCACAGCAGGCTCAGGCCCGTATGAAGTGTTTATCAGCTGGAACACACCGGGGATAAAACAAGTTTCTGTGGGTTATACAGATGCAAACAATTGCACCGGCATGTCAGCAACCCATTCTGTAACAGTAAATGCCACCCCGGTGGTTACTTTCAGCAGTCCGGCAACAGCGTATTGTCCGAACACACCCACCTTCGCCCTGACATTCGGGAGCCCGGCAGGAGGAGTTTATACAGGCACCGGCGTAAGCCTTGTCACAGGAACCTATTATTTCAATCCCTCACTGGCCAACCTGGGCTCCAACCAAATAACATATACCTATACCAGTGCAGAAGGATGCCAGGCAGCGGCAAGCGGCGCCATCAACCTGAATCCCATACCCGACGTCCAGTTTACCCCAGCCCATTCATACCAGAGATGGTGTTCTAACGAACAGGTGAGCATTCTCCTCGGATCCTCTCTTGCGGGCTCCACGTTTGCCTGGACTGCCGCCGCAAACCCATCCGCCATAACACCTTCGTCAATAAGCAACGGCAGCGGAGACATCATCCAGGCATTCCAGAACTCAGGCAGCATGCAGGAGCCAGTGAATTTCCAGGTATGGGCGACATCGGGAGGATGTACATCGTCAGCCTATCCGTATACAATTCACATCAACCCGGTAGCTTCGATCACCACGGCTCTGCAAAACCAGGTCATCTGTTCAGAAACCAGTAGTGCAGCGACAGGTTTTACACTCACGCCCGCAAGCGGCACATCGGTAAGCTGGACCTTCACCACATCCGCCAACACATTACCATCAGCAGGATCGGGGACCAGCAATCCTGCACCATCAGCCATGTTCACGAATACGGGGGGAAGCCAGGAAACAGTGAGCTATACAGTAAATACACTCTATGACAACTGCCCGGGAAGCAGCTCCCAGTTTACGGTGAAAGTGAATCCCAAACCCTCGCTCACAAATACTCCCATGAGCCAATCGTTATGCCTTGGAGGTTCAAGTGTACAGGTTGATTTTACTACGAATACCAGCTATGCCACTTCCTTCCAGTGGCAGGCAACAGCAAGTCCCGCAAGCATTACAGGGTATACCACCGGACTACAGACCACGCCCTTCATTCCGGCACAGACACTTACCGACGCCGGCAATACAGGCGGGACGGTCACTTATACCATCTTACCGCAGATTACGGTGAGTTCGGTAAATTGTTCAGGGAGCCAGCAGAATTACCTGATTCAAATCATTAGCCTGCCAAGCCCTTCGATCCAGACAGTACAACCGGTTTGTGAGAATACCTCGGGCGTCGTTTATTTAACTGCCTCTTCATTGAACCATCTTTATCAATGGAGTATTACCGGCGGAAGTTTCAGTTCGGCTTCGAACGCTGCTTCGGTGACTGTGGACTGGGGTGCTGCGGGCACGGGAAGCCTGAGTGTTACAGAGACTGTGCCCGGGAGTGTTCCTGCCTGCCAGAACACCGACATGAAAACGATAAACCTTCTTCCAAGGCCCCTGCCCACGCTTACCGCAAACCACAGCCTTAGTAATGGAATTTGCCTTAAGCAGACAGGGAATTACCTTACCGAAGCCGGGAAATCGGCTTATACCTGGGCTGTTTCGGCCGGGGGGACTATCACCAGCCAGAACAATCAGAACCTTGCAGTTCAGTGGGTCGCATCGGGCCCTCAGACAGTTTCGGTGAATTATACTGCTGCCAACGGATGCAATGCCCTGGTTCCTTCCACTGTCAACTTTAATGTCAATCCTCTTCCTGATGTGACGATCAGCGGTCCGGCCCCGGCAGTCGCCTGCCAGGGGTTGACTTCAGCTTTCAATGTGCCCTCTGATCCACTGGTTTCGTTTACCTGGTCGGTGTTACCTGTATCGGCCGGGAACCTGCTGACTCCCCAGGGACAGTCAACCGCAACTTATTCCTGGCTGACTTCAGTTAATAATGCAATGGTTAGCGTGAGTGGATTAAGCAGCCATGGCTGCAGCGCCTCATCCCATGTTCAGCTGAATGTGAATCCTTCGCCCGTGGTCAGCCTGGATCTCTGTTATGACCCTGTAAGCGTATCAAATGCGAAGCCCTATGTTCTTAAAGGTGGGCTCCCAAAGGGGCTGTCGGGGGTGTATTCGGGTGAAGGCGTATCGTTTGCAGGAGGCCAGTATATCTTTACACCGGCCTCGGTCAGCGGTCCTCTTCCAAAAACAGTTACGATAACATATTCCTATGCCAACACCTTCGGTTGCCAGAATGAAGGTAAAAAGACCGTTGAGGTGGTGAATGCACCTCCTTTCCAGTGTGAAAATCCGATGATGCCGCTTAGGGATGTGCGAACAACTCCCAACCGCACTTACAACACCTTCTGGAGGGGTAACCGCTGCTGGATGATACAAAACCTCGATTACGGGACAGCTGTAAATGATCTTCTCCCGCAGACCGATAATTGCGTGCCCCAGAAGCATTGCCTTGCGACAGACCCCAGCTGCAGCCAGTATGGAGGGTTTTATCAATGGGATGAACTGATGCAGTATACCAGCCAGGAAGGGGCCCAGGGTTTATGCCCTCCAGGCTGGCATATCCCAAGCCTCAGTGAATGGCAAATGCTCATCGACGACCCGGCAAACCAGGGGAATGGACTGGCAGGCGGATTCCTCAAGGACCTTCCATATTCTGCCACCCTCGACGGGATATTGTATATGAACACCAGCTGGAATTTTCTCCAGGGTAGCAACCTTTCAGCCACCATGTTGTGGACATCCACTCTGAATGGGACTGTAAAAGCCTGGGCAAGAGGATTCAATATCTTCACTCCAAGTGTTTCACTATATTCCTCGGGCAAGCTGAATTCTTTCCCCGTGCGATGTGTGAAAGATTAAACAAGTTTGTTTCTTTACACTATTCTTTCGTATATTGCGTTTGCATTAATCATGATTAATTCAATATATGGTTAAACCTGGATGCTGCTGAGATGAATTCGGTCATCTGTCAAAGGATAAAACCGCCATATGACAGATGCTGCGTTGAAAGTATTTCCGCAGAGCCATCCGCAAAAAAAATAATATGAAAAAAGTATTTCTTTTCACACTTGTCTGTCTGTTTTCAAGTCTCATCTATGCCCAGACCGGGCAGGAGATCAAGTCGTCGGCTCTTCCTAAAACAACAAAGGATTATATTGCAAAAACCTTCGTTAACTGTACTATAGCAAGAGCCGCAAAAGTTGAAGATCCCAAGAAGGAGTTCACATATGTAGCGGTAGTGAGCGACGGCAGCCATAAGTATGTCTTATGTTTCGATGCCAAGGGGAATTTCGTTAAGAAGGCCGATAAGGCATTGATCGATCAGTATAAACTGAAGGCCGCATCTGAAAAACCTGCTGCTGCAGCCCAGCCTCAGGGCCAGACTCAAACGGCACCAAAAAAATAAGCTTATAATATTCTGCTATGGACACATCGGCAAAGTACAATTTCAGATGGAAGGACCTGGGCGACATTTCATTGGGAAGGCCTAACCTTGGTCCCTTTACCCAGGTAGCCGTTTACCGGCTTATGCAGTATACCATGCGTGATATCCTTGAAAAAAAGATCGGAGCAGTTGAGGCAAACAAAGCTTTTTTCGATTCGGGATTTCTGGCTGGCACTGAATTCTGCAAGAATGTCCTGAACCGGACGCTGCAGTTCAATGATTTTGTAGCGGACCTAACCGACAAGCTCCTTCATTTCGGGATAGGAGTGCTAAGGGTTGAGTCGGCCAATCTCGACAACTTCTCATTCGTACTTACGGTCAGTGAAGACCTTGATTGCTCGGGTCTGCCGTTCTACGGAGTCCCGGTATGCGATTACGACGAAGGGTTTATTGCGGGTATTCTGAATGTTTATTCAGGCAGAAATTTCAACGTGAAGGAGATCGATTGCTGGGGAACCGGTGAACGAACATGCAGGTTTTCAGTTAAACTCGCCAGTTAACAAATTATGGCTGTAGACCAGATTGAATTTTCAAACAATTTTTGCGAGGTTCTTGATAGTATTTCGGGAGGGGATCTGGATCATGCCGAGAAACTTATTGAGCAATTCAGTAAGGATAACAGAGCAGAATCCCCATGCGCAAATGTTGCAGAGAAGTTCGGTGTTCTAATCTCCTACCTCAGGGAAGGCGCTAAATTCGCATCCGCTCTCTCGGCGGGTGATCTGAGATATGAAGCCCCAAGAAATTTCTACCTGTTCTCCGATTACAAACAGCTGCAGTCGAACCTCAGGCATCTTACCTGGCAAGCCCAGCAGATTGCCAACGGGGATTTCAGCCAGAATGTGAATTTTATCGGAGAATTTTCCGATGCTTTCAACAAGATGATAGGAGGCCTGAGGGAGGCACAAAAAACCCAGGAACAGCTTAAGGAATTATACAGGACCCGCGACAAATTCTTTTCGATTATTTCCCATGATTTGCGAAGCCCGTTCAATGCAATTCTCGGGTTTTCAGATATCCTTGCTGAAGAGTGGGATGAACTCAGCGAGGCGGAGCAAAAGAACTTCCTGAATAATATCCGTAACACTGCTCACCAGACCTTTGATCTGCTTGAGAAACTGCTGGAATGGTCGAGGATCCAGACCGGTAAAATGAGATTTTTACCAAGCAGGATAAATATATTGCAGCTTGTTGAAGACAACATCAGGCTGTTAAAGGCTTCGGCCGACCGAAAGTTTATAAGGCTGGTCAATGAGATCCCCGACGACAGTTTTGCCTGGGCCGATAAAGACGGCATCCTGCTTGTGCTCAGGAATCTCCTCAATAACGCAATCAAATTCACCAGGCATGGTGGAATAATCAGTGTTTCCTATGCTTATATGCAGACCCTTGTGGTTGTCACCGTAAGTGATACCGGGGTTGGCATAGCCCCTGAGGATATTAAAAAACTATTCCGTTTCGAGGAACAGTTAAAGACAGAAGGTACCGACAGGGAAAAAGGGAGTGGCCTGGGCCTTGTGCTTTGCAAGGAGATCATCGACAAAAGCGGGGGCAAGATCTGGGTTGAAAGCACCGAAGGAGAAGGCAGCCGCTTCAGTTTTACATTACCTATGAATTCACCAACAACAAATACTTTATGAAAAAAATTCTTTACTTTCTGCTGATTGCATCGATTGCAGTCACGATTTCCTGTACAAGAAAATCCGATCCCCCTCCTGTTCCTTATGTTAGCTTTAAGGTTAACGGTGTTCAGAAAACATATTATAATTATGCAAGGTTTGCGAAGGACTTCTGTTCCTCCTCGACGTATTGCGGTAATTTTAATCTGAATGATATTATCCTTCCTGCCGAAATGATAAAAATAGGACTTCCTGGTAACCCTTACTCAGGCCAGGTGCTTAAAACAGGCGATTACCGCTTTGTTTTCACTTACGTGGATCCTAACCAGGTATGGTATACCGTTACGAACGGGGGAAGCTTTAAACTTACTTTAACATCATGGGAAGGTCAGGGCGGATGGGCATCCGGACAATTCTCCGGCACCCTGAAAGTCTCTGCTAACGACAGCGTGGTGATAACGGATGGCTCATTCCTGAACGGGATATGGACGTATGCAAGTAAGTAACAGGGTAACGGAGTAACGGAGTAACAGAGTAACAGGGTAACAGAGTGACAGAGTAACAGAGTAACGGGGTAACAGGGTTGCATTTTCGCACCATGTTACTATGTTACCTTGTTACTTTGTCACCTTGTCACTTCACTTAATCTTCTCAGCTACTGCCTCTAAAATCCTCTCTTCCCTGTCCTTCGTGAAGGTCACGATTTCATCAGCTTCATTAAGCAGCTTTTTCAGGAAATCTTTATCCTTTAATCCGGAGGCATTTATTTTCACATTCAGATAAGCCCCGATCACGGCAGAGCGAACACAAAGTGCCCCAACTCCTGCGTCGGTGACCGAATTGGGATTTCCTTTTTCGACCATGGCTTCGATAAGATCGAAAGATTCGTATGCCTTTTTCATGGTCCTGAACGGTATTTCAATAGCATATTTCGTGGCATCCTGGATTGCAGCTGTGCGGGCAGCTTTTTCCTCATCGTTGCCTTTCGGGAGCCCGAAAGCATCCATAATACGGTTAAAGGCGCGTGTATCCTCATCAACCAGGAAAAGAAGCTCATCTTTCAGCTTCTGTCCTTTTTCAGCCCAATCACCAAATACCTCCCATTGATCATCCCATCCAGGTTTGTGGGATGAAAGGTTTGCAACCATGGTACCCAGGGAAACACCCAGGGCTCCAAGATAGGCAGAAACAGATCCTCCCCCGGGAGCCGGAGATTCAGACGCCGTTTCGTTTGCAAATCCTTCGGCAGTGAGGCTTACCAGTTTCTTATCTTTAGGATCATCCAGGATATACTCGATGATCTTTTCTTTCGGATTAAACGGTTTCAGGTCATCCAGTCCCAGGGATTTGACTGCAATTTTAATGATCTCATCCTCACTAACACCCACCGACCTCTGCTGTTTCCTCAGAAAATATTTGCCGGCATCAATCATGGCACGTTTGGGAATCAGGCCTACAAGTTCGCTTCCGGTAACCCGGAGTCCGCGTTCAAGCGCTTTCTGGCAGGCAACCTCAAAAGCCTGGTGAACCGGGGTGATACTGATATTTGTGAGATTTATGGAGACCTGGGCAATACCATATTCCTCGATGAACCAGCCGATGGCTTTACAGGCTTTTAATGCTCCTGGTATCCATATTTCTTTTCCTTTTTCGTCTTTCTTTATTTTTCCTGTAACCGGATTGCCTTCACGCACAGGTCTGCCTTTTTCCCGGATATCGAATGCAACTGCATTGGCCCTTCGCGTGGAGGTAGTATTAAGATTCACATTGTAAGCAACAAGAAAATCCCTGGCCCCTATAGCGATTGCGCCTGTGCGAGCATTGAATTTTGCCGGACCGAAATCGGGTTTCCAGTGCGGATCGGCAAGTTTCTTGGGCAGACCTTCATACTCCCCTGCCCTGCAGTTTGCAAGGTTCCGTCGTTCTTCTGTAAACGCTGCATTTTCATAGCAATAGACAGGGATCTCCAGTTCCTTCCCAACCCTTTCGGCAAGTTTACGCGCATATGCAGCTGTTTCCTCCATACTGATATTGGAAACCGGGACCAGCGGACAAACATCGGTGCCCCCGAACCTGGGGTGCTCACCTTTATGCCTGCTCATATCGATCACTTCCGATGCCTTTTTAATCGCCTGGAATGCTGCTTCCAAAACAGCATCCGGACTGCCGACGAATGTTACCACTGTACGATTGGTGGCTTTGCCTGGATCGACATCGAGCAAACGTACACCTTCGGTTTTTTCGATTTCATCGGTGATTGTCTTAATGAGGTGCATATCGACACCTTCGGAGAAGTTAGGAACACATTCGATCAGTTGTTTCATTTGTTGGGGGTTAGGGGTTGGGGATTGGGGATTGGGGATTGGGGATTGGGGGTTGGGGATTAGGGGTTGGCTACTCTGTTACTCTGTTACCCTGTTACTCTGTTACTCTGTTACTCTGTTACTTTTTCGGCAAATTTAAAAAATCCGGGTTGACTGAAAGCAAAAATTCCGTCCCGATTTCCTATATTTGCTGAGATAAACTCCCTCCCATGAAAAAATATTTAATTCTCCTGCTACCGCTGGTGATCCTGTTATCACAGTGCAAACAAAACGATAAGACCTTGCAGAACCAATCAAGGCAGTTCATCAGTCAGCAAACAACTGATACTGTTGTGAAGCTGCTACTGGCAAAATACGGCGAAAGCCAGAAACAACGAATCGAAAAAGGCATACGGCAGGCTGCCACCCTCTGGACCGAAAAAGACGGCAAAGAGACTGACTTCAGGGATCTTTGCGTTAAATATTTCGTCGGAGACCCTTCGAAACTGGATCTTTTATTCCAAAGGCTCTCGGGCAATTTTGAAGTACTTTTCGGTCATTACAACCTGCTTTCACTGGGCATGAAATGGGCCGTGCATATAGATGCCGGCGAATTGCTGGATGTGGATGAAATCTTCGGGGCCTGGGATCCCGCATCGCATTATAACGATGACTTCTTCGGAAACAAGGTAGCTTTCATCACCTGTATGAATTTTCCCTTTTACACCCTTAGCGAGAAAGAAGAGCTCGGGGTGAAGTGGTCACGTAAAGACTGGGCTTATTCAAGGCTTGGCGACGCATTTACCGCCAGGGTCCCTGCTGATGCTAGTCAGAAAGTCTCCGATGCGCTTGCAGCTTCCGACAATTACATCAGCAATTACAATATTTATATGGGGAACCTGCTTGACGATAAAGGACAGACCCATTTTCCGAAAGACATGAAGCTCATCTCCCACTGGAACCTCAGGGACGAGCTCAAAGCTAACTATAACAAAGGTGAAGAGGGCCTGCTGAAGCAGAGAATGGTTTATAATGTGATGCTTCACATTATTGACCAGAGCATTCCCGATTCGGTCATAAACAGTCCGAAATTCCAATGGAATCCTGTGACCAACAAGATGTACAGGGATGGCAAGGAAGTATCGTTTACTCCGGAACCCGACAAACGCTATGATTGTTTCCTTAACAATTTCAAGGCCATGAAGGCAGTAGATCAATATACTCCGCTTACACCCTCATTCATCCAGAGGGCCTTTAACCAGGGTATGGAGATCAGGAAGGAGCAGGTGGAAAAGCTTTTCACCGATCTGTGTTCATCCGCAGAAGTTAAAAAAACAGGAGAGTTGATCAGCAAGAGACTTGGCAGGCCCCTTCAACCATTTGATATCTGGTATGACGGTTTCAAAGCCCGGAGCAGTATGAACCAGGATGAACTGGACAAGATAACCAGGGCGAAGTATCCCAATGCCAAAGCTTTTGAAGCCGATATTCCGGCCATCTTACTAAAGCTTGGTTTCAAACCGGAGCTGGCAAAGGAAATCGCATCCCATATCACGGTCGATCCGGCCAGGGGGAGCGGACATGCATGGGGAGCCCAGATGAAGGGAGACAAGGCCCATCTGCGTACCCGCATCGCGAAAACAGGCATGGATTATAAAGGGTATAATATCGCCGTTCATGAGCTCGGGCATAATGTTGAGCAAACGATTTCGCTGTATATGGTCGACAATTACATGATGCAGGGAGTTCCCAATACTGCTTTCACCGAAGCCCTGGCTTTCCTGTTCCAGAAACGCGATCTTTTCCTGCTCGGAAAGAGCAATCCCGATCCGAATAAGGAAGCCCTGGATGCCCTCGACCAGTTCTGGAGTAGTTACGAGATCATGGGAGTTTCGCTGGTTGATATGAGCGTATGGAACTGGCTTTATCAAAACCCGAATGCGACAACAGCACAGCTGAAAGAAAAGGTGATCTCCACGGCAAAAGACGTTTGGAATAAATATTATGCAGAAGTCTTCGGCGTGAAAGATTGCCCTATCCTGGCCATCTATTCGCATATGATCGACAATCCTCTGTACCTGCCGAATTACCCGGTTGGGCATCTTATCGATTTCCAGATTGACGAATACCTTAAAGGGAAGAATTTTGCGGATGAGATTGTACGCATTTATTCGACCGGCCGCATGATACCTCAGCTTTGGATGAAAAATGCAGTCGGCAGCGAGATTTCGATAAAGCCGTTGCTGGATGCTACGGACAGGGCGCTGAATGTGGTGAGGTGATTGGTTGTTGGTGATTGGTGATTGGTTGTTGGTGATTGGTTATTGGTTATTGGTTATTGGTTGTTGGTTATTGGTGATTGGTTACCAAGTACCAAGTACCAAGTGCCAAGCGCCAATGAACATGCTAAATCACCTTCCCATTAAGTATCACCGTCTCCACCTTATTGCTTCCATAGGCATAAGGCATGAATTCGTATGAAGGGATGGGTTTGGTTATGAACATATTGGCTTTCTTACCCACGGCAATGCTTCCGTATTCCTCACTCAAACCCATGGCATAGGCCGAATTAATGGTGACCGCGTTGATGGCTTCCTCGGGAAGCATGCGGTATTTGATACAGGCCATGGAAAGGATGAACTGCATGTTTCCTGAAGGCGATGAACCCGGATTAAAATCACTCGCCATAGCGACAGGCAACCCGGCATCCATCATTTTCCTAACCGGGGCATAATCCATCCCCAGGAAAAATGCTGCTCCCGGAAGAACGGTAGGCATGGTATCAGAACCCAGCAGGCATGCAATCTCTGCATCTCCTGTACATTCAAGGTGATCGACCGAAAGAGCATTATATTTCACCCCAACCTGAATACCACCCGAAAAGTACAACTCGTTGGCATGTATCTTTGGCCTCATGCCAAATTTCATGCCAGCCGTGAGTATCCGCTCTGTGTCATCCGCTGTAAAAAAACCCCGTTCACAAAACACATCAATGTAATCGGCCAGTTCCTCAGCCGCTACCTGTGGGATCATCTCATTAATTACCACGTCGACAAACTCCGACTGATTGTTCCTGTATTCTGGAGGTACTGCATGAGCTCCGAGGAAGGTCGCAACCAGCTTCATGGGAGTCATGAACTGTAATTTCTTTATAACCCTGAGCATCTTCAGTTCGTCTTCGACATTTAGTCCGTACCCGCTTTTGATCTCAACAGCCCCGGTCCCAAACATCATGATCTCCCTGAGGCGCGGCAGGGCCTGCTCTATCAGTTCCTCCTCCGAAGCCTCATGAAGCCTCCGGGCCGAATTCAGTATCCCTCCTCCCCTTGAAGCAATCTCCTCGTACGACAGGCCCCTGATCTTGTCGATATACTCTATTTCTCTGCTTCCTGCATAAACCAGGTGAGTATGTGAATCGCAAAAAGAAGGAAAAACCATACGGCCGGAAGCGTCAATGACTTTCATTTTCATCCCCCAGGCTTTGGTGAAATCGGGAATATCTTTCATCTTCCCGAAATCGGTGATCCTGTCGCCTTCAATATAAACCCAGGCGTCCTTCAGTGTTTTAATTTTCGCCATTTCAGGCCCGGAGACTTTCAGTTTGGGTTTGTTCTCAACCTGCACCAGTTCCCGGATATTTTTGATCAACAGAGCCATAAATGCATCTTAAGTTTTGCAGTGTACACAAAGATAGGTATTTTTTCTTACCTTTGAAACTGCATCGAAACCAGCCTTACATCCATGAAAAAAGTTATGTTTATCCTGGTGTTTCTGATGATCCAGGCCCTGTCACTAACGGCTGGGAAGGTTCATATTGAAACCGCAAGAACTGCAGCCAACAACTTCTTTACAGCACATTATACCCGTCTGAATCCTGACTTCACTGGCATGGCTTCTGTGACTGAAACAAGAACCATAACCCGGGATGGCCAGCCTCTGTATTTTATGTTTAATATGTCACCCTGCGGGTGGATTGCGGTAAGCGGTGATGACGCTGCCTGGCCGGTTCTGGCATATTCTTTTGAAGGCAGATATACAGGGGAAGACCTTCCTCCGCAGTTTATTGCCTGGATGAAGCAATACGAAGATGCGCTATTTTATTTTTCAGGTAATCCAACCGACTCTCCAACCCTGACAGCCAAGGCCTGGCAGGAAATTCTGGACAAAGGATATGTCGAGTCATACACTTCAAGATTACTTTCATCCGTTGCTCCCATGCTTACTTCGAACTGGGGACAAGGACTGTATTTTAACAGCGCCTGTCCGGCCGACAGCAAGGGTCCCGGCGGACATACCCTGGTTGGTTGCGTGCCCGTGGCCATGGGACAGCTCATGAACTACTACAGATGGCCTGTTACCGGCACCGGTTCATATTCCTACACCAATCCGCCCTATGGTGTTCTCACAGCCAACTTCGGCGCAACCACCTACCTCTGGGACAATATGACCAATACCCTGAACCGTCCGAATGAGGGAATACCTGCCCTGCTAGCGCATCTCGGCATTTCATGCGACCTGGTTTACGGCCCTGCGTCCTCTGGAATGTATAATCATAAAGCCGCATATTCACTGCGGACCTATTTCAAATACTCCCCCCAGACCCAATACCTCTTCCGCGACAGTACGAACCTGAGATGGGACAGCGTGATCGTAGCCCACCTGAACCGGGCAATGCCATTATATTATGCCGGATGGAGTGTTCCGAACATCAACGGGCATGCCTTTGTTTGCGACGGCTACCAGGATACGACCTATTTCCATTTCAATTTCGGATGGAATGGCAGTTCCAACGGATATTTCTACAGCGGCAACCCTTCACCGCCGGGCTACAATTTCCAGCTTGCCCAGGAACTTATCATTAACTGCTTTCCCGACACAGTCAGCTACACCTACCCCACCTATTGCGAGGGCAGTAAAACAATTAACTATTTCGACGCTCTCATTACCGATGGCAGCGGTCCTGCCAAACCTTACTCAACGACCGCCGACTGCAGCTGGCTGATCAGTCCGCAAACATCCGAAGACTCCGTATCATCCATTGACATCACATTCAGCCGGCTGAGTACCAACCCATCCGATTTAGTGATGGTCTATGACGGGCCAACAACAGCTTCTCCCCTTCTCGGCAGTTTTTCAGGAACCGCAGTACCACCCATGTTTTCCTCAACCGGCAATAAAGTTTTGGTGAAGTTCAAGGCAAACGGAGGAACCCCCGGCAACGGTTTCAAAACAGGGTTTTCGGCCAGGCTTCCTGTCTGGTGCAACGGCACAACGACGACTCTCATCCAGGGAGATACCGCCGAATTCAGCAATGGCAGCTATGGATTTAATTATTCGAACAATACAAACTGCAAATGGAAGCTGCTTAGGAACGATACCCTTCCTCTTACGATCTATTTTAAGCGTTTTGATACCGAACCAGGTTTTGACAACCTCACGATATATGACCTTGGAGCAGGAATCCCCATTGATACGATCTCAGGGCATTACGATTCAACCAACCTTCCTGCCCCGGTTACTTCCCACAGCGGCAAGATGTTCCTCAGCTTTACCACCAACAGCAGCATTACCGGCAAAGGCTGGGAGATCTATTATCCGAAAAAAAACACAGGTATTACTGAGACTGCGGATGAGAATTCCCTTTTGATCTATCCGAACCCCGCTTCAGCAATGGTTAGCCTCCGTTTCACAGCCTTAAAGGCAAGCCAGGGAGAATTGCTGCTGTCATCAACTGACGGAAGGCACCTCTTAAATAAAAAGGTAGCTATAGCCGACGGCCTCAACACCATCCGGCTAAGCGTGTCAGGCTTTAATGCGGGACTATATTTTATCAGTCTGAAAACGAATAATTCAGTATTTACAGGTAAACTGATCATCTGCAAACAATAGTCTTCATGAAAAAAAACCTTGCCCTTATTTTTATCCTGCTTTTTTCGATAATCACAGTATTTGCCAAACCCGCTGATCAAAGCACTATACGCAAAGTAGCTGTAAATTTCTATTATGAACATGCCCGGCTGGCCCAGGGACTAACCATGAGTTCCATAGCTGTAAAGGAAATTATTCCTGCCTCATACAACGGCCGTATAGTATATTACACCATCAGACTGAATCCCGGGGGATGGATTGTCGTTTCGGCGGATGATGCTGTAACACCGGTGCTGGCTTATTCATTTGAGGACAACCTGAATGCAGAATCCCTTCCTCCACAGTATGTTTCGTGGATGGAAAAGTATGGCAAGCAGATTGATGATGTCGTAATCAGGAACCTCCCGGCTTCTGACGAGATTTCGGGGAAATGGGCAAAATACACCAATTATGACCAGAACCAGTCGCCGGATCTTCTTATGACTACGGGCGTTTCCCCGCTGATCATACATAACTGGAACCAGAGCTTTCCATACAACATTTATTGTCCTGAAGACCCGGCCGGTCCGGGAAACCACGTATTAGCCGGCTGTGTCGCCACAGCCATGTGCCAGATAATGTACTATTACCGTTATCCGCAGACAGGTAACGGTCAGCATTGCTATAATCCGAGTGGTTATCCCCAGCAATGTGCTGATTACGGAACAACTACGTATGACTGGAATGCCATGGTCAACTCTCTTACAGGGGCCAGGCTGCAGAACGACAGTGCAGTGTCCCTGCTTTTATGGCATGCAGGCATCGGAGTTAACATGATGTACGGAGCAGGCAGTTCAGGGGCATATTCTGATGACGCAAGAAACGCCATGGTGAGCTATTTCAGGTACAGCTCAAACGCATCATATATCCAGAGGGATAATTACCAGGTTCAGGACTGGGATAACATCCTAAGGTCAAACCTGGATCAGAAAATGCCGGTCTATTATGACGGGTACGGCTCTGCAGGAGGCCATGCCTTCAACTGCGACGGATACCAGGGCACTGATCATTTTCACTTCAACTGGGGATGGAGCGGCACTGCAAACGGGTATTATTACCTTAACAACCTGAATCCTTCAGGGTATAATTTTTCCTCAGGAGAAGGGGCGATTGTCAATATCTTCCCCGATACCGTAGCCAATACATATCCTTATATTTGCCAGCCACAGACAATCCTCAGGTCCATCTCAGGCAGCTTTGACGACGGCAGCGGACCGGTACTGGGCTACCATCCAAACAGCCAGTGTTCATGGCTGATTGCACCTGTGAGTAACGAAGATTCGGTCGAGAACATTACACTCAATTTCAATTCGTTCAGCACCGTCGCCGGAACAGATATTCTCAGGGTTTACAAAGGCAGCAGCACATCCGACTCCCTGTTAGGCGAATTTTCGGGAAACACCCTTCCTCCCATTATACAGGTAAACGGTCCGAAAGCTTTGGTGACTTTTACAACAGGATCGCCGGCCCCCGGACAAGGCTGGCTGATCTCATATACAGGTAAAGTCATGGACTGGTGTTCAGCTGCAGAAACGGTGAGCGACACGGCTGGCGAGATCACCGATGGCAGCATGCACTTCAATTACCATAATGCCAGCGTATGCCGATGGAAGATCCTCCCAACCGGTAACACAAAACCTTTAAGCCTTGAATTTACCTCGTTCCATACAGAGGCAAACCACGATTATGTAAGGATTTATGATTATGGCACAGGGGAATTCCTGGCAGAATTTTCGGGAATATATAATGGTACCAGCGTGCCCGGACCAGTGACTGCCGGCAGCGGGCAGATGTTCATTATTTTTTCGACCGACCAGCTTGGGACCGAAGCCGGCTGGGAAGCCAGGTATGGGCTAACACTGGGCTGCGATGAGTTGAAAAGTGCATCAGACCTTCAGGTTTTTCCAAACCCGGCTCATGATTATATCAACATCCTTTGCAGCAACTCTCAAAACACCGGATTTCAGGCCGAACTGAGCAATATAAAAGGCATCAGCGTGTCAAAGCATACTTTTGACCAGGGTAGCGGACTTATGAAACTAAGCATTGCCGGGCTTCCCCAGGGCATGTATTTTCTGCGGATAACATCCGGGAAAGGAAGTGTGGTTAGGAAGATTGTTGTGGAATGATGCGGGATGCGGGATGCAGGATGCGGGATGCAGGATGCAAGATGCAGGATGCGGGATGGCAGATGGCTTTTGGTTTTTGGTTTTTGGCTCCTTGCTTTAGGTATTATTACCAATCCCTAATCCCGAATCCCCAATCCCCAATCCCCAATCCCTAATCCCCAACCCTTAATCCCTGAAAAGTATATCAATTGCCCCCCTTTTCTCTATACATTCCATTAGCTTGGATTTCAGCTTCCAGCAGGTCATCTGGCGCTTATCCAACTGCCGGGACAGCTCATAGCTGGATATCTCCGGGTCATGGCATACCATATAAACCATCCGGAAGGCTTCTGTAATTGGGATATGACAGCGGTGAAAAATCGTGTTTGCAGTTGCCGATTCTTCGGCTTTGCATCGGGTACACCTTCTTGAAAAAGCAGTCTTGCCCTTGCAATAATTTGTGTGCCCGCATTTCCTGCAGATAAACCCATCAGTCCATTTTTGCGCGGATATAAACTGTAGACAGTTTTCTTCAGAAGAGAACATGCTTTCAAACTGACTAAGGTCTAATTTTTTAATCTCCCACATACTTTTATGCACTGACGAACTGCAAAATTAAAAAAAAAGGTGATACTTATGCGATTTATTATAAAATATTTTGTAATTTTGCAGCTGAAATTCATCCACTAAAAAGATATACCAATGAAAAATACAGGCTTTTTCCTCGCAGTACTGGTTTTACTGAGTCTTGCAGCATGTGCCGAAAATCCGCCAAATACAGGAGTTAATGCTGCCTCGAAACAAGCAGCCCTGGAGCAAACCTCCCAGGGTAAAGTTGTGCACCTCAGCCAGGAACTTTTCAAGCAGGTCGTATGGGATTTTAAGAAAAACTCAGCAAGCTGGTTGTTTGAAGGCGACATCCCGGTAATTGTCGACTTTTATGCCGACTGGTGCCGCCCGTGTAAAGCACTCGCACCAACCCTCGACGAACTTGCCATGGAATACAAAGGAAAGATCCGGATATATAAGATCAATACCGACGAAAACCGCGAACTATCAGGGCTTATGGGAATAAGTTCAATCCCTGCTCTCCTGTTCGTTCCCAAAACCGGCAAACCCAGTTTCTCTCTCGGGGCATTACCGAAAGACAAGCTTAATACAATGATAAATGAGTCATTACTCAAAGAAAAGAAATAACATAAAAAATTAACCATATGGCAACAGAACATCTGACAAAAACATCGTTCACTGAGAAGGTGTTTAATTACGAGCAAAACAAAGACTGGAAGTTTGAAGGCGAGCTTCCGTGCATTATTGATTTTTATGCCGACTGGTGCGGCCCCTGCAAGATGGTGGCACCTATCCTTGAAGAACTGGCGACAGAATACTCAGGAAAAATCAACATTTACAAGATAGATACTGAAGCTGAGCAGGAGCTGGCAGGTGTTTTCGGCATCCGCAGCATTCCTTCCATGCTTTTCTGTCCGGTAGGTGCACAGCCCCAGATGGCCGTAGGAGCCCTCCCAAAGGACTCCCTGATCAAGGCTATTGACGAAGTACTGCTGAACAAAACGGCGAACTGATCATACGATGGGCGTTGAGGGGATCATCGTTTCAACAGCCTATTTCCCGCCATTGGGATATGTTTCGGCCCTGCTCAAAGCCGGGCATGCAGTAATTGAGCTGCACGAAACATATCCCAAGCAAACCTGCAGAAACCATGCCGGCATTTATAGTCCGAACGGCAGGCAAACCTTAAGTGTACCTGTTACCAAGCCAGAAGGGAACCATTCCAAAACAAAAGATATCAGGATCGCACCTGGTCTTTCCTGGCAGCGAACACACTGGCGTTCTATTGAAGCAGCATACAGCAACTCCCCTTTTTTCCTGTATTACCAGGATTATTTCAGGCCTTTTTTCGAAAAACCCTATGAATTCCTGGCGGATGTCAATTCTGAAATACTTGAAACATTGCTGAGGCTGTTGCAAATCCCAACCAGTATAAGTTTCAGCGAAAGCTACATCGTCAGCCCTCCGAATCTGAAAGACTTTCGTTTAAGTCTCACGGCTAAGCATGCCGAAGCATACTGTCCATTATACACCCAGACATTTTCTGAAAAGCACGGGTTCATCCCCAACCTCAGTGTTCTGGATCTTATATTCAACTTAGGTCCGGAATCAGCTGAATACCTCGCTTTGGTGTTGTAGAATATCGAATCGAAAGCATATTCCATACTTCCGAAGCCTCAGTTTTTCCGGCGGGGCCCCCACCCGGCGAAGGGGCCGTTGCGCCAGCCAGAGAAGTGAGCCTGCGAACGGCTTGGCTGGAGCAGGGCCCAAGCCGATGGTGGGTCGTCGGAAAAACGCAGCGAGGAGGAGTGGAATATGCTGAGATAAAAATAAATCACAAAAACCGGTAAATGCAATGATATTTCAGCAGGATTCCGTACCTTTGCGTTAATTTAATCTAAATTAATTGTCAACACTTTTTGACCTCAGGGAAGGGGAACGCGGGCTGATCACGAAAGTGCGCGGCCAGGGCGGGTTCCGTAAGCGTATTACCGAAATGGGATTCGTGAGGGGAAAGGAAGTCCTTGTGATCAAATCGGCTCCATTGCTTGATCCTGTTGAATACAAGATCCTGGGATACAATGTTTCGCTCCGCCATGCCGAAGCACGTCTTGTCGAGGTCATCCCTTTGGAAACTAAAACCGGAACCTCATCCGCAGTCAGCAACAGCAAGGAATTTAACGGCACACATGAAGAAGAAACCCTCAGGGATAATGAGTCTGAAAGAGGCAAAGTAATAGATATTGCCCTTGTCGGCAACCCGAATTGCGGCAAAACAACCCTGTTCAACCATGCTTCAGGTTCGCATGAGAGAGTTGGAAATTTCGGAGGAGTCACAGTCGACAGCAAAACGGCAAAATTCAAACAGGGGGGATACACTTTCAATATCACCGACCTTCCAGGGACATATTCAATTACCGCATATTCACCCGAGGAATTGTATGTGCGAAAGCATATCACCGATAACATTCCCGACATCGTGGTCAACATCATCGATGCCTCGAACCTTGAAAGGAACCTTTACCTCACGACCCAGCTGATCGACATGGACATCAAAGTGGTGATCGCCCTGAACATGTACGATGAGTTTGGAAAAAAGGGCCATGAGATTGACCTGGAAGCGCTTGGCGAACTTCTTGGCATCCCGGTAATACCCACGGTCGGTTCCAGGGGAGAAGGGATTGCCGAGCTTTTTGACAGAGTCATAGAAGTGTTCGAAGACCGTGACCCGGTGATCAGGCATGTGCACATCAATTACGGGCTTGAGATAGAACGCTCGATTGGGAGGATACAGGAGGTGATCAGGAGAGACCAGGCGCTGAGCTCCAGAATTTCGACCCGGTATTTCAGCATCAAGCTGCTTGAGAAAGATAATGATGTGTCAAAAGGCCTGGCCCACTCAGGCTATTTCAAAGCCATCACAGCCGCGGCTGATAAGGAAGTGAGAAGGCTTGAGGACAATTTCCATGAAGACAGTGCCACCCTGATCACTGATGCACGTTATGGTTTCATTGCAGGCGCCCTGCGCGAGACCATGAAATCAAACGAGGTGGCATTCACCGGCAAGACCCGGAGTGAGCGCATCGACAACATCCTTACACATAAATACCTTGGATTCCCGGTTTTCCTGTTCTTTTTGTGGGTCATGTTCCAGTCGACATTTTCGCTGGGCGAATACCCGAAACACTGGATAGACCTTGGAGTGGCGGCATTGGGCGGGATCACATCCTCCCTTCTTCCGACCGGGCCGCTCAGGGATCTGCTCACCGACGGCATCATCAGCGGGGTCGGGAGTGTGATCGTTTTCCTCCCCAACATACTGATCCTGTTTTTCTTCATTTCACTGATGGAAGACTCGGGTTATATGTCCAGGGCTGCGTTTATCATGGACAAGCTGATGCATAAGATGGGGCTTCACGGACAGTCGTTCATCCCCCTGATCATGGGTTTTGGATGCAATGTGCCGGCAATCATGGTGACCCGAACCCTTAAGGACCGCAACGACCGCCTGCTCACCATGCTCATCAACCCGTTTATGTCGTGCAGCGCCCGCTTGCCGGTATATTTACTGATCACAGGAGCAATTTTTCCAAAACATGCAGGCACAGTGATCTTCCTGGTTTACATGACCGGCATCATCCTTGCTGTTCTGATCTCCGTCATCTTTAAAAAATTTCTTTTCAGCAGCCGGGAAGCCCCTTTCGTTATGGAACTTCCACCATACCGCATGCCAACCTTGAGGGTCATCATCAGCCATATGTGGGAAAAAGCACAACAATACCTGAAAAAAATGGGAGGCATAATCCTCATCGCTGTGATCATCATCTGGGCACTGGAATATTTCCCGGGTGGCGCCGGCGTCAGCAAAGCCGATCGCCTCAGGCAGTCGTATATCGGGAAGATCGGGAAGGTGATCGAACCAGTGATTGAACCGCTTGGCTTCGACTGGAGGATGGGTGTGAGCCTGATCACAGGCGCTGCCGCCAAGGAAGTCGTTGTTAGTACCATGGGTGTTCTTTTTGGTTCGGTGACTGCGGATGAGGCAACTCCGAAACCAGATCTTACTGCGAGACTGCAAACCGCAACCTGGGAAAGCGGACATCATGCCGGCCAAAAGATATTTACTCCCCTTGCGGGGTTTTCCTATATTTTATTCATCCTGATCTATATGCCGTGTATTGCCGTGATCGCCACTGTAAAACGTGAATCGGGTCATTGGAAATGGGCTGCCTTTTTAATGGTGTATACCACAGTCCTCGCCTGGACCCTTTCGTTCATCCTATACCAGCTCGGATCCTTAATATTCTGAACCATGACAACTCAATATATTATCGTTGGATTGATTATCACCTTAGCAGCCGGGAATATGGTCTACCGGCTGATCCGTTCAATTGTGAAACCTTCAAGCAAATGCGACGGATGTTCCTCGAACTGCGGGAGATGTGCGTTGCAGGAGTTCCGGAAGACTGGGTAACTGGGTAACAGGGTAACAAGGTGACAGGGTGACAAGGGAACAGGGTGACTGGGTTGCTTCGCAGCACCTTGTCAGGGCTGCATCAGGGCTACATGAGCGAACAGGAATTCGGGTTATGATAAAGGGAAGTGAAATGGTGAGCTCAATTAGACCGTAGCAGCAATGGCAAGAGTGATGCGAAGCAGCCCGGGTAAGAGTGCAGCGAAGCAGCCCGGGTAAGAGTGCAGCGAAGCAGCCACCCAGCCACCCGATTTTTAGTATCTTTGCCTAAAATCCTATCGTATGTCGCACGGCATCTGCCTTCTCAGCATCATTCCGGTTCGCACCGAACCCTCCCATAAATCAGAAATGTGCACCCAGCTTCTGTTTGGTGAATTGTATACCGTTCTGAAAACCGAAGAAAGCTGGCTGAATGTAAGGCTTGCCTTTGATGATTATGAAGGATGGATCAATGTTTCGGGACATACCGGTCTTGAAGAGGAAGAATTTCAGAGCCTTCTGGAAGCCGACACCCGCTGTGCAATGGACCTTGTTCAGCTGGTCACGAATGAAACAAATAAATCCCAGTTCCCCATCCTGATCGGGAGTTCACTGCCAGGCATTGAAGAGATGAATATGCAGATTGCCAAACAGACATTTGTTTACGACGGACAGGTTTCGATGATTTCCGATTTTGAGGAAGATGAAGACGGACCTGAGAACATGGTCGAATTAAAGCATGAGCTGGTGCATGATGCCGCTCAATTCCTGGGAGCTCCGTATCTCTGGGGAGGGCGATCACTTTTCGGTATCGATTGCTCCGGGCTGGTGCAGCTTGCGTATAAACTTAAAAATATAAGCCTGAAGCGCGATGCCTCACAACAGGCCGAACAGGGAGAACCGGTCGGCAGCCTTGATCAGGCGGAACCCGGCGACCTGGCATTTTTCGAAAATGAAGAAGGACGAATATCTCATGTGGGCATTCTCGCCGACCGCCAGAAAATTCTTCATTGCTCAGGCAAGGTCAGACTCGACATCATTGACCAGCAGGGCATTTACCATAATGACCTGCATGAGTATACGCATAAGCTGAAGATGATCAGGCGAATACTTTAAAATGAATATCGAATGTCGAACATTGAACATTGAATGTTGAAGTAAAAAAAATCGATATTCGATATTCGATATTCAATATTCGACATTCATAAATTACTCCTCGTCCCCCTTGGGTTTCTTTTTCTTTCCCGGGATATCCTGTTTGAAGATATAGGTAATTCGGAGGCTGATGAGGTTATTGTACTGGTTTCGCTCCCAGGTATCACCTTTAATGTTCGGATTTGTATAGGTAACTGTTCGGAGGTTCAGCATGGAGTACTGGTACCTTACATTGAGCCAGAACCTGTTCCATACCCTGAGGGAGACCTCTCCGAGGACAGACAGGTCATAGGGTAGAAAATTATTTGTTGTCGTAACAATAGAATCAGGCAAGGTCGATTCAGATTTGCCGATAAGCTGCCCGTAACAAATGCCAACACCTGCAGAGATGAACTTTTTATCAGTAAAATGTACCATCACAGGGATATCGATATAGTCGAGGTTCAGCCTGTAACTCGTTGAATCGGTGCTTCCCTTGTGGTAACTTCCTTTTTGGGAATATAAAAGCTCCATACTCATCGACCAGTTCTTCTTTTTCCCGAAAGGAAGGACAACCATGGGACCGAAATTCAGTCCGACCTTGCGAAAACCATAAAATTCGTCACCGTCGACCTGGCAGAAGTTAGCGCCAATCGAAAGTCCGCCAAGTATCCTCTGGGCGGAGGCAGGTTTTACAATGAGAAGAAGGAGGAGGAACAGTATCGGAAGTAAAAAATGCTTTTTCATTAGTTGCAAAAAGATCAATAGGTCGGCAAAGTTACAGAAATTAAAACGCTCAGCTCTCCGATTTATTTTGGGACTTCATTGAGAGCTGGATACGTTTCCTGGGAATATCCACATCGATCACCTCCACCATGACTTTCTGATTGAGCTTTACAACTTCATTCGGATCCCTCACAAAACGGTCGGCCAGCATGCTCACATGTACAAGCCCGTCCTGGTGCACGCCGAGATCAACAAACGCCCCGAAATTGGTGATGTTCGTGACTATTCCGGGAAGCTTCATACCAGGCCTGAGATCATGTATGGTATGAACATCCTTTGAAAATTCAAAAAGTTCGAATTTCTGCCTTGGATCCCTTCCGGGTTTGGCGAGTTCCTCCTTAATATCAATGAGAGTGGGTAAACCCGTTTTCTCCCCGATAAATTCCTCCAGTTTGATCCTCGACCTGCATCCCGCATCCTGTATCAGCTCCTTCACCGAACAATGCAGGCTTTTCGCCATCTTATCCACGACATGGTAACTCTCAGGATGCACAGCACTTGAATCCAGGGGATTTTCGGCATCCCTTATCCGCAGAAAACCTGCAGCCTGCTCGAAAGCTTTATCTCCGAAGCGGGTAACCTTACGAAATTCGGCCCTTGACCTGAACGGGCCTTTCTCATTGCGGTAAGTGATGATATTCTTTGCCAGTCCCTGCCCTACACCCGAGACATAAGTAAGCAGTTCCTCACTGGCTGTGTTCACTTCAACACCAACCATATTCACACAACTCACTACGGTATCTTCCAGGCTTTTCTGAAGCGCATTCTGATCCACATCATGCTGGTACTGCCCGACCCCGATTGATTTCGGATCAATCTTGACGAGTTCGGCCAGAGGATCCATGAGGCGACGGCCGATGGAAACAGCTCCCCGCACGGTCACATCATAATCGGGGAATTCCTTTCGGGCAATGGCTGAGGCCGAATACACAGAAGCTCCGCTTTCATTCACCGCAAGTGCAAGAATGTCCCTGTCGAAGGGGATTGCCTTGATGAGCCTTTCGGTTTCTCTTCCTGCAGTACCGTTTCCGATAGCAATAGCTTCAATTTTATAGGCATTTACAAGACTTTTGATCTTGTGGATGGCATCCTTGACCTCGTTCTGGGGCGGATGTGGATAAATCGTTTCATTATGCAGCAGTTCCCCTTGTCGCCCAAGGCATACCAGCTTGCAGCCGGTTCTGAAGCCCGGGTCGAGCGCCAGAACATTTTTCTGTCCGAGGGGCGGAGACAACAGTAGCTGCCTGAGGTTCTCAGTGAAAACCCTGATGGCCTCGGTATCTGATTTTTCCTTTGCCCATCCCCTGGCCTCGGTTTCCATTGACGGCTTCAGCAGCCTCTTGCAGCTGTCTTTGATCGCCTCCCTTACAAGCTCTGCCGAAGCATTTTCAGATTTAATAAAGATCCTGTCGAGGATTTCCTCGGCCTTATCTTCGGGAACATCGACACTCAGCCTCAGGAAGCCTTCATTCTCACCCCTAAACATAGCCAAAACCCTGTGGGACGGGGCTTTTGAAAGCAATTCATGATAATCGAAATAGATCTGGTAATTGGCGCCTTCCTCTTCCTTGCCTTTGATCACTTTTGAACTGACAACCGCCTCCTTCTCAAACAGCTGCCTGATCCGCTTACGTCCGTAAGCATGTTCATTCACCCATTCGGCAATGATATCTTCAGCTCCGCGGATGGCTTCTTCGGCGGAATTCACGCCCTTTTCCGCATCTATATACTCTTCGGCCCTGGTCTCAGGATCGTCGTACTTCTGTGACAAGATGATCTTTGCAAGAGGTTCCAGCCCTTTTTCCCGGGCGATGCTGGCCCTGGTCTTGCGTTTGGGTTTGTAAGGCAGGTAGATATCTTCAAGCTCAGCCATGGTGGCCGCTTTCTTCACCGCATCTTCGAGCTCGGGGCTGAGTTTTTCCTGTTCTTTAAGACTTTTCAGGATAGCTTCCCGGCGGGCATCAAGGTCTTTCAGCTGGATCAGCCTGTCCCTTACCCTGCCAATCACCACTTCATCCATGCTGCCGGTCATCTCCTTGCGGTAACGGGCAATGAAAGGAATCGTAGCCCCGCTTTCAAGCAGGGTGATGGTGTTCAGAACAAAGGCCTTATTAACGCCCAGTTCCGACGAAATAATATCGGTATATTTTTCGAAGTCCATGAAAATAAAAGATTGGATACCGTTTAAATTTCCTTTTACCAGCCAGATGCCAGCACATCAACGATATGTATCGTTTTGATGGGAAGCTTATGTTTGTCGATATACCCCTGCTGGTTCATAAGGCAGGAGGAATCGGTTGAGACGATGTACTCGGCTCCTGATTCCAGGGCATTGTTCACCTTTTGCTCAGCCATGGCGGTTGAAATGGGCTCAAATTTGGCAGAGAATGTACCGCCAAATCCGCAGCAAACCTCGTTATCCTTCATTTCCCTCAACTCCAGTCCCTTCACCTTCGACAGCAGTCTTCTTGGTTCTTCCTTAAGTCCGTACTCACGCAGGGCCGCACAGGAATCATGATATGTGACCACATGGTTGAAAGTTGCTCCCACATCATCCACATTCATGACATTGACAAGAAAATCGGTGATCTCGTATATGTTTTTCTTAACCTGCTTGTATTCATAATGCAGGCCTGTATTGTGGAAAAGCCAGGGATAGTAATTGCGGATGAACCCTATGCATGAAGCCGACGAGCCAACAATATAACGGTCATTGGGGAAATCCTTCATGAATTTTTCGCCCAGTTTCTTGGTCTCGTCCCAGGCTCCGCTGTTGAACGTCATCTGGCCGCAGCAGGTCTGGTTGGGATTGTAAAACACATCAACCCCGATCTTTTCGAGGATCCTGACCATGTTGATACCCGTTTCGGGATATACCTGGTCAATGAAGCAGGGAATAAAGACATCAACTAACATCTGCAAACTTAAAGTTCAAAAATAAACATTTCCTGACTTGTATAACACAGGATGTGAAAAAAACGGTAAAACTAAATCCGCCTGCATAGATTTATTATATATATTTGTTTTTTTAAAAACCGCCCATTCCTGTTTTTCCATGAAAAAAGCCTTGCTTATTTTAATCCTTCAGTTCCCGGTCTTTCTTTCATTTTCCCAGACCCAGACCGGTTTCAGGGGTGGAATAAATATTCTCAGGTGCTTCGAACAGGACAGAGATGGAAGGATATCCTATTCTTACCCTCATCCTTCCTATTTTATCTCTTACCTGCTGAGGGGGCGTAAACCAGGCTGGTTCAATATGGGAGGGGAACTTGAGTACAGTCATCGTTCATTCAAAGTAACTTCTTCATCAGGGGGTGTTTCGGGCCAGACTACTTCAATTTTAGACCTGAATACCGACAATATCAGGATCATGATTCAGCCGCAGTTCACGTTTGGTACTGGTATGCGGATTTTCTTCTACCCTGGCATCTATGCCGGGTATATGTTCCAATCACATATTGAAGGGGTATCTGAATATAAAGGCAGTTCACCCTATCGCAAAAGCACTCTCGACGGAAGCGCCAAAAAGTATCTTCCAAGCTGGGAATTTGGATGCCTGCTGGGGTTTGGCCTTGACTTTCCTCTATACAAAGGCCTGACTTTCATTCTTGAGAATACGGAAACGATAAACCTCACACACATCTATCCCAAATGGGAGAGTTGGTCGGGCGGGTATATGCACATCATTGAAATCGGTTTAAGTGTGGGAATTGCGTACACCTTCCCTGCAAAGCAAAAGAAAACACAGGAACCACCGAATAATTAAAGCAACAATCACCAACAACCAACAACCAATCACCAACAACCAATCACCAACAACCAATCACCAGCAACTATAAGTCAGAATGGTTTTGTAAGGTTCTCCGCTGCGAAGAACCATGGGATAGCCTCCGGCATTATACTGAACTATCGTATCGGAATAATACAGTGCTGAATTAAGTTTGGCCGTCAGCAAATTGTTCAGATTGCGGCTCAGATAGCTTACAGGAGGCTCACCTGTGGCAGCATAAAAATTCTTTCCGTTATCGTAGGTAAATTCGAGAATGTCGTGTGTGATGTTCGAGGGGTCATACCACCAGAACCGGTCGATATTCCTGATATTCTGATTTTCGAATACATAAACCAGCGAATCATCGACGCTTGTGCCTTCCAGGGATTTGCCGGAAATACCTTTGTCAGTTTCAACAACTATTTGTGAAAGCTGGTTGTAGGTATATTTTGTAAGGCGGATTTGTTTGCTCCCTGATCCATACATATGGCGTTCACAGGAGATTAGCCTTCCCTGCGTGTCATATGAATAAAATGTGGTATCGCTGGCCGAACGGTACATGTACGCAAGCTTGTTGTTCTGGTAAACATAATGAGAGGAATTGAAGTATGGCCCCTGCTCAAAGAGATCCCATTTGAGAACCAGTCTGCCCGCGGCATCATAATGATAGACCCTGATCGAGTCGGTGTCATAATACATGCTGAGCAGTTTGCATGAGGAAATACTTTGCTGCTCGTCTGAGGATTTCTTGGTGCAGGACGAAGAGACGATCAGGAGACCGAGAAGAAGGAGAATGATGTAGTGCTTCATATGGAAGATATTTACGATCTAAGATTTTATTTACGATTTACGAAGGCCGAGTTACGATTTCATTTACGATTTACGAAGGGCGATTTACGATTACATTTACGATGTACGAATATTGAATATTGAATATCGAATATCGAATGTCGAATATCGAACCCCTAATCCCCAATCCCCAATCCCTAATCCCTAACCCCTAACCCCCAATCCCTAATCCCTAACCCCTAACCCCCAATCCCTAATCCCTAACCCCCAATCCCTAATCCCTAATCCCCAACCCCAAACCCCATCTTCTCCAGCTCTTCCCAGAACCCGGGATATGATTTCGCCACTACGCCGGGGTCGGCAATACGGATGCTCCCGGTCTTCAGGGAGAGCATCGCAAAAGTCATCGCCATCCGGTGGTCCCGGTAAGTATCAATGATAACGTCAGGGTTTGCTTTTAATTTTGAGGGCTGAATTTCGATCACCGGGAATTCATCACTGCTGACAAGCACTTTGCAGCCCAGCTTCCTCAGTTCGGTTGTAAGGGCACGAACCCTGTCGGATTCCTTAACAACCAGGCTTTTCAGTCCTTCGAACCTCCCCCTCAGTCCCAGGGCTGCACAACCTGCAATGACAGGCAGAGCCAGGTCGGGATGGTGGGTAAAGTCATAGTAGAAGCCCTCAAGATCGCAGGGCTGGCGGGTCAGATGCAGGATGCGGGATGCAGGATGCAGGATGCGGGATGCAGGATGCAGGATGCGGGATGCGGGATGCGGAATGCGGGATGCGGGATGCGGGAAGTCAGACTGTACGCCGAACACCGTATAAGCGCTGGCCAGTACCGAATCTCCCTGCAAACTCTCTTCATATAGTCCGGGAATTTCGAGTTCGGCTTTATCTGAAAGGGATGCAGCCATGTACCAGAAGGATGCCGCTGACCAGTCTGACTCGACATTGAACTGATCACAGGAATAATTTCCAGGTTCAACAGTAATTTTATGCTTCCATTTCCTGAAGCTGATTCCACATTCCTTCATCAGTCTGAGGGTCATATCGATATAAGGTTCCGAAACAATCTCACCTTTCAGGTTGATTGAAAGTGTGGCAGGCAAGGAAGGTGCAATCATAAGAAGGGCCGATATAAACTGGCTGCTGACCCCTGCATTCAGTTGCAGTTCTGCCGACTTCAGGGCATGTCCTTTAATAAGAAGAGGAGGGAATCCAACGTTTCCAAGGTATTCAATTGAAGCGCCAATCTGCCGGAGGCTTTCAACAAGTTCTCCAACCGGCCTGTTTTTCATTCTTTCGGTACCTGTGATAACCCATCGGCCCGGCCTTGCCGAAAGAAAGGCCGTGAGGAACCTCAGGTTGGTGCCGGCATTGGAACAGTCTACGACCACTGCATCCTGTTGCTTGCTCGTTGAAGATATCCTTCCCAGAAGTCTTTGCAGCAATACTGTATCGTCGGCCTGGGAGAGGTTTCTGATGCCGAAGTCAGTGCCGGCAATCGCCTGCATGATTAGCAACCGGTTACTTATGCTTTTTGATGAAGGAAGCATGACCGTCCCTTTAATCGGTTTATCGGGCTTTGTGATCCTGATGCTTTTCATTCCTATATTCTTCGAGAGACAAGAAGCATTAAAATACCTTTTGCAAAGCGGAAGCTGCTTCAGCCAAAGACACCTTTATATTAAGCCTGGGTTTGCCGGCCGATTCGATCAGAGTCATTCGAATATTTCCGTCCCTGTTCTTTTTATCATGGGCAAGAAGGCTGCATATCCTTCCAACCGTTGCAGGGTCCAACAGGTTCGACAAAACACTGGTCAGTGGGTTGTATGCCCCTTTGATAAATGAGATGATCTCAATGGCATCAGCCTCACCCAGGGCTGACTTCTCATGCGACAACCAGGTTTCGGCCATCATTCCGATGGCAACAGCTTCCCCGTGAAGCAGGCTTATTCCCTGATCTTTAAGAAAATAAGATTCAAGTGCATGACCGATCGAATGGCCAAAGTTCAACACCTTTCTTAGCTTCACTTCCCTGAAATCCCGGGATGCTATGCGGTTCTTTATGCTGACAGTTTGAGAGAGCATCTCCATCCAGAACGTGTCGGAGGTGTCTCTTGAAAGTATCTCTGCCGATCCATGCCTGAGCATTTTATGCCAGAGTACCGGATTTCCAATCAGTGCCGATTTGATGATCTCTGCAAAACCTGAACGGATATGGGCCTGGGGAAGGGTTTTTAGGAATACCGGATCGATCAGAACGGCAGAAGGTGAATAAAAGAATCCGACCTGGTTCTTGAGTTGGCCCAGGTTCACTGCTGTTTTTCCTCCTATGGCTGCATCGGCCATCCCCATAAGGCTTGTTGGTATGTTTATGTAGCGGATCCCCCGTTTAAGCCCTGCAGCAACAAATCCTCCCAGATCTGAAACTACTCCGCCCCCGAGATTGAGGAGAACAGTTTGGCGGTCAGCACCCCCGGCAATAAGCTCAGACCATATTTTTTCTGCCGTAAAAAGTGATTTGGAAGCTTCACCGGAGGGAACTTCAAACACAGAAGCAGAATTCAGCTGAGTGAAGGATTCTGCCAGAAGCGGAAGGCAGTGCTTTCCTGTTTCTGAGTCGACCAGAATGAACACCCTGCAGCCGGCAAACTCCCTGGCCGAGAGAATCTTCTGCAGCGTCTTTAATGCTCCTGCACCGCATACAATGCGGGTCTTGGTAACATCTACCACCCTTCCCGGGAGAATCATAGGTATGGGTTTTTAATGAAAAGCTGCCATTAACAGGTCAAGGTCCTGGAAAGGAAGGTTGAAATTCCTGCTGATAGGGAGGCTGGTGATAAGTCCGTTGTAGAGGTAAACACCCTGCCTTACACCATAATCGCGTTTGAGAAGGTTCTCGACACCCCCGGCATGGCCCATATCGAGAATGATGGGCACCATGATGTTGTTCAATGCCTGGGATGCTGAATGAGGGACCTTTGATGGAATATTGGGAACACAATAATGGATCACCCCATGTATTTTAAATACAGGATTTTTCAGAGTAGTCGGTCGTGAAGTTTCAAAACAGCCTCCCTGGTCTATGCTTACATCGATGATCACTGAACCGTCTTTCATCTGTTTGATGACCTCTTCGGAGATCAGGCAGGGAGTCTTGCCCTCGGGAGAATGTACGGCTCCTATCACGACATCCGCAGTCTTCATAGCTTCAAGAATTGCTTTCGGATGAATGAGGGAAGTAAAAATACGGCGGCCCAGGTTATCCTGAATCCTGCGCAGGCGGTAAACCGAATTGTCGAACACCTTGACGAAGGCTCCAAGCGCGATAGCCGAACGTGAAGCAAACTCGGCGACGGTACCGGCCCCGATGATCACTACTTCAGAAGGGGCAGTTCCTGTAAATCCTCCGAACATCTTTCCCCTGCCGAATTCAGGATCTGCAAGGTATTCTGCTGCCACAAAAATCGCTGTATTTCCTGCTATCTCGCTCATGGTCCTGATCACTGCCATCTGGTTCGACTTATCGCGGATGAATTCGAAGGCGAGGGCGGTGACTTTTTTCTGGCTGAGTCCCCTGAAATAATCCCCGCTCTGCATGGCGATCTGCAGGGTCGAGATAAGAGTTTGTTTCGGATGCAGAAGTTCGATCTCCCCGGGTGTGAGCGGGCCGACTTTCAGGATGATATCGGCTTTATAGACTTCGTCAGGTGAATAAACGACGCTGGCACCGGCTTCGCTGTATTCGTGGTCGGAGAAATGTGCTGTAATGCCGGCACCGGCTTCGACCAGGATACGATGGCCGTTGCGAACCAGGAGCCCAACTCCGTCGGGGACCAGGGAAACCCTGTTCTCCATGCTTGACACTTCCTTGGGGATACCGATAGTGAGCTCCGTTTTGCGGCTGGCAACTTCGAGCATTTCTTCCTGGGGCATCAACCTTTCCCCGGCTTTGAACTTGCCGAAATCAGGGCGGGATTCTTCCATGAACGAATTTTTATACGAAGTTACGAAAGAAAAAAGGATTTTGTCATCCGGTCTCAAATTTCAGAAGCAGGATGTGTTGATAGCCGGGATCAGTAATCCGCATACAATCAGTAATGAAAATCCTTTTATATCAGGGAAAAAACCCGTAATCTTGCAGAAAATTCCAAATTCATATTTTATGCAGCTTAAAAAATTAACTATGAAAAGGATTCTGCTCACAGCTGTGAACCTTTTCTCACTGGGTTTATTAATGACATTACTTATGAGTGCGACACAAGAACCAACTTATCCGGGCTACAAACTGATTGAAAAAAGGTTTGTCAAAGAATTGAATGCCAATGTGTTTCTACTGGAACACATCAAAAGCGGAGCAAAAGTCGTGAAATTTGCCTGCGACGATGCCAACAAAACCTTTACTATCGCTTTCAAAACATTCCCCGACAATGATTGCGGAGCACCTCACATCCTCGAACATTCGGTCCTTAACGGCAGCAAGAATTATCCCGTAAAAAGTCCGTTCGACGTTCTTCAGAAAGGTTCGCTGAACACATTCATGAATGCCTTCACTTCGAAGGATTTCACCGCATACCCGGTGGCCAGCATGAATGACAAGGACTATTTCAATCTCATGCATGTATATCTCGATGCTGTTTTCAATCCTTTGATCTATACCGATCCGAGGATCATGAAGCAGGAAGGCTGGCATTATGAGCTGCTTAACAGGGATAGCGCTGTGTCTTACAAAGGCGTGGTATACAACGAAATGAAAGGCGCTTTTTCAGATCCTAAGGAAGAAATGAGCTACCAGGTGTTCAAGGTTCTGTTTCCCGACAATGCTTACGGCAATGAGTCGGGCGGGTACCCATATGCCATCCCCCAGCTTACCAACGAAGCTTTCCTTAATTTCCACAAGAAATTCTACCATCCTGAAAATTCCTATATTTTCCTTTATGGCAATGCTCCGCTGGCGCAGGAGTTATCTTTTATCGACAAGGAGTACCTTTCAAAATACACCAAAGACAACAACAAAGCCAGCATTGCTGACCAGAAGCCCTTTGACAAGATGAAGGACATCACTGCGTATTATGCCATAATGCCCGGCGATGACATGAACAACCAGGCATACCTTTCGCTTAACTATGTGATAGGTCATAACATTGACCAGTCGATGGTGATGGCTCTCGACATTCTTGCTGAAGTACTTGTGAACCAGGAATCAGCTCCAATCAGGCTTGCTTTGCAGCAGGCCGGGGTCGGACAGGATGTAAGCGCTACTTCGAACAATTACAAGCAGAACGTTTTCCAGATCAATGTTCAGAATGCAAATGCGGTTGATAAGGATAAATTCAACCAGATCGTCACCAAATGCATGCAGGATGCAGTCGACAAAGGCCTTGACAAGTCGGTGATTGAAGGTGTGATCAACAGGATGGAGTTCCAGCTTCGTGAAGGCAATGATGCCCAGAAAGGCATGTACTGCGTATTCCGCTCATTGCCCACCAGTTTCTTCGCCGATGATCCATTTATCGGACTTGAATATGAAAAGCCGCTTGCAGAGGTAAAGAAGTCGCTTACTACAAAATATCTTGAGGATATCATTAAAAATAATTTCCTTAACAACCCTCATACTCTGCTCTTCACAATGGCTCCCAAGGTCGGCGCCGATGATGAGAAGAACGCAAAAGCGGCAGCTGAACTCACCGCCTTCAAAGCCGGGTTAAGTCCCGACAAGGCCGAAGCACTTGTGAAAGATACCAAAGCCCTGATGGAATACCAGAAATCGGAAGACACTCCTGAAGCCCTGGCAACTATTCCCCTGCTCGAGATCAAAGACATCAACCCGAAAGCCACATTCTACAAAGTTGAGCAGAGTAAAGTCAGCGAAGTACCCATGCTGTATCACAACGAGTTTACAAACGGAGTTGTTTATATGAACCTGTTTTTCGATCTGAGGGTACTTCCCCCCGATATGATGCCCTATGTCTCCCTCCTCTCGAACATCCTTACCATGATGAATACCGAGAAGTACAATTTCGGAGATCTGAACAAAGCCCTGAACATCAATACCGGTGGTTTTTACACCGCTCTGAGGACCTACCAGGAGAACCTCGATGACAATGCCCTGATCCCCAAGTTTGTGGTTACATCCAAGGCCATGGTTAGTAAGGTTGACAAGATGACGGATCTCACATCGGAGATACTTCTGAAAACCAAGTATGACGATCCTGAGAGGCTGAAGGTAGTTCTTACCAGGCTGTTATCGCAGCTCGAAGCCAATACAAAACAGGACGGTTACGGAGTAGCCAGTGGCCGTTTCGCTTCGTATTACAGCAAAACCGGCGTGTTCAACGATATGACCAGCGGTCTTGATTTCTATTGGTTTGTTGCTGACATTGTAAAGAACTATGACCAGAAGGCAAGCCTGACCATCAGGACAATCAGGCGTTTGGCTGCAACCTTGTTCAACCAGAACAATCTGATCATTGGAGTGACAACCAACAAGGAAGCGCTTGCAAAATTCACACCGGCAGCAGAGAAGTTAGTTAAGGCGTTTCCGAAACAGCCTGTTACAATTCTCACCTGGGATCTTGCACCCCAGGCCAAAAATGAAGGCTTCCTTACCCCTTCAAAAGTTCAGTACGTCATTGCAGGCTTTGATTTCAAAAAGCTCGGATATAAGTGGGACGGCAAGATGCGGGTTCTCGGACAGATTCTTTCGACCGATTACCTCCAGACAAGAATCCGCGTAATGGGCGGAGCTTACGGCGGATGGAGCGCAATTTCACCCACCGGAGGCGTCACTTTCAACTCATACAGGGATCCGAATCTCAAGCAGACACTCGACAATTATAAGGGAATCCCCGAGTACCTGAAGAGTTTTGAAGCAGATGATAAAACCATGACCCGTTACATTATTGGTACCATCTCGGGAATGGACCGTCCGCTCACAGCCTCGGCCAAAGGCGACCAGGCTTTCCAGTATTTCTTCAACAAGAGGACCGAGCAGGCCATGCAGGCCGACCGTTCGGCAATCATCGGCACAAAAGCTGCCGACATCAAGACTTTCTCAAAGATGATGCAGGATGTGCTTGACAAGAATATTTACTGTGTTTATGGGAATGCTGAGAAACTCAATGCAGAGAAAACCCTGTTCAAGGAACTCGTGAATATCCAGAAATAACATTGATTTCCTGAGAACAATCAGGTTGTTGAAATGAAAGGGTGGTCAGAATCTGATCACCCTTTCGTTTTCACCTGAAATCTCCATCCTGACGGTACCTTCGGGAAGAAGATCCTCGGCCAGTTCCGGCCATTCAATGAAACAGTAGGAACCTGAATAAATATAATCCTCATACCCTATATCGAATACTTCCTCGATCTTGTTTATCCTGTAGAAGTCGAAATGGTAAACCGATTCCTCACTGACAGTCCTGTATTCGTTTACGATCGAGAATGTAGGACTCTGCACCTCGTTTGACACGCCTAGCTGATGGCAAAACTCCTTTATCAGCGTTGTCTTTCCGGCTCCCATCCTGCCGTACAGGGCGAAAACCCTTGATCCGGGAAAAGCGTCTAGAATACGTTTTGACACTTCGGGGAGAGAAGTCAGGGTAAAAGTCAGGGTCATTGGCAGGATGAATTTTGAATATCGAATATCGAATATCGAATGTTGAATGTTTGCATTCTCATAAGTTATTCTTCATCCGAATTCGACATTCGTTATTCGTTACTCGTCATTCGTCATTCGACATTCGACATTCATTTTCTTTTCAGGTATATGCACGGAACAAGCATCTCCTCCATCGATATCCCTCCGTGCTGGAAGGTGTCGCGGTAATAGTTCACGTAATAATTATAATTGTTGGGATATGCGAAGAAATCGTAGTTCCTGCAGAAAACAAAGGATGAACTCACATTCCCCCTCGGCAGGAAAGCGTCGGCCGGGTTCTTAACTTCAAAAGCCTCATTCCTTTCAAACTTCAGGGCCTTGCCGGTCTTGTACCTCAGATTAGTGTTGGTATTTCTGTCGCCAAGCACCTTTACCGGGTTGTTTACCCTGATCGAACCATGATCGGTCGTGATGATTAGGTTCACATCCTTTTCACCCAGCCACCTGATGATCTCATACAGGGGAGAATGCTGGAACCAGCTCAGGGTGATCGAACGGTAAGCCTTTTCATCATCGGCCAGCTCCCTGATGATCTCCATCTCGGTACGGGCATGCGAAAGCATATCCACGAAATTATATACTATAAAATTAAGCTTGTTCACCATCAGGTTCGGAAGCAATTCAACCAGCTTGCGACCATATGCCTGGTTCAATACTTTGTAGTAAGAATGCTTGACATCCTTGCCATAACGCTTTAAAAGCTCACCAAGGAGTTCGGCTTCAAAATTGTTCTTTGTCCCTTCCTCATCCTCATTTACCCAGTATTTAGGGTACTTCCGCTCGATCTCGGTCGGCAGCAGTCCTGCAAACAATGCATTTCTTGCATATTGCGTAACAGTGGGCAGGATGCTGTAATAGATCTCCTCCTTTTCAACCCTGAAACTTTCTTCGAAAAACGGCTGAAGTATCTTCCACTGATCATAACGAAGATTGTCGACAAGGATCACAAAAACAGGCTTGTTCTCTTCCATCACAGGGAACACCTTCTCCTTGATCAGATTATGCGACATTACCGGCCTGGGATTTACCTTGCCGTGAAGCCAGTCGACGTAATTGCGTTCGACAAACCGGCTGAACACCTGGTTGGCTTCGGTTTTCTGCAGCTGTAAAATCTGCATCATTCCTTCATCCATCGATTTTTCAAGCTTCAGTTCCCAGAAGATGATCTTTTTATAAACTTCCACCCATTCCTCAAAGTTCAGGCGGTTGCTGATCTCCATTCCGATATTGCGGAATTCCTGCTGGTACTGAAAATTAGTCTTTTCACTGACGATTTTCTTATTCTCGAGGTTCTTCTTAAGACAAAGCAGTATCTGGTTCGGCTTTACCGGCTTGATCAGGAAATCGGCGATGTTCGAGCCAATGGCATCTTCCATGATGGCCTCTTCCTCACTCTTGGTGATCATCACCACAGGAAGTCCGGGCTGCAGTTCCTTAAGTTTCATCAGGGTTTCAATACCCGACAAACCGGGCATCTGCTCATCCAGGAATACAATGTTGAATTGTTTTGTTTTAAGTATTTCGAGAGCATCGTGCCCGTTATTGATCGTCTCCACTTCGTACCCCTTATCCCTCAGAAAAATGATATGAGGTTTCAGGAGATCGATTTCATCATCTACCCACAATATATTTACCTTGTCCATGTTATAATTTTAGTGTTTGCGGATGTCATTCTCCCAAACCAAAACGCCGGGGGAATTTACCATTCTCTATTAAGTATAAATGTCGTAAGTTTGCTTTTATTGTGGCTCCGCCGCATTTTAGCATTCTTTTAACAAATTTACATGAGTTTCAGGGCAATAAACAAGATAAAAACGATAAACGACCCGGTTTACGGGTTTATCAAGATCCCTTCAGAACTGGTGTATGACCTCATGGACCATCCCTGGTTCCAGCGCCTTCGCAGGATTAAACAGCTCGGACTGACCAACTATGTATACCCTTCGGCCCACCATACCCGCTTCCAGCACGCACTCGGAGCCATGCACCTGATGAATCAGGCTGTGGGAGTGCTCAGGTCGAAAGGGATCCATATCACCCACGATGAAGCCGAAGGGCTCAGCATTGCCATACTCCTGCATGATATTGGGCACGGTCCGTTTTCGCATACCCTTGAAAAGTCAATCGTCGCCGGACTTTCACACGAGGACATCTCAGATTTGTTCATCTCCCATCTCGATGATCTGCATGGAGGCAAGCTCGGGATGGCCAGGAAGATCTTCAGGGGGACTTATGAAAAAAGATTTCTTCATAAGCTGGTTTCAAGCCAGCTCGATATGGACCGGCTCGACTACCTTTCCCGCGACAGCTTTTTCACCGGTGTTGCCGAGGGGACCATCAACACCGACCGCATCATCAATATGCTTACCGTTTGCGACGACGAGCTTGTGGTGGAAGCCAAAGGCATTTACTCCATCGAAAAGTTCATCATCGCCCGAAGGCTGATGTACTGGCAGGTATACCTGCACAAGGCCGTTCTGGCAGCCGACCAGATGCTGGTTAACATCCTCCGCAGGGCCAAGTTCCTTGGCGAAACCGAAAAAGACATTCCTTCCACTCCGGCGTTAAGGTTTTTCCTTACCAATGAAATTGGTAAGGAAGGTTTTCTTTCCGATCCTTTATGCCTCGATCGTTTTGCTCAGCTTGACGATTTTGATGTGGTCACCTCTATAAAACTCTGGATGGATCATCCAGACATGGTGCTTTCCACTCTTTGCAAAAGCCTTATACACCGTAACCTCTGGAGAATGGAGATCAGGAACGAACCGTTCACCGAAGAGTATGTGGCCAGGATCACTGAGGCTGCTGTAAGGAAGTATAATCTCAAACCTGAAGATATCAGCTTTTTCGTAAATACTGAAGTTGTCACTAACCATGCCTATAACCCCCGCCACGACAAGATCCTCATCCGCATGGCCGATGGCAGTCTCACCGACGTAGCAGCAGCATCGGAGCAGCTCGACATTGCCGTACTTTCGACCACGGTCAGCAAGCATCTTTTCAGTTATCCGAAAGACATAAAAATCTGATCTTCAAGAGAATGGAAAAATCAACAGCAGTGTTTCAAAAAAAATTGGTAAATTTGCCGCCCATTAAGCATAAATAAATGGAATTCAGCGCTCAGCAGATAGCCGGCTTCCTCAACGGAATCGTTGAGGGAGAACCCGGCACGAAGGTATCAAACCTCTCGAAGATTGAAGAAGGACGTGAGGGAACCATGACATTCCTTGCCAACCCGAAGTATACCCAGTTTATTTATACAACTCTTGCATCTATAGTTGTTGTGAGTAAAGATTTTACTCCTTCTCAGCCTGTGGCTGCCACCCTCATCAGAGTTGAAGACCCTTACCAGAGCTTTGCAAAGTTGCTCGAGATGTTCAACAGCATGACGGCTTCTAAAAAAGAGGTTTCTTCCCAGGCGTTCATTGCTTCAACAGCAAAGACAGGCAAGGATCTTTCGATAGGCGCTTTCAGTTTCATAGGTGAAAATGCAACTCTTGGAGATAATGTGAACGTGTATCCGCAGGTTTACATCGGGGATAATGTAAAAATCGGTAGCAACTGCACTATTTACCCGGGCGTGAAGATTTACCGTGACTGCATCATTGGCAATGACTGCACCCTGCATTCGGGAGTGATCATTGGTTCCGACGGTTTCGGCTTTGCCCCGCAGAACGACAATAACTATCAGAAAATACCCCAGATCGGGAATGTGGTTCTCGAAGATCATGTAGAAGTGGGCTCCAACACGACTATTGACCGCGCAACCCTTGGATCCACCGTCATTCGTAAAGGAGTAAAGCTTGACAACCTGATACAGGTGGCACATAATGTTGAGATAGGCGAGAATACCGTGATTGCCGCGCAAACCGGCATCTCGGGCTCAACTAAGATCGGCAAAAACTGCATGATTGCAGGCCAGGTGGGCATCATCGGCCATATCACAATAGCTGACGGGGTAAAGATCGGAGCCCAGTCGGGGATCGGGGGTTCCATCACACAGGAAGGCGCCATGGTGCTGGGTTCACCAGCCATTGATGTTAAGAAGACCAGGAGAAATTATATTCATCTCTCGAACCTCGACGAGATCGTACGAAGGATCAATCATATTGAGAAGGTCCTGAAAGACAACAAAGAGTAAAACCGAATCAGAATTCATGACTGAAAAACAGAAAACGATAAAGTCAGCGGTAAGTGTTTCCGGAGTTGGATTGCATACAGGCCTGGATGTCACGATCACCTTCCATCCGGCCCCGCCGAATCATGGAATCAAATTCAAACGTACTGACCTTGACACGGATGTTATTGTGGATGCCGACTGCGACCTGGTTGTTGACACATCGCGTGGGACCAGCATAGAACATGAAGGGTCGAGGTTCGATACCATCGAACATGTGATGGCCTCAATGACCGGGCTGGAGATCGACAATGTTCTGATCGAGATGAACCAGTCAGAAACGCCCATCCTCGACGGGAGCTCCAGGTTTTATGTTGAAGCGTTGACAAGTGTGGGGACTATAGAGCAGAACGCACCCAGGAAATATTTTGAGCTGAAAGAGATCATCACCTATACAAACCCCGAGAAAAAGGTTGAGATGATTGCGCTGCCGTCTAAGGATTACAGGCTGAGCGTGATGATTGATTATGAATCGAGGGTTCTTCATTCCCAGAATGCAACCCTTAATGATATCCGCAGGTTCAAAGATGATATTTCAAGATGCAGGACATTCGTTTTCCTTCATGAGCTGGAATACCTTCTGAACAACAACCTGATCAAGGGCGGCGACCTGAGTAATGCGATCGTGTTTGTAAACAGAGTCATGTCGAAAGAAGAACTCGATCACCTTGCCGGAGTTTTTCACAAGCCCAAAGTCGAGGTACTCCCCAGTGAAGGCATATTAAACAATCTCGACCTTCAGTTCCCCAATGAGCCTGCCCGGCATAAGCTTCTCGATGTTATCGGGGACCTTACTCTTGTGGGCATGCCCATCAAAGCACATATTATTGCCACCCGGCCGGGACATTATTCAAATGTGCAGTTTGCCAAGCTGATCAAAAAACACATCCGCAAGGAAAAGAAGCATCATGAAGGCCATAAATTCGATCTCACACAGACCTTATACGACATCAACCAGATCCAGAAGATGCTGCCGCACCGGCCTCCTTTTTTGCTTATTGACCGTATTATTGAGATTGGGAGCGACTATGTTGTCGGCTTGAAAAATGTGACCATGAACGAGCCTTATTTTGTTGGCCATTTTCCCCAGGAACCGGTTATGCCCGGGGTATTGCAGGTCGAGGCCATGGCCCAAACAGGAGGCATCCTTTCTCTGAGTACTGTCGATGATCCTCATAACTACACCACCCTGTTCGTGAAAATTGAAAATGTTAAATTCAGAAGCAAAGTGGTGCCAGGCGACACCCTGGTCTTCTACAACAAGCTTTCAGCACCCATTCGCCGCGGCCTTATCTGTATGAAAGGCGTGGCCTATGTTGGAAACAAGATCGTGATGGAAGCAGAAATGATGGCGCAGGTAACAAGAAAATAAATTCTCATGAACCAACCACTTGCATACGTAAATCCACAGGCAAAGATCGCCCCTAACGTTGTGATCGAGCCTTTTGTAACAATTGACAAGAATGTGATCATTGAAGAAGGGACCTGGATCGGGCCCAATGTGACCATTATGGAAGGCGCCCGCATTGGAAAGAACTGCAGGATCTTTCCGGGGGCTGTTATTTCGGCTGTTCCCCAGGATCTCAAATTTACCGGTGAAGAAACCATAGTCAGGATCGGGAACAATGTAACTATTCGCGAATATGCCACAATCAACCGGGGTACAAAAGCCAGTTATGAGACCGTGATCGGCGACGACTGCCTGCTTATGAGTTATGTTCATATCGCCCATGACTGTGTTGTTGGAAACAATGTCATCATGGGTGGTTATTCGGCGCTGGCAGGGCATATCACCATCGACGACTGGGCTATCCTTGGCGGGGTGGTTGCCGTGCACCAGTTCGTTCACATAGGCGCCCACGCATTTATAGGCGGCGGATCAGGTGTGAGCAAGGATGTCCCCCCTTACACCAAAGCAGCAAGGGAGCCGCTTTCATATGTCGGCGTGAACTCAATAGGCCTGAGAAGACGCGGTTTTTCTTCCGAAATGATCAACCAGATTCAGGATATTTACAGGTATATTTTTATCAAGGGATACAACGTTTCCAAGGCAGTTCAGATCATTGAAGCTGAAATGCCGGCCACACCCGAACGGGACGAAATACTTTCATTTATCGCCAATTCCTCCAGGGGTATCATGAAGGGACTCAGCAGACGCAGATCATCAGAATGACCGCCTGATCCTTTTTCATGAAAATAACGCTGGATGGCATAGGAAAAAAATTCAATACGGAATGGATATTCCGTAATGTTTCCCTGGACCTCGGTTCGGGGGAGACCTGTGCGATACTTGGCCGCAACGGCTCAGGGAAATCGACCCTCCTTCAGATCATTGCAGGAAGCATTCATCCGACCTCTGGAAAAGTCAGGTATGAACTAGGTGGCAAGGAAATTCCCGACAACCTGGTATTCAGGGAACTGGCCATGGTTGCCCCTTATCTGGAGATCATAGAGGACTTTACCCTGGAAGAAATGATACAGTTCCATTTCTCGTTCAAATCGTACCTCCCCGGCATCAATGCTGAAAAAGTAAAAGACATCCTCGACCTGAAAGTCAGGAAGTCGAAGACTATCAGGCAATACTCCTCGGGTATGAAGCAAAGGGTAAAACTCGTTCTAGCCCTTTTCAGTGATGTCCCGCTCCTCCTTCTTGACGAACCCGTCATGAACCTCGACAAGGCCGGTATGGACTGGTATCTGCAGCTGGTAAAAGAATATACCGGCAAGCGCACTCTGATAATCTGTTCGAACCAGCATGACCAGGAAAGCTTGTTTGCACAGAAGATACTGAGGATAGAGGATTTCAAGAACTGATAATCCCTGAACAAAGTACGATTTACGAAGTACGATTTACGATTGCATTGACGATTTACGAAGGTTGATTTACGATTGAGGATTTAGATACATAAAATCGTAATTCGTCATTCTTCTCTTAATTCGTAAATCGGGCTTCGTAAATCGTAAATAAAGTTCTACCTTTGCAGCCCTTTTTAATGCTCAATCAATTCATTACAACGTATGGCAACTACAGCAGATATCAGGAATGGCCTGGTCATCGATTTTAACAACGATCTTTATACCATTGTTGAATTTCAACATGTAAAGCCCGGCAAAGGCCCGGCTTTCATCCGCACAAAACTCAAAAGCCTTAAGAACGGCCGGGTTATTTCAAACACCTTTGATTCAGGAGTTAAAATTGATATCGCAAGGGTAGAACGCCGCAAATACCAGTATCTGTTCAAAGACCATTCGGGTTATCATTTTATGCATATGGAAACGTATGAGCAGACATTCATTGGTGAAGAACTGATCAATGCTCCTCAGTATCTCAAGGAAGGACAGGAAGTCGAGATCGTTTTCCATGCTGATACCGAGACCCCGCTTTCCTGCGAATTGCCTCCGTTTGTGATCCTTAAGATCATTTACACCGAGCCCGGCCTTCGTGGAAATACCGCCACCAACACCCTGAAAGATGCGACAGTCGAAACCGGCGCCAAGGTCCGTGTTCCCCTCTTTATCGAAAACGACGAGGTCATCAAGGTTGACACGAGAATCGGTGAGTATGCCGAACGAGTTAAGAATTAGAATAATTGAATAATAGAATAATCGAATTAAGAATGTTGAATGACTGATAATCCAAAATCATTCGTAATTCAAAATTTGAGTATTCGATTATTCTCTATTCATCTCCGATATCATAAGTAACCCTGCCCTTTATGAAATTCCCCACCCCACTAACTCTCTCCCAGGTAGCAGAACTGATCGGCGCCCGCATGATTGGCGACCCTGCTTTCGTTGTCAGCGGCATCAACGAGATCCATATGGTCGAAACGGGAGATCTCACTTTCGTTGACCATCCGAAGTATTACACCAAAGCCCTGACTTCAGCTGCAACCACAGTGCTTATCAACAAGGAGGTGGATTGTCCCGAAGGCAAAGCCCTGCTGATTCACGAAAAGCCTTTTGATGCCTATGTTTCCCTGGCGACCCGTTTCCGCCCTTTTGAAAAAGCGGTTGCTATGATCAGTCCGTCAGCCGAAATCGGCGAAGGCACTGTGATCCAGCCCGGAGCGTTTATCGGGAACCATGTGAAGATAGGAAAGAACTGTATAATTCATGCCAATGCCAGCATTTACGATCACACACAAATTGGTGATGATGCTATCATCCATTCGGGAGCAGTCCTGGGTGCCGACGCTTATTACTTCCAGCGCAGGCCTGAAGGCTGGAAAAAGCTTGAATCCTGCGGCAAGGTGGTCCTGGAAGACAAGGTCGAGATAGGAGCCCTCACATCTGTCGATAAAGGAGTGTCGGGAGACACTATGATCTCGTTCGGAACCAAGATCGACAACCATGTACAGATCGGCCATGACACTTTTGTTGGCCGCAATTGCCTGATCGGCGCTCATTGCGCGATTGCCGGGGTGACCCGCATCGAAGACGATGTGATCCTGTGGGCCAGGGTTTCGGTTAACAAAGACCTCGTCATCGGAAAGAAAGCCATAGTACTCGCCATGTCTGGAGTTGACAAATCGCTTGAAGGCGGAAAAACCTATTGGGGAGTGCCTGCGGATGATCCACGTAAAAAATGGAAAGAGATCGCCGCAGTCAGGATGCTTCCCGAGGTTCTCAGGAAACTCAGGTAGTCAATTTCTTGTAAACTCTATTCCTGAAGCTTCTTTTCGGGGAGATAGTACAGGTCCAATGCGACCAGTATTGCAATGAATCCCCAAACGACCACCGAGGCCTTGTCAGAATCCATGAAGTTATTCATCAGACCATGAAAATAATAAGTTATCAGGGCCAGCATGGTCGAAAGTGTAAGCATACGCACTTCTCGGTCTTTTGACCGCCTGTATACCCTCATCGCAACGACAATTGAATAAATGAACACCGTCATCACCAGCAGCGTGCCGGGAAAACCCTGCTCTGAAAGGGGACCAATGTATTCACTATGAGCGTTGCCCCTGTCTCCTGCATTGGTGCTGATCAGGGTTTTTTCTTCTGCGCTCTGGTAGGGTGCATATTCAAACTGATATGTGCCCGGACCAAAGCCAAACACCGGCCTGTCTTTGAACATCCTGATAGCCGACGCCCAGCGGTTTAGCCTTTCCAGGTTACTTGCATCAGTACTTATGTTCGACATGGACTGAATGTGTTCCATAAAATTCCCCGAAGTCCCCTGTTTGTTCTTTGACAGGGAATCGAGTATCTCGAATTGAAAAATATAGAAGATCAGGCCCCCGACCATAATTGAGAAAATGATGTACTTGAACTTGATTCTGAAGAGGATCACAAGGTAGAACATCAATGCAATCACCAGGCTGATCCATGCTGCCCGGCAATAAGAGAGGTACAAGGCCATGAAAAGAAAAGCCAGTACAATAATGGCGAAGAACCTGACCAGCCTGGGATAAGAACTTGTGAATGTCATCCCGATGAATACCGGGATGTACAGGGCAAGTATTGCACCGTAGGCTGTATGGTCGTTATAGAATGGAGTCATTACCCAATGCCCGGGATTTTCTTCGAAAGCCCAGAGAGAATGCTGGTAGGTGGTATAGATTATCACGATGACCAGCGGTATTGCGTAAAGCCATATAAACAGCCGGATATTCTGCCTTTTCCTGAAAAGATGTATGGCGAAGAGGTAAAAAGGAATCACAAACCAGAGCCTGGCAAGCATGAATTTGAAAGAAACCAGGGGCAGCTGGCTTGTAATGCTCGTTATCAGTATCCAAAGGAACTGTATCCCTATAATTACTGTCATCGGGTGCCTCCATACTCTTACATCGAAATTATTCTCATAGCATAGTTTAAGAACAAACACGAGTAATACCCCGAACATCAGCGGTTCGGTAGGCATTGAGACCCCAATGTTGAATTCAAACTGAGTCAGATTAATGGCAAGCGGGGTGCAAAAGGTGATCAGGAAAATGACATAATCGACCCGGTAAAAGAAAATATAAAGTATCACAAGCGCCAAAGGCAGAAGAAGAGTATAGTAAACATTTCGGTATACCATGTAGGCGTTAAGCAGGACAAACAACCCGCTGATCACATAGAACAGGGTAAACCTGAGGTTCTCCCCTCTCAGGTAACTTTTAATTTCTTCTATTTTATCCCTGCTGAGCAGCATTCAATGAACGGTTTTTCCTGTTCTCAATGATACCTGCCACGATAAGAGCAAAGAATAAGGCAGCGACTGTTGACATTACAACAATTAGCCAGCGCACGGGGAATGATTTTTTATCGGCCGCGAAAGGTTTGCTAAGCACGTTGGCATGGGTATATCTCCTGTGGAAATCGAGCAAAGCCCGGTCGGCATCCAGTTTTAGTGTTGCAAGAGCTTCGGATTCAGAACGCATCATCTCCCCGAGTTTCATGATCTCTCCCCCATGTTCTTCAAGATTACGCTTGTATTTCTGCACCTCTCCGCTCCCCTTGTTCTGAAAATAGGCCCTCATGACTTCCCTGGTTTGTCCTTCATACTCAAGAATACCGTATTTGGTGCCGAGCTCGGTTGCCTGTTTACTAAGGGAATCCATGTACTGTTGTTTTTGGTTCATGATGAAGTCGTAATTCTGAACCACTTCGCCGAACTTTTCCTTATGAAGGCTCCTGACTTTGGCATTGTAATATTCAATGATAGCCGACACCATATCGCAGGCGACCTGGGGATCGGGATCCAGCACTTCGATCTCAACTGCTTCATTGGGAGTCTTTGCAATGATAACCCTCTGCTCCCAGTACCAGACCATGGTGCTCACAAAATACTCATAAGTCGAGTCAACTCCCCAGTGTTTGGGAAGATTGAACTTATGGACCACGCTGTCGCGTATATCCCTCGACTGAAGCATCTGGATCATCTGCTCTGTTTCATTCTCGTCGGAATAGGGAGAGATATTCGACGGGTAAACAATAGCGTAGGATTTGTAAAGCGGTGTGATAAAAATAGGGCTCGAAAACAAAACCGAAAGCAGCACCGCAGCAATGATCACCGCGAGCAGGTGAAACTTCCATTTAATGATGATATCGAGAAGCCTTACGTTGTTGAAGATATTATCCATGTTCTCTGATTTTTCTTTTTATCCGTTTTATTTATGACTGTCCCAACTGGAAATTTTTCTGGGTATTGTATCCATTAATCTTTTCCATGACCATGATCACGATCACCGCAAGGAACAAGGCTGAAACAGTTGAAACGAGCATGATAAGCCAGCGGATGGGATACGACTTTTTCTCAGCTTTATAAGCATCACTGACCACAAATTTTACCGGCAGACTTTCTTCGGCATCGACTTTTGCCTGCTTGTATTTCGCCTGGAGAAGCATCATCTGTTCAGTTTTAAATTCCAGCGCATTCTTCAGTGACATATAAACTCCACCGTATTTGCCTAAAACATCAAGTTTTTTCTGAAGTGCAGCCTGGGCCGATTTATTACCAGTTGTCATAGTAATCGCCAACTGCTGGTTAAGAACCTGGGACTGGTATTCCACATCATTCACCCCGAGTTCTCCCAGTTTTACCAATGAATCAACAATATTGCTGAGCTCCTTCTGAAGATCATTGTATTCCTGTTCAACTATATGAAGGCCCTTTACAGAACGCTGCCTCTGCATTTCATTCTTTACCGTATCAAGCAGGCATGAGATCCCGTTGGCAACATCGGCTGCTATCTGCGGATTTTCGTCATAAACTGTGATCTGGACCGCCATGAATTCGGTACGCCTGAAACTGATGTTATCCTCATATTCACTGAAGAGCTTTGAATATTTATTGTTTGAGGATGTATCGATCCCGTAATGCTCCATCAGGTGAAACTTTGTGATGATACGGTCGCGGATACGGCTGGAATTAAGGATCTGGAGAAGTTGTTCAGCCTGCTCCTGCTCCCCGATCTCAACGAGATCCTGTCCTTTGGCGTACTGCTCGCTCAGGAGTGCCTTGGAAATGGAGTTTGTACTGGCAGGGAACATGATGACGGTGGACTTGAATTTTGGAGTGATGAACCAGGGCAGGGAAAAAAACCAGGAACCGAAGAGGGCACAGAGCATTACGATCAAAAGTGGTTTTCTCCACTTGTAGAGAAAGATCACCAGGTTGGAGGAATTGAATTCTTCCGTTGTTTTTTCGTTACCGTCCATAAATATGGTGGATGAAATTTGTTTCAAAGGTAGGCAAATTTAGCAAAAGAACAAGGGGAAGGACCCGGGAGCCGGCATTATTGCTCACTGCGAAGAATCCTCATCAGCGAACCCACGCTCCATAACTTTAAAATGACGGATAACAGCAGGGATGCGACTACCATGAGGAAGAAGCCGCCCATCCAGCCCAGGTGGGCCGGGATGAAAGGAAGGCTTACAGGGTAAACCCTTGAAAGCATATTGAACATCGCAACTCCGATCACGTACAATGCCAGGGTGAACAGGTAGCGGTAATTGGGTTTCATTTTGAACACCCTCACTGCCACAATAACCTGTACTACGGCAGTCGAAAACTGGGTGACGAGACTAGCATAAGCCGAACCTACAGCAAGAAATTTCGGGATCAGGAAAAGGTTGAAAAAGAAACTGATCAGCAGTCCGCAGCAGGCAATGATGTTAAGCTCCTTCAGGTTTCCGTTTGCAGTGAGGAGGGTGCCGAAAATATAGGTCGTTGAAACTGCAATAAAACCTCCCATCAGCACCTGGAAAACATGGGCCGAATCCTCGATATGCGCATTATACAGGAGAGCCATCAGCTCCTGGCTGTAGAAATAGGAGCCCATTGCGATGAGGATTGCAGGTGTGATGATGATGGTAAATGAAAGCTTGACCATTCTCTCAATATTTTCCTTATGCTTGATCATTTTTGAAAATACAGGGATCAGCAGAACCGAGAAGAGGTATGCAATCATATTCACTGCATCAAATAACCTGAATCCGGAAGCATAAATCCCGGCCTGTTCATTCCCTTTCGCATCGTCGAGCAGGCTTTCAAGCATAACCGGATCCAGGCGGTTGTAAAAGGTCATGAACAGAACAAGGAGTGCAAAAGGTGCACTTTGCTTCATGATCATCAGGAAGAACGGCCAGTTCCAGTTAAGCCTCCTGAACTTTGCTTTCTTCACCACGATCATCAGGGCGGTAAGCGCAGTCAGCAGGTAGGCCGCCGTTTGGGAATACACGAACCATTCTATCCTGAAAGGTGTGGAAGTGATATTGCCCCAGAGCAGGGCTCCGCAAAACAATATCATCAGCAGGCGGTCAAGAACCGAAAGAAAACTGTCGGTCTTGAACATCAGCAGCCCCGAAATATTGGATCTGAGATACAGGATGAAGGAAATAAGAAACTGGTTAAAGGCCAGTACACCAAGAAGCTTAAGCTGGTCGGGATTGTATTTCCATATTGCGACGAAGAATGTTACTCCAAGGTAAAGGAAAGCCAGGAGGAGCTTCATTAAAAGAATGCCCGAAAAATGTTTGCTGAGAAGGTGATGGTTCTGGGCTATGTTCCTGTTGTTGAAGTTAGTGATCCCAAGATCAAGTAAAATGTTGAAAAGAAATGAAAAATTGAAAACAACAAAATAAAATCCGAAGGCCTCTACTCCCACAAGGTTTTGCACCGTCCTGTCAATGCCAAACACCCAGAAAGGCTTGATAAGCAGATTCAGAAATAGCAGTAAACCTAGATTTGTCAGGAATTTCCGTTGCATTCAGTTTTATTTTTCCTGATCCTGCTTGAGAATCAACCGAACAATCATTAAAAAATATTATGATATTTGTGACAAAGTTAAACAATTCAATGAATATTGCTGTCAATACCCGTCTTCTGATCAGAAACAGGCTCGAAGGCATCGGATGGTTCACCTACGAATCTCTCAAACGCATAACCAGCCAGCATCCCGAGCATCGTTTCTATTTCATTTTCGACCGTGAGTATGACGAAGAATTCTTATTTTCCGATAACGTTACCCCTGTTATTCAGTACCCTCACGCCCGTCATCCGTTTCTGTATTACTGGTGGTTTGAACTGACCCTGCCGACTCTTTTCAAGAAACTCAAGCCCGATCTTTTCCTTTCCCCCGACGGGTATCTTTCGCTGAAAACCGATGTAAAATCAATGGCCGTGTTCCATGACCTTAACTTCGAACATTATCCCCAGGACCTGCCATTCTGGACCAGAAAATTTTACCGGTACTACTTTCCGAAGTATGCCGCCAGGGCCAGCCGCATTGCCACTGTATCTGAGTATTCCAAAGAAGACATCGTGAAGCAATACAAGGTAGATCCCGGCAAGATCGATGTGGTATATGACGGTTACAACGAGGCATATCATCCGCTCACCGAAGAAGAAAAAAAGAAAACCAGGGAGGAATATTCCGAAGGTTGTCCGTATTTTGTGTTTATAGGTTCCCTCCACCCCAGGAAGAACCTGGCAAACCTCTTCAGGGCTTTCGACCTATTTAAAAAATCGAATCCTTCTGAGGTTAAACTTCTGATCGTAGGGGCAAAAAAATGGTGGACCAGTGAGATCGACCTTGCTTTCCAGGACATGGTATTTTCAGATGATGTGGTCTTCATCGGCCGGCTGGAGATCGATGAACTGGTGAGTGTTCTTGGTTCCGCCCTTGCACTTACATATGTATCCTACTTTGAAGGTTTCGGAATCCCTATTGTCGAGGCTTTCCGTTGCGATGTGCCGGTGATCACGTCGAACGTTACATCTATGCCTGAAGTGGCAGGTGATGCAGCCCTCCTGGTTGATCCCTTCAGCCCCGAGAGCATTTCTGATGCTCTTTACAAAGTCGCAAACTATGATAGTCTGAGGCAGGACCTCATCGTCAGGGGCCGGAGAAGGAAAGACATTTATAACTGGCAGAAGACTGCCGACCGCCTTTTTGAATCCATCGAGAAGGCCTTAAAATCCTGATTTATGCGAATTCTTCTACTTGGCTCGGGAGGCAGGGAACATGCCCTTTCGTGGAAAATATCACAAAGTCCCCTCCTCGGCAAACTCTATATAGCCCCAGGCAACGCAGGCACCATGCTTTGCGGAGAGAATGTCCCCCTGGGTGTAACCGATTTTGAAGGGATTAAACAATTTGTACTGGAGAATGATGTGGATATGGTGGTTGTTGGCCCTGAAGATCCGCTGGTCAAAGGAATACACGACTACTTCCTTGCCGATCCCTTGCTAAGGCCCGTTCCTGTCATTGGTCCGGTTGCAGCTGCTGCCCGGCTTGAAGGGAGCAAGGACTTTGCAAAGCAGTTCATGATGAGGCATGGAATACCTACTGCAGCATACAGGACGTTCAATTCTGCAAGCCTGGCTGAAGGGATTTCATTCATCCGTTCCCTCAGGTCCCCTTATGTGCTCAAGGCCGACGGACTGGCTGCAGGGAAGGGAGTAGTAATTTGCCCCACCGAAGAAGAAGCGGTGAAGGAACTTGTTTCGATGTTAATGGATGCTAAATTCGGTATGGCTTCAGAACAGGTAGTTATTGAGGAATTCCTTACCGGGATTGAATGCTCATCGTTCGTGATCACCGACGGCGATTCCTATCTCGTGCTTCCCGAGGCAAAGGATTATAAGCGGATAGGAGAAGGAGATACAGGCCCAAACACCGGCGGGATGGGATCGGTTTCTCCAGTATCCTTTGCTGATGAAGAATTTCTGCGGAAGGTCGAAGACCGGGTTATCAGGCCAACCGTCGAAGGCTTGAAACTGGAAGGCCTCGATTACCAGGGTTTTATATTTTTCGGGCTGATGAACGTGAAGGGAGAGCCTTATGTGATCGAGTATAATTGCAGGATGGGCGACCCTGAAACCGAGTCACTGATTCCGAGGATTCAAAATGATTTTGTCGGGTTGCTGAAAGCCCTGGGAGAACGCAGGCTTGGAGAGCACAGCATACAAACCGATCCGAGGTTCTGCACCACGGTCATGCTGGTCTCAAAAGGCTATCCGGATGCCTATGAGAAAGGCAAGGCTATCAGCATGGATATGTTACCGGAAGGCTCAATGGCATTTCATGCCGGTACAATAATTAAAGATGGGAAACTCCTTACCAATGGAGGCCGCGTCATTGCCGTGACTTCATACGGAGCAACCAAAAACGAAGCCCTGGAACGCAGCTATCGTGCCGCTGACAGCATTGAGTTTGAAGGAAAATTTTTCAGAAAAGATATCGGGTTTGATTTATAAAAATGGTGAAATGGTGAAATGGTGAAATGGTGAGATGGTGAGTTTGTGAAAATTATCTACCCCAATCCCCAATCCCCAATCCCCAATCCCTAATCCCCAATCCCTAATCCCTAATCCCTAATCCCCAACCCCCAACCCCCAACCCCCATGTTCATCCGCTTTTTCCGCTCGAGTTTCCCTGCCCAGTACCTCGTTGTAGGGCTGATCGGGCTTATGCTCTGGGGAAAAGCATTTGTTCAGCCTCCGCCCATGCCGGCCCCTGAAGGACCGGTGCCTTTGTATTCGCTGCTTTACTCGCTTCTGGGCCAACTGCCTAACCTGGCGGTCCTGATTGGATTCATGCTGGTACTGCTCGAGACCTGGTGGCTGAACATCCTCCTCAACAGACATGAACTGGTGCTGAAAAATTCATCCCTGGCATCTCTTGTATTCATCATCATGATGAGTTCCTCACCACTGTATCTAACCACCCACCCCCTCAACATCTGCATCCTTTTCTCTATTGTAATCATCAACAACCTGATGATATCCTACAGCAAGGCCGATGACCTCGACCTCATCTTCAGCTCAGGATTTTTCATTGCAATCGGGTCGTTCTTTTATTTTCCTTTCCTGCTGATGCTGATCATATTACCCGTTAGTTTCATACTGTTCCGATCCAGTAAATGGAGAGAATATGCTGCGGCCGTTATCGGCTTCATCACTCCGTATATCTTCCTGTCGGCATTTTATTTCCTTACCGGCCAGCTGGCGTTACAGGCAGTATTATATAAAAGGATGGTTGCATCATTCTTTTTTTACCCGATTAACCTTCATACCGATGACTGGGTTATCGGTTTGTTTACCCTTATTCTTGCAATATGGGGGTTTTATTACCTTCTGAGCGGACCGATGGAAAAAACCGCCGAGATCAGGGCCAAGACTTACCTCGTTGTATGGCTGGTTCTTGTTTCCCTGCTCAGCGTGATCTATTCGACCAGCCTGCTCGTTTACCATATTATGATGCTTTTCCCGGCCCTTACGCTTATGCTCACTTCGGCATTTCTCGGCATTAAGAAAAAAAGATGGGCCGAGATCATATTCCTGATCTATTTTCTGCTTATCCTTGTCAATTCGTACTTTTACAATCCTGAATAGGACGTATGCTGCAGGTCTCTTATACCAGTGGACTGCTTGAGGCCGGGTTGGATGAAGCCGGGCGGGGCGGCCTTGCCGGACCGGTGTATGCAGCTGCTGTAGTCCTTCCATCAGGCTATGCCAATGCCGAGTTGAACGACTCAAAAAAGCTTTCTTCTTCAAAACGGGATCGTTTACGGCGGATGATTGAGTCTGAAGCTGTTGCATGGGCAGTTGCAAGTGTTCCTCCTGAAGTCATCGACAAGATCAACATACTGAATGCATCCATTCTTGCAATGCAGCAGGCGGTTGGAAAACTGAGCGTGGTGCCTGAGCTGCTGCTTGTCGACGGGAACCGATTCAAACCGATGGCCAACATCCGCCATCAGTGCATTATCAGAGGAGATGCGACCTTTATGTCGATTGCCGCCGCCTCGATCCTTGCCAAGACACACAGGGATGAATTCATGTGCAGGATCGGAAAAGATTACCCCCATTTTGGGTGGGAGTGTAATAAAGGATATCCTTCAGGCAGTCACAGGGAGGCTATTTATGATCATGGGCCTTGTGTTCATCACAGGCTGAGTTTCAGGTTGTATGGTCAGCTAAAGCTTGCTTTATGAAAATCCCGAGATTCTGGTTTCTTGCAGCCGGGGCGGTCATTGTAGCCCTGCTGCTGGCATGGGGTATATACAGGCTTGCCCGGTTCAGCAACCAACCCGACGAATCTCCGCTCAATGCCGTTCCCGACAACACGGCTCTCATCATCAAGATCAACAAACCTGGTAACTTATGGGAAGAACTTAACCGCTCGAACCTTATATGGAAATCGTTAAGTTACTACCCGGTCATCCGCTCGATAAGGAATGATCTTCATTTATTTGATTCGATCAGCAGGAAAAACGACAAGATCAGTGCCGTGATGCAGAGGTATAACCTTGTGATCACTCTTACACTGAGCGGAAGGGCCACATTCGGGGTGGTATTCCTGACCTCGGCTCCGGGAAGCGATCCGGGAAGCACGGCTGATGAATTTGCCAGGGAATTATTCGGAGATTCGGCCAGTATCAATCTTACACCATACGCATCAACAAAGATCCACAGGCTGCAGACCAGCGAAAAATCCGCCCCGTTTTATTACGCAACGGTAAAAGGGGTGTTCATTGGCAGTTTCCTCGCCGACCTGGTAAAAAAATCAATCGACAGGCTCACCTTTAACAAACCGGCTTTCCAGGCATCGGGCTTTCACAGGGTGGAGGCGCCATCAGGTAAAAAAGCCGATGCAAGCATTTACTTCAACTACAGGATGATCGCACTGGCTCTTTCAAAGATTTCGAGGGCCGAAAATCACCTGGCTCTGATTCAGCTTGCCAGGCTGGCTTCGTGGAGCGGACTGGATGTGATCATCAAGAAAGACGAGCTCTTCCTGAACGGATACACACTGGCCGACGATACCACATTTCATTACCTGAACCTTTTCACCGGACAGGATCCCCAGCCGAATGAACTGTGCCAGGTGGTTCCCCAGAAAGCTGCCTGGTATGCTTTTTTCGGCTGGGGTGATCTCACTTCGTATTTTGAGCGGATTGAACTCAGGAATCACCAGGATGAACTTGAGGCGGGAAACCAGGGGCCACTAAGCCTGATGAACCAGAGATACCGCCTTAACCTCTCCGATTTTTTTCTTCCCTGGATGGGGAAACAGGCTATGGTCTTTTCAATGGAAACTGATTCGGGACATGGTACAAGCAAGGTTTACGCCGCTTTCCAGGTGAGGGATTCATTACTTGCAGCCTCCCTGCTCGACAGCCTCAGGATCAGGATGAGCCTGAAAAAAGATTCGGTCAGGTATAAAGGATACAGGATATCAGGACTTCATTTTAACCGTGTACTGCAAAATCTTTTTGGCAGCCTCTTCGAAACTGCCGGACAGGAATATGTGACCTTCATTAACCATGCCCTGGTTTTCGGGAAAGACCCCGCTTCGCTCAGGTTCCTGATAGATGAGTATATTTCAGGTTACTCACTTGGAAGAAACAGGGATTACAATGATTTCGCAGCGAAGATGTCGGCCCGCTCGAACGTCTCAATCTACTTCAACACACCGTATGCCACGGGGGCATTGACAAGAATGATGGACGCCCCCCTGCTGGCCATTCTGCACCCCTGGCTCGACAGCCTTAAAAAATTCCAGCCGCTGGCGGTACAGTACTCTTCACAACAGGAACTGTTCTATACCAGCCTTTTCGTAGGGTATACCCCGAATCTCAGGAAAGAAGGCCCCTTGAACTGGAAGGCAAAACTTGATACTACGGTATGCGGCCATCCGCAGATTGTGAACACCATGAGCAAAGGCGAGCCTGCCATCCTGGTAAGGGACACCCTAAACAACCTTTATCAGTACGGGCCTGACGGACTTCTCAGGTGGAGGATGCATTTCATGGGGCGGATTCTTTCACAGATCAAGCCTGTTCTGATGCCCCATAGCGATACCATGTTCTATTTTTTCAACACCGATTCCCACCTTTACCTCCTCCGCTCTGATGGCGCACTTGCAAAGGATTACCCCATGCGTTTCCCCATCCCTGCAACCAATGCGCTCACTATTGTAAATTTCGACCGCCGGGGCGATTACAGGATTTTCATTGCTTTCAATGATAAAAGGGTATACCAGTTCGACCTCATGGGACATTCCAACTCAGGATGGGAAAGGCCTCTGATGAAATCAACCATAAAGAACCAGGTCGAATATATAGTGTCGAACCATAAAGATTTCTTTTTCGTAAGGGATGTTGATAACAACCTGATGATCACCGACAGGCAGGGCAGACAAAGGATCAGGGTGGGCCCCATGTTCAAACCGGCCGACCATTCAACCTTCTACCCTGTAAGCATGGCACAGAAGGGGATCTTTGTGACCACAGGCCCTTCGGGCAAACTGATCTTTATCCAGGAAACAGGAAAAACTGTCGAAATGAATCTCGGACAGTTCTCGCCTGGGCACTGGTTCTTCAACGAAAATGTGATGGGCAGCGTGGTTCCCGAATACATCTTTATTGACAAAAACAAGATCTACTATTATAACCGATCAAGTCAGCTTGTATATTCCTATGTGTTTCGCAGGGAGATCACCCGTCCTCCCTTCGTTCTGCACGACAGGCTGAATAACATCGCCCTTATAGGTGTAACCATACCTGAGACCGGGGAACTCTTCCTGTTCGATTCCAAAGGCTATTATCCGATGGAGCCGGGGGTTTACGGCAACACTCCCTTCGACATAGGGCATCTTGAAAATGAAAATTCACTGAACCTGGTGGTGGGATCGGGCAGCTATCTCAGGAATTACATCATCCCCGTGAGGCGTTGAAATCATCTGAGTTTAAGCACCTGCCCGGCGTAAGGGCTCATTCCTTCACTCATCCCGTTCCGTTTTAGCAACAGCTTCATTTTTAGTCCGTACCTCTGCGATATTTCGTACAGGCTCTCCCCTGTCCTGGCTACATGGTAATCAATGGAAGCCTTGCGTTTCTTTGACTTGAGATATACCGGCTGCCCGGCTGCAAGTGATGAGGTCGTTTTCAGATCATTATATGTCATAAGCTTCTTCACAGGGATTTTCAACATTGACGAGAGCCTGAAAATATTATCAGATTTTACGGAGACCACGCATTTAATTCCGTTGTTCTCATAAACCCTCCGTCCGTCTGCAGCATATCCCGCAACCTTGAAAGTGCCAATCCATGGGTATACCTTAAAATCAGCATCGGAAGTATCGGCAACCGCCCTGCTGATGCTTCCGGGATTATCATACTGGTCAAGGTGGTAGTCTTCTATCGTTTTGATAAGCATACCCGCATACTGCCGGTTTGTGGCATAGCCTGCAGCCTGAAGACCTTCGGCCCAGCCATGGTAGTCGGTCAGGGGGAGGCTGAACAACGACTTGTACCTCTCTCTCTGAGTGAGGAAAGAAGAATGGTCCCTGAACGATTCCTCTGCATAATCGTACTTCCTGAAACATTCATTTTGCTTGTCATCTGTTTTAAAGTAGGTCTTTCCTGTCCACTCCTTATGGCATTTGATTCCGAAATGGTTGTTCGCATTCTTCGCAAGGGTGCTTTGTCCGGCCGCCGATTCAATGATCCCCTGGGCGAGGGTGATGCTCGCAGGGATATGATAATCGGACATTTCCTTTACCGCAATTGAGCTGTATGTCTTGATATACCTCGCGACCTGGGCGTCATAGGTAGGGCTCTGGGAGTGTGCTGAGAACGAAATGAAGAGGAATGAAAGAAGAATGAGACACGTGACATGTGACACTTTGCACGTATCATGCATCCTGCATCCTGCATCCCGCATCTTGCATCCTGAATCCCTCATAACCTGACCAACTCCCTGAACCGTTTGCCTCTTTCCTCGAAGTTTGAAAATTCATCGTAACTCGCCGCGGCAGGGGAAAGCAAACAGGAATACCCCGGCCTGGTTTCGCGAAAGACGACCTCTTTAAGGGCATCGAAGCGGTTTATATAAAATAATGTCTGCGGATGAGGTGATAGCTTCTTCATACATTCCCCGATACGCCTGCCGGCATCGCCGAGCAGCACCAGGGTCCTCACCTCCGACCCTGCCAGAAATGCCGCGAGTCCCTCGTATTCTATTCCCCTGTCAAAGCCTCCAAGGATAAGAGTATCGACCTTAGGCAGGGATCTCACGGCTTCGATCGTGGCCTCAGGGATGGTGGCAATGCTGTCGTTATAAAAATGTATCAGTTTGTATTCGCCTACATATTCAAGGCGGTGCTCGAGTCCCTTGAAGGTTAAAATGCCTTCACGTATGGCCTCAGCCGGGACTCCGCACAGGCAACAGGCAGCCACTGCAGCCATAATATTTTTCAGGTTGTGTTCGCCTTTAAGGTATCTTTTCTGTTCTATTTTCCAGATGGCCGTTTCTGTTTTGCCATCGCTGAAGAAAATGTTGTTGTCACTGATGAACACACCTGCAGTGTCGCGGCCCGTAAGTGAAAAAGGTATTTCACGGGCCATGCCCCCGAGCTCATGAATACGATCCGGTAAAAGCGCATCTGCAGAATTAAAGACCAGGAAATCATCCCGCTTCTGAAACTTCGTTATGTTCAGTTTCGACTGCTGGTAAGCTTCATATGAAGGGTACGCATCGAGATGCTCCTGGAAAAGATTTAAAAGCACTGCAATATGCGGCGAAGCGTCAACATATTCCAACTGGTGGGACGAAAGCTCAAAAACAATGATTGTCTTGTCGGTGATCCTGCCGGTAAAGTGAAATGCCGGAGACCCTATGTTGCCCACAAGGCAGGTGTCAACCTGCCCAAGCTGAAGAATATGATGGATCAGGCTTGATGTTGTGCTTTTGCCTTTTGTACCTGTTACCCCGATAATCTGACTCCTGTAACGCTCAAGAAAAAGCGAGGTCTGGGAGATCACCCGGCCGGCAGGAAAAGGAGGTTCGAGGTGATTGATCCTTACACCCGGGCTCTTCATCACCAGGTCGCAATGCTGAAGCACATCAAGATAGGTTTCACCGGTAAAGAACTTCAGATTGCTATCGCCTGCCAGCAGCGGGTTGTTCACAACATCCCCGTTCCTGTCGGCGATCAGCAGAAGCTTAAACGGGAACACCTGCCGTACGAGTGAATAGGAAGACTGTCCTTCCCTCCCGAATCCCAGTATGGCAGTGCTTTTTTCATGCAGTTTCCGTTTCAGGAGTTCAAGCATTCAGAGCATATTTTAAGATGTGTTCAAACTCAGGTGGAAGATTATTCGGTTCGTAAACCCTCATGAGTTTCAGGAAATCCTGGTCATAATAAATGTTGTATTCAGCTGAGTCCTTATACAACTGAAGGAGTGCAGGAAGGCTTTTCCCGTTCAACTGCCGTATGGTTTCGCAGAGTGCAAGATTAACCTCGTCAATCGTGCCGATGCAATCAAAGGGTTTTTCCCCGGCAGCGCCGGTAAACTGTTTCAGGATCTCCGAAAGTTCAGTATCGCCGAGCAGGTTTTTCCCGAAAATTTCAGTCAGCCTAGGAATCCCCATAAAAGGCGAAAGGATAATAAAAGTAAACAGGCATTTTGCGCACTTCCCGCACCAGGAATCGGTTTTACTACCCAGGTTGCACGAACGGAAAACCTCGTGGTAATATGGCATTCTCGAGAAAAGCCAGGCAATCCTGAGTTCGTTCACCGGCCTCAGAAAACTGAAATATTCTATATCCCGGGTAATATATTTACTCACATACCACCTGAAATCATTCTCGAATTCAAGGGATTTTGAATACTGGTGGTTGATTTTCGTACCGGGAATCGTAGCTTCATTGGCGCTTGATTCATTCGAAAGCACAATATATTTCTTTCCTGTGACTGCTGCAGCTGCAAGACAGATGAAAGCAAGCAGGGCCGAGAAAGGCGTGTGCCCGTTGAGGAAACCTTCAGCATTCAGCTTAAGCAGCAATGGATCGATAGTTCGAATAATTTCCAGAGGTTCCCGTTTTTCATCCCGCATCCCGCATCCTGCATCCTGCATCCCGCATCCTGCATCCTGCATCCCGCATCCCGCATCCTGCATCTCGTATCCCGCATCCTGCATCCTGCATCCCGCATCCTGCATCCCGTATCCCGCATCCTGCATCTTGTATCCCGCATCCTGCATCCCGTATCCCGCATCCTGCATCCCGCATCCTGCATACCGAAACTTTTCTATGACTGCGGATGTGGCGCCGCGCGGGTTCAGGACCAATGGAGTCACATCCAACTTTTCACCAAGCAGGCCAAGTGTTACAGCAGAGTCCTTGCCACCTCCAACAGGTATGATAACTCCTGCTCCTGCATCCGCCCTCGAAAACAAAGGAAATGCTGGTCCATCGGCCCTGATCTCCATAAAGGATTCTTCGTCGGCATCTATCGAATTCAGGTAGAAAAATTCGCCCAGGCCGTTGAAATACAGATTTTTCCACCAGCGAACCTGGTCCTGGTCCAAACCAGCCGGCTTGATGACCACAAGGGGTGAACATGCCGCTTTCCAGTAGCTGATCAGTTCTATCATTCCGATATGGAAAATGAGAGCCGGAAGCATACAATTCAGGGATTCATCAGTCAAGACCCTGTTTTTCAGCGGAATGAAAAGGGTCGGATAAAAATGATAGCGATCGCCAAGGGTGAAATGAAAGCTGGCATCTACACCATTCTCATTAGTTGAAAAGGTAAATTCCTCAAAGATGAAAATGGGGAATTCAGCTGATAGTTTACTATGTTTACCCTGATTACTGGATTTTGGCATTAAATGGTATTATCTTTATACCTGAAATGAATGCTGAAGGTTAACTCTGAAAAGCGGGTGAAAATATTGATCCTTTGCAAAATTAATTATTTTCATGTACGTTTGTTTTGAAAACTGATGTCTGAATTAAATGGACAAAGAAAGTCTGAAACCTAACCAGGGTATTATATTGATCTCAGAACCCTCACTGCAGGATTATTATTTCAGGCAGTCGGTGGTTTTACTTGCCGAGCACAGTAAGGAAGGAACCTTTGGGGTGATCATCAACAAGCCTACCGGGATGAGGCTGCCCGAGATCTTTGAGGATCTGCAGGAATATGATTTCCAGGTCTATCTCGGGGGACCGGTGAAAACTGATTCAGTGTTTTTCATCCATACACTTGAAAACGTAAACGGAGCTCTGGAAATAATGCCCGGATTGTACTGGGGAGGCGATATACAGACCATAAAATCGTATATCCGCAAAGGCCTTGCCAATGAGGATCATATACGCTTTTTTGTCGGTTATTCAGGATGGAGCCCCGATCAGCTGGAGAGGGAGATCGGGGAAAACTCATGGGTGTTGTCGCATACCACGGCACCAGAGGTAATCAACGGGCATCCCGAATCGCTTTGGAGCAATTACCTCAAACACATGGGACAGGATTATGCGATCTGGGCGAATTTCCCGGCTGATCCGACCTTGAATTAGGGATTGGGGACTGGGGGTTAGGGATTAGGTGAAAGAACTTAAAACCAAAAACCAAAAACCAACAACCAATTACCAATCACCATTTTTCTTACATTTGCATATCTAACAATAAGCATATGAGCAACACGGGCAAGAATCCGGCTGATTTCATGGAATGTTCGGCAGAATCAATCAATTACTATGGAAACAAACCTTCAGAGCAGGTTGAAGACCGTGAGAAGAAGCTCAAACCCACCGAAAGGGCTAACAATGCCCGGGAACTTTATTTCGGGGCCAAGTCTTCAACCTCCATGGAATTCCCATACTGGTACACCCGCCGCTGGGATGAACTTGACGGGGATATCCCCATCATCCGCCGGGCCGAAAGCCTGAAGGCCGGTTTCGAACATCTGACTCCCGTGATCTACCCTGGTGAGCTTCTTGCGATGGGCAAGGCAGCATACCTCCGCAGTTCATATCCCATGCCCTGGCTTTCAGAGGCCTTTTTCATGGCATCCGAAGACAAGCTGTACCAGGAAGCCCTGGAATCGGGAAAACTTACGGCCGACACCTTCACCACCGTTGGAAAAGGCGGAGGAAACGTTACGAAATCGGTTGGGAAAGTCCTCTCCATTGCCGGCAAATTCGGCCTGAGGGTTGAGGAAATGCCTATTCTGCTTGAAGTAGCGAAAAAATGGAAGGACCGTTCGGTGGATGACGTGGGGCATAAATACGAACAGATGGTCCCGGGATACAAGGAAAAGGAAGCGATCATGCGCTCGGTCATATGCATGTTTGACTCTGGTTATACTCTCCCCCAGGGCCGCGAGGTGATGAACTATTATTATCCTTTGCAATATGGCATTGACGGCATCATCAGCATGTGCGAAGAGGGCATCAGTGAAGTCGCCGGGTATCCCGAAATGGACCGATTGTATTTTTACAAAGCCGTTATAATCATGCTTCAGGGTATCAAATCCTGGATCAGGAATCACGCCGAAGAAGCAAGTTTTCTTGCTTCCATTGAACAGGACCCGAAACAAAAAGCCGAGTATCTCGATATGGCAGAAAGGCTTGAACATATTTCCTCGAATCCCCCCCGTAGTTTCCATGATGCACTGCAGATGCTCTGGATATTCCATGTGGCCGTGCTAAACGAGGATGCTATTTCAGGATTGTCGCCCGGCCGGATCGGACAGGTGCTTTATCCTTTCTGGAAAAGGGATGTGGACCGCAAACTTATTGACCGGGCAATGACGATTGAACTTCTCGAATGCATGCGGATCAAATTCACCGAGATCGACTGCTTTGCGTCAATGGGCGTAGTTGGAGGGGTTCTTTCGGGCAATACTTTCAATAACCTGGCCATCGGAGGCCTGAATAAAGACGGTACTTCCGCAACCAATGAACTGGAGATGCTCATCCTCGAAACAGGCATCAGTTGCGAAACACCCCAACCCACGCTTTCGGTTTTATACGATGAAAAACTCCCCGAGGAATTCCTGCTTAAAGGCATTGAATGCACGAAAGCCGGTGCAGGTTATCCTGCATGGGTGAATAACCAGGTGGCCATGGAATTTATCCTGAACAATTATGCCCACGAAGGCATGCAGCTCGAAGAAGCCAGGGCCTGGGCCATCGGCGGCTGCCTTGAATCGAGTGCAGGCAGCTGGATGCCATTGAACCTCGACGGGGAGATCCACTGGATCCCCGGGGGCTCAGCACCTGCAACCAGTGTGGGAGTGCATTTCATCTCTCTTCCGAAAGTGCTCGAGACTGTGATCTTCGACGGCATGGACATGCGTTCAGGCGAACGGATCTTTCCCAGCCATGGATACAAGCTCGAAACCTTCGAGGAACTCTGGCAGGGATTTAAGGATTACTTCAGCAGGGCTGTGCATGTTCTGGCTCTTACCAACAATATCCAGCACGATGCCTGGCGGAAGATCAGCCCTTCCCTTGTGAATTCCATGCTTAAACCCGACTGCCTTGAAAAAGGACGGGACCTCGGACAGATGGGTGCCAGGTTTAACACCACGTTCAACATCGAATCCTGCGGCAATACCACCCTGGTGAATTCCCTGGCATCCCTGAAAAAGAATGTTTACGACGACAAAAACTTCAGCCTTGAAGCTTACCGCAAGGCCCTCCTCGATAACTTCGGGTACCATACAGCCCAGGAAACAGGCTCGTATTCCTTGATAGACCAGAAACCTAACGAGAATTACCCGATCTATCAGAAGATCCACCGCATGAGTATGGATGCACCCAAGTTCGGGAATGACGACCGGTATGTCGATGCCATCTTCAAGCAGTGGGAAGACTGGTTCTGTGAGATGGCCCATAATTATATTTCACTTTACGACCAGCCAATGTATGCCTGCCAGATCAGCGTTTCCACCCACGCGCCGATGGGCGCGGTAACTCTTGCCTCCCCCGACGGCCGCCTCTCTGGGACTACGTTTTCAGATGGCTCGGTTTCGGCCTACCCCGGCACCGACAAACATGGTCCGTATGCACTTTTTAATTCAGCTACCTGCTGGAACCATTCACAGTCGCAAAACTCCCAGCTTAACATGAAGATCCATCCTTCGGTTGTTAAAGGACGGGAAGGTTCCAGGAAATTCCTTGAACTGATCAGGGCGTATATGAGGAAAGGTGGATTCCATGTGCAGTTCAATATCGTTGATTCAAGGATGCTGAAGCAGGCCCAGGCAGATCCCGATAAATTCCGCAGCCTCCTCGTTCGTGTTGCCGGCTTTACCCAGTACTGGGTCGAACTCGGCAAGCAGATACAGGATGAGGTCATTGCGCGAACAGAATATGAAGAACTCTAGAAGAAATTTACGATTTACGAGGCCCGATTTACGATTGCAGAAAACGAAAGATATTGAAAACCGTAAATTATAAATCGTAATTCGTAAATGGTAAATCGTAAATGAAATCGTAATTCGTAAATCGTAAATCGTAAATATAATGACTTGCACCGACTGCAAATTCTACCTCCCCGTTGACGTTTTCAAGGGTATTTGTAAACTCTCGAAAAAAGACATTCTTCCTGACGATGATTTCTGTGCCAAAGCAGAACGTATCGCCAAATGCAAATTTTGCAGTAAATATTCAGCTGATAAGGAGTACCTGGGAAAATGCATGAATGTCGCCCTGGCTTATCCCGATATGATCGCTGCAAAATGTGCTGACTTCGAATGGATCAGTCAGAATTAAACGGAGGATATATCTTCGACATCCAGGGTTTCTCGGTCCATGATGGTCCGGGCTGCCGAACCCTGATATTTCTTAAAGGTTGTCCGCTCCGCTGCCTCTGGTGCTCCAACCCTGAAGGCTTAAGGCCCTTTCCCGAGCCGCTTTACAAGGAATCAAAATGCATCTTCGACCTGTTCTGCCTGCAGGCTTGTCCGCATAAAGGAATTCATCTTACCGGTGATAAAGATCATCAGGCAATCAATTTCAGCCGTGATATCTGCAACAAATGCGACACTTATGACTGTGTTGGTGCATGCCTGACCGGCGCCATTGCTAAAGGCGGGTATTACATGAGCCTCACCGACCTGTATTCCAGGCTGGAACGTGACAGGCAATACTGGGGCGACAAAGGCGGGATCACACTTACAGGTGGAGAACCTTTTGCCCAGCCCGAATTCACATCCGCCATCCTGAAAAAATGTTATGAGGCATTCATTCACACTGCTGTTGAAACCTGCGGAAACATTCCCTGGAAAGATATTGAACCTTCGCTTCCGTGGCTCGAATGGATCTTTTTTGACCTCAAGCATCTCGATGATGATTCACATACCAGGCTGACTTCCGTTTCAAACAAACTTATACTTGAAAATGCGAAGCGCCTTGCCGGAAGGTTCATGGGAAGGCTTGTATTCAGGATGCCGTTGATCCCGGGAATGAACGATTCTGACGAAAACATCAAAGCCACCTCAGAATTCATTCTGGGTCTCGGGTTGAAAGAACTGAATATTCTCCCTGTTCATCATCTCGGGAGGGAGAAATATCTCGTTTCGGGCGTACCCTACCGGATGCCAAACCTTGACATGGCTGGCAGGGAAAAACTGCTTGATGTTCAGAAACGCTTTACCCAGCAAGGGATACAGTGTTATCTTGGAAGCGAAACCCCGTTTTAATTCATGTTGATAAGTTGTTAAAATTGTTGAGGTTCACTGATTAATATCATTGGCAGTGTGAAAATAATTTAGGATTTTTGCTGCGGTTCAATGATTAACACCTGAATACTATATACTGGGAAGAAGATGAAACAAACTCCGATAAACTCTGAAGTTGTTAGCCGGCACATAATTGAAAGCAAAATCCGTAATGTTGGCACCGCCTCGATCCGCGAGATAAAAAGGCTGATAAACGGAATTGAAAAAGAAACCGGTGAGAAATTTGTGCGCATGGAAATGGGAGTTCCCGGGCTTCCTCCCGCCGAGATAGGCGTCCAGGCTGAGATAGAAGCCCTGAAAAGAGGGGTTGCAGCGATTTATCCGGATATTGAAGGTACACCTATTCTGAAAACCGAAGCCAGCCGTTTTGCAAAGCTTTTTCTCGACATTGACGTGGATGCGGCTAACTGCGTTCCCACCGTTGGTTCAATGCAGGGTGGTTTTGCTGCCTTTCTCACTCTTTCCAAACTTTCAAAAGAACGTGACACCACACTCTTTATCGACCCGGGATTCCCTGTGCACCGTCAGCAGCAGATTGTTCTCGGACTGAAATACCAGAGTTTCGACGTGTATGAGTACCGTGGTGAAAAACTGAGAGAAAAGCTCGAATCCTATTTTTCGGTGGGAAACATTCATTCTGTCCTTTATTCAAACCCGAACAATCCTTCATGGATCTGTTTTACTGATAAGGAACTGCGGATAATAGGGGAACTTGCAACGAAGTATAATGTCGTTATCATCGAGGACCTTGCCTACTTTGGCATGGATTTCAGGAAGGATTACGGCCACCCGGGTCAGCCGCCTTACCAGCCCACTGTTGCCAAATATACCGAGAATTACATCCTGCTTATTTCCAGTTCCAAAGCCTTCAGTTATGCCGGGCAAAGGATTGGATTGATGCTTGTATCGAACCATCTTTTCAACCAGGTTTCCGACAACCTCCTCTGGTCTTATACTTCGAACATCTTTGGCAGGGCCCTGATCTATGGAACCCTGTATGCACTCAGTGCAGGTACCGCCCATTCAACCCAGTATGCCATGGCCGCCCTGCTGAAAGCCGCAAATGACGGCACCTATAATTTCAGGGAAGTCGTCATGGAGTATGGTGAAAAGGCAAAGATCATGAAGAAACTGTTCATCGATAACGGGTTTAAGATCGTTTATGATAAAGATGAAGATGATCTCATTGCCGATGGATTTTATTTTACCATTTCATACCCTGGCTTCAGCAGCGAGCAGTTGCTTGAAGAACTCCTTTATTACGGCATCAGCGCTATTTCTTTAAGTATTTGCGGAAGTGAGCGCCACGAAGGCCTCCGCGCCTGTGTCTCACTGGTCCAGCGTTCGCAGTTCCCAGCCCTGGAAGCACGACTCAAAGCGTTTCACGAAAATCATCCGGCTGGGGGTTAGGGGCCTGATGCAGGATGCGGGATACGGGATGCGGGATGCAGGATGCAGGATGCAGGATATCCCGTAACCCAGTTACCTTATTACCTTGTTACCTTGTTACCTTGTTACCCTGTTACCCAACTATCTGGCTTGCCTCATGCCAATCCAACTGAGCCCGCAGTCAACTTTTCAACAATTTCCAATGAGTTATTAACAATGCCACGTTAGTATTTTCCCGGCTTCACCCTCTTTTTCAGGCTTGTCCATAGCTTTCTTTGTGCTCGAAAGTTGCGCAAATGGTCTCTTTTTGCAGGGTTTGGCTTTGGCTGCCTCTTATTTTATGCCTGTTTCCTGAGCTGGAAGCACAGGAGTATTATATTGACCAGCGCAGCGGGGTGGAATTGCTTTTTCCCACCGATACCCGGATTTTCCCTCAACAATGGTCAGGAAAAAAAGTTAATCCGGACGTACGCCCGGTATCTCCTGAAGAATTCGGAAGGCTGGAAGACCTTATCACTCATGCCCTTTCTAAATACCCGGTTGAACTCCTCAACAATTACCTCGACAAGGTGTTCGTGGTTAAATCAATGAGATTTTACGGTCTCCCATATGGTGGCACAAATTATCAGCATTCGATCTTTCTGAGTGATGATACTGATAACCAGTGGTTTACCGACGATTATATTGAACAGGTTTTTCACCATGAATTTTCAAGTATATTGATTAGGAATTTCTCCCTGTATTTTGACAAAACACGATGGCTCGCGCTGAACCCTCCTTCATTCAGATACGGCAAGGGAGGAGCTGAAGCCATTCAGAACGGGGTTTCAAGCATGTCGCTCGACCCGGATCTTATCGAGAAAGGCTTCTTATCCCAGTATTCTACAGCTTCACTTGAAGAAGACATCAATGTATTCGCCCAGAATATTTTCACCGGGGGACGTGAATTCTGGCGGCTTGTGGAGCTCAACGACACAATCCGCGAAAAAACCAGGATCATGATAAAATTCTACCACAGTATCGATCCCATGTTCACCGAAGCATATTTCAGAAGCCTTTACTATAATAGTACGGCGCAGCGGTAGGGATTAGGGATTAGGGATTGGGGGTTAGGGATTGGGGGGATTTTAACTAACCCCTAACCCCTAGCCCCCAACCCCTAATTATACTTGTTCTAAATTTAACAATACTCCCTAGTTATTCAGATAAATTTCTATAATTTCGCCATGGTAATAAATTGGTATCAGACCCCGGCCATGTCGGGGAGCAGGTAAGGCTTCTTAAAAGTGGCTAATACCTGGAAAGACAGAATACCGACCATTAATTTTTCTCAGTATGGCTAAGATCAAAGGTGATATCCTGGTAAACATCGAACGGTGCAAGGGATGCGAAGTATGTATTGCCGCGTGTCCTTCAGTAACTATTGGCATGTCGAAAGAGGTTAACGGCAAAGGCTACCATTTTGCAATGAAGATCAACAATGAATGCACCGGCTGCATGAACTGCGCAGTAGTTTGTCCCGACGGCGTGATCACCGTTTACCGCGGCAAAGTTTCAGAATAACAATTTCAAACGACATATCTCATGGGTGAATTACGATTGATGAAGGGTAACGAAGCTGTTGCGGAAGCTGCCATCAGGGCAGGCTGCGATGGTTATTTCGGATACCCCATAACTCCTCAGTCTGAAGTGATGGAGTACCTCATGGCCGAAAAGCCTTTTGAGCGCACCGGAATGGTGGTCCTTCAGGCCGAAAGTGAAACAGCTTCTATAAACATGCTTTATGGAGGTGCAGGAACAGGAAAAATGGTCATGACCTCCTCCTCCAGTCCAGGTATCAGCCTCATGCAGGAAGGCCTGTCATACATGGCGGGAGCCGAACTTCCGGCTGTCATCGTTAATATTGTACGCGGAGGTCCGGGACTTGGCACCATCCAGCCCTCACAGGCCGATTATTTCCAGGCTGTCAAAGGGGGTGGACATGGCGATTATAAACTGATCGTTCTGGCCCCTGCATCGGTTCAGGAAATGTGCGACCATACAAAACTTGGATTCGAGCTTGCCTTCAAATACCGCAACCCTGTTATGATCCTTTCCGACGGAGCTATCGGGCAGATGATGGAAAAGGTCGTTCTATTCGACCCCATCCCAAGGCGGACCGAACAGGAGCTTATCAGACAGAACCCCTGGGCTGCCACAGGCAAACCCAAAGACCGCAATCATATCATCATCACTTCACTTGACCTCGACCCGGCCGGTCAGGAACGTGTAAACCTGAAACTCCAGGCGAAATATAAAGAGATCGAAAAGAACGAAGTGCTCTACGAAACCCTGGGGTGCGAGGATGCTGAATATGTTTTTGTTGCCTTCGGACTCTCAGCGAGGATTTGCCAGAAGTCGATGGACCTGGCACGAGCCAAAGGCATCAAAGTGGGACTTTTCAGGCCCATTACCCTTTTCCCCTTCCCAATAAAACCAATCTACGACCTTGGCAAAAAAGTTAAAGGAATGCTGGTTGTTGAGATGAATGCAGGGCAGATGATCGAAGATGTGAAGCTCAGCGTAGGTTGCAGCATTAAAATTGAACATTACGGACGCTTTGGCGGCATTATCCCTACACCGGATGAAGTCGTGAAAGCCCTTGAAACCCAAATTATCGGAGGCTGATATGCAGGAACCCTTTGTAAAAACTGAGATCCGCAAGGATGAAAACGTAGTATACAAACGTACCGATTTCCTTGTCGACAGGCCCTTAAGCTATTGCCCGGGCTGCGGACATGGTGTTGTCCACCGCATGCTGATGGAAACCCTTGAAGAAATGGACATCCAGGAAAAGACCATTGGTGTTTCCCCTGTAGGTTGTTCAGTGCTTGCATATGATTTCATGAATATCGACATGCTTGGTGCAGCTCACGGCCGAGCCCCGGCGCTTGCAACAGCTATCAAACGCCTCTGGCCCGAAAAATTCGTTTTCACATACCAGGGTGATGGCGACCTTGCAGCTATCGGCACTGCTGAAACCATCCACGCCTGCAACCGCGGTGAAAATTTCCTCATCATCTTCATCAATAATGGTATTTACGGGATGACCGGCGGACAGATGGCGCCTACTACACTTCCAGGTATGAGGTCGTCGACCTCTCCATACGGGCGCGATGTTGCAACCATGGGATACCCCCTGAAAATCACCGAGCTGATCGCGAACCTTCCCGGAGTGTATTATGTAACCAGGCAGGCAGTGCATACTCCCAACCATGTTCGCAGGACGAAAAAAGCCATCCGCAAAGCACTTGAACAACAGAAAGAAAACAAAGGCATCGCTTTCGTCGAAGTGGTTTCAAACTGCAATTCAGGCTGGAAAATGACCCCGGTTCAGTCAAATAAGTGGATGGAAGAAAACATGTTCCCGTTCTATCCGCTTGGAGATATCAAGATCGATGGCAAACTTATTCAAAAAAGCGAAATAGCGAAATAGCGAAAAGCGAAATTCAAAATTCAAAATTCGATTATTCGATTATTCGATTATTCAAACTACTATGACAGAAGAAATTATTATAGCCGGTTTTGGCGGACAGGGAGTCCTCTCCATGGGTAAGATCCTCGCGTATTCGGGGGTGATGCAAAACAAAGAAGTCAGCTGGATGCCTTCTTATGGCCCTGAAATGCGAGGCGGAACTGCCAATGTCACGGTCATTATCAGTGATGAACGCATCAGTTCCCCTATCCTCAACTCTTTTGATACTGCGATCATCCTCAACCAGCAGTCCCTCGATAAGTTCGAGAAAACTGTAAAGCCAGGCGGTTTACTGATCTATGATCCAAATGGACTCACCAGGCTTCCCATGCGAAAGGATATCAACATTTATTCGATAGCAGCTGCCGACGAAGCCAGTAAACAGGGCCTTTCCAAGATATTCAACATGGTTGTCCTTGGAGGATTCCTCAAACTGAAACCCCTGGTTCAGGCCGAATATATTCATAAAGGGCTCGAAAAATCACTCCCGGCGCGCCACCATAAGCTGATCCCCGAAAACGAAAAAGCGATCGAAATAGGGAAAGGACTACTTCAGGCAGTTCAGGTGCTCAGCTAATTACGAGTTACGATTTACGAATTACGAATTAATAAACTTCATCAGCATTCGTCACTCGTCACTCATCGCTCGTCATTCGTCATTCGTCACTCGTCATTCGTCATTCGTCACTCCCTTAGCCTTGGTTCCTATCCCGAAAAAAGAGCTCAAAAGCTTCCTCGATGCCAAGTATCTTCAGTACAACACCATAAGTTTCATTGAATCTGATCCCATCTCGATTCCCCATTTGTTTTCCTTTAAAGAAGATAAGGAAATTTCAGGTTTTCTGACGGCCACGATTTCCTGGGGTTTCCGTAAAACCATACTCAGCAATGCCAGGCAGCTGGTCGAGATGATGGATATGGCTCCTGCCTCGTTTATCAGAAACTTCGAGAACTCCGATCTGAAGCCATTCAGAAAATTCATCCATCGAACATTTAACGGGGAAGACTGTGTCTTTTTCCTCCGTTCACTTCAGAATATCTATTTGAATTACGGCGGATTGGAGGGTTGCTTTGTATCAGGCGAGGAAAGCTGCGTCTGGTCGCGCATCAGCGCCTTCCGCCGGATATTCCTGGAACTCCCTCATCCGCAGAGACATGAAAAGCATGTAGCTAATCCTTTAAAAGGAGCATCGTGTAAAAGAATTCATATGTTCCTCAGGTGGATGGTAAGAGATGACCAACAGGGCGTTGACTTTGGAATATGGAACACCTTTTCTCCTTCAGAACTGATATGCCCCCTCGATGTTCATACGGGTAACGTAGCCAGGAAACTTGGCCTGGTGAGCCGGAAAACAAATGACAGGGCTGCAGCAGAAGAGCTCACTGCGTCACTCAGAAAATTTGACCCGGCTGATCCTGTGAAATACGATTTTGCCCTCTTCGGGCTGGGTGTCTTTGAGCATTTCTGAAACTTCCCTTTGAACTTCGGCGACAATTCCGACCGGTGAAAGAAAACCTCATCAATTTCGGGCTTGCAGACTGCATTTTTGTATCCTGTAATGAAAATCCAGGATCCAAATTAAAATCCAGGAACTGCATTATACAAATTTTCCTATAGTTTTTATAGGAGTTTTTAATGGTTGCTGACAGAAGGACATTATCGGTAAGACGTCCACCGGGCGCCCGGTAATGTCCTCTATTTTTTCAGAATCTCCAGTGCTTCGGAAATATGCTTTTCAAAACTGAACTGCGATGAGAATATTTTGCGGATGGTGCCGTCGGTATCGATAACGAAAGTGGCTCTTCCCGGAATAACCCCAAGAGTTTTTCCAACATTATAGAGGTTCGCCACTTTCCGGTCCTTATCTGAAAGCAGAATAAAGGGGAGTTTATGATTTGAAGCGAAGGATTGGTGAGAAGCCACATCATCGGCACTGATACCGATGACTTCCGCCCCGGCATCCCTGAACACTTCATAATTATCCCTGAAACTGCAGGCCTCCTTGGTACAGCCGTAAGATTCATCTTTGGGGTAAAAGAAAAGAACGATCTTCTTTTTACCGATAAACTGTGAAAGGCTTATCATTGAGCCGTCCTGGGAAGGGAGGGTGAAATCAGGGGCTTTGGCACCTTCTTTAATACTTTGTTTTTCCATGTGGATTATATTTGAAAAAAGTAAAATCGCGATCAGAGCGACGACGCTGACTATCGTGATGACGTAGTGCTTACGTATACTGTGTAAGATTTTCATGCAGCAAAAGTAAACATTAATTTAGAATTAATATAAATAAAAATATTTTCCCTACCTTTGCTGCACAAATAGTCTAAATTTAAAGTTATGAAATCAGTACATTTGATATTAGCAATCTTAGTTATGACAAATATAGCCAATGCCCAGAACCCTAAATCATTTTATGATTTTAAAGTCACCACTCTTGAAGGACAGCCTTTTGATCTTTCGACATTGAAGGGAAAAAAGGTGTTAGTGGTAAACACCGCTTCAAAATGCGGACATACTCCGCAGTATGCTCAGCTGGAAGAACTTTATAAAAAGTACGCCGACAGGAATTTTGTAATTATAGGTTTCCCTGCCAACAATTTTCTTTCCCAGGAACCGGGAACAAATCCGGAGATCAGGGAATTCTGCACGACTAAGTATGGTGTAACTTTTCCGATGATGGCCAAGATCTCGGTGAAAGGAAAAGACATAGATCCTCTTTACAGCTGGCTTACCAGTAAAGAGGAAAATGGAGTCATGGATGCTCCGGTGAAATGGAACTTTCAGAAGTTCATGATCGATGAGAACGGGAAGCTGGTCGGAATGGTACCTCCGGGTGATCTCCCGACAACAGAAAAAATCATTAACTGGATAGAAAATAAACAATGAAAAAGTACAAATGCACTGTTTGCGGCCATGTGTATGACCCGGCCGAAGGGGATCCTGATTCAGGTATTGCCCCCGGCACCTTGTTTGAAAATATACCCGACAACTGGGTTTGCCCAATATGCGGGGTAGGAAAGGTGGATTATATTGAGATGGACTGATAGAGTAACAGGGTAACATGGTTACAGGGTAACATGGGTACTTGTCACCTCGTTACCTTGTTACTTTGTTACTTTGTTACTTTGTTACCTTGTCACCTTGTCACCTTGTCACCTTGTTACTTTGTTACCTTGTCACCTTGTCACCTTGTTACCTTGTCACCTTGTTACCTTGTTACCTTGTTACTTTGTTACTTTGTTACTTTATTTGTTACTAATCAGTGGGTAAAAAATAACGTTATTAACAGTTTTCTGCCGTAAT
>JBAXLI010000011.1:0-82094 GCA_037134895.1 Bacteroidota bacterium
TCAATAATTCTTTCCTGCTCATCCGGCAACTGGTAAAAGAAGTCGTTTCCCGTTATCTTCTCCACGCTGTCAATCGTAACGGCATAACGTTGTAATGGCTCCTTCGATCCCTCGTTGGGCATGATAAAGCCGATTCCCTTTACGTCCGGTTCTTCATAATCTAGGATAACTTTGTAAAAGAGCCTTGGTACCGTTATCTGATGATAGCCTATGTTTGATAGTCCCGGACTTAACACCGTGCCAGTGACCACATAAACAGCCTTGTCCTCAACAGCCCATTGCCTTACTTGCTCTTCCAGCCGCTTCCAGATGCCACGGTTGAAGCTTGGATTTTGAGGCGACATATTGCTCAGGTAAAATGATTCAATCATAGTTTGTGCAGAATAGCCAATATCACCGGCCGGTGCAAGATGTCCGCGGTCATAACCGGAACCTTTATAATCCTCATTCGATGCCGAACCCGATTTCAGCAGGGGATCTGGAACAAACTTGTTGGTTCGCTCATAGATGCCATTGGTTTCCTGGGCTAGGAGCTTATAAGCAACCCAGTTTGCAATGTGATAGGTTTGGTTGTATGAAAGGGTGTAGCCGGTATGGCGGATGACATCGTCTGAAGATCTGTTTTTTGGAAGTTCCAGCCCCGGGATCGGAACAGATGATATTCTGATATTTTCAACGGCAGCAGGTTTCCAGGTTCCATCAGGATAAAGAAAAACCTTCCTCCCGTCTGCGGTAGTGGCTTCGGTCTGGGCAAAAGAAAATCCGCAGCCAAGTATAAAGAATGAAAGCACGAACCAGAATCTACTCATCAGGTTGTTTGCATGAAACGCCCTGCAAAGAACAGTAAATTATTTAATACTCGATTTGCCTTTGCCGGTTAGGGCTATGATTATTTGTTAAAATTATACTGTAACTTTCTTATTCTCATGTTCAGGTTCTGGTGTGGGTAAAGTATCATCATCATCACGCTCCGGAATATATTTAAGAATGGCCATCCCATCAACCATACGTTCATCTCTGATAAAAAACAAGGGCTCATCTTCATCATTCTTCGATCCAAGTGCATAAGTTGTCCGTCTTTTACTATAATTTTCAATCTCCAGGTTGGTATCAAGGTCAATCTTGCCATCGATCAGCTCCATGCCAAAATCTTCATCCGGTTCAAGAACAAAACAATTTTGCAGTAATATCATCGTGGACGCATTGCCATAAAAGTAATTTGAAAAGAGCGGAAAATATCGTTCATTAAAATCAACCTCCCATTCTCTCACCAATGTGATAAATAATTTACCATCCTGAGAATGAGCACCGACTTCGTTAAAATCCATCCTGTCGAATTTATAGTGCTGTTCAACCATATTTCCTCCTCTTTTTATTTCTCCAAAGTAACGATACCACTCCGTAATCTATTTATATTCCACAACAAAATTTCCGTCACACTTTACGTTTCATGGTTTTCTGTCACTCCTCAGGCCACCCTGAATCCTATACTCTTTGGCATGGGAATCGAGAAATCTTCATCCGAATAGTGGCAAACATCGGCAAGTGTCATGGCATGTTCAAAGGTAACCGGACGTCCAAGGGTCTTGGCAATATATTCTGCTTTGTTGATCGACAGTGGCTTGAATTCATATTTGGCGATGACGCGACCCTTGCGCAGTAAGGCTTTATCGATACGTGAAATATCGGTATTGAAGGTGCATATCAACTGCAGATTAAGGCAGTCACTCAGCAGTCCGTCCGATATATTAAGCAGATTAGAAACACTTATGTTTTCCTCGGTCATCCTGTCGGCGACCACATTTTCAGCATCTTCAATAATTAGGATCGCGTTGGGATGATCCACCATCAAGGCCAGGAAATCGGGCGAAGAAATATGACACGCCATTTCCGGCGGAATAAAAATCATCTTTTTCCGGATAACTGAAGCAAGATGGCGTATATAGGTGGTCTTTCCGGTCCCCGGACGACCATGAAGTAGAACGATTCCTTTACCGCTGGTTTGGTTAAGTTTTTGCACTATGGTTTCATGAATAGGGCGAAAATCATCATTATACGCGAGTGAGATATCGATATTGGGTGAAATCACTGCAAATTCCTTAATGTATAAGCCTGTCATGGGATCAGCCACTAATACTCCTATACACTTAGACATTGTTCTGGCAACCCTTGATTGGAGATATCTGCTTACTTCTTCCAGCAAAGGTTTATTGGTACTCCCTGAATACAGCAATGAAACGGTCGACTCAGTCTGCAAGCTGTCAAAAAAAACCAAGAGGTTTTTGCGTATCATGATTATCCCTTGGTTTTTAACATATTTAGCAGCTCTTTGATCATAGTCACACTGAATAATTGCGTTCGTATCTGAAATCTTAAAAATTCGCATGATCTCGTCAACAGTTTCATTACCAGGGAATATATCGTAAAAAACACGGTAAGAAGGTATCTGATTGTTCTGAAATATGAAAAAGGTGGCAGGATCAAGGTTGCCAAAACCCGAGTCATACGTCATCCTGAATCCTTCGTTATTGGCAACTGCATGAATATTTACAGATGCCGAAGGCCTTTTCTTTCTTATGGGTTTTGTAGATTTCATACTGATTTTGAATGTTTTGCCAGAGTAACTATTTCAGAGCCTTACCTATTTATGATGTGAATCTGCCAACAAAATAAAATAATCACTCCGTAATGTTATTACGTTCACAAAAAGTTATACATTTGATAGGTACATCAATGTAAAAGAGATAAGATTCAGCCTTTTTTATACCTTTTATATGCCTATTAATAAACATTCATTCGCCCGCTACCAGGTCATCGATGCTTGCATCCGCAACAGGCAGCGGTCTTATCCTGATATTGTGTTTTTAAAGGAGAGATGCAGCGAACGGCTTGACCAGAGAATTTCCAGATCAACCATTGAGAAAGATCTGAAGGCCATGAAAGATGAATCCGAGCCTGGATATTATGCCCCTATCCGGTATGACCGGCAAAAACGTGGATATTATTATGAGGATCCTGCTTATTCTATCGCCAATATCCAGGTGAAGGAAGAGGATATTGATGCCATTGAATTTGCTGCCAGGATTCTAAGGCAATATCGGGGCTTTCATATGGTCAAACGCTATGCTGAGGCCATTGACCGCATTCTTGACGTGGTAGATGTAAGGCGAATCCTTAGTACTGAGGAATTTGAGGAATTCGTACAATTCGAAAATCCTCCTTATCTCGAGGGAAGCTGTTACATCGAACCAATCATCCGGGCCATTAAGGAAAAGAAGGCCATCCGCATTGAACACTTGTCCTTTAGAACATTTAAACCTCAATCCACCTCTGTAAACAGTATTATAAAGGAGTCGACTTCCAAATCCACATCTCGTATTCTTCACCCTTACCTCTTGAAAGAATATAATAACAGGTGGTACGTGATCGGATGGGATGAAAACGAAAATGACATCCGCACTTTTGGTCTCGATCGGATTAAATCGATCGATCCATTGAATATCCCCTATCGCAAATCTGATTTTAAGGCGAAAGAATATTTCAAAAACACCATAGGGATCATTGCTCCCCAGTCGAAACCACCAAAGATAAAAATAGAATGCACCAAACAACAGGCTCAGTACCTTCTCACACAGCCAATTCATTCCAGCCAAACTGTTCTGCAGGAGACAAAGGACAAGGTGGTTTTCACCTTTGAAGTGCATCCGACTTATGAATTTGTCTCGGTATTGCTTGGACTGAGAGAAAAAGTGAAAGTCCTGTCACCGGCCTGGGTAAGACAAGGAATGAAAGAACTTTTAGGTCAAATGATAAAATTATATGACTAAACCTCAAATTGATTACGTAGTCAACTTGTTATTTTGCCTGTTAAAATATAAAACATGAATCCGATCATAACAAAGCTTAAAAATGATTCCTGTCCTTACAAACAAATCCGGAAATTTTCCGATGAGCCTGGAATCTATGCTTTCTTTTTTACCGGGAATGATTTTCCGTTATCTTATTATAATCCTCAAAAAGATGAGATCATCTACATTGGTAAAACAGAAAGCAGCCACGCAAGCCGTGATGAAAAGACTCATTTTGCGTCGGGTAAAACCGGCAGTTCAACCATCCGAAGGTCTTTGGGGGCATTATTGAAAAATGAATTGTCGCTTAACCCGATTCCCAGGAATGGCAAAGACTTTGATGCCGGAAGAAAATCGTTTTTCAAGTTTGATGAGCCATCAGAAGAGAAACTCACAACATGGATGAAAGACAACTTGGGTCTTTCATTTTATGAGTATGATCAACCTCCATCAGAAATAGATGTTCTGGAAACCGAATTAATTGCAGAAGTGAAGCCATTGTTGAATATTGATTCCAAAAACCCGGACAATCCTTATGCTCAGTTAATAAGAGCGGCCCGCAAGGCTTGTGCAAACGTGGCTAATCAAGCAATGGAAACAAAGGATACTTTTTACATACCAAATAATAACCAAATAATAACCTTAAATGCAAAACCTATGAGCTCAAGTCAAAATATTCACAAGTACGAGGACATCTTTAAAAATGCTCTTACACAAATCGGAAAAGCTATTGATGAATCTGCAAAAGAAAAGCAAAGCGTCCAACTGGACGAGGACGATTTTAAACATGTGAGCGGCCGTAAATCATTTTCATTCAACCTGGAGTTTAAGAATGGGGTTGTTGCAAATAATATTGGAGGATCGGCCGTTGCCAGGGACCTTGCAAGAGTATTGGAACAAAATATCCGGATTATGCAAAAGTTGAAAGGCAAACACATAAAATCTAACCTTGATAAAGGATTTACACTCTGGATTTCTCAATAATAAAATAATGAAACATGCATATTCGACCAATAAAACTAATTCCATTGATATATGAAGATACTCCACACCTCCGACTGGCACCTGGGCAAACGACTCGAAGGTTTTTCCCGCTTGGAAGAACAGGAAGCAGTCCTTAATGAAATTTGTGAGATCGCAGAAAAAGAGAAGGTCAATGCCATCATGGTTGCGGGTGATTTGTTCGACACCTATAATCCACCCACCGAAGCCGTCGAACTTTTTTACCGATACCTGAAAAAAATGGCCAACAACGGTAACCGTGCAGTTATCGCCATCGCCGGAAACCACGATTCTCCCGAGCGGATAGAAGCTCCCGATCCCTTAGCCAGGGAGTGCGGGATTATCTTTGCCGGGAATCCTAATGCAACAATAACACCATTCAAACTGGAATCGGGATTGGAGGTGACAAAAAGTGATCCTGGTTTTATCGAGCTCCGGCTGCCCGGAGTAGCTCATGTCTTAAGGATACTCATGACCCCATACGCCAATGAATTTCGGCTTAAAACATATCTGGGAGCAGAAGAAACCGATGATGAACTGAGGAAATTATTGGAACAACGATGGGCCGACATGGTTGCGGCACATTGTGACAAGCAAGGGGTCAATGTGCTCGCGGCTCATTTGCTTTTCGCAAGCAATGCTGAATCTATCCCGGAAGAACCTGAAGAAGAGCGACGTATCAATTACATCGGTGGAGCACCGGCCATGTTTACAAAAAATATTCCGGATTTAATCCAATATGTTGCTTTGGGCCATTTGCACAGGAAACAAATGGTTGATTCGAGTCCCTGTCCGATTGTATATTCCGGTAGCCCTATTGCTTATAGCTTCAGCGAAGTAAACCAGAAAAAGTATGTCGTGATCGTGGATGTCAAGCCCGGAAAAAAGGTTACTTCTCAAAATGTACTTCTTAAATCGGGAAAAAAACTTTTGAGGAACCGGTTTGAGGACATCGATGAAGCCGTGGAATGGTTAATTAAAAATCCGGATGTTTTTGTGGAGCTGACCATCATTTCGGACCAATACCTTGCTGCTGTTGACCGAAAAAGATTACTGGATGCACATGCCGGTATTGTTACTATTGTACCCGAATCCAGGGGGCAGGGCATAGGAGGGCCATCAGAAGCGACTGTTATTGATCTAACGAAAGGGATGGAAGAGCTATTTCTTGACTACTTTAAACACCGGAAAGGCCAGGAACCCGGTGAACGTATTATAAATCTTTTTAAGGAAATAATATCAGAGGAGGAGGCATCATGATACCGGTGAAACTAACGATTCAGGGTCTATATTCTTACCGCACCAGACAGCCCATCGATTTTACCAATCTCACGAAGTCCGGACTATTTGGGATTTTCGGTGGTGTTGGGAGTGGTAAATCGTCAATTCTCGAAGCCATTTCTTTTGCCTTATACGGAGAAATTGAAAGGTTAAACGCACGGGATGGAAGAAATTATAACATGATGAACCTGAAATCAAATGAGCTGTTAATTGATTTTGAGTTTAAAACCCATGATGATGTTATTTATCGTTTTGTTGTTCAGGGAAAAAGAAACAAGAAGAATTTTGAAGATGTAAAAGCATTTGAAAGAACTGCTTATCGTTTTAAAAATAACAAATGGGACCCAATCTCTGTTGACCAAGTCGAAACAATAACCGGTTTGAACTACCGGAATTTTCGCCGGACCATTATAATCCCTCAAGGGAAATTTCAGGAATTCCTTCAGTTGAATTCTTCGGACAGGACCACCATGTTGAAAGAGTTGTTCAACCTTTCTAAGTATGAGCTTTCCGATAAAATTTCCCGGCTTGATTCTAAGAATGAGTCAACAATCCAGCATATATCTGGCCGACTTCAGGAAATCGGAGAGGTTGACCCGGAAAAGATTGATTTACTCGAAAAACAAAAAGCTCAATTACAGAAAGATATCGGCAAATTTAAAAAAGAACTAGTCAATAAAGAGAAAAAGGACCAGCAAGCAGAAAACCTGAAAAAACTTGTGGGAGTTATAACCGAACAGAAACGTCAGCAGGCAGAACTGCAGCAATCAGAAGCTGCAACGAAAAATCTTGAAAAGAAAGTCAAAGAATATGAGTTGCTTTCAAGGATCTTTAAGGCAGATATATCACAGCTTGAAGAGCTGGGAAAAAGTTACAAGAGTAGCGACGACGAACTAACCTCACATAAAAAATCGCTGGGAAAGCTACAACAGGAATCTGAAACAATACAGATTGTCTACGACAACCTAAAGAAAGAGTACGAAAAAAAAGACCATTTGATCAGGGAGTCGGAAGAGCTGTTAAAATATACAGAGGTAAAAAAAACCGGAGAGGAATTGAACCTTCTTTCTAAGAATGCGAAAAACAATAAAAAAGAACTGGGAGAAATAGCTGATTTGGTAATTTCGGGGAAAAAGAAGCAGAAAGATCAAACGACTGAACTTGAAAATTTACGCAAGAGCCTTCCGGACATCAAAGTTTTGTCAGGAGTAAAAGCATGGTTTACGGAAAAAACGAGGATACGGAAATCCATTGTAGATCTTCAGAAAAAAATCGATGAGCATGATAATTTGCTAGCAAAACTTAATATTCAAGCAAAAGTTGAATTGACCAGTTCTGGTCTTATTGAAACCCTTCCAGAACACATCGACATAAACTATTTTCTTGCAAAGATCAGTCTTCTGGGATCTACCTGCGAAAAAAAGCTAAGAACAATTGCTGTTCAGATATCAGACCTTGAAATTCAGCATAAGCTGGAACAATATGCCGTGGAATTGCATGAAGGTAAACCTTGTCCGCTGTGTGGTTCAGAAACGCATCCGAATATCCTCAACCCTACTGAAGTTGCAAGTGACCTGGAGAAAGTCAGAGCCGACAAAAAGATTATTGAAGATCAATTTAAAAAATGCATTGAACTTGAAAAAACACTAACAGCTAATCATATCAGGCAGGATTCCATCTTGCAGCAGAACAAGGAGCTAATGACAGAACTCATCGCTTTACAATCGACGGAACAAGTACATAATAAAAAATTCATCTGGGAGGATTTTGAAAATGACAATGAAGATAAGGTAATAGAGGAAGAAACACGTTATGAGAAAGTCAAAAAATCAATTGAAGATGGAGTTAACGACCTGAATAAAACAGGTGTAGAAATTGATAGAAACGAGAAATCACTTGAGAACAATAAAACAGAATTAGTCCGGACCGAGCAGCAAATTACCGGCGCTCAAACAAGAAAGGATATTTTGCTGGCACAGATTAAACTAATTGACTTGCAATTTTATCAAAACTTGTCAGCAGAACAACTTAACAATAAGTCAAATGAACTAATCAGACAGCATAATGATCTTTCACAAAAATTTACTGATACGGAGAAAAAGGTAAATTCCATCAAAGCTTCTGTAAATGCACTCTCAGGAAAAATCAGTGAAATGGAGAGAAATCATAAATACCTCCACGAGCAACTGCAAAAACTCAATCAGCAAACGAAAAAAAAGCTTAAACTTAATGGAGATCTGGAACTTTCATATGTTCTTTCAGTTCTGAAAAAAGAAATTGATGTTGATAAGGAGAAATCCGGGTTAGAAGAATTTTACCGGTCATTGGAGGCACTTAAAAAATATCTTAATGAACTGGAGAAGGAACTTGCAGGCCGGATTTATGAGAAAGATTCACATCAATTGCTGAAGGAGGAAATAAAGAAGCATAAGCACACCATTGAAACCATGAACCAGGACATTGGCAGGCATGAAACTGAGATTATTACCTTGAAGAGCAAGGTCCAGGACTATGCCTTACAAAAAACTGAATTGAAAAAAGTTGAACTGAGGAAGCAGGATATTTCCGAATTAAAGATCCTTTTCCGTGGCAGTGGTTTTGTAAATTATGTCTCCACGGTGTACTTGCAAAACCTGTGTAAAGCTGCCAATGAACGGTTTTATAAGCTTACCAGGCAAAAGCTTGGGCTCGAACTTGCTGAGGACAACAGCTTTGAGGTACGCGACTATATGAATGAAGGTCACCTGCGAAGTGTCAAAACCCTTTCCGGCGGACAAACCTTTCAAGCCTCACTTTCCTTGGCGCTTTCCCTTGCCGACAGCATTCACAAACTGGCAGGATCCTCCGAGAATTTCTTTTTCATGGATGAAGGCTTTGGTACTCTTGACAAAGAGACCCTGGAGGTGGCTTTCGACACATTGAAGGCCTTACGTAAAGAAAATCGCATTGTCGGCGTCATTTCACATGTTGAGGAGATGCAGTCCGAAATTGAAACCTATCTGAAAGTGACTAATGACGAGGAACATGGCAGCATTGTGAAGAATAGTTGGGAGAGTTAAATTATTTCGATTACAGTAACACTTTGATTAAGGTTAACGAATTTCATCAGTCCATAAATAAATTTAATGGCAACAAATAAACTATCCCTTACCCGCCTCGAAACTTTTCTCGAAGAGGCCTGCGAAAGCCTCCGTGGCAATATGGATGCCTCTGAATATAAGGAGTATATCATAGCAATGCTTTTTCTGAAACGGGTAAATGACCAATTTGAACTTCAACGAGATATCCGTAAGAAAAACCTTATGGAGATAAGACATCTCGAAGACCCAGCAATGATTTATAGTGAACTCGAACGGCAAAACGCTCCAGAGTATGAATTTTTTGTGCCAGTAGCAGCTCGTTGGAAAATGATGTCAGGCGACCCTGAAGTTAATGAAAAGGGCGAGAGGATAACTTATATAAAAGACCTCCAGGAGGAAATCGGTGACCACCTGAATAAAGCACTGGCTGCGTTGGAAGATTCCAACCTCGACAAGTTGGAAGGAGTTTTAAAATCCATCAACTTCAACCGGAGCATAGGAAAAAACAACAAACAAATTACCGATGAGGATCTCCGTGAACTTATCAGGGAATTTAACCGTATCCGGCTCACCGATGATAACCTGGAGTTTCCCGATCTACTGGGTGCCGCTTATGAATTCCTGATCAAGTACTTTGCCGACAGCGCCGGAAAGAAAGGGGGTGAATTTTACACTCCGAATGAAGTGGTTCGGCTTCTGGTAAACATTCTTGAACCATCAGAAAATGCTGAGATCTACGACCCTACGGTGGGTAGCGGTGGTATGCTTATCGAAAGCAAGAACTATGTCGAAAGCAGGTATGGTACTACCCGTAACTTGTCGTTGTATGGTCAGGAGAAGAACGGAACCACTTGGAGTTTATGCAAAATGAACATGCTGTTTCACGGCATATTCGACAGCAATATCGTGAACGGCGATACTTTGATGAACCCGTTGCATATTGACCGGGGCGAACTCCGGACCTTTGATATCGTCATTGCCAATCCACCGTTTTCACAGAACTACTCCAAGGACGGCATGAAATTCAAAGAACGATTCGGTTTCTGGATGCCCGTTAAAAGTAAGGCCGACTTCATGTTCGTGCAGCATATGGTGGCCTCGTTGAATAATAATGGACGAATGGCGGTAGTGATGCCACATGGGGTATTGTTCCGAGGAGGAGATGAACGAAATTTCAGAAAATCGTTGATTGAAAAAGGATATCTGGAAGCGGTTATTGGTTTACCCCCGGCTTTGTTTTACGGAACAGGAATTCCGGCTTCGGTCATTGTGATTAATAAACATGATGCTCATTTGCGTGAAAAGGTACTCTTCATTAACGCCGATCGGGAATACAAAGAGGGGAAAGTGCAAAATAAACTCCGCCCCGAAGATATTGAAAAGATCAGTTATGCTTTCCGATATAAACTTGCCATTGAAAAGTACAGCAGGCTGGTACCAAAGAATGAGCTGGAAGTTGAGGAGTACAACCTTAATATCCGTAGGTATGTTGATAATGCTCCACCTGCTGACCCACAGGATGTACATGCTCACTTGCACGGTGGATTGCCCAAAAGTGAAATGGATGCCCTTGATAATTCATTTTCCTCCTACCCCGGATTGCGTGAAACATTATTCACGGATCTTAAACCCGGCTATCTGAAATTCAGGGAAGCAATTGTCGAAAAAGAGAATATTAAAAAAATATTTGATGAAAGCGATTCCATCAAAGGTACTCATGCACAATACTCAATCCAATTGACCACCTGGTGGAATAGTGTGGTGAAGGAATTTGAGGCTCTACCCGAAACAAGGAATATTTTTGAACTCTACAGAAAGTTCTCCGAGAGTTTTTCTGCTTCCATCGAGACATTGCATACCGGGCAAAAACCAGTCCTTGACAATTATCAGGGACGGGGTTCACTTGCCGCTTACTGGAATGAACTTAACTTTGATCTTAAGAGTGTGGCGGCCAGTGGCTGGAATGCTGAACTTATTCCCGATGAAGAAATCCTCCAAAGCCAGTTTCCCAAAGTGCTGAAAGAACTCAGGAACAACGAAGCCCGGAAAGAAGAGCTGGATGCCATTTTTAGTGAAGTGAATGATCTAGAAGAGGATGCATGGCAGGAAGATGAATATGATGTATGGCCTTCCAAAGAGTTGAAATTGCATAAGGATGCAATAAAAGCCATGAAAGGCGAACTAAAGGAGACCAACAAGGAATACAAAAATCTGCAGAAGCGCATCAAGGCTAATAAAGATGCCGGCACATTATTTATTACTGAAGTAACTTCATTAACCAAAGAATCCGGAAAACTGGAAGCCGGTATTGCCCAATTGGATGTACAAATTAAAACTTATGAAAACAGGATTGCCAAACATACCGAATTGGAAGAAGAATTGAAACAATGCAAAAAAATAATCAAGCAGATCAAGGATCGTAAGCAGAATCTGGTCGACCAGGCTCGACTACTCATCCTACCCGAAGAAGCCAAAGAATTGATCTTAAAAAGATGGAATAGAGAATTGCACCAAACAATCAATGGCTACCTGCAAACTCACCAACACCTTTTGTTGCAAGGTATAGAACTGATCTGGGACAAGTACACAACTCCACTGCACCATATTTTGAGTGTAAGAGAAATACAAGCCCAGTTATTGAATGGGTTTTTAAAAGAGTTAGGATATGAATAACTGGGTAGAAGATTATATAAAATCCTTTGCAGATTCATTTGCAGGGGGTACACCAAGTCGTTCACGAGACGATTATTTCAAGGGATCAATTCCATGGATTAGTTCAGGGGAAGTTAACCAACCGCAAATAAATGACACGGTTGAAAAAATCACTCAATTAGGTTTGGAAAACTCAAGTGCAAAATGGATTCCTAAAAACTCTGTTTTGATTGCGATGTATGGAGCAACTGCAGGACAGGTTTCAAAGAATCTAATTGACGCCACTTCAAATCAAGCTGTATTGGCACTTGTTCCTAAAAAGAACCGTATAGATGGAGATTTTTTGTACTACCAAGTAAAGCAAAACAAAGACTCAATACTATATCTTGCTCAAGGTTCTGGTCAACCAAATTTGAGTAAAGACTTGATCGATAATTTCAAAATCAAAGTCCCAAATAAGCTCATCGTACAAAGTCAAATCGCTCATATCCTCTCCACTACCGATGCCGTCATCGAAAAAACCCAAGCAGCTATCGCCAAATATAAAGCCATCAAACAAGGTATGCTGCATGATTTGTTTACCCGGGGTATTGATGTGAGCACCGGGAAACTCCGGCCAAAATGCAAAGATGCGCCGGAGTTGTATAAAGAGAGTAAGTTGGGGATGGTGCCTCTAGATTGGGAGGTGGAGAAGCTTGGTGATTATTCCTTTGTTACTAAATTAGCTGGCTTTGAATATACATTGTATTTTGATTATTCAAAATCAGGTCCGATTATTGCAGTTAGAGCATTGAATATCAAGCAAGGTAAACTTTCATTTGATAATATTCACACCATACCAAAAGCAATATCTGATATTTTGCCAAGATCGCAACTTCAAAAAGGTGACTTGGTGATTTCCTATGTTGGAACTGTTGGCCAAGTTGCTGTGATTCCTGAGAATAACAAATATCACTTAGCTCCGAATGTTGCAAAAATTTCAGTTGACAAAAAGACTGTTGATCCCTTTTTCCTTAATCAGTTTTTGAATGCTGATGTTGGGCAAAATGAAATAATTAAACTCGTTAGTTCAACAACTCAAGCTGCTTTGAGTATGCAAAACCTAAGAGAAGTGAAATTTTTAAGACCAGATTTAAAAGAACAAAAAGAAATTGCCAGAAGATTGATAAATGCAGATAATAATAAAGAAATCGAACAAACCTACTTGCATAAGTTGCAAATGCTGAAATCTGGTTTGATGGGGGATTTGTTGAGTGGAAGAAAGAGGGTGAATACATACAATGACAATGATGGAGGCGATATTTAGCAGATTTGAAGAATTATACGAGAAAAGATTTAAGAAGATACCCGCCTTGTCAATGGGAGAAGATTCGGTGAGGTATGACTTTTTCCTTGCGTTACAGGAGGTGTTGAACCTGGCTCACCATGAATTGCAGATTGAACATCCAATTCGCGAGGATACATTTATCCCGAGGAATGATCCGAGAAGCACTAGAAAAGAAAAACCGCAATTGGACTTTTGGGTTGATGTAGCCCAGTTAAAAGCTAGCTTTGAATTCGGATTGTTTCGTCAGAACAGCAATATCAATGGTAACATCAATAAAACAAACAGGACATATAAAATGGTTGCGGATTTTCTACGGCTGGGGCTTCATCAATTTTTCAGTGGCGGAAAGGCATATTTTATTTGTGTTGCTGATGAGAAGATGCTCAAACATCAGTTAAAGACCAGGCTTTTACCTGCCTTTCCGGCAGATGAGTACAAAATTGACAAATTGCACCTGGATAACCTTCTGGAAAGTTCCAAAAATGATGTAGATAGGCGTTTTGTAAATCGATTCCGGGAACTGGAAACTGAAATAACAGCAAAGAAGGTATACGATGAAGAGATTTTTTCGAAAATCAATACGCTGGAAACCCGTATTTTAATTTGGGAGATCAATACTATTATAAAATGACATACCAGGAAATTATAAAAGCTCACTTGTGTGACTACAAGGCAAGGGTATTTCCCGGGCTGCCAGATGGCTTTTGGATAAGAAAAAAGAAAGAGACGCCATTGGGGTATTTACTACTCCCGGAAGATAAATACGCGAACCTTATCAAACATTACAAGGCTGATTTTTTCAAAAGCAAGTTCCATCTCCATGGCAGCAAGGAGAAGATCAAATTGCATATCTACTTTTATCATTTGAACTCTTCCCAGGCGATGTGCATTAATTTTTTCTTTCCACTGATGATTGAGAATCAGCTTGAACTTGTCACGGAGTGTCTTGGGTTTCCCGGGGAGAAAGTCATAGATGGCAGTGCAAGTTTTGAAAAGGAGTCAACCATTGATTCAGCCAATGGCTCCCGTCCTACAAATTTTGATTTCTTTTTTAAAACTACCACAGGGAAAACCTTTTATTTCGAGATCAAGTATTCCGAACAGGTGTTTGGGAAAGCTATGGATGATGCTGAACACCAGGAAAAATACGATTCAATCTATTCAAAGCAATTAACCCGGATCAACCCGGAGTATTGCAACCGACCTGCTTTCTTTGAAAACTACCAACTCATGCGCAACCTGATCCATGTCGATGACAACGCTTATGTCGTCTTTGTTTATCCTAAAGACAATCTTGGAATTGCTGCCGGCGCCATTAAAGCACACAATAAAATTATACAGCCAGCGTCAAGATCGCATGTACTCCTTTTAGAATGGGAAGATCTGTTTGTTTTTGTTTACAATAGAATTTCAAACTCAAGGCTGATAGGGCATATGGAGGAGTTTGGAAGGAAGTATTTTATTTGAATTTTACAATTTTGTATTAATAGGAACTTGTTTCATGAATGGGAAAGACAGATAATAACTAAAGACCAACGTTGTGAACTTTAAACTGGAAATCGAAAAACTCATCGATAGTAATCTTAAAACGTATAGGGATAATTCTGATAGATTCATTGCGGACTACAATCGTGAACTTGAACTGACTAAGGAATATAATGGTAGACAGCTGTTAGAGCTATTGCAAAATGCTGATGATGCTGGCTCTGAAGAGGTTGAAATAGTTTGGGATAAAGGAGCGGCATTGCTTAGCATGTCTAACAAAGGCGAAGCTTTTTCAGTAGGCGGGATAAAATCATTGATGCTTGCCAACTTGAGTACAAAAACTAAAATCAGTTACATCGGCAACAAAGGACTTGGGTTTAGGTCTATTCTCAACTGGGCTGAGCACATCAACATCTTCACTAATGGGTGCAAAATTTCATTTTCAGAAGTTATTGCAAAAGATATATTTGAAAACGAGTTAAACTTGACTGAAAACGATAAGAAAAGGTTGAGAGAGGAAAGAAATCTTTCGCAATATGTTGTCCCATTTCCTACCCTAGGGGTTCCCAAAGTTGAGGAAGAACAGGAGGATTCCCCCTGGACAACCCGTGTTGAAATCTCCTGCGCAATGGAATTTGAAAATAATATTGAGAAACAACTTTCAGAAATAAGGGAAGAAATTTTATTGTTTCTGAATAATATACGAAAAATTACCATAAGGAATAATGGAAGTGAGAGCTTTCAAATAGAGAGCATTAAGAAAGAGTTGGATGGCTATGAAATAGTGATGATAAAGGAAAAATCCTGGAGAGTTTTCACAAAAGAGAATGTTTTACCACTTGAGTTCCAGGATAAAAGTAAAAATGAACAGCAATCCTATAATCTGAAAGTCGCTTTTCAGGATGATTTGTCGGATGATTATAAGAAGCTTTTCAACTTTTTCCCAACACAACTGTCAATTATGTTGCCTTGTATAATTCACGGTACTTTTGAACTGAACAGTTCGAGAAATCACCTGAATGAATCAAAGAAAAATGAATACATTTTAACACAACTGGTTGAACTATTAAAAGAGTGTTCCCTCTTTTTAACAAAAGATAAAATTGATTGGCGTCCATATAAAATTCTCACACCATCTGCATCGTCTTCAGATTCAAAATTGATAGAGGTCTTTTACCATGGTCTGGAAGAATTAAAAAAGACTGAATCCATTTATCCGTGCATAAACAATGAATATAAGACATTAAACAATGTATTTTATTATTCCGACGAGTTTGATACATTCTTTATGCAGTATTTCCCGATTGTATTACCGGGTTTACTTATTCCAAGGGGACATGAAGTAACGAACAAATTTGAGAAGAACAAGTATGAACATGAGGATCTGGTCAACAGGATAGACGATCTTTCCTATACGGATATATCCATTCCCTTGAGGGCTGAACTCATTGCACAACTTGCCCAGGTTGTCGAATTCAATAACGATGCGACTCGGTTTTCATTATTAATAAATGATTCCGAAAAAGTTATAAGTAAAGATGTAGTTGCATTTACCCCTAGGATAAATTCATTAGAAAAATTTGAGATTCCAAGGTTGGTTGTTGATATTGATTTCATCAACTATAATCTTTACGAACCGCTATTCAAGAGATTTGAAAATGAATATGACAATAGTGAAAAAGATAAGAGAAGAGAGCTCCAAAGGATCATTAAATCTGTGGTCAATCTGCAACCATACGACAGCACAAACGTTACTGAAAAGATAATTTCAGGTTCAAAGGATGCGCTGAAATCAACAATCAGCGATGATGATCAGATCAATTGCATCAGGGAGATGGCGACAGCATTGTATGCTAATTTTAACAACATTAGTAACAAGTTAGAAAAGTTAAAGATTTCAGTTCCGCTTATCTCAAAATCACGTAAAATCGTGAATGCATCTGATTTGTTTTTAAGTAAAACATATCCGGCTGGGGTGTTAACAGAAATAATTTATAAAGACACCCTGAAAGCGAATGAATATCTTGCTGAAATTGATTATTGGGGTTTTGAAAACGAAGAAACGGCTTTGGTTGAGAGTTTCTTTTTGTGGCTGGGCATTAATAAATATTCCAGGTTAAAAACTATTCAACTTAGGGAAAATTGGCAAGAAACTCCGTTTATTGAGTTTTTATTTAGTCAGGATGCTGAGTCTGCTCCTGATTTCCATGTTGGTAGAATATCAAAAGATTCTACTGTTACCGGTATTGCAAACTTTGACCAAATTCTAACACTGCCGCTTAATTGTATAATTCTCCTTGCATTAAAAGACGCCGTTATCAGAAGAAATCTGGAACAAAATGATCAGATTGTTCAATGGCTATACAGCTACTGGAGAACACTTGCTTCAGAATATTCATACATACGTTATCAGTTCATCAATGCAAAAGTTTTCACTAAGTATATCATCGAAGAAGGAGGAGGTGAGGATCTGAATAAACTCATCAACGAAAATTTTCAAATTGACTACGGATTTCTTAGTACACATGGAATCAATAAAACAGAGGTAAAATCAATATTGCTTAAACTGGGTGCAAAAGAATCATTTAATGAGTTATTGCCGGAAAATGTATATGAGATTCTATCCACAATTCCGAAGAAGGATATATCTAAAAAAGGAGAATCTACCCAAACTATATATAAAATGGCATTAGATAGTCTGGTTAAGCAAAAATCAAAGTTTCCCGTACCGGTTAATATTGAGTTTTTTTCCCGGCAAGGGGGTGAAAAATCCTATAAACCTAATAATGAAATTTATTATGCAGAAAACTCAACATTGCCAAGGAAGATACTTGATACACTTTATTTACTTAATCTTCCTAAAAGAAGTGGCGCAGATAATGTGTTCAAATACTTTAATGTCAAAAGTATAGGTGAATTAAAAATTAAAATTAACACAGAAAGTATCAAACTTAATACGAACTTCAATACCATTTTCAACAATCTCTTTGAGTCAATAAAACCATATTTATTGGCATACAGGCTGAACAGCCCAAATCTCAGGAGAAAAATTGCGGAGGAGGGTAAAAAGCGGGAAGACGAAGCAAGAGCAATCAAGGATTGTAAGATCGTAATTGTAAATGAATGCCTTTTTAGTTTTAGTGACAAAGAAAATGTTCCGGTTGGGGAACAAGAATATGTAAATGTTGGCAATTGCTTTTACTACAGAGACAATTTTATTAGTTCCAGCGACTATTTAAAAAGGGACTCCGCTTTTTGTGATGCGTTTGCAGAAATGATGTGTATCGTATTTAAAGTAAACGATTTAAAGAATGATTTCAGACAAATACTGAAAAACGATGTGCAGGACACCATTCATTTGGCCAAACAGGATGTGGGAAATGATAAGATCGAGGAGTCATTTCAACTGCTTGGTGTTTCAAGAATTGAAATTGACTTTTGGAAAAATGTATTTGCATTAAAGGGAAAACGCCTGTTTGAACCGGTTGAAAATACAGAAGATTTAAAAAAACAAATCCAGCAGGTTCTGGGTATCATTCTAATCGACGAATACAATAAAGTGGATTTTGAAAACTTTAATAACAAAGATTCATTCGAACTTATCAAGCAATTGTGCGATAACCTGTCACTCTCGGTTAAACAGATTTTGCCCGGGGGACTTTACATCTGGCACAAATTGCAATTTACCAATACGGTAAAAGATTTTGAGTACAAATTCAAGCAGCTGACCTGGTACAAATTAAATGCTGATCCCCAAGTACAATCTGCTTTTATTTCCTTGCTGAACAAATATAATTTATCGTTTATTAATTCGATTGAGGATGAAATTCAAACAATAAAGTATGATTTGTTTTCAGATTATCTGAATAGATTGAAGAATCTAATTACGTTGCACTTTAAAATAAACCTGGATGATGAGTTTATTCAAAGCATTTCAATAATTAATTTATACGGCAAACTGCTAAATAAATATTCCGTTGAGGAAACCGATATATCAGACGAATCAATGCGCAGTCTTTTATATTTTGAGGACAATGATGAAATTATTGAAACGTACCTTAAGGAACATTTTAATTCCCATGTACAGGGTGATTCCGGAAAAATTGACAATGGACCGACAATATTAGGGTCGATTGTTGATGCATCATTAATAAAAAACAGCAAATTAATCTCAACCAATGGTCTTGGGAACAAAGGGAGGAGTTGGGTTCATTCTGAAAAAGTCGACAGGAATAATAAGCGTACGGGTAAACTGGCAGAGACATTGGTATATAATACATTAGTAAACAAATACGGAAGTGAAAATGTGAAATGGGTCTCCGGAAATTCAACTACGCCAGACAAAAATGACAAACTGCATTACGACATTGAATATAAAAACATGGATGGTGAGTGGAGATATCTTGAAGTAAAAGCAATGTCGGATAATCAATTTATTATTTCCAGTTCTGAAAAAGAAAAAGGCCTGTCTGAACCTGACAAGTATGAGATGGCCCTCGTAAGTGAAAACACGATTTATATGGTAAAGGATATCTTTAAATTTGAAAACGGTGAAACCTTTGAAAACAACCCGAAATTTTTTGCTTATCCCAAGGATTACATTTTCTCGTTCAAAGTAAGTACGTTAAATATGGATTGACAACATGGTGGAGCAGATCATCATGTTAAAACGAAAGGATCATGAAATACACCGCCGAAGAACTTTTTGAATTACTCAACGATCAGGATGAATGTCCCTGGATAGAGGCCAAGGGAGGAAGTGAAAGCACACATTCTGTTATGGAAACAGTTTGTTCCTTTTCCAACGAACCGGGTTTGGGAGGAGGATACATTTTAATTGGAGTAGCTGTTGATGTTTCTGCCTTATTTCCTCAATACAAAATTGTTGGCGTGAGTGATCCTGACAAATTGCAGCGGGATTTTGCCACTCAGTGTGCCGGAATGTTTAATATTCCTGTTCGCCCTGAATTTGTAGTTGAGAAAATTAATGGAATAACAGTCGTCAAAGTTTGGGTAAATGAGCTGCCTGCCCGCATGAAACCTGTATATTTTACAAAAGACGGTCTGCCTGGTGGTGCATTACGACGTATTGGTTCTACCGATCAGCACTGCACCGAAGATGACATGCATGTATTTTACCAGGATTCAACCAGTTATGATGAAACCCCTGTGAAGGGAATTACTATTGATTCTGTTGATGAAAGTGCATTGCAACGATATCGTTCCCTGCGTGGGAAAGTTAACCCTGCTGCCGAGGAACTCACGTACAACGATGAGGATCTATTGCAATCGCTGGGATGTACCAATCGCGAGAAGCCAAATGAGTTGAATATTGCCGGTTTATTATTATTCGGAAAAAGCACTGTGCATCGCAGTACTTTCCCCATGTTACGGGTCGACTATATCAGGGTTCCGGGGAACCAATGGGTATCTGATCCCGATAACCGTTTCACAACAATTGATATGAGAGGCCCTTTATTGTTGATCCTTTATAGGTTGATCGATGCAATCAATGCCGATCTTCCAAAGGGTTTTCTTCTAAATGAGGATGACATACAGGCAACTCCAACAGGTTTACCGCTGAAAGCGCTGCGTGAAGCCCTGGTCAATTCTTTAATGCATCGTTCCTACAGGGTGCATCGCCCAACACAGGTTATTCGATATGATAACCGGATTGAAATCAGGAATCCCGGGTTCTCTCTCAAATCAGAAGAAAATCTTGGGCAACCTGGAAGTGAAACACGCAATCCTTTTATTGCTGCTGTCTTTCATGACACCAACCTTGCTGAAACAAAAGGCTCCGGTATCAGGGCCATGCGCCGATTAATGGAGGCAGCCCATTTGGGCCCTCCTACCTTTGAATCAAGCAGAGAAAATAACGAGTTCGTGGCTCGTCTGCTTTTGCATCATTTTCTGGATGAAAAGGACATTGAATGGTTAAAACAATTCGAATTCCTCAATTTGACTGATCCTCAAAAACAGGCATTGATTTTTGTCAGGGAGGTTGGAGCCATCGATAATCAAACATACCGGCAAATGGCTGATTGCGATACCTTGAAGGCAAGTAACGACCTTAGAATGCTGAAAATCAACAACTTATTTGCATCAAGAGGCAAAGGCAAGGCTACATATTATATTGCTGGCGTTGGTCTTAGTACAGAACCTGATATTCTTAATGCAGAACCTGAAACCCTTAGTACAGAACCCATCATAATTAATAAGGTCAATAGTGAACATAGTACAGAAGCAGATATGGGTACTACAGAAGCTGGAGATGATCTTAGTACAGAAGCTAATGCCGTTGACAGGATTGCATTGTTAAAAGAATTACCAGAGGAGCTTGAAAATAGAATTTTGGACCTGAAGGAAAGAGAAAGTAATCCATTAAAAATAAAAGAGTTAATACGAGATATATGTCATTTGAAACCACGAAAATTGGTTGAGATCGCTTCCATTCTCCAGAAAGGCGATAATTATATCAGTAGAAAGTATCTTAAACCAATGATTGATTCTGGAGAATTGCGATTCCAGTTTCCCGAAATGATCAATCATCCTGAACAGGCTTATCTCACAAATTTATAAAACATACCATGGCTGAATATATCAATGTTGAAAAGCCCTTTTTAGATAAACTCCGTCATTTGGGTTGGCAAGTTATTGATCAGGGGCTTGGAGTTCCACAAGAACCGCAAAAAAGTCTGCGAAACAATTTTAAAGAAGTTATCCTGTCCGGTGTTTTTAAAAATAGTATAAAGGCCATTAATAAAACGGATAATGGAACCGAATGGCTCACCGACAAGCAACTGGATCAAATATTATTAGAGGTCCAAAACTTTCCAGGGAAGAGTTTGCATGAAGCCAACAAGGAAATTCATCGTTTACTATTAAAAGGAACCAGTGTTTCAAAAAATGAACTCACAGGCGAACTTGACCCAACAGTGCGATTGGTTGATTATAAAAATTACGATAACAATTCTTTCATTGCTATCAATCAGTTTCGTTTGCTTACTCCGGGCGCAAGCCGCGAGGGCATCATTCCCGATATTGTCTTATTCCTGAACGGAATGCCTTTGGTGGTAATTGAGGCAAAAGATTTTGATGTAGCTGAACCATTAAGTGAAGCGTATTTGCAAGTTACCCGCTATGCCAACACCCGCGATGACGATTACGGCTTTAAAGAAGGAGAAGAACGATTATTTCACTACAATATCTTTAGTATCATCACCCATGGCAGGGAGGCAAGGGTAGGAACTATCAGCGCCGATTTTGATTTCTACAATAATTGGGTTGATATTTTCCCCGAAGAATACAAAACTGTAGAATTTCCGCCCAATGAAGAACGCCAGGAGGTGTTGATTCATGGTATGTTGAACAAGGAAATCCTGCTTGACATTCTGAAGCACTTCACCTTGTTTATGGAAATCAATAAAGGGGTCGAGGTGAAAATCGTTGCCCGTTATAATCAGTACCGGGCTGTGGGTAAAATAATAAAGAATTACAGGGCAGGTCATATTCCTATCGAAAAAGGAGGTGTGGTGTGGCATACTCAGGGAAGCGGAAAAAGTTTGACAATGGTTTTTCTTATCCGCAAACTCCGAAGTTGTGATGATTTAAAGGATCTGAAGATCATCTTCATCATAGACAGAACTGATCTTGAGGAGCAGCTTTCAGAAACCGCGGCTCTAACGGGTGAACCCGTAAATATTATTGACAGACGAAACAGGCTAAACCGCCTGAGTGATGATACCGGTGATGTTAACATGGTAATGATTCACAAGTTCTTAGACGAGAAGAATGTCTCAGCTCAATCTCTGATCGATGCCGGACTGGTGCCTGTATTCGAAAAGTTTGATACCATAAACAACAGCGATAGAATTATATTGCTGATTGACGAGGCCCACCGTACACAAGGCGGCGACATGGGTGATAATTTGTTTTCAGCATTTCCCAATGCTACTCGCATTGGTTTTACAGGAACGCCCTTGTTGACCGAACGCCACGAAATAAAAACCCACGAACGCTTTGGTGGTTTTATTGATTTTTACAAGTTTGATAAAGCGGTTGCTGATCGCGCAACCGTTGAAATCAAATATATCGGCAAGGTATCCAAAGATAAATTGAAAGATAAAGAGGTTTTTGATGCTGAGTTTGAAGACATGTTTCAGCAACGCAGCCAGGCAGAGCGGGAAGAGATCCAGCGGCGGTATGGTTCTTTCATTGCCTACCTTGAATCAAAAGACCGTATTGCCACAATTGCTAAAGATATTGTTGACCATTATTACAATGATATTCTGGTAAATGGGTTCAAGGCTCAGGTTGTTGCTTCCAGCATTGTTGCCGCTGTCCGTTATAAGTACGAACTTGAAATTGCCATAAAAAACAAGATAGAGCAGCTCAAAGCCTTGCCTGAAGGTGAAACAGATGAAGAACAGTTGAAGCAGTTGGAATTTTTAAAAGTTGCAGCTATTGTTTCAAGTATAGGAAACAACGAACCGGGTTACATCAGCAAGGCGCGGAAAGATGCCTATGATACCGATGCAATAAATAATTTCAAAAAGGATTTCGATTACTCAAATGAAAAAGGGGCATTCAATAAACCCGAAACGGGCATCGGAATTATTTGTGTCTGCGATCGCTTACTTACTGGATTTGATGCACCCATTGAACAGGTGATGTATCTGGATAAAAGTTTACGGGAACATGATTTATTTCAGGCAATTACAAGGGTGAATAGAACCAAGAGAGGCAAATCGTTTGGATTGATTGTTGATTACTTTGGGGTAACGAAACATCTTAGTGACGCTCTTGCCATTTATACCGATAAAGATAAAAAGAATCTCAATAGTTTTCTTGAGGTATTCCGTGATATTAATAAGGAAATACCCATACTTGAAGCCCGCTATAAACGACTGATTGATCTGTTTGCGAATAACAGCCTGAAAGAGATTGACGATTTTCTGCAACAGAAATTTACAGATACTTCAAAAGAATTTGAATTTGCAGAAGAGTGCATTGCAAAAGCTACAAATATAAAATTCAGGGCCGAGTTGCTTACGTATGCTAAAAGTTTTTTTGACAGTCTTGATTTGCTTTTTAACGTTCATGCGGGGATTGATTTTTGGATTCCGGCAAAAAGGCTGGGATATCTTTTGTGGCGTATCAAAGACCGCTACAAGGATGAAACAATGGATTTAAAATGGGCCTCCGAAAAAGTACGTAAACTAATTGATAAACATCTTCTGTCGATGGGTATCGATACCAAAGTTCAACAGGTTTCTATTCTTTCAGATGAATTCAAAAGCAAAGTTGACTACCTGAATAAAACTCCAAAATCAAAAGCATCGGAGATGGAGCATGCCATTCGTTGGCATATCAAGGTAAATCTTGACAAAGATCCTGGCCTTTATAACCGATTCAAGGACCGCCTGGAAATGATTTTAAATGCCTATAAGGAAAACTGGGAAACCATCGTTTCTGAATTAGGCAAGTTACGCGATGATATGTCAGAAGGTAGAAAACCGGAAACTGATGGAATTTCGATCGTGGAAGCGCCTTTTTTCGATTTATTGAAAAATGTCCTGACTTCTGGGAACCAGGAAGACATAAACAAAACTAAAGAACTGACACATACCTTAATGGTACTTTTAAAAGAAACAGCGCAAATTAGAAACTTTTGGACAGACAAAGCATCGGAAAGAAAAAGGATAGAAGGGTTAATTGAAGACGAAATTCATTATTCAGGAGTTGGATTGCTTGCAGTAAAGGCAGCGGAGCTGACGGCCGAATTGATGAAACTGGCAAAAAACAGGGAAGCTGATTTAAGGTGATTTTGGAAGGGATAAATATTGCCATTGAAAAAACCGGGAGAAGAAAAACGGTGAGTGTCTTTATTGAACGTGATGGTTCGGTAAGGGTGCTGGCTCCTTTAACCAGTAGTGATGAACAAATAGAATCCGCCATTAGATCCAGGGAATATCAGATTTTCACAAAGCTCGCTAAGTGGAAGGAGCTCAACCAGGGAAAAATTATAAGAACTTTTGTAAATGGCCAATCCTTTTTATACCTGGGCAGAAATTATCGTTTGTCTATTGTTGAGGATCCACCGTTACCATTGAGGATAACCGGAGGTCATTTTCTTCTTGACAAAAAACTTCTTGGCAACGCAGATAAGGTTTTCCAACACTTTTACAAAGAGAAAGCAAAAGCAAAAATCAAAGAACGGCTTAAGCTGATCAGCGAAAAATTTCAAACTACTCCCACCAGCATCAAAGTGATAGAACTGCAAAACCGATGGGCATCCTGGACACCGAAGAATGGGTTGAACTTTCACTGGAAATGCGCCATGGCCCCGGTTCCTGTCATTGATTATATAATTGTCCATGAAATGATCCATTTGAAATACCCGAATCATTCACCAGATTTTTGGAATGAGTTGGATAAAAAAATGCCGAATTACCGGGAATATGAGAATTGGTTAAAGGTAAATGGGGTTAAAATGGCACTATAAAAGCAACACAAAGGAGTATTCAAACTATGAAAATCCTCTTCTCTACCCTCTTCGATGAACCTACCTACCCGGTAAACATCTTCATGAAATATGGGATTGCTGCTGGTTGCCGGCATATGGGGCCAGCCGGGCTGCTTTCGATTCTTGAATTGCATCTGGGGGTGTCCAAACCATCAGAAACTAATGTGCTTCGGGTTTTCAAATACCGGAAAGCGTTGAAGCAAATTGTGCGGGGAGCATTTTTTGAAAAATCCTTTTCTGCTAATGAGCTCGATGTCGCTGAAGAGTTGCTCTCATGGCGCGATAAGTTAATACTTGCCGGTTGGGATTTCAACCGGGAGAAGAAGATGCCGGCACGGTTGGAAACGCTGGCCAAGGCAGAAGTGTTGGCCGGGATTGCCGATTCGTTTGCTGATCGTTTCAGGATAGTGCTTTCTGCTTTAAAATCGGGTGCAAAAATTCCGTTGAAAGCTTTTACCTATTTTGAACCATTGGAATTGCTGCCACCGCATATTTTCGAACTGATCAGTCTCCTTGAGATGAATGGGATTGGTTGCACCCATTTCCTTCCTCCCTCAATACCTCCGGATGAGTCGGATCTCTCTTCGCTGCGATCGTTTATCTTCTCATTAAATAAGGTTGGAGTTAACAGATCCGAGGCAAAAGGAGATGGTTCCTTGCATTTGATCTTGCTTCCCGACCGTTTACAGGCTGGAGACTTCCTCGCTGGCTTAATCCGCAACCATGATTGCTGCGATACGGTTGTGATCAGTGAGAACAATGAAATCCAGCCTTTCCTCATGCTTCGGAAAGATGACTTTGCAACACCCGCCATCAATATGTCCGATCCGGTTCCTACAGGCGTGAGTCTTTTACAATTGCTGACGGTCTTTCTCTGGAAGCCTTGGCAGCCCCGGCAGCTTTTCGAGTTTCTTCAATGCCCGGTCACCCTCCTACCCCCTCACCTTTCGAGGCTCCTGGCTAAAGCTATGTCTGATAAACCCGGCATTGGTTCCGAAGCATGGGTAAAGGCGCTGGCAACATACCGGGAATCAATCGCAGAGGAAGAACGGTTTAACAGAACCATGGAACGGCTGAATTATCTTTTGGAGCATGAGAAATTCGACACCAACAAAGGCGCCCCGTCTTCTACCATCATTAAACTGTTTGAATTTGCCACCGGTATCTTGCGGGGGAGGTATGCCAAGATGACTGATGGAGTGGACAAGAGCATGCTTTTACCTGTCCTGAATTCATGTGCCAATCTGCTTGATATTCTTTCACTATTTGAAGAGAAAGATGTTATTAGTGAATTGGAATTACAGCGTATCATCGAAAAGTCCATTTCAAGTGAACAATGTTGCATTGCTCCCAGGGCAGCCGGTAGTCTGCCCGTTATCAGTTCCCCGGGCAATCTTGCCGGCTTTGCCGACACACTGATCTGGTACGATTTTGCATCAGGGGGAACCATGGGTGCCTCATTCGAAACGCTTTTTCCGGAGGAGCGTGCATGGCTTGAGGCACTTGGTGTGATTTTAGAACCGGCAAACCTGAAATCCCAGCGAAATAGCTGGCTCAGGAAACAATTCATACGCTTTGTGAGGAAGCAACTGATCTGCATTGTCCCCGAAAACTTCGGCGGGGAGTCTTCTCAACCGCATCCTTTCCGTTCATTCATCGACGCTCATTTTAAGTCGGTGTATAAACTGACAACCCGGATTTCCGGGCCGGAAACCATCAAACTCTCCGAAAACCTTGCTGCTTCAACAACCTTCCTTACCTTTTCCGGGCTTCCTGCCCCGGCTGCCTATTGGCATGTGACCCGTGCAGAAAAACTTATCCTTGATGATTATCCCCTTTCATATTCGGGGATGAACTCCCTGGTTGAATCGCCGTTCATATGGGTCCTCAAATACCGGGCAAGAATCAAAGACGAGGCCATACTGCAATTGGCCGATGATTCACGCTTCATGGGTAATGTTTCACACCGTGTTTTTCAGTATGCACTCACCCGGCCTGGTGTGGATGTCACCCTCTTGGATCAACCTTCCCTTGAAAAGCTCTATTCAAAAGCCGTTGAACATATTCTTCAAACAGAAGGTATGTTGCTTCTTGAAAAGGGGAAGGAGGACCGCGTACAATCATTACATCATGCCATAAAGGAGAAATTTATGGCATTGGTAAAACATATCTCTGATAATAATTGGGTTGTTGAAGGCTGTGAAGCACAAAAAGAGGCGGTACGATCGGGTCTGAAACTGCAAGGGTATGCCGACATTCTCCTCTCCCGCAAGAAAAAAGGACCGAAGCAATATGCCATCATCGATCTTAAGTGGCAAAGTGGAAAATACTATTCCAGGCTGATGAATGAAGACCGGGACCTCCAGCTTGCTCTCTATTCGTCACTATTCAACGATGTAGGCGGTTTTTCGCCAACTGCGTATTTTATCATCAGCACGGGCAGGCTTTATACCCGCGACCAAAAAGCTTTTAAACATGGCATTCATGCAGGCCCGGATGATTGGGCTGCAGCATACCAACAGCAGCTTGCAAAACTATTCCGAACGGTGGAATACCGCATGGGCGAACTAAAGGAGGGTAAGATCGAAATGGGAGAAGGGATCTCAATTGAGGAACTGGAAATTTTCTCCCTGGATCCTGAACAATATCTACTTCCCTCGGGGGATGAAGTAAAGGAACCAGCCCGTTTTAATGATTATTCCACGTTTACAAATATCGAATAGTATGAAAAACATCCGTCTTGTAAGCGCTGGAGCAGGAAGTGGAAAAACCTACCGACTTACCAATGAACTTTTTGACTTCCTCGATCCGCAGGGGAAATTCAAATATACCCCTTCTGAAATCATCGCTACCACCTTTACCCGCATGGCGGCGGGAGAACTCCGTGACCGCGTACGGCGTAAAATCCTTGAGACCGGGCATCATGAAATCGTTGACCTGCTTGACCAGGCCCTTATCGGAACAGTGAACAGCGTTGGAGGTCAGTTGCTTTCCCAATTTGCCTTTGAAGGGGGCTTGTCTCCTGTTCTCAATGTGATCGAGGACGTGGAGAAACAGTCGCTGTTTAATCTTGCGCTCAGCGAGGTGATCTCAGAGGAAGATGCCAACGAACTCGATTATCTTGCAGCCAGGTTTTCAACAAAGGGCGATGATATCCGGGCAAAGGTTGCCATCCTTGTAGATATGGCAAGATCCAACGGCATGGACGCACCTAAACTCGTTGCAGCCAGGGATCTTTCCACGGTCACAATGCTGGATAAACTGCCAGCGCCTGAAAATTCCATGGAAACTGCTGCAAAGTTTTTTATCAGAGAGTTTCCGGCACTTGACCGGGCAGTTGCATCCGGGAATGATACTACCGGAAAAACTTCAGCTGCGCTGGAAGAGCTAAAGAACTTTGTTTATAACATTAATCATTATCCTGCCTTCGTTTCATGGTATGACTGGGTAAAAATCTGCAAGCTGAGTCCAGGGGTGAAATCACAATCCCTTTTTGAGTCCTTTATTGAATTGGCTTCTGATCATCTCTCCTTCCAGGAATTTCATGATGACCTGCTGATGTTTATCTCTTTCGTATTTGAAAAAGCCATTGCAGCCCTTCGCCTTTTTCAGGATTACAAACGGCGTCGCGGGGTGATCGACTTTGCCGACCAGGAGGCAGAAGTACTCCGATTGCTTGACCAGGAGGATGTGAAACAGCGTTTTCGTAGGCAGTATAAGGTGTTGATGGTGGATGAGTTTCAGGATACCAGTCCCATTCAGCTTGCACTCTTCCTGAAGATAGCCGGCCTCGTTGAACATGCGGTGTGGGTCGGTGATCCGAAGCAGGCCATTTATGGATTCCGGGGAACAGATAGCACTTTGATCAATGCAGTCGTCAAACGTTTGGGAACCCCGGGCGAAAAGGATTTTCTCACCGAATCGAGGCGGTCGCGACCCGACCTGGTTAATTTCGTGAATGATGTTTTTTATGAGGCATTCAAGAACAAACCTGAATATCCCAGAAAGGAGCAGATCGTACTGAAACCAGTGCGAAAAGATCTTGAGGATGCCGGCCTTGGTACCGCATTGCAGGTATGGGGTTTCTCAGTGGATGGCACTTCAGGAAAACTTACAGTACCTGTTTTTAATGATCTGCTTGCAGGAAGTGTAGCTGCTTTTATCCATGAAGATCCCATGATTGAGGATCCCATGTCGAAGGAGATCAGGAGCGTTAGGCCTGGCGATATTGCTATTTTGTGTTTCTCAAATGATGCCTGCCTGAATATGGCCAATAACCTTCGTGCATATGGCATTGATGCAACGGTTGCAGACTCCGGACTTCAACGCAGGGCAGAAACCAGGCTCGTTATGGCTTGCCTGAAATATCTCCACAATCCATTCGATTCATTGGCAAGAGCAGAAATTGCCTACCTCACCGATCCCTGTCACGACATCGGGGCCCTGATTGATGGGCGCCTCGAGTATCTTGAGCAAAAGCAGCTTGCCGATTCCGGAGATGGAGCAGGCTCCTGGCTTGCTGACAATACCTTCATCCTTCATCTCAATGAGATCAGGGAGAAGTCTGCAGCGCTTCCATTGGCATTGCTGGTACGCTTGATATATGCCGAAATGGACATGCTTCAACTGGTGGCTGTATGGGGAGATCAGCACCAGCGCTGGAGTAACCTGCAGGAAATACTGAATTACACAGATCTTTACTCAGAATCATCAAACTCAACCGGGGCATCCGGTTCTATTCCCTCTTTCATCGCCTGGTTCAATGGCCTGGCCGAAACCGGGGAAGATTCTAAGGCTTTAGTCGTGAATGAATACGCAGTAAACGTCCTTACTTACCATCGTGCCAAGGGGCTTGAATGGCCTATGGTTGTGATGCAACAGTTAAATCGTGACCGGGATGCTGATGTGTTCGGGATGCATGTAACCGGGGTGGAAGTCATGGAACTGGATGCACCGCTGGCAGGACGTAGCATAAGATACTGGCCATGGCCTTATTCTTTCACGCCATTTGGAAAACCCTCAGGCTACCCTGAATTTACTTCGCTTTTTACATCTCTTCCTGAACAAACGATAGCAGATAGCCAAAGTTTTGAAGAGTCCCTTCGCTTGCTATATGTAGGTATGACCCGGGCCAGAGATTACCTTATCATACCCTGTAAAGAATACAATAAAATGGCTTGGCTTGAAAAAGCCATTCCTGGAGGACTCTCAGCGATCTGCGGCAACGAGCCGGAGCAAATGGATGTAATTATTAAAACCCGGCACAAACATTACCCATCGAAATTCCGCTTCCGTCGTTTCATGCAGGCAGACCTCTTGACAGGAATGGTCGCTGATGCTGTCTCCCCTATCATCTATACACCACAAAAGGGAACATCTCCTGTTCAGGACTATTTTATTACCCCCTCGTCGGCCGAAGCGATACCCCAGGCGCGCATCGGTGAAAACATCCCGCTTTACCCACGTATGCAGGTTAACCAAAGTCTTGTAGGAGATGATCCCACATTTGGAACTTGTGTCCATGCCATTTTATGTGCTCACCACCCGGAGATGAAAGAATCTGAACAACTGCAACTGGTTGAACGCTTGCTTGAAAATTTCGGCTTCACAAGCATCGTTTCCCCAACTGACCTGATAATTTCAATCCGGCTTTTCAACGAATGGATTGGACTCAGGTATAAATCAGCTGCGTATTACAAAGAATATCCGATGATGGTCGAAAAAGGCACCCAGATTTTAACCGGTATTGCCGATTTGGTGATCGAAACCCCACACGAAATCCTGCTAATCGATTACAAAACATTCCCTGGCCATGCAGATCCTGACAAGAACCGCGAAAGCTCTGAATGGCGTGCATTGACCTACAGTGGACAGATGGCTTTGTATAAGGAGATGCTCCAGCGTGTCTGGCCAGGGCGAAAGGTTGAAACTGTCATATGGTTTGTGATTGCAGGATCACTGGTAAAGATTGAAAGCTAATGGGAAATAACAAAAACCTTCCCTTTTGCCCTCGAAGCGCCGATAAATAATTGGAACAGATTTTTCGGATCGGTCATGGATGAACAAACCAGGAACACAGTATCCCATTCCAGCCCTTTTGAACGCAGTGCTGTGGTATATCGAACTTTTTCAGATGGTTTGTCCAGGTTTTCAACAGTCAGCAATTCTATTTCAGGTTCTTCCCTGATATGTTCTTTTAGTGCCGAGCCAGTCTTCAGAAGATCGGCAGTGAATAGTACCACCATGTTTTCAGGCTTACTCTGACTAAGTGTTGTTTCCTGGTTAATGTATTGCCTCAGTATACCGATAACCTCCTCCGGTCTTTTCCAGGCGATAAACTTCACATCATTCCCATAATTTTTGAGTGGATCAGCCTGTCCATGCCCTGCATCTTGAATCAATTCCGTGATGCCATGGCCTGTGTTCACCCTTAGGTTCGCGAACTGAATATAATAAGCCGATGCATCTTTGAGTGCCTCCCGGGTGCGAATGTAGGTATCCAGGTCTGCAAACTTAGGAAATGCCTGGTTGTCGTCGAAAAACAGGTAATAGTTTCCTTTTTGCAGAGGGTTGTTTGCCTTAAGAAGTGATTTGATCACCTGGTCAAGACCTTTGTCGAACAGGTCCTGTGCCTCATCGGCCACGATAAAATCATATCTGGGCAGCTTTTTTGCCTTATGAAGTCTTCCAAGGCATTCATGGATGAGATGACTGAATTCTCCTTTCGATACGCTGTCATAGGTAGGCATCAGCGATGTATCACCCAGCAGGTTCACAAGTTCTTCCAGAAAATGATAGTAGGCGGATATCCGTATGGTTGTATCCGATGGATTCTCCTGTAACGCGTTCCTCAGTTTATTCTCCATCCTCGCTGCAAGAAATTCGTTCCAGCAGAGGTAAAGCCCCTTTTTTTCTTTTGATCTGCACAAACCAACTATCAAATCGAAAGCATAAGTCGACTTCCCGCTTCCCGGAGGGCCCTGTACCATGATCCTCTGGTTCTCGCTTAATCCATGCAGAATATGCAAGCCCTCCTCAAGCCTGCGCTCCGATTCCCCAAGGTTAAGCCGTGATTGTGAAAGAGAACGACTCGGATCAAATTCAGGTTTCAGCATTTCGGTAATGGCAGCGATCCTTTCTTCATCCAGGGTTTCCCATGTAATACGCATTGCAACATTCCGTTCATCCTGTTTCTCATAGAATTCCGCAATCTGTTCCTGCATCGAATCCATGATCATCCTTAGCCATTCCTTATCACAGCCCCGGTGCCACAGGTATTTAAACTCCACCCCTTCGCAATCAAATACACATTCCGGGAAACACACAACCGAACCCACGAAAATGTTGATCAGCCCCTTTTCCCGCAAGAAACTTTGTATTGCATGCGCATTTTCATCCGCCTGGTTAAAAGGATTTCTAACCATTTCCCTTTGATCATCACCTGCAAGCCGGTAAAAGCCATAATCATTATGGTCAGTAGAACCATAGCCCATGATCCCACCCTTAACCTCAACCACCATGATCCCAAGCTTCGACAAGATCACAAAATCACACTCCCCCGACATCTGCACCCGGTGATATCGCGATGAAATACGCAAACTATGAAGCACATGAATAGGCATATCCTCCATGTTCCCCCTCATCATCAACTGCCTGTCAGCCTCACGCTCGCCGTCATTCGTAATTTGCCAGGGATTATATAACCGGTGGATCATGTAACGAAGTTAATGAATAACCGCTTTACATGAGGTTTACATAGGCTCATTTCATTAGCCTCAATGCAAATCTCACCAAAGGTATCTCCGTAAATTTATAATCCGCAAGGCCATGCCCTCCGGGTGCCGTCATTTTTTTTCATGGTATATCTTCCGGGGTAAAAAAATGACCGGCAGCCTTGCATATTAAAATTTACTCCGCTGTTTGGTGCTTACGATTTGCATTTTATGCATTAAACCATTTGTAACACTTAAAAGCGGAGGTTTGTATGTCAACAACAATCAATCATTCATCAACTCAGGTTATCCATGAATTAGCCTGTGATTATCATGTCAATGAAAATGGTCAGGTAATCCTGCATCACAGCGGTCAGCCTGTTAAGTGGTCGTCCACAATCAAGATCACCTTGTTTTCGCCAAACGGTAAAGAGGCTGCACGGTTCAGGTTCCTCAATATCCATGAGGCCATGAACTTCATACGCCTCAATGAACCGCCCAGGTATATGATCTGGGGGTGATTTTCCTGCTGTTAATATCTCATGTTTCCCTGCGGGTACCAAAACCTGCAGGGAAATTTCCGTTTCCTGGAGAACGTAAAATCGACAATTTGAATCCCAGGGAATAGGATTTAACATCTGAGAAACCTTGAAGCCGGTTTCAAAAATACCGATTGACAGTGAAAGAGAAGAAACTGCTTAAACTAAAACCCCATTCAGATGACCAGGGAAGTGCACAAGAAAGTGTCCAGGTAATTTCCCGGGATGTGCCCAAACTGTTTCAAGCTTTGATGTGTACTTTCATGTGTACTAATGAAAAAAGCCACCTACTTTTTTATTTGTAAGTGGCTGATTTTGAGGGTGGGAGCAACAGGATTCGAACCTGTGACCCTCTGCTTGTAAGGCAGATGCTCTGAACCGGCTGAGCTATGCTCCCTCGATTGAGGGTGCAAAAGTACGATATTTTTTCCATTCCCAAAAGCCTTTCTTAAAATTTTCGATCTATCTTAATTCTCCTTACTTTTGTTTGTCATTCTTAATTCCCTTCGAGTTGAAGCTATTTCAGATAAGCCTCCGGATTTGCTATTGTTGCTCCCTGCTCATCCTGATAGCTTGCAGCTCAACCAAAAACCTCGGTCCTAAGGAATCCCTCCTTATTAAAAACCGCTTTCATATCAATACAAAGAAGGTGACTGCGGATGAACTCAGCGGGTACCTCCAGCAGCAACCAAATAAAAAATTGTTCGGACTTTTCAGATCAAATATTGCCCTGTACAATATGGGGTGTAAAGGCAAAGACTCAAAATTCAAAAAATGGCTAAGGACAACGGCAGGTGCGGCTCCTGTGATCCTTGACACCAGCCTCATCATCATTGCCGAAAAACAGATGCTGAGCTATCTGGCAAATAAAGGGTATTTCAACTCTGCTATCAGGGATTCCTTGAAAATCAAGAAGAAAAAGGCTACGGTGTTTTACATGGTGAAAACCACCAAGCCTTACAAAATAAGAAGTTTCACCTATGCGATAGCCGACACTACACTGGCCAGGTTTGTATACCGCGACACTTCAAAAACCCTGATAAGACCGGGTAATAACTATGATGCCTACAAATTAGACGATGAACGGGCCAGGATCACTACCAACCTGAACAATTACGGCTTCTTCAGGTTTTCGGCAAATTATATCGCCTACAAAGTCGACAGCACACTCGCTCAAAACCTCATGGACATCACCATGGAGATCTCGAACCCGGTGATCCCGGCATACGACAACTCCTCGATGATGACTACAGTTCCTCATAAACAGTACTATATCAACAGGATGTACGTTTACCCTGAATTCGACCATCTGACGGGAGATTCGGTTCATTACGACACCCTGCTGGTGGAATTTATAGGGCCAAAAAAGACCAAATGGAAATACAGTTATTATTTTCTCTACGACAGCAAGATGACCATCAAGCCCCGTACAATAACCCAGTCCATTTTTATAGAGCCGGGTAAATTATACAGTGTCGACGATGTGAACCAGACCTACGGCAGGCTTGCCTCACTGCAGGTTTTCAAATATATCAACCTCCGTTTCACGCCTTCCGAATCCGCCCGCGATACAACAAAAAAGAACGTGGACCCCATCGATTGCAGGGTCCAGCTTGCCAGGTCGGCCGGCCACTCATTCAGCGTTTCGGCTGATGGAACCAACTCTGCCGGTGCATTCGGCTTGCAGGGAGGCATTACCTATTCAAACAGGAATATATTCAGGGGAGCGCAGTTGCTCAGGATAGGACTCAACATCTCGGCCCAGAGCCAGCCATCGGTAACCGATGAACAAAAAGTCGGACTTTTCAATGTTCTTGAACTTGGGGTAAACGCCAGCCTTACATTTCCCCAGTTCCTTTTCCCTATCAAGCCCGAACACCTGCCCAAAACCATGAAACCGAAAACCACTATCAGCGTCGGGTATAACTTCCAGCGGCAGCAGGACTATGACCGTCATATCACCAATTCAAGTTTCGGTTATACCTGGACCCAGAACAACCAGCTCAGCCAGACCATAAACCCGGCCGAAATATCACTCGTGAAAGTGTTCGGCGATTCCTTATTTTACGCATACATTAACTCCCTCGATGATCAGCGCCTCAAATACCAATACTCAAACCATCTCGTGGCCGGCTTAAGGTACACATTACAGTATACCAGCCAGAAACTTAACCGCCTTAAGGATTATATTTACATCAAGACAAACTTTGAGACAGGGGGGAACCTGCTCTATGCCATCGATAACATCTTCGATCCTCCCAAAAATGAAGAAGGATACTATACCCTGCTGAACATACAATACGCGCAGTACGTCCGTCCCGATTTCGACTTCCGTTATTATGAAAAACTAGGCAACCAGCATACTGTGGTTTACAGGTTCTATGCAGGTATAGGTATCGCTTACGGCAATTCCACAGCTTTGCCCTTTGAGAAAGCCTTCTTCGCAGGAGGCGCCAACGACCTCAGGGGCTGGAAACTGGGTTATGTGGGTCCCGGAAGCTATCATAACGACACCACCTCAACAGGTTACTACAACCAGTTTGGTGATATGCAGCTCGAAGCAAACATCGAATACCGTTTCCCGATTTATAAAGTCGTAAAAGGGGCCCTGTTTGTTGATGCAGGCAATGTATGGACAACGCGGCCCTCGCCCCAGCTACCCGGGGGCGTGATCACACTCACCACGTTCATACCTGAAATCGCAATCAGCACTGGGCTCGGATTAAGGCTCGACTTCAACTTTTTCATGATCCGTCTTGACCCGGCTATCCCTATCAGGGTTCCCTATTATCCCGAGGGCGACCGCTGGTATTTCAATAAATGGCAGTGGCAGGATATCGTCTGGAACTTCGGGATCGGGTATCCGTTCTGATTATATAACCATGTACCTAAAGTGTGCAAAAGCATGGACACATTCGGCAAGGCTCAAACGTATTACAGGTACTTTAAGGATTTTATAAAACATCGAGAGTTTGGATTTATCTTGACTTCCATTGGTTATGAGTTATTTGGCCGGCCCAGGAAAAAATCGGGAGAATATACAAGCAGCCTCGGGAAATTCTTTATCAGAAGCGGCACTTTAGATTTCAAATTCGCCAACTTTGCCTATGAGTGGCCTTTGAAAACGTTCATCCTTAAACATTATACTGATTATTCAATCTTTCTGGATATTGGTGCAAATATTGGAGTTTACACCATATTAATGGCTGGGAAAGGACTAAAATGCCATGCTTTTGAACCCATGCCAGATAATTATCAAGCTATGATCAGAAATTTCGAGCTGAATAAACTGGAAAACAATATCCGCAGTTATAACATTGCATTGGGAAACGAGGAATGTTACTGTGAATTTATTTACGAAAAAGTGAACACTGGTGCTTCGCGAATTGCAACCAGAGAGAGAGATTTTCACAGGACAAAAAGCTCTGATGAAAAGGTTCTTTCAAGAGTACGAACTCTTGATGGGATCTCTAAGGAACTGTTAATTTCCCACGATGACAAGCTCCTTATCAAGATAGATGCAGAAGGCATGGAACATTCGATTATTGAAGGTGCCATTGAGTTTTTAAAAACACACAGGTATATCCTGCTTATTGTTGAAAAGAAATACCAGTCGGTCGAAATGCTAACAAGGACATTAAATCTCAGCGGAAATTTTAAATGTATACCCGTTGATGAATATAATATGGCTTTTCTTAAAATCTGAACCAGAAGACATCATTAAAATAAAAGAACCGTCCCATTCAGAACGGTCCTTTCACACTAACCAAAAACCAACCTTAAGAAAATCAGTGAGAATAAATTTTTGAGTTATCCCTGTAACCTGACAAGTCTTTGTACCAGTCAGGATATGAAGAACCGCCGCTTTCGGCCCAGGTTCCGAATTTAAGATACCCGCTGACGATCTGGTTTTTCTCGCTCATATAACTGAATTTTTCCGGGAGGTTGATCGCCCACGGCAGATTACCTGAGGTTTTATAATATTTCCCGGCAGCAATATTGCTGTTATCATTACCTGTTCCAAAAAGAGTTAGATCAGCTTTATCTGTAGGCGGATTATCAGTCATATGAACTTCATGTCCTCTTTCCTGGTTCACAATAATGAATGGATTGTATGGAGGAGTTCCTATGGTTGAAAGTGGAACCGGCTGAGCCAGTGTTATCGTCATGTTTATGACATCAGGTGTTACGTAAGGAGATCCTATGGAAGTATTTACACCAATCCCTGTTCCGGGATAAGGTAAGCGGTCAAATGCATCATCGTAAGGGATTATTACTGCTTTGGTCTGGCCGGCTTCGCAATTATTTGAAGATAACGTGATCCATGAATGTCTAAGGTCTACACCCGTAACACTGGCAACCTGAGCCGCTGCGCATCCCATCTGGAATCCAAATGCATTATGCAGGGTAGCTCCCATAGCCTCTGTTATTAAAGTGGCCTGGATTTTTACAACCTTGTTATCTGCATTTGTAATCTGGTTGAACCTGTAACTGATCACAAGATCATTAAAATCATAATCACCCATGAATGGCCATAAGTCTTCGAAGGCAAGTGAACCGTAGCCGGTCTTGCTTGGATAATAGTTATCGTGTGCCATGGTTGGATCGGTTGGATAATCATCCTGGTTGTCGGGAACACCGTCATGATCCTGGTCGGGAAGAGTAGTTACGATGTTGGGCATATTAGTCGTGTTAACAGCATCTACAGGGTTGGCTGTCACATAAAGGATACCGTCGTTGAAGTCCTGGTCAGAGCCCTGGTCGCGACGCCAGTCTTCGAATGAGAACATAAACTTCAGGCGTGATATGTCTTTGAGAAGCAGTGTGTGCTTTTTCAGATTAACATCGGGTTCAGGATTCAGGCCTGCAATGGAATATAGAAGATAATTCCCATTGGTTACAGTATGAGATGTTGAATTCCATCCGTTAGCAAAAACCACCCAACCCAGCGATTGTCCGGCTGGAAAACGTCCAAGATACACTTTATTACCAGGGTATAACCCGCCCCCGCTGCCACTATTCGACATGTTAGGGAAAATTATTTTTATCTCTGCGATCTGGGATGCAGATGTCGGTGGATTATTTGTATTGAAGGTGAAGAAACCAACGGCATTCATCCAACCTGCACCTTCGGTGATATAAGTGATCCAGACGTCGCATTGTTCAACAAGGTCAAGATTTCCCGGAGCATTTGGAACGAGATACTCAGGATGATAAACCGGCACGGACCTGTACTCGGGAAGGGTTGCGTTCAGGTCATTCAGTAATGCCTGGTCAACCACGTCATTCACTGGTTCCAGGTAATTCGGAACTCCCTGGTTGTTGTATGTCCCCATGTACACAATATTCGAACTCAGTGAGCTTGCAAATGGTTTGCCTCCTGATTTTGTTTTAACAGGAGCCGGGGCCTTGCCTCCGAAAATACCGCTGATCTTATTATCAGCCACGGCAAGATTCATTTCTTTCTGAAGGCCAAGATATTTTGTCATAACTGTGACTTTCTTCAGATATGTAGGAAAAGGCTGTGTCGTAACCCATTTTCCGCTGGCATCGGTGGAACCGCTGTACATGAATACTCCACCCGAATCAGGATGGGCTGTATAAACATCAAAGCGCACCAGGTTCAAAGGATTCCCGCCGTTGTCCTGGGCTGCAAGGCTTATGGCAACATTCTGTGTAGTTGCCCAGTTGAATCCCGATGGGACCACAAGCTGCTCAACTGAAGGGCCCTGGCTGGGATTATCTGTCTGATTCTTTTTGCAGGATGTAATACCGTATAATAGCATAACACTAACCGGCAGTACCAGCAGTAATCTTACTAAGTTTAAGCGGTTGGTTTTCATAATCTCTGAATTTATTCAAATGTACGATACAAATATAGGCGTGTGCAAGTCAGAATACGCAAGTGTATGATTTGAGTTAGTAACTATACCTTGTTGATCAAAAAAACAGGAAATCAGTTCTGTGTGACTGAATTAATACTCTGCACTGCTATCAGAAGATCTGCCTGGCTGGCGCCCGGACGGTAATATACAAAAACAGTATAGATATGCGGGGTTTCCCAGTGATTGCCTTCGACCAGGGATTCATCCGCGATGCTTTTACCTTTCTTCAGCATAACGTATATATAATTATAGTACCCCTGCTTGAGGTATAGGTTCAGTTCATAACGCCGGGCATCGGGATTGAACCTCAGCCTGCTGTTCGCATCGAGCCTCCAGTTTGTGAGCGCCCCCATAAGATAGAAGTCCCCGTCGGTGAACAGCATCGGGAACGGCAGGATAAAATGGACCAGGGCATAATCTGATTCTATATTGAAATTGGTGGCATTTACTTCGTTCTTGATCAGGAACCGTCCGCCTATATCCTTGTCATTGACATAGTTCTTAAACGTCCTGGGCTTATCTTCAAGCAGAAGAACCTGGTTTATTGTATCGAACCAGATCTTGTCGATACGTTCGGTTTGGTAGGTAAGGCTTTTTATGTCAAAGTTACGGTAAGGGCTTCCTCCGTTAAATACATTATTTTCGTCGAATCGGTAATCGAGCTCATTTCCCCTGACAAACCTGGGATATATATTCCGCAATGCATTATCCCAGCGTTCGTCCTGCTGAACCACCACCTTCAGCTCCCTTCTTATATCACTTATGTTGAACCCGTTAAGCTTTATCACGAAATCCAGCTGCTGCTTTCTCAGGTGATTATCGCTTCTCGATCCCTGTGCAACCGACCCTTCTATTCCAAGCGGGGAGTTTTCGACTACCATAAACCTCCTGGTAAAAACAGGTTCGGCAGGATCATCGGCATACACGATCAGAAGGTAATTGCCTGATATTTTAGGACTCATATCCGCCGAAGGCAAAATTGCAGAATAATGTACGTACCTCACGGTGGTGTTTATCGAATACTGAAAATCCCGGATGTTCTCTTCGGTATACCCGTTGATGTATTCCGATGGCCTCAGTTCGGAGGATGTGCTCCAGTCTGCATCGCAATGCCTGAAAGTATATTTGTAGGCTTTCGACTGGATGTCAAGGTCATCGAAGTCAAGCGCAAGCCTGTCGGTTGAATACATCTGAATAATCGGAGAGGAAAGTTCAAAACCCTGTTTACATAACTGAACGGTTTTGACCAGGGGAGAATAGGTAATATTCTCATTGGGATAGTCCCCGGCAAGACCAGTCAGGCTAAAGAATAAAAAGGCCAGCGCCGGATAAAAAGCTGAAGTGATCTTCATCTTACGATAGCCCGGATCAAAAACGGGCTATGGCAAAGTTACTATCTTTTAAGTTCAAAATATTCGGGAATCGAAACCAGGGCCTTCTCAAGTACCTTATAAAGCTGGGAAGTTTTTTCATCCCTGACCGCTTTTTCAAGGAAGCCGGCTCCATAGAAAAGTCCGGTGAGGGCCTGGTGTATCTCCGAAGGATTCACCCTGATTTTTTTGTAGTTCGATTGCCCGGCCCAGTCAATTGCAACATCAAGCAGATTGACGCTCCACCTGAGATAAGCTGAGGTAGGCCTTACGTAGAACTTACTGATCTCGGCAGTATTAAAGGAAAGTTTTTTAATCCCTATGAAACCAATGCATTGTCCGTTTGACTTCAGCAGAAAACCAGCCCCTGCAGGCATTTTATAGATCTCCCTGATGGATGCCGATTCACGTAATAATTGCTGGTAATCAAGTTCAAAATCAATGGCTGTGGCAAATTCTATAATCAAATCCTTCATGTCCTGGAAGTCTTTGTCCCGAACAACAGGAGTTATCATCCAATATTCACGAGGTTCTTTATACATAGCGTCTTTTTTTCAAAAGTACCATACTGATCTGCTGATAGCAATCATGTATTGGTAAACGCCTATGAATTATTGGTAAGTGTCTACAAAAAGGGTGACAGGGTGACAGGGTGACGGGGTGACGGGATGTACGATGCAGGATGCAAGATGCAGGATGCAGGATGCAGGATATCAGACTTTCGCAACCTGTCTTCTTCGAAACTCTGAGATTACGACTGCCGCGGCAATGGCGGCATTGAGGGATTCGGCCTTTCCGCAGTCAGAGACCCCGAAGGAAGGTATGAATATCTTCTTTGTAACGAGTTCCTTTACCTCTTCTGAAATTCCATGAGCTTCACTGCCGATCAGTATGATGCCCCCGGGTCCCAGGGGTTCAGTATATACAGAAGCCCCTTCGAGGAAGGTCCCGTAAACCGTCACTTTGCCTTTAAGCCTGCTTAACAGGAGGCTCAATTCGGTATAGATCACATTAACCCTGGATATGGACCCCATGCTGGCCTGTACCACCTTGGGGTTGTAAAGCTCAACAGAGTTTGGCGAACAGATAATGGTTTTAATGCCAAACCAGTCGGCAATCCTGAGCATTGTCCCAAAGTTCCCCGGGTCGCTGATATTCTCCAGCATTAGAGTTAAATCAGAGAAAAAAGCAGGACTCAGCTTTTCAGCGGGGTCTGATTGATATGAACCTGCTGATACGGCGACAGGAATCTTTACAATGGCAAGAACGGGGCCCGGACTTGAAAGTGAAGTGATCCTTTCCATATCGCCTTCGTCAGCTTCAAACACCTGGATGTTCTTTTTCCTTATATCATCAACGTTTGCGGTGATCCACGAACTCAGGGCATAAATTCCTGCGATCCCGAAAGCACTTCGCATCAGGTCGGTTACAAGGGTGTTTCCTTCGGCTATAAACTCCTTGTATTCATCCCTGTATTTCTTGATCTTGAGGGCGTTGATATGTTTGACCTGGCTGTTCGAAAGCATAAAAAATCCCGGGACTATTGATCCCGGGATAAAGTTAGAAATTATTCGTAATTGGTTGTTGGTTATTAGTTAGTAGTTGTTGGCTTTTAGTGGCTGGCTATTGTTTCAATTGTGCCAAAAACCAAGAGCCAAGAACCAAGAGCCAGGCACCAGGCAACTACTCCGCAAATACTTCAAAAGTAATCTCGACATGCACATCCTTATGCAGGGTGACTCTGGCTTTGTATGTGCCAAGCTCCTTGATGTGTTCATGGTCAACATGAATACGTTTACGGTCAACTTCGAAGTTGAACTGCTCTTTCAGTGCCTGTGCAACCTGGAGTGCATTGACCGATCCGAAGATCTTTCCGCTTTCGGCAGCTTTAGCTCCGATTTTAACTGTAATATTACCAAGCGCTTTAGATAATTCTTCTGCGCTCTTGTAGATCTTCTGCTCCTTGAAAGCCCTCTGTTTCTGGGTTTCAGCAAGTATCTTTTTATTAGTTTCGGTTGCTAGAATTGCAAACCCTTTGGCGATCAGATAATTACGTGCGTAACCGGGTTTTACATTCACCTTATCGTTCGCATATCCCAGATTGGGAACATCCTGTTTTAAAATAACTTCCATCGTTTTCCCTCCTTATTTTAACATATCAGCAACGTAAGGTAATAAAGACAGGTGACGGGCACGTTTTACAGCCTGCGCCACTTTTCTCTGGTACTTTGTCGAAGTGCCGGTAATACGGCGGGGAAGAATCTTTCCCTGCTCGTTGATGAACTTCAGCAGGAAGTCAGCGTCCTTATAATCGATGTACTTGATACCGCTCTTCTTGAAACGGCAGTATTTTTTCTTTTTTGTATCTACCGCGATCGGGGTAAGATATTTTATTTCGCCTTGTTGTTGTGTAGCCATTTGTACTGTTTTTTTAGGTTATTCCTGAACTTCTTTTTCCTTCTTCCTGTCTCTCAGCTTTGCACGTTTCTTCTCGTTATAAGCAAGCGAGTGCTTGTCGAGAACAATGGTGAGAAAGCGAAGGATGCGTTCATCACGTTTAAAGGTTACTTCCCATTCGCGTATGGTGGCAGGATCTGCCTTGAACTCGATCAGGTGATAAAAACCTGTGCTCTTCTTCTGAATAGGATAGGCGAGCTTCTTCAATCCCCAATGTTCCTCGTGAACGATCTCGGCCTTTTTGGTGACGAGGAACTTTTGATACTTTTCTACCGTTTCCTTCATCTGTTCTTCAGATAAAACGGGAGTCATAATGAAAACGGTTTCGTACTGGTTTAACATTTCTCGTTGATTTTTAATGAATTTAATGGTTTATTAAAATGGGCTGCAAAATTACGAAGAAGAATGCAATCCACCAAACATTACAAGCTGAATTCGTTATCTTTGGATTGGGGATTGGGGATTGGGGATTGGGGATTGGGGATTGGTTGTTGGTGATTGGTTATTCGTAAATCGTAATTCGTAAATCGTAAATCGGGCTTCGTAAATCGTAAATTCAAAATACCTCTTTCATCGTCAACACGCACATATAGTTCGGCTACCACCGCTTTCCTCTGGTCCTGCATGAGGTTCAGTACCTTGCCTTCTCAAAGCCTCAGGTTTAAAACAGGTTTCTTTCTCGCAATAGTGATTCTCTTCCGCCCCTACAAACATCCTGGTCCTGATCATTGTCCCGATGTTTCTCAAGGGCAGCTCCACATCCGCCTTCATAAAAAATTTAATCCTGAAAAGCCCTCTGTTTATCCTCACACTTGCATCCCTGCTCATGGTTCAGCCCATGCTCTGGTACCTTCAGACCGGCCATTGGCTCATCATGGTGGTGCTGGTACTACGGCGACGGGTTCGGACAAAGGCCAATGATTGATTTTTACGGGGTGTTTGCAATACTTCTGGCATCAGCACTCGGCCGGCTGAAATATGAACCTTTGCTTACTCTTGCTTTTTTCAGCGTGTATCTGTGTATCGTGCTCAACCTGTTCCAGACCTGGCAATACAGCCATAACTACATCAGCCCCGATAACATGAACTATGAAAAGTATTGTCATGTGTTTTTAAGATCTGCGGATGAGTACCGTGACTGCCTCGGAGGTTGTACCGAAGAACCTTTCTACATGTCGGACCTCAGCCGCCCCCTTGCAGCCTTCCGCGACGGAAAACGGCTGGCCGGCATTACAGGCCGGGATGCGGGATGCAGGATGCGGGAAGCGGGATGCAGGATGGTGGTTCTATCCTGAGGGAGCATTCACATAAGCTGCATCAGGGCTAAGTGAGCGAACAGAGATTTGGGTAAAGATTAAGGGTAGAGAAATGGTGAGCTCATTTAGACCGTAGCAGCGTTGTGAAGTGCTCCCGAAATGAGCGACGCAGCAACCTTAGGCGATGCAACGAACAAGAACCATAGCGACAGGCATTTCAACTGATTTTCGTTAGCACGAACAGGAAAAATCCTCCAATTATGACTCACTTAACACCCGGCACGCACCACGTCACACAAGCAAAGCAATGGCATAGGCAGAAACTCCTTCCCCGCGGCCAATAAACCCAAGCTTTTCGCTGGTCTTGGCTTTAACATTGACCTGGCTTGCCTGAATTTCAAGGGATGATGCAAGGGATTGGATCATTGATGGAATGTACTCTGCAACCTTAGGCTTCTGAAGGACGATCGTACAGTCAATATTCCCAATCGAGAAGCCTTTTTCAGAAACCAGGGCAATTGTCTTCCTCAGCAATATGCTGCTGTCGATGCCCCTGAATTCATCGGATGTGTCGGGAAACTGCTGTCCGATGTCGGGCAATCCGGCGGCACCAAGGAGTGCATCAATAACTGCGTGGATTAAAACATCGGCATCGGAATGTCCAACTGCTCCGGAACTGTATTCGATTTTAACACCTCCAAGCAGGAAGGGCCTTCCGTTTTCAAGTCTGTGAGTGTCGAAGCCGAAACCGATTCTCATTATTTACGAATTACGAGGTACGATTTACGATTTCATTTACGAAGAAAGATTGATCTGATTAATTCGTAAATCGTACTTCGTAAATTGTAAATTGCTTACTGTGATGTTTGCTTTCCTTTCTTTTCTGTGTCGAAGTTGAACAGCAGGGTAAACTGCAGGGTATTCTGAAGCGGGTTGTTCTGCTTGACAGGGATGAGATACGAGAAATCAAGTCCGAAGATGTTATACCTCAAACCGGCTCCAAGTGTAAAGAACTGCCTGTTGCCTTTGTATTTCGACTCATAAAAATATCCTGTGCGGATTGAGAACAGCTTGTTGTACCAGTATTCCGCAGCAAACGAAACGGTGATCTCCTGAAGCTCTTCCTTGAACCCGTATGGCGCATCATAAAACGACTGCATCATACCGCGAACGGCCGATACGTTATTATCCATTCCCTTGATTATGACATATGCTTTCTGAGCACTGTCATACTGTGTTACAGGGGGAGTCGGAACAAGGAGCTTATTCAGGTCGATAGCAAATGAGATCCTGTTATAATCATCGATGTCGAGTGAAAAAGAAGGTCCGAGCCTGAGGTTGGTGGGGATGAAGTTGCTCTGCACCGAAGCGCTGCTGTATGAGATCTTGGCCCCGATGTTTGAAATGTCGAAACCAAAAGCGATGATACCGCCACTTGTTCCTTTGATCTCCATGGGATGCTGGTAGTAGAACGCAATGTCGGCTGCAACAGAATAACCTGGCCTGACGCTGGCATCATAGGCATTATATCCTGGAATGAGATTTGAATAAATGAACCTTGCTGCAACAGCTCCTGCGATCTCCTTTGAGAACTTCCTTGAATATGTAGCATCCACGGCCAGTTCATTGGGTTTATAGTTCCCGAGGTCCTTACCGTTTTCATCGGTGTAATTAATCTCACCCATCGAAAAATACCTCAGCGACATTGCGATTGCCTGCTTGTCGCCGATCTTTCCATAGCCGTATAAAGATGCAAGACCGATATCGTTCACAAGTCCCCTGAGCCAGGGCACATAACCGATACCAATACCTACGGTTTTTTCACAGAAAGCATATTTTGCCGGGTTCCAGAACATCGAGTAGATATCGGGTGAAGTGGCGGCACCAACATTTCCCATACCGCCCGACCTTGCATCGGGGGCGATCATCAAAAAGGGAACTGCAGTGGAAATTACCCTGGATCCGTCGGTGGGCTCAGGAGGTAAAGTCTGGGCAAAAATATTCGATATTGCAAAGGTTAAAACCAACAATAAAACCAGTCTGTTCTTTATCTGTCGCATTCCAAAATTATTAATTGTATTTACTAAAATGGGCTGCAAAATTAACGAATTATTACATTCTATATTGCCTGTGATCCGAAAATTAGAAACAAATACCTGCCTGTCAGTTGATTATGGCAATTTTTCCTGAAGTGTTCATAAATGAACCGTTACTGCCTGCAAATTTGACAGTAAAGGGATAGATGCCGCTAAGCAGCTTATTTCCCCCTGCATCGGTGAGATCCCAGTCAATCTGCAGCGGGAGCAAGCCTGATTCACTATATGATCCGCTTAGTGTTTTCAGCTTAATCCCCGACAAATTATAGATGTCGATCGAAACAGTATAGTCCCCCTCGGTTTTCACGGGAGTAAATGAAAAATGTGTTAACGTTTTGGCGGGATTCGGATAGCAAAACACATTCTGTATGGTCATCGAAGTTTCACTCAGAACCCAGAAATAAATATCCTGCTCTGCAGAATTATCATACTGGTCAAAGGCTTTCAGGGTGAATTTATGTTGTCCGGGCTGTATTCCGCTCAGCTGGTAGCTGAGGGAACCCCTGGTGTATGATCCCAGAACAGGTTCAAAATAGTCGTTCAGGCTGATCAAATGCGCCCAATCATCATCAAGCGCCCCCACTATATCATGGCCTATGCCGAACCCGACATAGTTGATTCCTGAAGTATCGTAGAGGTCAGCGATAAGCAGTGGGTCGGGACCAGTGCGGCTGCCTGAAATAAAATTCCTGTTGTCGAGAAAGAGTGAAATGTTCGGACCAACTGTCCCGGGAATTATAGTCTGATCCCTGCCTCCGAATATCACTTTGTCGGTATATCCTTTTGCATCGGCAACTCCGTTCTCGGCATAATAACTTATCTTTCCTTTTCCGAAACTCAGGCCTACGCTTTTAGGGACAAGGAACGAAAGATTAAATTCCCCGTTTACCACAGCCACTTTAATCTTGCTCATGAGGTGGTCCTGAAGAATGAATTTCTGCGGATAACTCCCGTTTTGCTGTCCGAAGGTATTCCCAAGAGTGCTGTAAATAGTGGGCTTGTCGAAAATTCTAGCGGTGAGTGTACCGTTAAATGCATTTAATGCAGCGCCCTGGAAATCCTGTATCCTGCCTTTGACATAAACCTTTGATAAACCTAAGGCGGTATCGGCCTGGTTTTCGGGCAGTTCATTGATGCTTGTCGTAACAATATCATCCTCCGGGAAAGCCATCTGCTGTGCGGGATCTCCAAGCAGCACAAAGTTCCTGAGATATGAATTGTTCTGGTTATTGTTCTTCGAAATCTTGATCAGCTCTCCCATTTTAATATACCTGCCGTCTTTTCTGTCCATCATATGCCTGAAAAAGCTGGTGTCAAGAGACTGGTTGGTACCTGCAAAGGTGGTACGGGTGGTTGAGAACATAGCAATCCCGCCGCCTCCGGGCCTTACAATGATCTCCTCTCCTGCCGAAAAACGCTCAGGATTGTCAAACCTGCTGAATTCACAGGTAGCTGTGACGAAAACCGGCAATTTTTCAGAGTTGGTCCAGGAGTTTATATCGGCCATTGTAAGCACTTGCCGGTTGCTCCATCCTGTTTCCCCTCCATGGCCTATATAATTAATAAGGAGTGTTCCCTTCTCAACGGCGCTGTTCAAGGCCTTGTTTGCTTCGGGGAACCTGGCTCCTGCAGGGATCTTCACCATCGGATATGCATCAAAATAGATCTTGTTCACATTCAGAACAGGGTATTTCGCTGCAACGATCTTATCCAGGTCTTCCGAATTGCCAACAAAATAATTTCTCTCACCCTCATCACAAACCAGGGCAATATTGTTTCGCCAGTCGGAACAGATAGTATCTGTATTTCCGCTGTAATGAATGATCTTGTCAACCACAGTCCTTGCCTGGTTAAGGGTATTTACAGGAAACCTGCCGACTCCTATTTCAATGCTCCCGGTTGCATCATTCCCTTCGAAATCTCCCATGATCCCGAAAAAATCATCGGTAACAAAAGAAACTGTCGTATTTAAGGATTCAAGTGATTCAAGGGTAGGCACAAGGTTGTTGTTCCCCCGCACCCTGTCCTTTGCATCATAAGATCCGTCACCAAAAAGCAGGACGTATTTCGGCATGGTCGATCCAGATGCCCTGTCGTAAAGCATTTTTATGAAATCCCTGATCCCTCCCGGGTCAGGCTGTCCGCATGAAAACTCATTGAAGATCTCAGGTACCGACACAACCATGGCTTCGATCTGGTTGTGATTCAGATGAAAATCGGCAAGCCTCCGGGCTTCAGAAAGCAGGAAGGGAGGTGCAACAATGATCATTTCCTTTGGCTGAAGGGCGTGGAGATTCTGGTTAGAAACTTTTCCGGCGAAACTCACCGTATCAAAATGAGTGCCGTCGAACGCGAAGAATGTACAGAGAGAGTCGGTCCTTGCCCTGAACGTTAAATTACTTCCGGCCAGGACCGGGGTCAGCTGGGAAATGTTTGACATATTGGTGATGTTCCATACCGTGATCCCTGCCTTCGCCTTTTTCATGGTAAATTCGGTGACTTTGTTGGGGCCTTTGGAATTGATGTCCCTGAAAGTGAACTGTGGTCCGAGCCAGTAAAGGTTTCTCGACAACTGCATTTCGATAAAATCAAGCCATCCGGTTGAAGCGTCGGAGCTGGCGATGTAATCAAGTGATATCCTGATTTTGGCGGAAGGGGCAAAAAGAGTCTTTACTTTTTCAACACCCAGGGCGAAATCGCCAGGGTAATCAAGCGTGACGGGTTGAACCACGAGGCTGTCGATTTTCGCTCCATCCCGCAACAGGTTGAACTTGCTGGTTTTATCGGAACGGGCGATCACGCTCACTTTCATCCTGATTGGAGAAATGCTGTCGATATAAGGAAATGAGAAATCAAAATCATAGTGGTTTGCCGATTTGGTGAATTTCTCGCCGAACCAGCGTTTTCCCGACTGGATCACACTTACCTGGTCAAGTTCATGAAACACCATATCGTCGAAACGGGATGTAAAATAAGTTGCAGTCGTGTCATTTCGCGGTATCATTTTTACCCTCAGCCCCGGTCCCTGGTCGAGGGTCATATAATAATACGTGACATCGGAATACAGGTTCTTGGAATGCGAGTAATAATGGGTTGTGGATGCGTATTTCCATGCATCCGGACCTTCACCGTAAAACTGTATAAAATCGAGGGTGTCGAACTTCCCGTCTCCACCGTCATGGACCTGGATTGAAATTTCACGAAGGTCATCATGCCTTGCTGCCCCGTTTTGTTCGGGAACCATCCCGCTGCCGTTTCCGAAAATCCTGATGTTAGCAGTATTGATCTGGGAGGGAGTGATCCCCATTTTCTCAAGGTCATGATATCCGATGCGGTGAAGTCCGCTGTTACGGACCTTGAATTTATACCATGTGCCGTTTGCAAGGACAGAGCTTTGGGAGAACTGCGATCCGCCGAAAACAATACATGGAAAAAACAAGAGCAGGAAAAAAAACCGGAAATGTATTTTCATGAATAAGCCCCTTAGTCTATCTGATAAAAACGAGTTTTGATGATTTCGCAGCAGTGGAACCGTCGGGCAAAACCACCGTTAAACGGTAAATATAGGTACCTGCCCCAAGCAGAACACCTGAGTCGGACCGTCCGTCCCAATGGAAAGGCTCAACCCTGTAACCTCCTGAATACATTGTTGTTCTGAAGGTTTTTTCGAGACTTCCGAAAATCGAGTATATCCTGACTTCGATTTCCAGATTGCTGGTGGCCTGGTTGGTCTGGAATGAAAATGTGGTATTATCCCTGAAAGGATTTGGATAGTTCATGACCTGTTCAAGGGCAAACTGTGCCGTGGATGCGACGATGAAATCTATACCGGCCTGGGTTGAATTATTATACACATCCCAGACTTTAAGATCAAGGTGATGGGTTCCGTCATTCAGCTTGAACATAGGGTACTGTATCACGCCTGTTGCGTAGGTGTCAAGATCGGTAACATAATAATCGTTGAGGATCATCGGATTTTTGGTATCGTCATCGAGCACGGCAGTGATGTCGTGCCCTATACCGTTACCCACTGTATTGATCCCCGATTCGTCGAACACATCGGCCAGGAGCACCGGATTCTGGTTTACCACTCCTCCGTTGAAAAAGTTCCGGTCATTCATATAGACTGCAAGTGTGGGACCGCTGGTATCGTTTATTGCGTTGTTATCGTAGCCTCCCACAGTGATTGCTTCCTCATAGCCGTTCGCATCGGTTGAAGGACTGCTGGCATAATAGCTGATCCTCCCGGTACCGTATTTATAATCTATATCCTTGGGGACGATAAAGGTGAAAGAGAATTTCCCGTTTGTAACATTTGATTTACCGCTGTATACAACGTTTTTGCGCATATTGAACACGAAGGGAGGCGCTTCTTTGTCATTTGCCTTGGTAGTGACTTTGGTTAATTTATCATAGATAGTGGGCAACAGGGTTCCGTTGAAATCGGCAGCCAGGTTCATGCCATCACGCACTTCGCCCTCAATCGTAACTTTGGTAAGAGCCTTCAGGGTATCGTTTTCTATTTGGGGGTCACCGGTCTTTACAGAGGTAGTGACGACATTCAGGTTCGGATATGCGATCATGAGAGCAGGATCGCCAAGCAAAACGAACTTACGCGTATTGGGATCGCTGTCGGTCTTCGAAAGCCTGATCAAGTCGCCCATCCTGTGATATTCACCATTGACCTTTTCAAACAAATGAGTATAAAAACCAGAAGTAAGGTTCAGGTTTCCGCCGGCAAACGTAGCCCTTGTGGTCGTAAAAAGGGCAATACCACCACCTTTCGGATTCAGGAAAACATATTCTCCGGCAGATATCCTGGAGGGATCGTCCATCCTGCTGAATTCGCAGGTCGCTGTGACGAATACCGGCAGCTTGTTGTAGTTCGTCCAGCCTTGTATATCGGGGACTTCAAGCACACGTTCATGAGCCCATCCCAGTTCGCCCCCATGCCCTACGTAATTGATCACCAGCGTGCCTTTTGCGATACGCTTGTTAATGGCATCGTTTACCTCAGGGTACCTGGCGCCTCCAGGGGTGGAGATCTGTGTAAACGCGTCGAGATAAATTTTATCAATATTGTAGGTCTTGCTGATTTTGGCAGCCAGGGTCTCTGAATCCTGCATAAAGGTGTTTCCGCCGTAATTATCCTGGTCATCGGCCACAAAAGTTACCATGTTCCTCCAGTCGGACTTCACCGAGTCGGAATTACTTGAATAATGGATAATTTTATCTACCGCATTGGATGCATCCTGGGCTGTCCTCACAGGGAACCTGCCGATGCCAACATACAGGGAATCGCGGCTGTTTCCGCCTTTGATCAGTCCGAAATAATCATCCGAAACATATGAATTTATCGGGTCAAGTGATTCCCCTGACTGGAAAGAAGGAACGAAATTGGTATTATCGGGCACCCTGTCCTTATAATCATATGATGCATCTCCCACAAGTAAGAGGTACTTCAGCTTGTGAGAAGATGAAGGCCTGTTGTAGAGCATCTTCATGAAATCCCTGATGGCAGTGATATCCTGAACTCCCGAGGAGAATTCGTTATAGACTTTTTCGGGGGTTGTCACAAAAACGTTCAAACCCGAATAGGTTCTGTGAAACTGGGCCAGCCTCTCAGCCTGATCAGCGAAAGGCGGATAGGAGATCATGATATAATCCACATCGCCAAGGCTGTGCAGGTTCTGGTTTGACACAAGACCTTTGAATGTGGGAGACTGGTAAGCATTGCCGTCAAAAGCCACAAATTCCTTCAGGGTATCGGTATTCAGCCTGACGGCAAATGTGTTTCCGTTTTTCTGAGTCTCAAGGTTCATGACGTTATATGGTACTGTGACATCCCAGATATTCAGGCTCTGACCCTGTCCTGTGAGCTGAAACTCGCTGATCCTGTCTTTTTTCCAGGAAGCCGCATTCCTGAAGTTCATCTGGTTTCCATTCATGATCAGCTGCCGGCTGGCGTTCAGTTCGAAATAATTCAGCCAGCCTGTAGCCGCCGAAGCCATCGGATGGTATACCAGGTTAAGGTTAATGGTCTGGTTTGGCGCTGCGTATTCTTTGGTAACACTGCCGGCATGGGCATAAGCATCTTCAAATGTGGTCGTGGTGTAATCAATCGAGACCGACATCAGGAACTTGCCATCCGCATTCACATTAAAGTATGAATTGACGCCAATTGACCTTGAGGCTGCATTCAATGCGACCATCACAGGAACACTGGTGTTAAGATTCGGAAATGTAAACGAAAAATTCCTCGACAGCGTGAGGTCATAGATCTCTTTGTCATACCATATCCTGCCTGAGTTGATCAGGTTGATTCCATCACGGTCAAAGGCAGCATAGTCGTTAAAATTTGTGTATGTGGCTGCAGCCGTGGCAGCAGAGAACGGCCGGGTCTGTATACGCCTGCCTTCTCCCTGGTCGAAGCTGAGAAAATAACAGGCCTCATCGGAATAAATATTCCTGATATGATGGAAGAGGTTGTCGGTTTTGCTGAATTTCCAGCGATCAGGGCCTGTTGCGTAAAAAAGAATATAATCTCCTTCGCCGAAAACCCCGTTGTTCTGTGCAGAAACATAAATAGCATTCTCGATGAGGTCATCGATACGGGCGCTGTCATTCGATTCGGGCAGCATCCCTCCTCCGTTACCGTATATGCGGATGTTCTTCGGGTTGATGGAAGATACCGGAACTCCGGCATTTTTCAGATCAGTATAAGTTAAACGGTAAACCCCATCCGCAGTCACTGAAAATTTATACCAGTTACCTGTTGACAATACCGAATTTGCGGCAAAGCTATCCTGGGAAAATACTTCCCGGGCCGGGACCGACAAAGCAAATACCAGGGTGAGAAAAAGCAGCCTGGGAACAGAAAAATTTAATGTCATCTGGTGTTTTTTACTGCCTGTTATATGGTAAGACCGTAACTTCAATAAAAAGGTTTGCTTGGGTTAAAAATTTATCTCATACGAAATTATCAGGTTTAACGTTTTAATCTATCTTATATTGTAACCAAGGCATCTCAATACTGTTGATTTTTTTATTAAATTTGCGCCTTTGAAGATGTTACGCAGAAAATCCTGGATTGTGAAGCGGAGAGCATTCGGCACCATTCTTTTTCTTTTTGTTTCCATGTGGACTGCCATTGCCCAGGACCCCGAGTTTTCACAGTTCTATGCGAATCCCCTGTACCTGAACCCGGCCCTGACCGGTGCAACCATTTGTCCGAGAGTAATCGGAAACTACAGGATGCAATGGCCCGGACTCGGGAAGGCCTATAACACTTACAGTTTTTCATATGACCAGTACCTCGGTATATTTCACGGGGGGCTTGGCCTGCTTGTTATGGCAGACCGGGCCGGCGGGGGTAACCTGAACACGACCACGATCGGACTTTCATATGCCTACAAGTTCAATATCACCGAGAAGCTGGATGCAAGCCTGGCTGTCAGGGGATCCTTCTACCAGAGGAGGATTGTGTGGGATAATTTCATCTTTGAAGACCAGATAGACCCCAGGAGCGGGCAGGTGATTCGTCCGACAAATGAGAAAGCCCCTGATAATCCATCGGTTATGGCCGTGGACTTTTCAGCAGGGATGTTCCTTGATTATAATGGGCTTGTTTACGGCGGATTGGCGGTTGACCATCTCACCCAGCCCAAGAACGGATTTTACAATGACAATACCTCCCAGCTGAACATGAAGATCACGGCTCATGCCGGTTCAATCATCAACCTTAAGGGAGGTTACGGGGGCGATGAAGAGAAGGAATTTTCTATCTCCCCGAATGTCTTATACCAGCAGCAAGGAGGTTTTCACCAGCTGAACCTTGGAGCATACCTGACCATAGACCCCCTGGTATGCGGATTATGGTTCCGCCATAACTTCGAAAATGCCGATGCCGTGATAGCTCTGGTTGGAATCCATTACAGAGGCCTCAGGGTGGGCTACAGCTATGACCTGAACGTATCAAAGTTATTTTCTGTATCGGGAGGGGCTCACGAGATTTCAGCCTCTTACCAGTTCCCATGTTATGAAAGAAAAAGAAAAGTCAGGGCAATAAAATGCCCGAGATTTTAGTTATATCTCTATATTTGTAAAAAATTTCGACGGATGAAAGTTCAAAAATGGTTTCATGTAAGCGTTCTTGTGGCAGTGATCCTGCTCACCGGCGCCTGCAAAAAACAAACTTCACGCACCACAGGATGGGAGTATAACAACTCCAAGAACGGCGGTTTCGAAGTAAGCGCTTTCCAGGACCAGGGCACCGGCCCGGGCCTTGTATTCATCGAGGGTGGGACCTTCACCATGGGCCAGACCCAGGATGACGTCCTGTACGAATGGAACAACCAGCCCAAACGGGTTACCGTGACGAGTTTCTATATGGATGAAACCGAGACACGCAACCTCGATTACCTGGAATACCTTTACTGGCTTGCCCGTGTTTATGGTGCCGACTATCCCGGCGTTTACCGCAAAGCACTTCCCGACACCCTGGTATGGCGTGACCGCCTGGCCTACAACGAACCCCTTGTTGAGTATTATTTCCGCCATCCGGCTTACAGGAATTATCCCGTAGTGGGTGTTACCTGGGTCCAGGCTAATGATTATTGCGCATGGAGAACCGACAGGGTTAATGAAATGCTGCTCATCCGCAAGGGAATCCTTTCAATGGATCCCGCCCAGAAGAATGAAAACAATTTCAATACCGAAGCCTACCTTGCCGGACAGTATGAAGGCCTGGTTGACAAACCCATGCCCGACCTCAACCCCAACGGTACCGGAACACGAAAAGTCAAAATGGAGGATGGCATCATGCTTCCGAAATACCGTCTGCCGACAGAGGCTGAATGGGAATATGCTGCACTCGGACTGATCGGTAATACCGTTTACGAAAGAGTTGTTGAACGTAAGAATTACCCTTGGAACGGATCCTATGTACGCACAAACCAGTCACGGTACTACGGCACATTTATGGATAACTTCAAACGCGGTAAAGGCGACTACATGGGTGTTGCCGGCAACCTTAACGACGGCGCCGATATCCCCGCTTCCTGCGGATCCTATTTCCCCAACGATTACGGACTCTACAACATGGCCGGTAACGTGAGTGAATGGGTGGCCGATGTATACCGCCCTCTTTCATTCAACGATATGTCGGATATGCGTCCATATCGCGGTAACGTATTCACGACTCCGGTAAGGGATGCAGAAGGCTTCCTGGCCGAAAAAGACAGTCTTGGCCATATGAAGCAAAGAGATATTACTCCTGCTGAAGCGAAGAACCGCAAGAACTACCGCCAGGCCGACAATATCAATTACCTCGATGGCGATTACCAGTCGAACATCAGCACCGAATACTGGAGCAACTTCAACCGCGACTCTTCAGGAACAAACCTGATGTACCAGTATGGGATGAGCTCACTCATCAGCGATAAGGCCCGTGTGTACAAAGGTGGCAGCTGGAAAGATCCTGCCTATTACATGAGCCCCGGAATGCGCCGCTATCTTGACGAAACGGATGCTTCCGATGCTATCGGTTTCCGTTGCGCTATGACCCGCGTAGGTGGAGCAATCCCCGGAAAATAAACTTTTTTAACTGAATGAAAAGCTGCTCTGATATCCCGGGGCAGCTTTTTTTATATACATTCTAAATAGATTTTAGTAAATTTGCACCGAAATCATGAATTAATGTTTAGCAGTTTATCCGACCTCTATAATATATTTACAGAGCATCCCCGGATTGTTACCGACAGCCGTAACATTATTCCTTCCTGCATGTTTTTTGCTCTAAAGGGAGAGCGTTTCAACGGAAATCATTTTGCAGCTGCAGCACTCGATCAGGGTGCTTCTTATGTTATTATTGATGAACCTGAATTTCAAACCGATGCCCGCTGCCTCCTGGTTGAAGATGTGCTGCATACGCTTCAGGATCTCGCCAGGCATCACAGGAGCACTTTTACAATACCCGTCATCGGCATCACCGGTACAAACGGGAAAACAACCACCAAAGAGCTTATCAGCTCTGTCCTGTCAAGGAAGTACAAAGTGGTTAGCACTACAGGAAACCTCAACAACCATATTGGCGTTCCCCTTACCCTGCTGAGAATGGACAGGGAGACCGGGATCGCTGTCATTGAAATGGGAGCAAACCATCCGGGTGAAATTGATTTTCTTTGCCGGATCGCGTTGCCCGGGTATGGCCTTATAACCAACGTAGGAAAAGCCCATCTTGAAGGGTTCGGGAGTTTTGAGGGCGTGGTAAAAACTAAAACCGAACTCTACCGTTTTCTTTTGGAAACCGGGGGCAAAGTATTCATTAATTCTGCCGACAGCATCCTGATGGAGCATTCCCGGGAGCCGGGGCATATTAAATACGGGTTTGACGAGAACGACTTTCTAAAGGGATATCTTGCTGAATCGGGGGATTTCGTCAGGCTTAACATTACAACGAAAGACGGAAGCATTCTTGGAATACAATCCGGGCTTTTTGGGGGTTACAATGCCCCGAATATCCTTGCATCAGCCTGCATTGGAAGGTATTTCAATGTGAGTGATGAAGATATCAGGCTTGCCATTGAATCCTATACACCCGCAAATAACCGCTCCCAGGTGCGGCAAACCGGAAGGAACACTCTGGTTATGGATGCTTACAACGCAAATCCCTCCAGCATGGAAGCCGCACTGAGGTTTTTTGCTTCTTCCTCATATGAAAATAAAGTGGTGATCCTTGGCGATATGCTTGAACTTGGCGCCGAATCAGATACTCTTCACACTCAAATCCTTCAGATTATCGGAGAACTTCAGTTCCCCGAAGTTTACCTGGTTGGACCTGTTTTTACCCGGGTCAACACAAAAAGAGAGAACCTCTGTTTTAGCGACAGCGAGCTTGCAAAGCTTTGGTTCAGCCATCACTGTCCTTCTTCAAAAGCCATTCTACTGAAAGGAAGCCGGGGAATGAAGCTTGAAACAATTTCCGAAATCCTGTAAATGATGGAATATACTGCAGTCGGACTGATGTCGGGAACTTCCCTTGATGGGCTTGATATTGCGTGCTGCAAGTTTATTTTTAAAGACGGCGGATGGCATTACTCGGTTCTCCAGGCCGAAACCATCCCGTATCCCGCATCCTGGATCAATATTCTTTCGGCCCTTCCTGAGGCTTCAGCCGAGGAATATGTTTACACCGACCATCTTTTCGGCCATTATATAGGAAAACTTACAGCTGACTTTTTAAATAAACACTCTATCAGGGCTGATTTCATCTCCTCCCATGGGCATACGGTGTTTCATCAGCCCTCAAGAGGTTTTACGGCACAGATCGGCCACGGAGCTGCCATAAGGTCAGAAGTAAACCTTCCTGTGATATGTGACTTCCGTACCGGGGATGTCGCAAACGGCGGACAAGGTGCCCCGCTGGTCCCGGCCGGAGATAAATTATTATTTCCCGAATATGATTACTGCCTGAACCTTGGCGGATTTGCAAATATTTCCTGTGATGCCGGCATGGAAAGGATTGCTTTCGACATCTGCCCGGTCAATATCGTGCTTAATGAACTTGCGCTCAGGGAAGGGATGAAATTCGACAAGGATGGAACTCTCGCTGCATCCGGGCAAACCGATCCAATACTGCTTGGAAAATTAAATGAACTGGAGTTTTATTCTCAATCGGGACCCAAATCACTGGGAAAAGAATGGGTCGTTGAATATATTTTTCCACTTCTGCAGAGGTCCGGCCTGAACACCCGGGAACTTCTTAACACTTTCTGCACTCATATTTCAATGCAGATTTCCAGGCATACAGGAAATGAACAGCTTAAAAAAGTACTTGTCACGGGTGGTGGCACGCATAATAAATACCTGGTCTCGAAGATCCAGTCGCAGATCAGGCCAAAACTGATAATACCTGATTTACTTACATTAGATTTTAAAGAGGCCATAATTTTTGCCTTTCTCGGAGTTCTGCGCAAGAGAGATGAAATTAACTGCCTTAAGACCGTCACCGGAGCAAAACAGGACGGATCTTATGGGGCAAACTATTGACTTTTGAATTTAATTGTTTTATCTTTGTTCGGATTGAGTTTGAACCTGATATATAATGCTGTTTATTAACCTATTACAAAAACGACAGATATGAGTTACAAAGAAGCGATAGAGTACATGAACGCACAGCTCCCGATGTTTCACAGGGTTGGAGCTGCTGCATATAAAGCGAACCTCGACAACACTCTTGCCTTGTGTTCGGTGCTTGGTGATCCGCAGAAAAATTTCAAATGCATACATATCACCGGGACTAACGGGAAGGGCTCGGTTGCCCACATGCTTGCCTCGATTCTTCAGCAAAAAGGGCTGCGGGCAGGTTTATATACCTCTCCCCATCTTAAAGATTTTCGTGAGCGGATAAGAGTAAATGGTAAAAAAATCTCAAAAGCATATGTACCTGCTTTCATTTCAAGGAACATGGAGGAATTTGAGAAAATCAGTCCTTCGTTTTTTGAGCTTTCAGTTGCAATGGCATTCAAGTATTTCAAGGAACAGCATGTTCATGTTGCAATTGTTGAGGCAGGAATGGGAGGAAGGCTTGATTCAACGAATATAATCACGCCCCTGCTTTCGGTTATTACCAATGTCAGTCTCGACCACATGCAGTTCCTTGGTGACACAACCCTGAAAATAGCCCAGGAGAAAGCCGGCATTTTTAAACCCGGTATACCTGTGCTTATAGGAGAGCGCCAGGAGAAAATTGATGCTATCTTTAAAAAACAAGCCAAGGCCATGCAGAGTGAGATCAGCTTTGCCTCCGATCATTATTCCGCAGTAAAGATCAGGAACTGGGGTCGCAGGGCCATTCACCTGAACATTGACTTGTATAAGGACAATGAAATCTACATAAAAAAGATCCCTTGTCCGCTCGGAGGTGATTACCAGATGAAGAACCTTGTGACACTAATGGGAATTATCGACGAACTCAACAAACAGGGTTTTGGAATTACTGCCGATCACATTAAAAAAGGCATACGTTATTCGGCCATCCGCACTGGTTTCAAAGGCCGCTGGTACGTTCTTACTCAGAAACCTCTTACCATCTGCGACACCGGGCATAACGAAGCCGGGATCATGGAAGTCGTAACACAGATTGAAACGATTCCTTATGGCAAGCTTCATTTTGTTCTTGGAACCGTCAGTGATAAGGAACCCTCACTGATCCTGAAACACCTGCCTGCCAAAGCCACCTACTATTTCTGCAAGGCAGATATCCCAAGGGGAATGGAAGCAGATTCACTGAAAGAACTTGCAGCCGGGTACAAACTGAAAGGTAAAAGCTACAAGAGCGTTAAGCTTGCATATGAAGCCGCAAAGCTGGCTGCAAAGGACAATGATCTCATTTTTATCGGTGGAAGCACTTTTGTAGTAGGGGAAGTACTTTAGTAAACTGGGCGATCGGGTTGCTGGATGCAAGATGCAGGATACAGGATGCGGGGTATCATGTATCTTGCATCCTGCATCGGCGCGAAGCGCCTAGCCCCCGCTGACAAGGTGCAACACCATCACGTCATCCTGGTCTTTAATCGTTGCAGTAGAATATTCGTCTTTCTTAACGAGTACCCCGTTTATTTTTATCACAAGCATTTTAAATGAATACTTTTTTAATTTCAGAAGTTCATTTACTGTGACACTCTCCCCTTCAACCTCCTCGTGATTATTATTTAATATTATATTCATCTCTCTTTCAATATATAAGGCAACCCCCTGTTACTCTGTTACTCTGTTACTCTGTTACTCTGTCACTCTGTTACTCTGTTACTCTGTTACTCTGTTACTCTGTCACTCTATTACTCTGTTACCCTGTCACCTTCCAAAAGGATTTCCATCACCACATTCGCCTGCATATTTGCAACCATTCCAACCCTTGGAGCCAGGGGTGGCTGAGCTTCGGAAATTTCCGTGTCTTCATCCCCGCATATATGCAGGTTTCCACTTCGGCGGTAGTGAATGCTTTCATTCATCCCCCATCCTGCCATACCGACACCAACCACCAGCGGCTTATCGGGAAAAGCAGATAATACAGTCTCAATCAGCATCTCCTTCTCCCCGGCCTGGTCAAAGGCTTCTACAATCACATCACAATCCTTAAAATACCTCAGGATATGCTCAGGGTCAAGTTTTGTTTCGTATGCAATTACACTTACCGAAGAGTTTACCTGGTGTATCACCCGCTTCAGTGCAACGGCCTTTGCCTCACCAACCTGGCTCAGGAAATAATACTGCCGGTTGAGATTCGGCTCACTCACTATATCAAAATCGACCAGAACCAGCGTGCCTATGCCAACCCTGGCAAGAGCCACTGCACAATTAGACCCTAATCCACCGCATCCGGCAATCGCAACCGTTTTGGATTTCAGCTTGTGTTTTATCTCAGCAAATGTCATACTTGAAATCTGATCTGAAAAAAATCATACAAAGCTATTAAAGAAATTTCAATACCCCAATAAATCCACCTTCAGGAAACTTTACGTCAGACTCCGTAAGAGACTTATTATTCTGACATTGTCTCCCCGGAACTGTTCAGGAAAGTCAGGACAAGAGATAAGACTAATTCATCCGTTATGCAAGTCAAAGCATATCGAACTTTTTGATTTACGGGATGTTGCGATTCCAAATTTCGCTATCTTTGTGTCGTTAATTGATTAACAGATGCGAAATGCGAGATGCGAGATGCAAAACTCACTATCACTCATCCTGCATCCTGCATCCTGCATCTTGCATCCTGCATCCCGCAGCCTGCATCCAATAACCCAGTAACCCAGTAACCCAAGCATATGAATTTCTCAGAATTCCAAAAAACTCACAAACTTCTCGCTCAGTACAAATACACCTGGGCGCCTATTGACAAAGGGTACAACAACAGAACGATCTATATCAATGTCGGAGACCGTACCATCAAAGAAAAACCGGTCAGCCAGCAGATGAAGGATAAATTCATCGGCGGTAAAGGTTTCGACCTGCGCCTTCTGTGGGATGCCACCAAACCCGATACCAAATGGGATGATCCTGAAAACGAAATTGTGATATCAGGCGGACCATGCTGCGGGATCACCCAGTATTCGGGTGCTGGCAAGGCTATCTGCTGCTCAATCAGTCCGCAAACAGATATTATCGTAGATTCCAATGTGGGCGGATTTTTCGGTCCCTTCCTCAAATTCTGCGGGTTCGATGCGCTGGAGATACAGGGGAAGTCTGACCAGGAAGTCATGATAGTGTTCGAGGAAGAACGTGAAGTGGTTGAAATCTATGAAGCCGGGGACCTGCCAACCGACAGCCATATCCTCGGTGAGATCCTCCACGACATGATGGCCAACCCCGAGAATGAAAAAGACAAGTACAATGTTTCAATCGTTTCAGCAGGAACTGCCGCGGATCATTCGCTGATAGGCATGCTGAACTTCACATTTTATGACATAAAGCGTAAGAAGGTAAGGCTGAAACAGGCCGGCCGCGGTGGCATAGGAACGGTGCTCCGTGATAAAAAGATCAAGGCGGTGGTAGCCCATGTGAAAACCATCGGCGGAAACCGCAACAATGTTGTCAATATGGAAGCCATCCAGGAACGTGGCCGCAAGTTCAACAAGGAAATGAGGGATCTTGACGACAAGCAATGCGAAATGCGTTCAAAAGGCACGGCACATCTCACACATATCATGCACGATTACGACCTCCTTCCGGTGCATAATTTCAAATTCGGAAGTCATCCCGAGGTTTTTAAAATCAACGGTGAAGTCTGGAAGTCGTTTTTCACCCAGAATGTCCCCGACGGTTGCTGGGTAGGCTGTAACATGGCCTGCGCAAAGGGTGTCGACAATTACGAACTCCGCAGCGGTCCATATAAAGGTGAAAAAGTGATTGTTGACGGACCCGAATACGAAACAACTTCTTCACTTGGTTCTATCGCAGGGATTTTCAACCCTGACTTCACTATTGAAGCAAACTTCTACTGCGATACTTACGGTATCTGCACGATTTCCTGGGGAACCATCCTCGGTTTTATGATGGAATGTTACGAAAACGGCATTCTTAATGAAGAGCGCACTGGCGGGCTCAAACTTAACTTTGGCAATGCCGATGCCGCTATGGAATTGCTTCACCAGGTTTCAAGGGGAGAAGGTTTCGGCCTTATTGCCGGGCAGGGTGTAAGAAAAATGAAAGGGATCTTTGCAAAGAACGGATGGGGCGACCCCGCCTTCATGCAGGACATTGGTATGGAAAACAAGGGTCTTGAGTATTCCCAGTATGTTTCCAAGGAGTCACTCGCACAGCAGGGCGGTTATGCCATGACCAACAAAGGCCCCCAGCATGACGAAGCCTGGCTGATCTTCATGGACATGGTCAATAACCAGATCCCGACCTTTGAGAAAAAAGCAGAAGCGCTACATTATTTTCCCATGTTCCGTACCTGGTTCGGGCTTGCCGGTTTCTGCAAACTTCCCTGGAATGATGTGGAGCCCGAAAACAATGCCCAGAGCGCCGAGCCAGCGAAAGTCCCCGAGCATGTCGACAACTACGTGACCATATTCAATGCTGTAACCGGCTTAAATATTGATAAGACGGAACTGCTACGGATGTCGGAGCGTGTTTATAACTTCCAGAGGATTCTCAGCATACGACGCGGATATGGCCTTAGAAAACACGATGCCCAGCCTTATCGCGCCTGCGGACCGGTGACCAAAGAGGAATATGAATCGAGGGCCGACCGTTATGATAAGCAACTTCTCGAGAAAGTCGGGTTTGACCCCACAGGAAAATCCACCGAAGAAAAAATGGTTGTCCTGAGAAAACACCGCGAAGACCAGTATGAAAAGCTTCTTGATGCAGTGTACGAGCGCCGGGGATGGAACAAAAACGGTGTACCTAAGATCGAACATCTGAAGAACATCGGCATGGATCTGCCGGAGGTGCTCGCCGTTGTGGCGCCGCTGCAATAGAGACCTTGCTGCCTGTTTTAATAGAATAGGGAATAATCGATTATTCACTTAAACCTTCTTCCCACCTATTCATAGCTAAACCTGTACCCTATCCCCGATTCCGTATTGATCAGCCTCGGGCTCGAAGGATTGTCTTCAATTTTTTTCCGCAACTGGGCGATAAAAACACGCAAATACTGCGGTTGCTCAATATAACCCATTCCCCATATTTCTTTTAATATGTATTGATGGGTCAGTACCCGGCCTTCATTTCTGGCCAGCAGCGCAAGGAGTGAGAATTCGGTGGCCGTAAGTTTCAGCAGCTCATTGTCCTTCCTGACAATATGGTTCGCAATATCAATACTTAAGCTTCCATATTCAAGGATTGGTTTTTCAGCTAAACCCTGGCTTTGCCTGATGGTAACGCGGATCCGGGCAAGCAATTCTCCTGTGCGGAATGGTTTGGTAAGATAGTCGTTCGCCCCCTTGTCCAGAGCCTGAACAATATCCTCCTCTGAATTCCGCACCGAAAGTATAATAATTGGTTTTTCATACCATTCACGAAGCTTTTGAAGCACTTCAATGCCATCAGAATCGGGCAAGCCCAGGTCAAGAATAATCAACGCCGGCTGAACCGTGGCTGCAAGAGCCAGTCCTTCCCTGGCCGTTGAAGCTTCATGAATTTTATATCCGCTGGCCGACAGGGTAATTTCAAGCAGTCGCCGTATCTGGACTTCGTCATCGATAACAAGTATGTTCCCTAAACCTGCCATTTATTCTTCATTTTGTGCGAACTGACCCATTTCGGAAACCTCAACAGGGATCTTTATTGTAAAAACAGCCCCTCCGTTTTGCCGGTTTCCTGCTACTACGAGGCCATTGTGGGCTTCAACAAAACCTTTTACTATCGACAACCCCAGGCCTGTCCCTCCTGCTTTGGCATCCTTCCCACGATAAAATTTATTGAATACCGAAGATACTTCATTTACAGGAAAGCCCTGTCCCCTGTCCATCACCTGCATTGTAAGAGATCCGCTATCATAAAAGAATTTGAGCCTGATCCTGCTGCCGGCCGGAGCATTCTGGGTTGTATTTAGTATGAGGTTATGAAGCACCTGCTCAATAAGCCCGAAATCAATATTTACCAGAGGCATATCGTCAGGTATGATCACCGACAACTTGAATGGTTCCAACTCCTGCCTGAGGCTTTCTGAAACACTATGCGCAAGATCATGAACATCACACCAGTTGGGGCGAAGGGTTATGTGGCCCGATTCGAGGCGGGACATATTGAGAAGGTTTTCGATCAGCTGGTTAAGCCTTACAGAAGCAGTATGGATTTCGGAGTACAATTTTTGTTTCGTCTCTTCAGGATAAGCCTGAGACAACAATGTATCTGATGCGCCCATAATTGATGCAACAGGGATACGCAATTCGTGAGAAATTGAATTGAAAAGGGTTTTATACAGTTTATCGGATTCATTCAGGATAAAAGCGGTTTTGGAAATATTCCTCAAAAACTCCCTTTCTTATTTGCTCGAAATTTGAGAGAGAAAAGCTTCCCAGAACTGTTCTTCACCTTGTGTGAACATCTTGTTATGCTTCACGGCGATGACCCCCATATTATCGATATTTCCGGTCAGGGGATAAAACGTGAACTCAGTAGATGGCAGAGTATCTGTGTATTTCCCTGCTTTGGCAGAATGCCGGAACACCCAGGCCGCAATACCCAGTTCATTTTCGGAAAACTGGATTTTTGTTTTATTCAGAATATGATTGTCAAACTGGCTCAGTTCGTTCTTATGGAAAATTGCACAACCAAGCTTGAAATACTTTTGAATATACCTGACGGCAATTTCCGAAACTTCATCAATCCCGCTTGCCATAGATAAATCCCTGGCGAGCTGATACAGGGCGTTTGTCCTCTCCTCCCTGACCCGGATCCTTTTTTCCTGTCGCCTTACCCTCGAAGTCAGAATACCATTAAGCAGGGCAATGATGAAAAACATGACAAGCATCATCATATCCTCTGTCTTTTCTACGTGCAGGGTAAACTGTGGAGGAATGAATATATAATCCCAGGTTAACGCACTCAGGCTTGCGGCAAGCAGGATCGGGCCTGTTCCGTAAAAGAGCGACAGTATGGATACCAGAAATAACAAAATAAAAGAAACAATCTGGTATCCTATATAATCCCTCAGAAAATAACAAACCAGTGAGGAGATAACAACCAGGAAAGAGGTGATGAGGTACTGAGGTATGTTTGAGGTGATGTCAGGAATCGTAAACCGTTCCCTTAAACTGCCCTTATACACCCGGTCTGAACCAAGAATGTATACATCAATATTTCCGCTGTATTGAATTAACCTGTTTACAAAATTTCCCAGTTGCAACATCGAAAACACATTGCGGTCCCGGGGTTTACCCACGATGATATGAGTTATATTCTCTTTTTGTGCAAAATCAACGATTGCCTTGACAATGTCGGCGTTGGTCAGAATCCTGACTTTAATGCCTAATTGTTTTGCAAGCCTGATATTTTTATCCAGTTGCTCATGTTCTTTCGGTGTAAGCCTGTGAAGAGTTTCCACATAAATACCCTGGATGTCGGCTCCCATTGCATAAGAGAGGTTCTTGGACCAACGTAAGAGTTTACCGGAATATGGGCTTGGCCCCACAGCAACCAGGAGATGCATCCCTGTCTTCCATGGCCCCCTGATACGCTTGTGCTGCATGTATTCATGCAACTGTTTGTCAACACGATCGGCAACGATCCTTAATGCCATCTCCCGCAAAGCGGTGATGTTCCCTTTCCGGAAAAAATTTTCAATGGCATCTCTTGAACGTTCGGGAGTATATACTTTTCCCTCGTTCAGCCGCTGAAGTAATTCATCGGGTGTAAGATCGACCAGTTCAACTTCATCCGCATTCTCAAAGATCTCATCGGGCAATGTTTCGCGGATAAGTATCCCTGTGATCTGTGCAACTGTCTCCGTGCGGCTTTCAAGATGCTGTACATTTAATGTCGTATACACATTGATACCGTTTTCCAGTATTTCCTGTACATCCTGGTAACGTTTCAGATGCCTGCTCCCCGGTGCGTTGGTATGCGCAATTTCATCAACAATTACGAGCTGGGGTTTGCGGGCAATGATGGCATCCAGGTCCATCTCGTATACAGAGGTCGATTTGTAATCGTAGGTTTTACGCGGGATCACTTCAAAACCTTCAACCAGTTCGGCTGTTTCCTTCCGGTTATGTGTTTCAATATAACCGACTACAATATCAAAGCCTTTTTTTTTCTCGGCATGCGCTGCCTCCAGCATGGTATAGGTTTTGCCTACTCCTGCGCACATTCCGAAAAATATTTTCAGGGTTCCCCTTTTGCTTTTCTGTTCTTCACTGATCAGGGAAGCTAGAAGTTCATCAGGATCTGGCCGCTCGTCTTTGAACCCGTTCACTGGATCTTATCTGTCGCTAAGTTAAGCAATAATACATTAATCCTGTTTTCTCCCAGGCATAACAACTGGGGAGGTTCTGTAAGTTCCTTAATGCACCGGTACAGCTTTTGCTTCTGCAGCGGATTGAAATTCCGCACAGCTGCAATCCGTGCAACCTGGAGCAAGGCTGCTTCAGGCGAAATATGGGGATCGAGTCCGCTGGCCGATGAAAACAACATTTCCGACGGGATCACTGCATCGTTTTTCAATTGGTTAAACGCAATAAAATGCAGTTTGCACGAGTCTACGGCTCTTTTAAGTCTCACATTGGTCAATCCAAAATTTGTCCCACCCGAAGGCAGGGGATTATATGCAATAGCAGAAGGTCGTGATGAAAAGTATACGGAACTGTCAAAGGCCTGGCCTATCAGTTCACTGCCTAAGGGCTTAGCATCCCTGTAAAGTATGCCGCCGTTGGATCCTGAAGGAAATAAAACCTGGGTAATCCCTGTTACAAGCAAGGGGTAAACTATGCCTGTAAGTATGGTAAAAAACAAGAATATTTTCAGTGAGATGATGAGTGTTTTCATAATGAAGCCCTAGATAAGGTTGATTAGGATATCGATTAGTTTAATTCCAACAAAAGGCGCTATAATGCCCCCCAAACCAAACACAAGCAGGTTTCTGCTCAGGGCTGTATTGGCCGATACCGGCCTGTATCGCACGCCTTTAAGGGCCAGTGGTATCAGCAGAACAATGATGATGGCGTTGAAAATAACCGCGCTTAGGATAGCGCTGTGGGGCGATACAAGTTCCATGACATTCAAAGCTGAAAGCGGGCCAACTCCATTTTTCCCTGAATACAGTGAAACTGCGATGGCAGGAATTATGGCGAAATATTTTGCAACATCATTTGCAATACTGAAAGTGGTAAGGGAGCCCCGGGTCATTAATAGCTGTTTACCTACCTCAACCACTTCTATCAGTTTAGTTGGATTACTGTCGAGATCCACCATATTACCTGCTTCCCTGGCTGCCTGGGTACCTGTATTCATGGCCAGCCCCACATCGGCCTGTGCCAGGGCCGGGGCATCGTTTGTACCATCGCCTATCATACCCACAAGATGCCCGTTTGCCTGCTCCTCACGGATTCGGCGAAGTTTATCCTCAGGCCTTGCTTCTGCCATGAAATCGTCCACCCCGGCTTCAGCTGCAATAGCGGCGGCAGTTAAGGGATTGTCACCGGTAATCATAATGGTTTTGATACCCATTTTTCTCAATTCGGTAAAACGATGTTTGATCCCACCTTTAACAATGTCTTTAAGATGGATTACCCCCAAAACTTTTTTATCGTCAGCCACGACCAGGGGTGTAGCCCCCTGCCGTGCCAGGTCGGAAACAATATTTTGTATCTCCTGCGGATAAAAACCGTTATTATTCTGAATAAATGTGCGGATGGCTTCTGATGAACCCTTACGTATCTTGCGAAAATGGCTCTCGTCGGTTTTCACATCAACACCACTCATTCTGGATTGGGCAGTAAAAGGGATAAATGTTGCATTGAGCTGGCTTACTTCTCTGCCCCTGATGTTGAATTTTTCTTTGGCCAGGATAACAATTGAACGTCCCTCAGGAGTCTCGTCCGACAATGAAGAAAGCTGGGCTGCATCGGCAAGTTCTTCAAGTGTTACACCATCGGCCGGGATGAAATTCGTGGCCATACGATTGCCAAGAGTAATAGTCCCGGTTTTGTCGAGCAACAATACATCAACATCCCCGGCAGCTTCAATGGCCCTCCCGCTGGTGGCGATCACATTTCGCTGAATAAGCCTGTCCATCCCGCTAATACCGATAGCGCTTAACAAACCACCGATGGTCGTCGGGATCAGGCATACCAGCAGGGCTATAAGCACCGGGATGGTCAGGTTTTGTGACATCGGCAAACCCGAGGATGAAAGGCTGTAGCCGAAAAATGCCGGGAGGGTTACTACAACAAGCAGGAAAATAATTGTGAGACCCGAAAGAAGAATCGAAAGGGCTATTTCATTGGGCGTTTTCTGGCGTTTTGCACCTTCAACCAGGGCGATCATCCGGTCGATGAAAGTGTTGCCGGGTTCTGTCGTGATGCGTATAAGGATCCAGTCGCTGATCACTTTTGTCCCTCCTGTTACGGCCGACCGATCGCCCCCGCTTTCCCTTATAACAGGCGCCGATTCACCGGTAATTGCAGATTCGTCGACACTGGCAATGCCTTCAACCACTTCGCCGTCAGACGGAATAACATCTCCTGCCTTACAAATAACCAGGTCGCCTGTTCTAAGTTCGGTCGCCGGGACTGGAATTTGCTGTTTCCCCAAAACTTTATGCGCCATGGTCTGTGTCCGGTTCTTTCGAAGGCTTTCTGCCTGGGCTTTTCCCCTTCCTTCAGCCACAGCTTCTGCGAAATTTGCAAACAATACTGTAAACCAAAGCCAGATAGAAATCTGAAAATTGAAAGAAGAGAAGTTACCCTGAAACAGTCCCGCAATCACAATGATTGTTGTAAGAAACGCGCCAATGGCAACTATAAAAATAACAGGGTTTTTTAACTGAAGCGATGGCTTTAGCTTGATCAGGCTGTCTATTGCTGCCCGGGAAAATATTTTCCGGTTAAAAAGCCCGGTATCTGAATTTTTACTCATAGTTTTTCCAATTAAAAGCTTATTCCCAGATTCATGAGTAGATGCTCAACAATCGGGCCCAGGGCCAGGGCTGGGAAGTGAGTCAGGCCCCCAACGATAAGTATCACCCCAACAAGTAAACCAATAAACAAACCGTTATCGGTACGGAAGGTACCCGACGACAGCGGAGTGACTTTCTTTCCAGCAAGGTTCCCGGCAATGGCAAGCACCGGAACGATAACACCGAACCGGCCTATGATCATGACAACACCAAGCGTCAGGTTGTAAAATACTGTATTTGCATTTAGTCCGCCGAAAGCGCTTCCGTTATTCCCTGCAGCCGATGTGTATGCATAAAGGATCTCGGAAAAACCGTGTGGCCCCGCATTGTTAATCCCAGCAAGACCAAGCCTGCTTACCGAGGCCCATGCGGTGAATATCTGTATGATCAGGTTGGTCGCAAAAACCCCTACCATCGCCATCTGCACTTCGAATGCCTCAATTTTCTTGCCCAGGTACTCCGGTGTCCTTCCAACCATCAGCCCGGCGATAAAAACGGTTAGTATGACGAAGATAAGCATGCCATACAGTCCGGCCCCCACACCTCCGAAAATCAGTTCACCCAGCATCATATTAATCATGGGCACCATGCCCGCCAATGGAGAGAGACTGTCGTGCATTGCATTCACAGCCCCACAGGAAGCATCGGTGGTCACCACCGAAAACAGAATGCTGCTGGTGATGCCGAAGCGGGTCTCCTTACCCTCCATCAGGGGCAGATGACCGAAAATGGGATTTGATGAATATTCGGCATACAGTGAAATACCCAGTCCTGCAAGGAATAAGATAAGCATGGCCGAAAAAATCGCCCAACCCTGTCGTGCTGAACCCACCATTTTCCCGAAAGTGAAAGTCAGAGCGGCAGGGATGAGAAAAATTGACAGCATCTGGAGGAAATTACTGAGAGGTGTCGGGTTCTCGAAAGGATGTGCGCTGTTGGCATTGAAAAACCCTCCGCCGTTAGTGCCCAGCATTTTTATTGAGATCTGGGATGCTACAGGTCCCATGGGGAGTACCTGCCGGGCTCCCTGTAAAGTCTGCACCGTTTCATAGGTTTTAAAATTCTGAACGACGCCCTGGCCCGCATATACCAGTGCAAAGAGGATTGAAAGTGGCAGCAAAACATAGATGGTTATCCTGGTGAGGTCGGTCCAGAAGTTCCCAAGCTTAATTGTGGTTTTCCTTGAAATGCCCCTGATCAGCGCCAGGGCTACGGCTATTCCGGTGGCTGCGCTTACAAAATTCTGCACAGTCAGACCTGCCATTTGAACAAAATAGCTGAGGGTGGTTTCTCCGGCATAAGACTGCCAGTTTGTATTCGTCACGAAGCTTACAGCTGTGTTGAAAGCCAGGTGCCAGGATACATTCGGAAGATGTTCAGGATTCAGGGGTAAGGAGGCCTGGATAAGCTGTATCAGGAATACGAATAGAAATCCTATGAAATTAAATAACAATAATGAAATGGTGTATGATTTCCAGTTTGATTCTTCCTCTGAGGCAAGCCCGGTGAATTTGTATGTAAATTTCTCAAGCCATCCCAGGACAGGGGTCATCAGATGCCTTTCACCCGAAAACACCTTGAACATATAATTTCCTAAGACCGGTGCCAGTCCTGTTATCAGGGCGACAAACAGAATGATCTGAATGAAATCCTGTGTTACCATATCTTAAAACTCTTTTAATCAAGTTTCACAATCTGAATAAAACAGAAAAAGGACTCTGTCTTCCAAAATAACCAGGTCGGGCATAAAGTCAAGGTTTGTTAAGCAAAAATGAGGGTGTTATTGAATATGATTGTTAAAAATAGCGCACTTGCTCTCATAATGATGAATTTTATATTGTACTTGCTTTGCTTCCAGTGAACTTTCTTCAAATATGCTGTTAATAAAATATTCCATATTTAGCCTATCGTATGCATACAGTTCATCGTCATAGCTGAAAAACTCTTTCAGAAGTTCTATAAAATGAACATCCTTGTAAAAAGCTGCTTCAAGGTTACGTATCGTGAGCGGGTAAATAGGGGAACGGGCATTTACACTAAAAAAATAACTGGTAACATTATGAATGTTTCCTGACAGGCATTCGGTTATGTTGTAGTTGTATAATAATAGGTTTTCAGTCGGATTCAGGATCCTGTAGGATCTTTTATTGTAAAAACGAAAGCATTCGTTATTCTTGTCCCTGTATCCAAATATTGAGTCCGTATGCAAAGTAATAAAAGAGTCACCTTTAATAATTCGTATTGATTGTGAATTCAGGAATTCCTTTGCTTCAAGACAATATCTTTTATCAGGACGATTGTTTGAAAAGGATAATTTACCGATGATAAAATCATTTGCAGACAAATACACCCCTTCAATTTCTTTCTGTGCAAATAACCTGGTATGGAATATGAAAAAAACAAGTATGAATATCAAGATTGGCCTTTTCATGGTATCTCATTTAAAACTTTTCCGGGTTAACCAGAGCATATAAAAGGTATCCGAAAATTAACAACGCCACAACCGCCCCGATTATATAACCCGCAGAACTGCTCTCTGAATAAAAAGAGTCAGGTTTGATAAATAACATTAGTGCCAACATTACATTTCAAATTATAACAATGCAAAGATCCATCTGGAATCATAAGGATTTTGAAAGGAAGGTCTCTGAATTATAAAGAAATTATAAAAACCTTGTTCAGTTGGCCCGGATTTCGGATATTGCACTTAAGAAAGGGGATATGGGATGCAGGATGCAGGATGCAGGATGCAGGATGCAGGATGCGGGATGCAGGATGCAGGATGCAGGATGCGGGATGCAGGATGGACGAATATCGAATATCGAATATCGAGTCACCAATAACCAATAACCAATAATCAATCACCAACAACCAACAACCAAAAACCAAAAACCAACAACCAAAAACCAACAACCAACAACCAACAACCAACAACCAATAACCAACAACCAAAAACCAACAACCAACAACCAAAAACCAACAACCAACAACCAATCACCAATCATGAAATTCCCATTTCCACTCTGTTTTTTCATATTCGTTATCGCCGCTCACACCTGCTTTTGCCAGCCGGGACGGAATTATGCCGTTATTCCCCACGGTCTTGCTGTTGATTCTGTTATAAAAATTGCGGCCCATGTCAGGCCGTCGGAGCGACAGGCTGCCTGGCAGGAATTGGAATTCACAGTATTTTTTCATTTCGGGATCAATACTTTCGCCGGATTGGAGTGGGGGAAAAAGGAAACCAAAGCAGCGATCTTCAATCCAACGGAACTTGACGCCAGGCAATGGATACGAACGGCAAAGGAAGCCGGTGCGAAACTTGTGATCCTGGTTGCCAAGCACCACGATGGTTTCTGCAACTGGCCGAGTAAATTTACCGATTACAGTGTTAAGAACACCCCCTGGAGAAGCGGGAACGGCGACCTTGTTAAGGAAGTTTCGGATGCATGCCGGGAGTTTGGAATGAAATTCGGAATTTACGTCTCCCCCTGGGATATTCATTCAAAAGTTTACGGTTCTGATGAGTACAATACATACTTTAAAAATCTTCTCACCGAAGTTCTTACACAGTATGGGAAAATTGATGAAGTATGGTTCGACGGGGCCTGCGGGGAAGGTCCGAATGGTAAAAAGCAGGTATACGACTGGACCGGGTATTATGAATTGATCAGGAAACTACAGCCTCATGCCGTGATTGCGGTTATGGGCCCTGATGTGCGATGGGTTGGAACTGAATCGGGCTACGGAAGGGAAACAGAATGGAGTGTTGTGCCTGTATCTGCAGCTTCTGTTGAAAGCATAGCCAAAAGCTCTCAGCAAGCTGGCGGTAACGGAGTCTTTCTGCCTCCCGGCAACATGATGGAGGAAGATCTTGGAAGCCGAAGCAGGATACAGGATGCAGAAGGACTCGTATGGTACCCTTCGGAAGTCGATGTTTCGATCCGCCCTGGCTGGTTCTACCATGAAAATGAAGATTCACTTGTAAAAAGTCCCGAGAAACTTGCCGACATCTATTTCAGCTCAGTGGGAAGGAATTCGGTTCTCCTGCTCAATCTTCCCCCTGACCGAAGAGGCCTCATCCACGAAAACGACATTAAAAGCCTCAGGGGGATGCGGGCCATCCTTGATTCGGCATTCGGCAATAACCTTGCAGCTTCTTCGGTTATCATCACATCCAACGGCAATCCGAAATCAAGGCCCGCCAACATGACTGACGGGAGAGCAGGGACGTATTATTCAATCAGGGAAAGCGGCCATACACCATCCTTCATCCTTGAACTGAAGAAACAATCCTCCTTTAACTGTATCCTGCTTCAGGAAAACTTCAGGAACGGTCAAAGGGTGGAAAAATTCAGCATCGAAATCCCTGACGGCAAAAACTGGAAAGCCATTGCTTCAGGAACTACTATAGGATATAAGCGGCTGCTGAGGTTTCCCACTGTGCAATCGGCCAGGATAAGAATAAACATTCTGTCGTCGAGAGACAACCCGGAAATATCAGAAATCGGAATTTTTTATTTGCCGGAGCGACTTATTCAGGTAACTTCACAAAAAAATAACGATGAACGCTGAAAAAAAGCTTAGAGCCCGTCTGCAGACAGAGGTCGACACTGCCTATTTGTATAAGCGTGTTGCTTCCCTTGAAGAAGACACGGAGATAAGCGCCATTTACCTTGAAATGGCCAGGCTTGAGGGGATTCATAAGAAAAAAGTGATGGAGAAAATGCTTTCCGTCAATAAAAACGCTAAAGAGCCACTTCCTTCTGTAAGAGCCAGGATCATTTCAAAGCTGGGGGGGATCTTCGGACGCAATATGATCCTCGGGATTTTGCTGGAGGCTGAAAAAAGTATCTCAAGCGCAACCATCAGCAAGAAAAACGAAGCCGGTGCAACACCGAACGGTGCTGAGGACCGGCATGTGAAGATCCTGAAATCCCTCGACCACCTGAGCGGTGAGAAAGTCAGGAAGATGGAAAGCGGTCACCGTAATGTGGGAGGCAATGCCCTGAGGGCTGCGGTTCTTGGAGCTGATGACGGACTGGTCAGCAACCTCAGCCTTGTAATGGGTGTTGCAGGGGCCACCCAGGGTGGTAATCCGGTACTCATTGCCGGTATGGCGGGCTTGCTTGCAGGCGCTTTTTCGATGGCCCTGGGAGAATGGATCTCGGTTAAAAGTTCCCAGGAACTGTATGAACGGCAGATCGAGATCGAAATGGAAGAGATTGAAAATAACCCTGAAGAAGAACGGCAGGAGATCATTTTACTGAACCGTGCCAAAGGAATGCCCGAAAACGAAGCTATTGCGCTGGCCGAAAAAATATTCTCAGATCATGACAATGTTCAGAATCTGCTGGTAAGGGAAGAACTCGGACTGAATCCCGACGAATTGAAAAACTCGGCCTGGGAAGCAGCGATAACCTCCTTCCTTCTCTTTATCACCGGTGCGATCATCCCCCTTGCACCCTTCTTTTTCCTCAAAGGACAAATGGCTATCATGGCAAGTGCAGCAGTCAGCACAATCGCACTCTTCACTATCGGAGCAGCAATTACATTACTGACAGGAAAACCTCTGTTTAAATCAGGGATGAGACAGGTAATTATCGGCCTCACCGCCGCAGCAGTCACTTTCGGCATTGGGAAACTGATAGGCACGGCTCTGTTGCCATGAGCCGTGAGTCGTGATTCGGCTCACAAGTGTTTCTTCGCAGCACCCTTGACATGACTTCTACGGTCGAAGTGAGCTCACAGCATCGGGAGCACTTCACATCGCTGCTGCGGTCTAAAAGAGCTCACCATTTCTGTCCCCTTAATGATTCCCAAAATCTCTGTTCGCTCTCTTACCCCTGATGCAGCTTATGTGAAGTTCTCCCTCATCCTGCATCCGTTATCCGGCCTCTTCTAATCACGGTTCACGACTCACGACTCACGACTCACGATCTATCGGGGATGGCCCTGTTCAAATAAGACGAATAGTCTGCCACCTTTGGGTGGTAATCCTCATCCATCAGCGAAGACGAGATCAGGTAATCGGCTGTGGAGCGGTTACAGGCCGATGGAATGTTGTACAGAACTGAAATCCTCAGGAGGGCTTTTACATCCACATCATGCGGATGAGGTTGCATCGGATCCCAAAAGAAGATGAGAATATCAACGCGACCTTCGGCTATCATCGCGCCAAGCTGCTGATCACCCCCGAAAGGACCTGATTTCAGCCTGATTATTTTAATTTGCTGAACCTTTTTCTTATCAATCACTTTGACTGCCTTTTCGGTTTTATTTGCAGACTGTTCCGAATCGGAGACCTCAAGACTCTGCTCTATCTTACCCACCAGGGTGTCGTTCACCAGTTTCCCCGTTGTACCTGTGCATATCAGCTGATGCTTCATCAGTATCTGCCAGTTCCATCCGACCCATTCAACAATATCGTGTTTACAATTATCGTGAGCCACAAGGGCTATACGTTTTCTTTTTACTGAAGCCATATTCAAAATTTCTGCAAAGATACGACATAAAAAAAAAGGCAGGCTTACCCTGAAAATGGTAAGCCTGCCCTGAATTTTAAATCAATAAGAATCAGTTTGTTATAATAATTTTCCTGACAAACCTGTTGCCATTATTTGTGACAACAACTGTATACACTCCTGCCGGTGCAGGGCTTATATCGATTTGTTTTTCAAGAGTACCGGCGACATTGAAATGGTCAAGTATGAAAACAGGGACCCCAAGTTCATTGCAGACCCTGATATCATATGATGTTTCGGACCTGTTTGCAAAAGATATCCTGAAATGCCCGTCGTTTGGAACCGGGTACACATTTATGGCGGCTCCGTTAAGTTCACCAACCCCAACCCCTGCGATATAGACATTGTTCGAAGAATCCGAAGAACAAGTGTTCACAGTCACCACGGTCCAGTACCATCCCGGCTCAGAAGCAGGAACAGTGTAGGTTTGTGAGGTAGCCCCGCTTATGGCATTGCCGTCCAGATACCACTGGTTGCCTGAGGAAGCGCTGCTGGTAAGCAAATATCCGCTTGCACTGACTGTGGGTATGGGGGGAACAGCATGGATTGTCACTGCAAGTAAAGGTGAAACACCTCCGTTACCGCAGCTGTTGGTACCGAATACAGAAAAAGATCCGGCCCCGGGGGTATTAGCAAAACTGACCGTGATCGAATTGGTGTTAACCCCTGATGTAACGCTTGCCCCGGTTGGAATTGTCCAGGTATAACCTGTCGCATTTGCAATACTGGGCACTGTGTAAACATTACCTGTAGAGCCGGCGCAGACCGATGCCGGACCGCTTACTGCTCCTGCAGCTGCAGGAAGTGCGTTTACCGTTACTGTATATGGCGGGGATGCCACTCCGTTGCCGCAGATGGTGTTGCCCGAAACGAGTATTGACCCGGAAACAGCCGAAGAACTTACATCAACCATTATAGAGTTTGTATTAGCTCCCCCTACTACGTTGAATCCCGAAGGCAATGTCCATGCGTATGCTGTGGCCCCTGCAACAGGTGCACAGGAATAGTTCACTCCCGTGGCATTTGCGCATACTGAAGCCGGACCGCTTACAGCGCCTGCAGGACCGGGAACAGAATTAACTGTCACCGGGTATTGAGCCGGAGAAGAGGCATAGCAACCGCTGGCATTTGCATAGTTCACACTAACAAACTGTGCCCCGCCTGTGCTCCAGTATACTGTAAGAACACTGTTTCCCTGACCGCTGATGATGGTACCGCCGGAAGAAACAGTCCAGGTGTAACCCGTGTTACCCGACTGTGTTGTATAATCATAGTATCCTGAAGTTGCACAAAGTGAATTCACCCCGGTTATAGTCGGCAAAGGAGCGGCATTCACCGTCACATTGTATGCAACAGGAGACGCAGCCTGGCAACCGCTGGCATTTGCGTAGTTGACATTTACTGCCTGGGCACCGGTATTGTTCCATCTTACCGTCACCGAACTTGTCCCGGCCCCTGAAAGTAAGGTTCCTCCCGCTGATACCGTCCATGTGTAACCACTCATACCTGTTTGGGTGGTGTAAACATTAGTACTTGAACCCTGGCAGGCAGTAGCTGGTCCTGAAACAGTCGGAGACGGCAACGAATTTACAGTTATAGCAAGATTCGTAAACGGACCGCCACCGCAGGCTCCCACTCCCTGTACGCTGACATTCCCTGAGGTTGTCCCGAAACTAATGGTTGCACTTAACGTCCCCTGTCCAGCCGTTACGGTTGCTCCGGCAGGAACAGTCCAGTTATAACTTGTTGCGGATGGCACGGGTAATATGCTATAGATGTTCCCTGCGCTTCCCGCACATACAGCAGCGCTGCCGGTGATGGTCCCCGGTGCCACAGGAGGCTGGCATCCTGCTGTAAACACCTGATCCAGACCGTTAGTCGTTCCTGCTCCGTTAACACCTACACATCGGTAATGGTAAGTGGCCCCGCTCGTCAGACCTGAGATATTTGCACTGACCGCGGTCGGGGTGTTTCCTGTAACCGGACTCGGTGTTCCTGCAACATTGGTTCCATAAGCTATCGTAAGCCCCCAGTCAAATGAAACCGTAGTGGAAGCCCCACTGGCTGTAACGGTGCCATTGAGGGTGGCCGAAGTGCCGGTTACATTTGTCGGAAGGTTCGTAACAACAACCGGCGGACCGGAAGTTGTAAATGTCATATCAAGTCCGTTTGAACTGCCTCCCGTGCTTGTTCCTGCAACACGGTAGTGGTACAAAGTATTCGGAGTTAATCCTGCAATTGCTGCAGTGACCGCAGTAACTGTCGTTCCGGTTACAGGCGATGGAACACCTGCTACCATTGATCCGTAAGCTACTGTAAGGCCATAGTTGAAAGTTACAGCAGTAGATGCGTTGTTTGCGTTAACAGTTCCATTTAATGTGGCGGTATTCAGCCCTATTCCTGTGGCGGCAGTCGTAACGACCGTCGGAGGCGGGGCGCCTGTTGTAAAGGTCATGTCCAGCCCGTTTGATGTTCCACTGCCATTAACTCCCTTTACCCTGTAATGATACAATGTGTTTGGAGTAAGACCCGAGATGGCCGCACTGACAGGAGTAGCCGAAGTACCCGTTACCGTTGCGGGAACACCGTTTACTGTGGTTCCATAAGCAACTGTAAGTCCGTACTCGAAAGTAACCGTGGTCGAGGCCCCGTTTGCGTTCACCGTCCCGTTAAGTGTGGCGGTTGAGCCGGTGATGGCTGTCGCTGCAGCAGTTACTGCAACCGGACCGTTGAACAGCTCTGTATTCCATGTAGATGCTACCTCTGCATCAGTTAATGCACGGTTATACAGGCGAAATTCATCCATCAGTGTACCTGCATTTATGCTGTTGCTGGAGCTGTACCCTCCAACCAGGAAAGGCCCGGTACCTGTAATCGCAACGGCGGCTTGTGCAACAGAACTGTTAAAGACGCCATTGAAATAAACTCTGACCGCTGTGCCCGTATATACCAGGTGGATAACTGTTGGCGTCGAAGGGATTGCATTGATGGGAACATCGGTAAATCCAGTTCCTCTTAACCAAAGATTCCCATTACCGGCAACCCCGCCGGTAAAACACCTGAAACTACCAGCCGATGCATCCCCGAAATAATAATAGGTTGTAGCGGCTGAAGCCGGAAAATTATTCAACCAGAATGAGATGGTCCAGCCTGTGCTGGGCAGATTCGTGGCCCAGCCTGTGTTCAGGCGGTTGGAAGTTGAAGTTAACCCATTTCCTATCAGAGCAGTCCCGAATTGCCCGGTGCTGCCTGTTGTTAGTCCATCAAGTGTCGCCGGATTTGTACCGACCGGGGCACTCGCAGAATTAACCTGGTTCCCGGTCGCATCAAATTTGTAATACATCCATTCAGGTACCTGGGAAAATCCTCCCAAACCCGAAATCAGGGCCAGCAGCAAAATCTTGCCTTTCAGGCCGAAAAAAAATGTAAAAGATCGCTTCATCGGTAAATGATTTTGGTTAGTACTTAATTGATTAATTAAAAATGCATTGCACGCTAAATTGTATTCATTATAAATAATCGCCTAAAGTTATAAATATTTTTACCAGATATAAACATCTTTTTTAATGTATTTTTCTTGGCGGATATCATTTTCCCGTAACTTTAACTTTTCGTAACCATTTCAGGCCCAGCACAGATTCATGGCCCGGGATTAAAACACAACGCGATATGATAAGCAATCAATGGTATGTCATCATGGAATCCTCGGAGATCAGGAAAAACCAGATCCTGGGACTGACCCGTTTCGGAGAAAAACTTGTTGCATGGAGGGATGGCAACGGCAAGCTCGGACTTTTCCGGGACCGCTGTCCGCACCGCGGCATTCAGCTCAGTTTGGGGAAGATAAAAGACCAACACCTTCAATGCCCTTTCCATGGTTTCGAATATGATACTTCGGGTAAATGCACCCTGATCCCCGCTAATGGCAAGGCATCAGCTGTCCCGTCCTATATCAGGGCCAATGCATATGTTGTGAGAGAGGCCCATGGTTTTGTGTATGCATGGTATACCACCGATTTTTCTTCCGCAGAAAACAAACCTGAAGAAAACCTTCCGGAAGTCCCATGGTTCGACAACCTCGACAATTCCCTTATTTATTCGGGTTTCACCGATCTCTGGAAAGCGCATTATTCAAGAGGCATCGAAAACCAGTTGGATGTGGTGCATGTCCCGTTCATACATCATACAACAATTGGCAGGGGAATAGGGCCGGTTGTGAACGGACCTTTTACAAAATCGGGAGAAAACTTCATTCAGTTCTGGCCTTTCAACGAGGACGACCACGGACAGAAACCATTGCGGCCCGACCAGATCTCAGAACCCAAGAATAACAACATCTTCATTCATTTCATCTTCCCGAATCTCTGGCAAAACCATATTATGGATTCAATGCGGATTATTGTTGCCTTTGCTCCGATCGACGAGAATCACACGAAATTTTATCTCAGGACCTACCAGAAAATGGTCAAGATTCCTCTCCTGAGAAACCTGTATTTTCTTGTAACAAAATTGTTCAATGTGATTGTGCTTCACCAGGACAGGCGGGTGGTAGAGACCCATCAGCCCCAGGCTACATCACTGAAAATGGATGAACATCTTATCACCGGCGATCATCCAATCATTTTGTACAGGAAAATGCGGGAAAGCCTGCAAGCCGTGAGTCACGAGTCGTGATTCTTGAATCGTGAGCCGTGAGTGCTTCGCAGCATCTTGCCAGGAATGCCTCAGGGCTAAGTGAGCTCACAACTTCAGGAGCACTTCACATCGCTGCTGCGGTCTAAAAGAGCTCACCATTTCTGTACCCTTACTGATTCCCCAAATCTCTGTTCGCTCTCTTAGCCCTGAGGCAGCTTATGTGAAGTGCTCCCTCATCCTGCATCCTGCATCCGTTATCCGGCCTTTTCCAATCACGGTTCACGAGTCACGACTCAATGGCATTTATCCACTTTCATATAGGGATACGTAAACTCCGTGGGAGGCATCAATGTTTCTTTGATCGTACGCGGGTTGGTCCAGCGTAAGAGGTTGAGATGACTTCCGCTCTTGTCGTTAGTCCCTGAACCCCTGGCTCCGCCGAATGGCTGCTGCCCAACAACCGCACCGGTTGGTTTGTCGTTGAAGTAAAAGTTCCCGGCAGCATAACGAAGTACCCGGCAGGCTGTATTCAACGCCTCACGGTCTCTCGAAAAAACAGAACCTGTGAGTGCGTACGGAGAGGTTTGGTCGCAGATGTGAAGGGTTTCTTCGAAGTCCTTGTCCTTATATACGAAAACCGTCATCACCGGGCCAAAGATCTCTTCTTCCATCGATTTATAATGGGGAACTTTAGCGCGGATAACGGTGGGCTGAATGAAATAGCCCTTTGATTTATCTCCTGTACCCCCGAATACGATTTCGGCATCAGGAGAATTTTTAGCGTGTGTGATATACCCCATGATATTATCAAACGAGGCCCCGTCGATTACGGCATTCATGAAATGGCTGAATTCCCTCACATCACCGACTGTTACAGTCGACAACATCGCTCCTATCCTTTCCTTGATATCGTCCCATAGCGATCCTGGTATGTAGGCTCTTGAGGCTGCCGAACACTTTTGTCCCTGGTACTCGAATGCCCCCCGAACGATTGCAACAGCCACTTCCTGCGGATCAGATGAAGGGTGTACAAAGATGAAGTCCTTCCCCCCTGTCTCTCCAACTATCCTGGGGTATGACCTGTATCCCGACATATTGTCTGCTACAGTTTTCCAGATGCCGTTGAATGTGCCTGTTGAGCCTGTGAAATGTATTCCTGAAAGATCACGGTGGCCCAAAGCCACTTTTCCGATGAGGCTTCCGGAACCGGGAATAAAATTGACGACTCCATCTGGTAATCCGGCCTCCCTGAATATTTTCATTAAAATATAATTCGAGAGAATGGATGTTGA
>JBAXLI010000012.1:0-78171 GCA_037134895.1 Bacteroidota bacterium
TCAGAATGGAGAAACATTGTGCAAACGCGATGGCGGTAGCGACTTTTCTTGAAAAGCATCCAAGGGTAAAAGCCGTGAATTACCCCGGCTTGAAGTCGAATCCCTATCATAAGATGATTAAACCCCAGATGAAAGGCTGCAGTTCACTGCTTTCTTTTGAAATTGACGGGAACTACAAGGATGCCACAAACTTTATAGATTCCCTTAAGATCATCACACACGCAACTCACCTTGGGACCTGCCGGTCGATAGTTACACATCCTGCTTCGACTACTCATTCAGCAATGGGGGAGAAGGAGATGAAGAAAGCCGGGATTTCTCCATCGATGATCCGGTTCTCGATTGGCATTGAAGATGAGAAGGATCTTCTGGATGATCTCACCCAGGCATTCAAGGTTGCCGGGAAACGTAAAAAATAATCATGAGATCCGGCTCTGCGCCCGGGAGCGCAGAGCCGGAATATTTAAATTTTTTCATGGACACAGCATTACAATTTTATTCTACTAATTTATCGGCTGAGAACCTGCGTTTTCATGAAGCCTTACTGCAGGGCCAGGCTCCCGACAAAGGGCTGTATCTGCCTGTTAGCATACCAGCCATTCAGCCCCAGGAGATCCATGGCTTAAGTGATATGGACTACCCTGAGATCGCATACCGGGTCACCCGCCGTTTCCTTTGCGGAGTTATTGAAGATGAGGAACTGAAAGCTATTGTAAATGATGCTTACAATTTTGATGTGCCTCTTGAAACTGTGTTTGACAGGAATTATGTAATGCGACTTGACCAGGGACCAACGGCCTCTTTCAAGGATTTCGCAGCCCGCATGATGGGGAGGCTGATGCAGCATTATCTGAACACAGGGAAGCGTCGCCTGCTTATTCTTACAGCGACGTCGGGAGATACAGGGAGTGCGGTTGCAAATGCTTTTTACGGGCTGGATAATATCGACATTGTGGTTCTTTTTCCGAAGGATGAAGTAAGCCCTCGCCAAAGAAAGCAGATGACAACACTTGGCAGGAATGTAAAAGTGCTTGCCCTGGATGCTAAATTCGACGATTGCCAGGCTCTTGTCAAACAAGCATTTGCTGATCCCATACTCACCGGCTTATCCCTGTCGTCGGCAAATTCAATAAATATTGGCCGTCTCATACCCCAGATAGTATACTACTTTTATGCGTATGCAAAGCTGGCTGTCCACGGGGAAAAGATCATCTTCTCGGTTCCGTCAGGAAATTTCGGCGATATGATGGGAGGCGTGCTGGCCATGAAAATGGGGCTTCCGGTCAAACGGTTCATCATAGCCACAAACGAAAACGATGAATTTCCTAGGTTTTTATCCGCAGGTAAATACAATAAAATAGAACCCTCACTGAATTGTATCTCCAGCGCCATGAATGTGGGTCATCCCAGCAACCTCGCCCGACTGGTCGCTTTGTACGGTGGGATAATGGATGAAAAAGGATACATTCACAGTGCTGCGAATATGGACCTGATGAGAAAGGAACTCTGGTCGCTGAGCATTTCTGATGCAGAAACCCGAAAAACCATAGGGGATGCCTGGAATAAATGGAAGCTTCTGCTCGAACCGCATGGTGCTGTAGGATGGGCCGCCCTTTTGAATTACCTTGAACTGCATGCTCACAGCCTTAGCCCTGATCAGCTCTGTGTTTCCCTGGAGACTGCACATCCGGCAAAATTTCCCGAAGAAATTCAAAGGATCACGGGAGTTGACCCTCCTTTGCCTCCAGGTCTTAGGGGTATCGATGACAAACCGGAATTTGTTTCCAACATGACAAATAATTATTCCGATTTTAAAAGCTGGCTGTTATCAAATTATAACCAGCATTCGTAATTCGTAACTCGTAACTCGTAACTCGTAATTCGTAATTCGTAATATATGTATATTATCTGCTCCGACCTCGAAGGCGTTTTCACACCCGAAGTGTGGATTAATGTTGCCGAAAAGACTGGTATTACCGAACTCCGACGCACTACCCGCGACGAACCTGATTATGAGAAGCTCATGAGGTGGAGGATGAGGATCCTCGATGAGCATTGTTTAAAGTTGCATGACATTCAGAATGTTATTTCACAGATTGAACCTCTGCCGGGGGCCCTTGATTTCATCAACTGGATGAAAGAAAGAACCCAGCTGATCATTGTTTCCGATACTTTTATCCAGTTTGCCGAACCACTTATGAAAAAGCTTGGAAGGCCTACCTTGTTCTGCCATTCACTTGTGATGGATGAAACAAACCGGATCATTGATTTTAAACTTAGGCAGCCTGATCCCAAACGCAGGACAGTTGAAGCTTTGCAGGGCCTGAAATACCAGGTGATCGCAATGGGTGACTCATACAATGATATTTCCATGCTCAAGCAGGCGGAGGTTGGGATACTTTTTAATCCGCCTCAGAATGTAGTAAACGATTATCATCAGTTTGAGATAACACAGGATTACGAAGCGATAAAAAAGATAGTGTTGAAATATATACCGTAGACACAGCTGATGGTGATTGAACGAAAAGAGGCTGTCCCGAAAGGGGGCAGCCTCTTTTATATTCAACCAGGATGGTTTATTATTTGCTGACAAGTATTTTCCTGATCACTTTATTGTCCTGGTTGCTGAATACGATTGTATAAACTCCCGGAGAGGCAGGGCGGATGTCGATATGCTTTTCAACATTCCCCGAAACACTGATATCGGTCATCTGGAAGACCTGAACTCCCAGTTCATTAAATATCCTGAGATTGACTGATATCTTCTCTGCACTGCTCATCGAAACTGTAAACTGTCCGTCGTTGGGAACAGGATATACCCTGAAATCCCCAGTTTGAAGTTCACCAATGCCTACTCCCGCGACATAAACGTTGTTTGATGAATCCGAAGCGCAACCGTTCAGTGTGACTATGGTCCAGTACCAGCCTGGATTTGCAGCTGGTACAGTATAGGTTTGGCTTGTGGCTCCGCTGATGGCAGACCCCTGGTAAAACCATTGGTTCCCGGATGAGGCGCTGCTGGTGAGTACATTTCCGACGGCCGTAACTGCAGGTGTGGCAGGAACCGCATTAACAGTCACAGCAAGCAGGGGAGACACAATGCCGGTGCCGCAGCTGTTTGTCCCCAGTACGGTTATGGTACCCGAGCCCATTGTGTTGCCAAAACTTACAGTAATTGAGTTTGTGTTTGCTCCGGCAGTGATGGTGGCTCCGGTTGGAATGGTCCAGGTATAGCCTGTTGCATTTGTAATACTTGCAACCGAATATACTTTCCCGACGGAGCCGGCACATACAGAAGCCGGGCCGGAAATTGCACCTGCCGCACCGGGAAGCGCATTGACTGTCACTGCATAGGGCGGAGATGCTGCGCCATTGCCGCAGATGGTGTTACCTGCGACGGTAATGCTGCCCGAGACAGCTGCCAGGTCAATGTTTACCGTAATAGAGGTTGTATTGTCACCGCTTACCACATGGAAACCTGAAGGCAATGTCCATGCATAAGCTGTCGCCCCGGCAACTGCTGCACAGGAATAGTTGACTCCCTGAGCTCCTGCGCAAACCGAAACAGGACCGGAAACTGCGCCGGCAGGGCCCGGGACTGAGTTAACAGTTACAGGGAACTGCACCGGAACTGCAGCAGAGCAGCCGCCGGAGTTTGTATAATTAACCGAAACTGACTGGGCCCCTGCAGTACCCCAGTAAACTGTGAGTGCACTTGTACCTTGTCCGGCAAAAATCGAACCACCTGAAGATACAGTCCATATGTAACCAGTAAACCCGGGTTCTGTAGTATATGTGTAGTAGCCTGAGGTGGCACAAAGACTGTTTGTTCCGGTGATTGTTGGCGCGGGTGCCGGGTTAACAGTGACTGCGTAGGCTGAAGGTGTTGCGGCAGCACATCCGCTCGCATTGGTGTAACTGACGTTGACAGCCTGGGCACCTGTATTATTCCATCTTACCATAACAGAACTTGTCCCTGCTCCCGAAAGTATGGTTCCCCCGGAAGATACTGTCCAGGTGTAAGCACTCATACCTGTTTGAGTCGTATACGTATTCGAGCTGCTTCCCTGGCATGCGGTTGCCGGACCAGTGATAGTTGGAACCGGCAGCGGGTTAACTGCCACAGCGAGGTTTGTGAAGGCGCTTGATCCGCAGCTGCCTACCGCCTGCACACTCACGTTCCCCGGTGAGGCGCCGAATGTCACTGTTGCGCTCAGGGTTCCCTGTCCTGCAGTGACTGTGGCACCGGCAGGAACTGTCCAGTTATAGCTTGTGGCTGTGGGAACCGCTGTAATGCTGTAAGTGTTGTTAGCGCTTGAGGCACAAACCGTTGTACTGCCAGTAATGGTTCCTGGTGCAACAGGTGCCTGGCAGCCTGCTGTGAACTGCTGGTCGGCGCCATTGGTGGTGCCTCCCCCGTTCATTCCCACACAACGATAATGGTAGATCGTTCCAAGCGTAAGTCCGCTGATGTTTGCACTGACTGCTGTTGCTGTGCTTCCGGAAACCGGGCTGGGAACACCCGCGACAATAGTCCCGTAAGCAGTGGTCAGCCCCCATTCGAAGGTGACAGTGGTTGATAAGTTGTTGGCTGTGACTGTACCATTCAGGGTTGCCGTAGTGTTTGTAACATTTGAAGGAAGGTTGGTTACAACGACCGGAACACCACCAGTGGTAAAGGTCATATCCAGTCCGTTGCCGGTACCGCCTGAATTCGTGCCACCAACCCTGTAGTGATACAAAGTGTTTTGGGCGAGACCTGTAAGCGGGGCACTAACCGCGGTGACAGTGGAACCCGTGACAGGTGATGGAGATGCTGGAACCGTTGAACCGTAACCCGTGGTAAGTCCATACTCGAATGTAACCGCTGTGGATGCTCCGTTTGCGTTAACCGTGCCGTTTACTGTAGCTGTTGACGCGAGGACGCTGCTGGCAGCAGTGGTCACAAGAGAAGGTGGAGGAAAGCCTGTGGTAAAGGTCAGATCTGCACCGGTCCCGGTTCCATTGGCATTTACACCCTTAATCCTGAAATGGTATAGGGTGTTGGGTGTTAATCCAACGATGCCCGCAATTATAGTTGTTGGTGTGGAGCCTGTAACGGGAGAAGGAATACCTGCAACCGTAGACCCGTAAGCGTTTGTCAAACCATATTCGAACGTTACCGTGGTTGATGCCCCGTTGGCATTCATTGTACCATTAAGCGTTGCAACTGAGCCGGTAACAGATGTAGCCGGGTTGGTTACCCCGACAGGGGGCGGGGCTGCTGCCATGTTAAATCCCATATTGTAAACATAGATGCTGGAGCTGTTATATGGAGCAAACGGACAGCCGCCGACAGACCAGACCCTCCTGACGCCTGAAAGGTTTGTATATGCATTGGTTCCTCCAAGGGTACCTGTAGCTCCGCATTGCCCTAAGTCGACAACGAGGCTTTGAGTGGGATCATATGCAAACGGACTGTCAAGAGTTATAGTAAGCCATGAACTGGCAGGAGTGGATAAGGTTACTGAAGCGTGGTAGTAAACCGTTGTAAGTGTGCCTGTGTAAAAGGCGCCTGCGGTCAGATTGGTGAGCGTGGTCTGACCCAGTTTAATTGTCAGATCGGTGTAGGTGGCCGGACCAAAACCTCCGTTGAAGAACAGGGAGATGGAAGTAATATTTCCGGCTGGGGCAGCTGAAGGCTGATTAAATTCTCCCGCGAGATATATCAATTGAATGTCTTTACCTGCGGCAACATTGAATGGGAATGAGTTTGAACCGTTCCCTGCCCCGGTATAGTTGTAATACTGGGGTTGGGCCGTAAGATCATTGTTCAATCCTGCTATGAACAGCAGGATCGTAAAACAGTAGAAAATGTGTTTCATGGCTTTTTGTTTTGGTTAGTGACATTCTGAATTACATCATTATAACATAATTGAAATATATGTATAAAAAAGAAATCTGTTCTGTCTTCCCAAATAACCTTACTGCTTTTTTACCCGACTGGAGCCCTGCAATAACCGGTCCTTTTCATTAAAGAATGATCTGTTGAAAAATCAAATGAAAATCAAAAGGCTTATAAGAATCGCAATATAGTAAAAAACTGCGGCTCTGTCAAGGCTTTTCTGTTTGAATTATTCTTTTCCTTATTTGACAGTACCTTTGTAACTTTGTGAAAATATTCTCTCATCATGAAAAAGACCAATGATCCTTCAACCCGTATTTTTGACCTTCTGCAGTTTGGTGAATACGGTGATGTGAATCCCTCGATTACTGACTCAGCTACCTATACATTCATGCAGGCGATCACGATGAGTGAGACTTTTGCAGGCCAGCAGGAGGGCTGCTATCTGTATTCCCGTCACTGGAATCCAACGAATAAATACCTGGCCGACGCCCTGGCTGCCCTTGAGGGTACTGAATCAGCCTGGGTGACTTCTTCCGGGATGGCTGCCATTACCTGCGCCATCTTCCAGCTAGTAAAAAGCGGGGATCATATCGTTTGCGCTATGACGATTTACGGGGGGACTTTTGCATTCCTGTATAATTATGTAAAGAAGTTCAATATTGATGTAACCTTTGTGGATATCAGGAGGCTTGAGGATGTTAAAAATGCCATCAGGCCGAATACAAAACTGATCTATACTGAAACGATGACCAATCCTCTGCTCCAGATCAGCGATATCCCTGAACTTGCGAAGATTGCCAATGAGCACGGGATCAAGCTAATGGTTGACAATACTTTTACTCCGATGATGGTTGCCCCTGCCCAGTACGGAGCACATATTGTAGTTCACAGTATGACAAAATTTATAAACGGGAAGAACGATTGTGTGGCAGGAGCCATCTGTGCCGATAAGGAATTCATCGATGCCCTTTGCGATGTTAACAACGGAACTGCTATGCTGCTTGGCCCTTCCCTTGAACCACTTCGTTCGTCGAGCATCCTGAAGAACCTTCATACTCTTCACATCCGTATGAAGCAGCACAGCAAAAATGCGATGTACCTTGCCGGGAAATTCAAAGAATACGGCACAAAGATCATTTATCCCGGATTGCCAGAGCATAAAGGCCATGAAGTCATGAAGAAAATCATGAACCCTGAGTTCGGTTTCGGGGCCATGATAGCGATCGACATGGGGACTGCTGCAAGAGCTTCCAAACTCATGGAGCATATGGAGCTCGAGGGTGTTGGATACCTCGCCGTCAGCCTTGGTTATTTCAAGACACTTTTCAGTAATTCGGGTAAAAGCACCTCCTCTGAAGTGCCTGAAGAGATTCAGAAGGAGATGGGTCTTTCAGAAGGGCTAATACGCTTTTCGGTTGGCCTCGACAATGATATTGAGCGCAGCTGGGAAAAGATCAAACACTGCCTTGATCAAATGAATCAGTGATAGCTGCAAAACGAAAGAGGCCGCCCTGAAGAGCGGCCTCTTTCGTTTTCCTGAGCCCGGCAGGGCTATCCCATGCAAGTACTTACGAGGTTCCTGTCGCCAAAAGCATCATCGATTCTTGTCACAGTGGGCCAATATTTATCTTCGGCCGACCATGGCATCGGGTAAGCGGCTTTCTGCCTTGAATAGGGAAGTGTCCACTCATCGGCTGAAACCATTGCGGCTGTGTGCGGAGCTTTCATAATCACGTTCACTAACTTATCTGCTTTGCCGGAGGCGATTTCATCAATTTCACCTTTGATCGAAACCATAGCTTCGATGAAACGGTTAAGTTCATAATATGGTTCGCTCTCGGTAGGCTCAACCATCAGTGTACCATGCACAGGGAAGGCTACAGTGGGTGCATGAAATCCGTAATCCATCAGCCTTTTCGCGATATCAATGGCTCCGATACCGGTCTGACGTGAAATGGCGTTGCAGTCAACGATCATTTCGTGGGCACAACGGCCGTTCTTACCTGAGTAAAGTATAGGATAATACGGCTCAAGGCATGACTTAAGATAATTGGCGTTGAGTATGGCCATCTTCGTTGCTTCGGTTAGTCCGTTGCCACCCATCAGCTTGATATAAGCGTAGGAAATGGTAAGTATAAGCGCGCTGCCATAAGGTCCTGATGCAACTGCAGTGGTACCGGTTTTACCTCCCGTTTCAACCTCGGTATGCTTAGGAAGGAATGGAGAAAGATGCTTTGCAACGGCAATAGGGCCTTCACCCGGGCCGCCTCCCCCGTGGGGAATGGCAAAGGTTTTATGCAGGTTGAGATGGCAAACATCGGCGCCTATCATCCCGGGATTGGTCAGGCCTACCTGGGCATTCATGTTTGCGCCGTCCATATATACCTGTCCGCCGTTCTCATGAACAATATTCACGATCTCAAGTATGTTCTCTTCAAAAACACCGTGGGTCGAAGGGTAAGTCACCATTAGTGCCGAAAGCTTCTCTTTATGCTGAACGGCTTTCTCCCTGAGGTCGTTGGTGTCGATATTCCCGTTTTCGTCGCATTTGACAACAACCACCTGCATCCCTGCCATGGCAGCGCTTGCCGGGTTGGTGCCGTGGGCCGATGAGGGTATCAGGCATACATTCCTGTGGTTGTCACCCTTGCTGTTATGGTATTCGCGGATCACCAGCAGACCGGCATATTCTCCTGCCGCACCTGAATTTGGCATGAACGATACGGAATCGAAGCCCGTGATCCCGCAAAGGTCTTTCTCAAGCTCTTTGATCAGGTACTGGTAGCCGGCTGCCTGGTCCTTAGGCACAAAGGGATGAATCCCTCCGAACTCAGGATAACTCAGGGCAAACAGCTCCGATGCTGCATTCAGCTTCATGGTACATGAACCCAGGGGGATCATCGAACGATTCAGCGAAAGGTCTTTGATCTCGAGTTTCTTCAGGTACCGCATCATTTCAGTTTCAGAATGATATGAATTAAACACCTTTTGTGTCATGAATGCGGATGTCCTCGTAAGTTCAGCCGGCATTGTCGTGATCATCTCACATTCCTTCGGGTTGCAGACGAACTCGGTATACCCTTTCCCGCCTGCCTGGGCAAACAGTCTCAGGATATGGTTAATGTCGGTAAGTTCTGTAGTCTCATCAATACTTACACCAATATGCTTCTCCCCGAGATACCTGAAATTGATCTTCTGCTCAACTGCTTTGGAATGCAGGGCATCAGCGGAAACACCTTCGGGCAGTTCAATGCAGAGGGTGTCGAAGAAATATTTGTTTACCTGCCTGAAGCCGTATTTCTGTACTTCCTGTGAAAGCACACCTGTAAGTATGTTGATATGACGGGCGATCTGTTTAATTCCTTTAGGGCCGTGATAAACTCCGTACATTCCGGCCATCACTGCAAGCAATACCTGGGATGTACAGATGTTTGAAGTTGCCCTCTCACGTTTGATATGCTGTTCCCGGGTCTGAAGCGCCATTCTCAGCGCCCTGCTTCCGTTGGCATCAACTGAAACCCCGATAATACGTCCGGGCATCTGACGCTTAAAATCTTCTTTGGTGGCAAAATAGGCTGCATGCGGACCGCCATAACCCATGGGGATACCGAACCTCTGGGAGGAACCGAAAACCACATCCGCCCCCCATTCACCCGGAGGAGTGAGCAGGGCGAGGCTTAAAAGATCAGCTGCAACAGCTACTCCGATCTTCAGTTCATGCATTTTGATAACAAAATTTTTGTAATCAATGACTGCCCCATGCTGGTTCGGGTACTGGATAACGCATCCGAAAAAGCTGTTATCGGGAACAAAGGAAGAATGTTTTCCAAACACAAGCTCTATGCCGAGCGGAATAGCTCTTGTACGGATCACATCGGCTGTTTGCGGGAAAATGTCATCCGCCACAAAAAATTTACAGGCTCCCCTTTTAACAGATTCACGGTCACGTGAATTATATAACATGATCATGGCTTCAGATGCAGCTGTGCCTTCATCGAGAAGGGATGCATTGGCGATTGGCATGGCAGTAAGATCGCTGATCATGGTCTGGAAATCGAGAAGGGCTTCAAGGCGGCCCTGGGAGATTTCAGCCTGGTATGGTGTATATGAGGTGTACCAACCCGGGTTTTCGAGAATGTTCCTCAGGATGACTGCCGGGGTAATTGTGTTGTAATATCCCTGCCCGATAAATGTTTTGTAAAGCTTGTTCTTTGACGCTATATCTTTAATGTGATTAAGGTACTGATACTCATTTATACCTTTTGGAAGATTGAGGGGAGTTTTAAGGCGGATGGCCCCGGGTACCGTCTCATCGATAAGCTGATCCAGTGTTTTAACTCCGATCTTCTCAAGCATCGTGTCGATTTCGGCTCCAAAAGGGCCGTTGTGTCTTCTTGCAAAATTGTCAGTGATCATATTTTCAAGTTTTTGATGGCAGTTTGGGAATCGCAAAAATACCAAGAATATCCTATAAATCAAAGGAGGCTGTCACTAAGATTGTAACAGCCTCCTTAAATTCAGAAGCGGGTGTTGTTGCCTCGTTAAGATTTCCTGATCCTCATGTTATAGAAGGAACGGTAAACAAAATACAGGGCAATAGCAAAAAACACAGTGCCAATGTAAGGCGCAATGCTGTAGAAACTTTCTGAAATTGCAATTTCCATTGCAAGCAAGCCGAACAGGGTGGTGAATTTAATGATGGGGTTCAATGCCACGGATGAGGTGTCTTTGAAAGGATCGCCAACAGTATCGCCGACCACTGCAGCATCATGCAGCGGTGTACCCTTTTCCCTGAGGTCAACTTCTACTACTTTCTTGGCATTATCCCAGGCGCCTCCTGCATTAGCCATGAAAATTGCCTGGAATAATCCGAAGAATGCAATAGACACCAGGTAGCTTACAAAAAATGATGCAGCCGCATATCTCAGAGGATCTGTTTTAGCAAGTAAAACATCCTGGTATCCTGATAAAAATGCAATCGCAAGTGCAAATGAGAAAATCGCGATGAAAATGTTGAACATACCGGTTTGGGCATACTGGGTGCATATCCTGACCACTTCTTTAGAAGTTTCCACAGATGCCTTTTTTTCTGCATTTTCGTCAAGGCGGATGTTCTTTTTAATGTATTCCACTGCCCGGTAGGCTCCTGTTGTAACAGCCTGTATTGATGCCCCCGTGAACCAATAGATCACTGCGCCCCCGGTAAGGAAACCGAGGATGGTATACGGATTAAGGACGTTAAGAATGGATTCAGGGGAGATCCCGAATTTGTTTTTAATAACCAGGATAAGTGAGAAGATCATGGTCGTAGCACCCACAACAGCTGTGCCGATAAGTACGGGCTTGGCTGTTGCCTTGAAGGTATTCCCGGCTCCGTCGTTGGCCTCAAGATAGTGCTTCGCATTTTCGAAATCGGGTTTGAATCCGAAATCTTTCTGAATGTCAGCCGAAGCTTTTTCTATATCTTCTTCAATAAGCGAAAGCTCATATACCGACTGTGCATTATCGGTGACCGGGCCATAGCTGTCAACTGCAATGGTCACAGGTCCCATGCCGAGGAAACCAAAGGCTACGAGGCCGAAGGCAAAAATAGCGGGATAGATCATGAAGGCATCCAGGCCGTTCTTGCTGGTAAGATATGCGATGAACATCAGCACAAGAAAAACCATTCCCTGCCAGAAGGCGCTGAAATTTCCTGCAACAAGCCCCGAAAGGATGTTCAGTGATGCTCCACCCTCGCGGGATGCGGTTACAACCTCGTTTACATGCCTTGATTTGGGGCTGGTGAAGATCTTTGTAAATTCAGGAATAAGCGCTGCTCCGAGTGTTCCGCAGCTAATAATAATGGAAAGCGTAAGCCATAGGTTGTTTTTCAGATCGCCGATCATAAAATAACTTGCTGCAAAAGTGACGGCAATGGAAAGGAGGGAGGTGATCCAAACAAGGTTGGTCAGCGGGCGCTCAAAATCAATATCGACCTGGTTTCCGTATTTGGCCTGTGAGAATATTTTATTGATGTAAAAAGCTGTAATGGAAGTCACAACCATTAAAATACGCATCACGAAGATCCAGGTCAGCAGCTGTTTCTGGTTTTCAACATCCCCGACAGCAAGAACAATAAAAGAAATAAGTGCAACCCCGGTTACACCGTAGGTTTCAAAACCATCGGCAGTAGGTCCGACGCTGTCGCCTGCATTGTCGCCGGTACAATCGGCAATAACACCGGGGTTCCTGGGATCATCTTCCTTGATTTTGAAAACAACCTTCATCAGGTCGGAACCGATGTCGGCGATCTTTGTGAAAATTCCTCCTGCGATACGCAGTGCTGACGCCCCGAGTGATTCTCCGATTGCAAAACCAATGAAACTGGCGCCTGCATAATCCCTGGGTACAAATAATAAAATTATGAGCATCATGATCAGCTCAACGCAGATCAGCATGACGCCAATGCTCATTCCTGCGTCGAGAGGGATGTTCAGTAATTTAATGGGTTTCTTCTCCAGGGAGGCGAAAGCCATACGGCTGTTGGCCAGGGTGTTCATCCGGATGCCAAACCATGCAACACTGTAAGAACCAAGGATGCCGATCACAGCCCAGACAAGGATCAATAAGACACCTCCAAATGGCATGGACTGAAGAAAGCCATAATAAAATGCAATGCAAGTCCCGATGATCGCGAATAAAATGATTAGAAATTTTCCCTGCTGAAGGAGATACGTTTTACAGGTTTCAAAAATGATCTGTGCAACATCCAGCATTGACTGGTGGGCTTTCAGCTTACGCACTTTGGTAAACTGATAGTAGCCGAACAGCATGCCCAGCAAAATTACGATGAACCCGAACATCAGCAGATTGTTCTGCGATGCTGACAGATCAGGGATCTTCAAGTCCGCCTCGGAGGCAAACATTGAAACAGGCAGCAATAAAGCCGCCAAAAATATAGACAGTTTTCTCATATGAAAGGAATTACATATTGGGTTGCCAAATTTATAAAGGATTTTTGAAACAATCCAATTAAAAGGAAAAAATATTTACACGGCCTATTATTTTAGAATCCGGAAGAATTGTGGTAAATTTGTACTACTAATCCGACATTACATGATGGAGAAAATCCGCCTTGAAATTATTGGAATGTCATACAGCCAGTCACAGACAGGGGCCTATGCTTTGATCCTTGGAGAGAAGGACGGGAAACGCAGGCTGCCGATAATCATCGGAGGATTTGAGGCACAGGCAATCGCCATTGAACTTGAAAAGATCAAGACCCCCAGGCCGCTGACACACGATTTGTTCAAGTATTTTGCTGATGCCTTTAAGATTGAGATCAAAGAAATTGTTATCAATAAATTTCTTGAAGGTGTTTTTTATGCCCAGCTGGTATGTTTTGACGGTACCCATATCGAAGAAGTTGATTCCCGCACTTCCGACGCCATTGCACTTGCCCTGAGGTTCAGCTGCCCGATATTTACTTATGAGGACATCATGAAGGCAGCTTCAATCATGGTTGAAGAAGATACAGAAGCTCAGGCCGCAGCTGTATCGGAACCGGCTGTGAGCCCCTCTTCCAAACATGAATTCTCCGGCCTCTCTGTCGATGAGCTCAATGAGAGACTGCAGGCTGCCATCGATAATGAAGAATATGAAAAAGCATCCCAGATCCGTGACGAACTGAACCGTCGTAACAAGCCCAGGAAATAGCACATGCAACAATATCTCGACCTGCTTGATTTTGTAATGAAGAACGGTACGAAAAAGGAAGACCGTACAGGAACTGGCACGCTCAGTGTTTTTGGCTACCAGATGAGGTTTAATCTTGCTAATGGCTTTCCCCTCATGACCACCAAAAAGCTTCATCTCCGCTCAATTATCCATGAACTGCTCTGGTTTCTCCAGGGCTCCACTAATTTGAAATACCTGCAGGAGAACAAAGTAAGCATCTGGAACGAATGGGCCAAACCCGACGGGGATCTTGGTCATATTTATGGTTACCAATGGCGCCACTGGCCCAGTCATGACGGTACTTATATCGACCAGATCAAACAGGTCGTTGAATCAATAAAAGTTAATCCGGACTCACGCCGTCATATTGTCAGTGCATGGAATGTGGGCGAACTTGACCTCATGGCCCTCCCTCCCTGCCACCTTATGTTTCAGTTTTATGTTGCCAATTCAAAGTTGTCGTGCCAGATGTACCAGCGCTCATGCGACATCTTCCTCGGCGTCCCTTTCAACATTGCCTCGTATGCGTTACTGCTCATGATGATGGCCCAGGTGACCTCTCTGCAACCAGGAGAGTTCGTTCATACCCTCGGCGATGCGCATATCTACCTTAATCATATCGACCAGGTGAAACTGCAACTTACCAGGACCCCTTTACCTCTTCCTGAAATGGTCCTTAACCCTGATGTGAAAGACATCCTTGGTTTCAGATTCGAAGATTTCAGCCTGGGCAACTACCAGTCACATCCGCATATCAAAGGAGAAATTTCTGTTTAATACTGAACTATGCTTGCAATTATCGTAGCTATTGCCGAAAACCTGGCCATAGGTAAGAACAATGACCTCCTCTGGCATATTCCCGGAGATCTTAAAAGGTTTAAACAGATCACAGGCGGACGAACGGTGGTTATGGGAAAACGCACTTACTACTCCCTGCCCAGGAGGCCTCTCCCCAATAGGAGAAACCTCGTTATCACTGATGTGGCCGGCGAGATCATTGAGGGCTGCGAAATGGCCTATTCCATTGAAGATGCCAGTGCCAGATGTAATCCTGCCGAGGAAAGCTTTGTTATTGGCGGCGCTTCCATCTACAAACAATTCCTGCCTCTGGCACAAAGGATGTACCTGACAAGGGTGCATAAAGAATTTGAAGGTGATGTGTTCTTCCCGGAGATCAGGTTTGACGAATGGCAGCTGGTTCTGAAAGAGGACATTCCTTTCGACGAAAGCCTTGGTTTTTCCTACTCTTACGAGAATTACGAACGTAAAAAATGAACTACCCGGGAAACAGGCCCTTCAACGCTGCAGCAATGCTGATCGGCTTTCTTATTCTCATTTCAGCAGCGGAAGCCTGTCGAAAGAAGAACTATTCCTACGATGTCAGTGCAAATCTTTATGTCGCCAATAATGTTGTTTTTGTGGAAAGGGGACTGGTACATACCTTTAATCTTCTGCTGAAAACAAACATGAACCCGGCCATAAGGAGGGACGGGGTAGGGATAATCGATAAAGCGATCATTCATTTTGATACTTCTGCTAACCTGATTACGATAAAGTATCAGAATAATATATGTGCCGACAGTGTTGTGAGGAATGGGCAGATTTTCATCCGGATGAGTGGTGATTTTTTTTCAACCGGTACTGTCGCGATCTTGTATTTTTACAAATATTCTGAGGACGGCAGGCAGTTCGCCGGCACCGACAGCCTTGTAAACCTGGGTGCTCCGGCTGGAGGGAGATGCAGTTATAAATCATTCATCGACAGCCTGGTGATCAAGCAGGACTCAGGTTCAAACTCCACCTGGCATTCTGAATTTCAGTATAACATACCTTCTGTCCTGAAGCTGCCTTCCGACAGCATTAATCCGGTTATTATTACAGGTACTGCCGGCGGATGGACTGATGAAGGATATAACTTTACCCTGGAAATAAGCATCCCGCTTGTTAACAGAATCTACTGCCCGTGGATACGTGAAGGTGTTCAGCAGGTTTCAATTCCGGCTCTTGAAATAAGCTCGGGAAGTATAGAATATGTTAACATGGCATCATGCAACAACCGGGTGACATACAGGTTCGGGAGTTCAATGTTTGAATGGTGGATCAATAAGAAAAAGCTGATTTTCTGAACCTGGGGTCTCAGGTCTTCCGCTTTTCCTTTTTCGCAGCCGGGAACAACACATTATTTAATATCAGCCTGTAACCCGGTGAATTCGGGTGCAGGTTCAGGTCGGTGGGAGGATCGCCAACAAGGTGCTGGTAATCTTCCGGGTCATGGCCTCCAAGAAATGTCCATGTACCTTTTCCGAAGTCCCCGTGTATGTATCTTGCCTCGTTCAGGGATTTGTTTTCTCCGAGGATCAGCACATTCGGTTTCAGGTATTTCTCATTAAAGGCAGTGGTTTGTCCCATAAATCCATGGATGAGGGTTTCATGGTCCTGGCAAAGCATGGTTGGCACGGGATCCCATTTTGCCGAAAAGTCGAAGAGGGAGAAAAAATCATTGTTCCAGTTCAGGTTCTTTGGCCTGGTATCGGTGACATCTATAGACGAAATTTCGTACTCATAAGGATTGTGGACGAGCGAGAAATTCTGGAAAGCAAAACATTTCTGAAAATCAAGCCTGGAGTCTGCCGATTGGTCCATGGGGTCGCCGTCAAACATCACATCGCAGATATCGATACCCTCGGCCGATAAAGCCACATCATAACTATCTGGAGCCGAGCACATTGAAAACAGGTAACCTCCCCCTGCGACGAAATCACGAATCTTCTGCGCAACGGCCAGTTTCATCTGAGAAACCTTTGTAAAACCCAGCTTGCGTGCAGTTCCTTCCTGGAGTTGTACATCTTCATTGTACCAGGGAAAATTTTTATAAGCAGCCCAGAACTTACCATATTGCCCGGTGAAATCTTCGTGATGCATATGAAGCCAGTCATATAAGGGCAGGAGTCCCTGCAGCACCTCATCATCATATATAATGGTATAGGGGATCTCGGCATAGGTAAGTACAAGGGTAACGGCATCATCCCAGGGTCTTTTATTCTTGGGAGAATAAACAGCTATCTTAGGTGCCTTATGGAGTTTGATCCTATCCATATTAACCTGAGGATCTGCAATCTCCTGGAGTATTGCATCGACCTGGGCATCGGCCAGGGCCTGAAACGTCACCCCCCTGATATTACATTCATTCTCGGTTGCCTTATTGTACTGCATCAGGAAACTGCCCCCGCGGTAATTCAGAAGCCAGTCGACCTGGACCTGCTTTTGCAGCAGCCAGAATGCGATCCCGTAAGCTTTAAGGTGATTTTTCTGAGCCTCATCCATAGGCAGCAGTAGGTAAACAGCTTTCAGCTGAGTACTTAAAACAAGAAAGAGAACAAGAAGAAAAAGCCTGTTGTTAGAACGGCATATCCGGGTGATCATTTTCATCCATTTTCGACATGATGGTGCGGGTTCTCACTGAACCATCAAACGATGTATTGGCCGAAATAGTATTCGAAGGAGGGTACTCCTGCTCAATATCTGCGAATTTGGCGTACTTCGAGATGAACTTAAGCTGGATGTCCTTCAGAGGGCCGTTACGGTTCTTTGCAATGTATACTTCCGCTGCACCCGAGGTGGATTCACCATGCTCGTCAACATCAATCTTGTAATATTCAGGCCTGTATATGAACATTACCATGTCGGCATCCTGCTCAATTGAGCCGGATTCACGAAGGTCGGAGAGGATAGGTTTGGCAGCTGCTGAACGCTTTTCGGAGGCCCGGCTGAGCTGGGAAAGAGCGATCACCGGAACGTCAAGCTCCTTGGCAAGTGTTTTCAGACCTCTCGATATGCTGCTGATCTCCTGTTCCCTGTTGCCCTTGGTCTCATGGCCTCCCTGCATGAGCTGAAGATAGTCGACAATGATCAGCTGCACATCATGCCTGGCTTTGAGCCTTCTGCACTTGGCACGGAGGTCAAAGATCGAAAGGGCTGGTGTATCGTCGAGAAAGATAGGAGCTTCAAGCAGACTGCCGATCTTGACGTTCAGCTGCTTCCATTCGTATTCCTCCATTGTTCCTTTCCGAAGCTTTTCCTGAGGTATTTCAGTTTCAGAAGAGATAAGGCGGGTGACCAGCTGAACCGCCGACATTTCCAGTGAAAAAACCGCAACCGGCTTCTTGAAATCGACGGCTGCATTCCTGGCCATTGTAAGAGCGAAAGCGGTTTTCCCCATGCCCGGACGGGATGCAATGATGATCAGGTCGGATTTCTGCCAGCCGGATGTGATCCGGTCAAGTTCGGTAAACCCTGAGCCAACGCCTCGAAGCGAGCCTTCATGGCCTCGGGCAGCTGTGATCTCCTTAATGGCCTCCTTGATGATGGCCTGCATATCCATATAAGTTTTACCGATACTGCTTTCACTGATCGAGAACAAACCTGTTTCAGCTTTGTCGAGCAGGTCGAAAACATCCGATGAGTCCTCGTATGCGTCCTTGATGATCTCCGAAGATATCCTGATCAGCTCCCTTTGAATATATTTCTGCAGAATTATCCTGGCATGGAACTCAATATTGGCGGCTGAAGCCACCCTGTTGGTGAGGTTTGTGATATAATATGCGCCGCCCACGATATCCAGTTCACCTGCCTGCCTGAGGTCTTCGGTCACGGTAAGTATGTCGACGGGCTGGTTGCTTCCGTAAAGCCGGTGAATGGCAGAATAAATTTTCTGATGCTGTTCCTTGTAGAAAACATCAGGCTTGAGTATTTCAATTACCTCCGCAAGTTTGTCATTCTCAAGCATCATTGCTCCGAGGACGGCTTCCTCCAGGTCGACTGCCTGGGGAGGTACCTTGCCATATTCAAGGACGTTTTCAGGAGACTGGAGGTTGTCGCTCTTTCTTCTGCTTACTCTTGTCTGGCCCTGGGATGTGAACCCTCCGCCAGTATTCCCTCTCTTCTGATTGCTTCCTCTCTCTTCCATCCGCCAAAAATACTATGAAACTCAAAGATGCCGGTATAATCCCGCAGAATTAGTTTTCAACAATCACAGCGCAAACAGCAGGCCTATATGCCCCCAGGCATGCCACCAGTTATTGCTGAACTCCGGGCTCAGGACTATCTGTTCAATCTCGATGCCGACGGCCCCACAGGTAAAAGTGAATCCAAGGGAAGACTGGGAAACTAACCTTATGATCGAGGCAGAAGGTATGGTATACACACTGTTGCTGTTGATTAGTCCGCCCTGGAGGGTCGCATCATAACCGATCACGCGCCCCGAGCCCTTCAAACTAAAAAAATACTGCATTACCCTTGCACCCCTGGCAATGAGAACCCGTTTTTTCCTTACCCCGAGGTCGGAGAAAAAATCGTTAAACCATCCAAGCCTAAGGTTAAATCCTCCTCCAAGATTGGTATACAGGGTCCCCAGGGCTGCGTTTCCCGAAAGTATCAGCTGGGTATGTGCAGTGTTGATGATTCCTTTGCTGAGAGAAACAGTATAGTTTATTACTGCATCGGTTGAGATCTGGTATTCCCAGCCCAGGGGCTCATTATTGTAAGGAACATATTTATGGAACAGGTCTTGCACAGTCCCTCCCAGTGAAGGCGGACCTATAACCCCCAGTCCGAGTTCCGAAACCTGCCTGAAATGGTGGGTTTCATCATTAGTGACTTTGAAACTCCCGAAGTAAAGGTATGAAGCGTAAGGCCTGTCGCCATATAAAATTCCCCCGACCTTGGTCGTCGAGGGTGTATAGAGATTCTGAATAAGAGATAATCCATAGTAGTTCCTGGCTTTGCCCCAGTAAGGAAGTAAAATGTATTTAACCGGATTGTCGCTGAGAGCCGGAGCTACATATTCAAAACTGATACCATTGGTGAAGAACTGGTCAGTATAATCAAAAATGTCATTGTCGAATCCGATCTTCAGAACCCTGTCGGGGCTCAGGGTGATTGCCGACTGGAACGCCGAATCTCCCAGTTTCTTTAACAGTTCCGTGTTCAGTGGTTCCGAAAAATCAGGCCTGAACTCCCCGGTCCGCAGTTGCTCAATGGTCTTCAAGCGAACAGAATCAGTCTGCCTGTAGGTTGTGACTATGACAATCGTCTCAGGCCTTCCCTTTTTTTTATGGATTGAATGTCGGCGGATGGCAGAGCGGCTTTGACTGCCGGCTGCCTCAGAAACAGTGTTGGCCGGTCGCTTATGGCTTTGGTCAATAATTGCCTTTAGCCTGCCGGGAGGAATGACTTTGTTCTGGGACTTTCGTTCATCCGGATTACAGGCAAAAAGAAAAATAAGCAGAACGGTTGCAAAGAATAGCCGCATAGGGGCTGCAATTTAGCTAATTCCCTCTCAGGTTTTATTCTTGCTCACAAAGCTCTTAACCTTACGGTCGAAGAGCTCTTTGTCCTTCCCGTGAAACTCGATGCTGACGGGGATGAAAAAGATAGGAAGATGTTTGATCAAAGGGAAAAGTTCGGTTGTTTTAAGGCGCATCGCATCCTTTTCGGTCGTAATAATCACTTTTTTCTGGGAAATGATGTCGTTATACCTTGTTTCGATTTTCGCGATATCATTTTCATCGAACGAATGATGATCCCCGTAGTTCAGGACTATCACATTGGAGCAATACCTTTCTATATGTTCTTTCAGCAAACTGTAGTCGGCGATCCCGGTAAGCAGTATGATACTGACCAGCTTTGATGGAAACACCGGCCATTCCTCTTCAGAAAGGGGAACAGGATCCCCGTGTACAACATATGAGAAAAATACCTGCTGATGTTTAAGGGGCTTCAGGTCTTCCAGGATCCTCCTTCTTGATATAGGAGAAAAGACCTTAGGGGTTTTTGTGACAATGATGATGTCGGCCCGGCTGGCTCCGCCTCTGAATTCCCTCAACGAGCCCGAAGGAACCACATGGTCATCAGTATACAATTTGTTGCAGGATGTGAGAAGAACAGACAATCCCGGTTTAACATAACGGTGCTGAAATGCATCGTCAAGCACTATCACATCAAGGTCAGTGTACTTACTGATGAGGTTTGTAATGCCCCGTTTCCGGTTCTCGTCAACAGCAACTTTGATATCGTCGAATTTTCTGATCAGTTGCAGGGGCTCGTCGCCAATGTATTTAACATTTGACTTTCTTGAGCCTATGATGAACCCTTTGCTTTCCCTTCCATATCCGCGGCTGAGAACCGCAATAAAACTATCGGGCGAAAGCAGCCTGATGAGATACTCGGTGTGGGGAGTCTTGCCTGTGCCTCCCATTGACAGATTGCCCACCGAGATCAAGGCTTTCCCGAAGGCAGCAGAAGGCAGGATCTTCAGGTCAAAGAGAAGGTTCCTGAGCATCATCCCGAAGCCGTAAAGCAGTGAAAAGGGATATACTATGTACTGAAGCAGCTGCATTGTTACAATGCCTAAAATTACGAAAAAAACGCAATGAATTTTTAAGGCGGCAGGAATTTTACAAGGCTTCTTTCAGAATGTACCTGAGGTTTTTGAGAAGTTCAGTCATCCCTGTCTCAAGTTTGCTTGTCTTGACAATAAAGTCAAAAGCGCCTTCGTCGAGCAATTTGATGGCAAGAACAGGATCGGCCATCGAAGAAAAATAGACTACCCTTATCTCGGGAAAATGATCTCTTACTTTCTTCAGGAAATCCAAACCCGTATAATTTCCGATGTCATAATCGGTAATTATAAAGTCCGGGATTGTGTTCTTTTCCAGCCTGTACAAACATTCGAGCCCATTCGGGAAGGTTTGTACATTATTCAATTTGTTGATATTCAAATGGTATTTGATCAGGCTATTATGGATTGGGTTTTTGTCGACAATAAAAATGCTGGGTGTTTGCATGATAACCTGTTCAGGTTTTATTTAAGGGTCAAATATTCAAAATAAAAGGAGTGTTTTCTGTCACCTTACATGAAAACTTGTAAACAACTTACTAACATGAAATCTCCTGTAAATCTCTGGATTTCTTATTTTTGAGATCTCAAACCTGGTATATGAAAGTGAAAGAGATTACATCCTTCCTTGAAACCTTTGCTCCGCTTGCTTTTCAGGAGGATTATGATAATTCCGGACTTATTGTCGGCGACCCGGCAATGGAAGTTACTGCCGCCCTGGTCTGCCTTGATATTACTCCCGGGATCGTCGAAGAAGCCAGGACGAGGAACTGCAACTTAATTATATCGCATCATCCTTTTATTTTCAGGGGATTGAAAAAAATCGAACCCGGGAAACCTGAATCCGACATCCTTGTAAGCCTTATAAAAAATGATACCGCTGTATATGCCATTCATACGAGCATCGATAATTCAGCAGATGGATTAAACGATTATCTCTGCCTCAGGCTCGGGCTTGTAAACAGGAAGATATTGAGTGAGAAGCAAGGCATGCTGTCAAAACTGGTCACTTTTTGTCCAACAGATTACAGTGACAGAGTTCGTCAGGCTTTGTTCGATGCCGGGGCCGGTGTCATTGGGAAATACGATTTATGCAGTTATAACATAGAAGGGAAAGGGACTTTCAGGGCTTCTTCAGAGGCTAATCCCTTCCTTGGCAAGAAAAACACCTTGCATTTTGAGAATGAAACCCGGATCGAACTTATTTTCCCATCCTATATCAGGGAAAAGCTCCTGCAGGCACTTTTTTCGGCTCACCCTTACGAGGAGGTTGCTTACGACATTTACCCTTTATCGAATACTTTCACTTTGTGCGGGGCCGGGGTGATTGCTGAACTGGACCCTCCGATGGAAGCGACAGAATTCCTTGCATTTGTAAAGAAGAAGCTGGATTTGAAAATGATCAGGCATACACCACTGGCTCCCGTGAAAATCAGGAAGGTCGCGGTCTGCAGCGGGTCGGGCAGTTTCCTGATACCAGAGGCTATAAAGGCAGGTGCCGATACCTTTCTTACCGCAGATATAAAATACCATGAATTTTTTGATGCAAGCACCCGGATTTTGCTTGCCGATATTGGTCATTATGAGAGCGAGCAATGGATAAAAGACCTGCTGACTGAACGATTGAATGAAAAATTTCCTACCTTTGCAGTCTTTTCCTCAGGGCTGAATACGAATCCTGTAAATTATTTATAACTGATTGATATGGCAAAGACAAAAGGAGAACCTATCGCAACTTCAAAGCCTTCAAAGATGGCCAAAAAACCGGCCGTAGCTGAACCCGCTGCCGTAGTTGAGAAAAAAAATACCAAAGAAACCAAGAAAACAGCATCCGCAGTAAAAGAAGAAAAGTCTGCTGAAAAAATTCAGCCGAAAGCAAAAGCTGAAGGCAGCCAGGATAAATCGGAAGTGTCGATCGAAAAGAAACTCATTGCACTTTACAGTCTTCAGCAGCTTGACTCCCAGGTCGACAAGATCAGGATTATCAGGGGTGAACTTCCGCTGGAAGTCCAGGACCTTGAAGATGAGATTGCCGGGCTTGAGACAAGGGTTGAGAACTATGAAACGGAAACTCTTGCTGTTGAAAAATCTGTTTCCGATAAAAAATTATTCATCAAGGACTGCCACGCCCTGATCAAAAAGTACGAAGAACAGCAGATGAATGTAAGGAACAACCGTGAATACGATTCTTTATCTAAGGAAATCGAATTCCAGAATCTCGAGATACAGCTTGCCGAAAAGCGTATCAAGGAGTTTCAGGTCAGCCTTGATTTGAAAAAAGAGGAGATCGACAGGTTTCAGAAACTGCTTTCCGACCGGAAGAATGATCTTGAGATCAAGAAAAATGAGCTTGATGATATAATTGCTGAGACTGAGAAAGAAGAGTCTGACCTTATCGACAACTCTGAAAAGAACAGGAAGTATATTGAAGAAAGGCTTATCACAGCTTATACCAGGATTCGTAAGAATGCCAGGAACGGACTGGCTGTTGTTCAGATCGAACGTGATGCTTGCGGCGGATGTTTCAACAAGATACCTCCTCAGCACCAGCTTGACATCAGGATGCATAAAAAAATCATTGTCTGCGAATACTGTGGCAGAATACTTGTTGATGATGAAATTGTGAAAAGTGTGCGCTGATGTGCCCTGATCATAAAAAACCAAAGGCCCGGTTAAGTGTTTTTTTCCTGCTTACCTGGGCCTTTTTGTTTTCGTCTTCTTTATCTTTCGCCCAGTACAATTATTCGCAGGTTTGCCAGAAAGCCTACCAGGAAATACTTAACCTGCATTTCAAAGAAGCGCGAAGGCTGATCACCCAGGAGAAATCGGCCGATCCCGGAAATCTCATTCCTGCCTATCTTGAAAATTATATCGATTACCTCACTTTGTTCCTGGGAGAGGATCATAAGCAGTACGAGCAGTTCAAGCCGGGCTTTATGGCCAGGCTTGACGCTCTTGAAAAAGGCAAGCCATCTTCCCCGTATTACAATTTTTGCCTGGGTGAATCGAACCTACAGTGGGCTTTTGTCCAGGTTAAGTTCGGGGATTACACCAAAGCTGCCCTCAGGGTGCGAAAGGCAAACCAGTATTTTACAGAGAATTCAAAGCGCTTCCCTGAATTCATTCCGAATAATATTGGTTTAGGGATCACACATTTTCTGGCAGGGCTTGTTCCCGACAGTTACAGATGGATTGCCTCCTTATTAGGATTTACCGGTTCAGTCAGTGAGGGGCTTAAGGAGTTAAAAGCTGTGGCGGCATACAGCGGAAGCGATCCGGTTTATAATCAGTTCAAACCCCAGGCTGTCTTATATCTAGCCATGGTAAGTGTGAATCTTGGAAAAGATAAAACAGAAGCACTGAAAGTAGTCGATATGTTTGCAGGCGGGAATACTGTTCAGAGTCCGCTCATCATCTTTGCCGTCTCGAATATCATGATGAAGAATGGAATGAATGAGAGGGCATTGAGGCTTTTAACGCAAAGGCCCCGTGATGCGGCATCATTCCCGTTTTATTTCCTTGATTTCATGGAAGGGAACGCAAGGATGAACTCTCTTGATACTTTGAGTCTTACTAACTATTATTATTTTCTCTCTCATTTCAAAGGGGAGCATTATGTCAAATCGGCCTGGCAGAAAGTAGGCTGGATGCGATTCATCACAGGTGATACCCTTGGTTACCGCCAGGCAATGATTAAGTTGCTGGGCATCGGAAATACCGAAGTGGAGGAAGATAAACAGGCCGAGCGTGAGGCAGAGTTAAAACAGCTTCCGAATCTGGTGATGCTCAGGGCCAGGGTGCTGTTCGACGGTGGCTATTATGAAAGGGCCGAAGGAGAGTTCCTTAACCGGCCATCCCAATCCTATTTATTTAACCGGAAAGATCTTGTTGAATATCCCTATCGCATGGGCCGGATCTATCATGAATGGGGAAAATCTGACAAAGCCCTTGGATACTACCGTCTTGCAATTCAGAGGGGAAAGAATGATCAATGGTACTTTGCAGCTGCTGCCGCCTTACAGATGGGATTGATTTATGAAAATAAAGGAGAGTATGCACGAGCCGACAGTGCCTATCATGTTTGCCTCGAATGTAAACCTGCCGATTATAAAAACAGCCTTAGCCAGAAAGCTAAGGCTGGTATAAGCCGTGTAAAGGCCGGCCGTCGTTAAAACCTGAAGCCAATCGTTGTATAGACGGTACTTGTTGTATAAGTGTTGGTCGAAGGAACCATACCGGGGTAATTATAAAGATAGTATTCCTCCTTAGACTGGGCCCACTGGTACGTTACATCGGCATAGAAATGTTTAACCCTGTAACCGAAGCCGCCCGAAAGAGTATACCTTGTGCCATCCACGCCAGGGGTTGTATAGGGGTTACTGTAGTAAGCAGCCCCGCCCCTGACCCTGAAATCTGCTATCCTCCACTCAGTGCCAACCCGGATATTCCCCCAGGATAGGAAACTTGATTTCACATCGTTGTTCTCGTTGGTAAATCCGTAGCCAGAAGAGTTAAGCTTTCCCTGCGAATAATTAACGTATTCGTACTCAGCGCTGACAAGTCCGTAGGTTCCGATAATGAAGGCAAGACTTCCAATTGCCCTGAACGGCGTTCTCATATAATAATTGTAATCTCCAACCGGTGAGTTCACAATGCTGTTCCACTGAGTAGAATCCTTAAAATAGGAAGTAGTGGTTGAATACCAGTGGTCGCGCATATTGGCATACCATGTCGGACTGTGAACGGCGACACCTATTCGCATCCAGTTAACCGGACGGTAAATCACTCCGCCTTTGATGACGAAGCCTGTGCCGTGGGTTTCGAGATGGTAATCGTAATACATTGCTTTGAAATAGGGGATGGTGTCACCGTAATTCTTTTCAGAATAAGTGGAATTCTCAAAATATCGGATAAAAGGGATGCCGAATGTGAGCCCGAAATACAGTTTATCCCCGATGTTCCCTCCAAAGGAAATGTCGAACTCATTGATCGATCCGTATGTTCTTACTTGTTTAGACTGGTATGCCCCTCCGCCGGGCTGGTCGCTGGTGTATTTCTTATTAAGGGTGTCCCAGTAAATAAGATATGCGTCATAAGCAGGACCGATATCGAACTGATAATCTGATGGAACAGATCCTGGTGTAGTATTGAGCTTGTTTGTATAAACATTCAGGATGGAGCTTGTATGATTAGGGCCTGATATCGAAAATGATGAGTTTAAATCATTTTGCCTGTTCATGCCGAATCCTACGTTGAAACTGCGTAAAGCGCTGCCTGCAATGTTCGGTTTAATTGTAAAGACAAAGCCCATATTACCCATGCCGAAGTCTACGATACTCGTAGTGTTGAGCTGTTTCATGTAGTCGGTTTGAACCCCGACGACAGCAGGGGCGAAGGTCATCGAGAATTCAGATCCCTGGTAGATCCCAATCCCTGCCGGGTTTACAGCCAGCGCTGAGAAATCAGCACCAAGGGCGCCAAATGCCCCGCCTGTTCCTACGAATCTGGCGGTTCCTCCATAATAGATCCTTGAGTAGCGGAGTACATCTGAGGACGACTGGGAGAAGGCTGTCTGGATCAGGAATATTGACAATAAGAAAACAATCAGCTTTTTCATGGTCGTAGTATGTTAGGGAAATTGTTTAGTTTACTGATTATCGTCTGGGGCTTCCACCACCACCGCCACTGCCACCGCCGCCGCCGGAACGGCCGCCACCACCGCCGCCGCCACCGCTGTAGCCGCCGCCACCGCTGCCTCTGCTGCTGCCCCCTGATGGAGCCGAGTAGCTGGGAGTGCTTCGTGAAGGAGATGAGTACCCGGAATTGTAGCCTCTTGACGGACTTGAACTTCCCGGTGAATAGTTTCTTGGCGAGCTGTACTGCTGATTACTTGCAGGTGCAGTCCTCCTTGTGCCATAAGAGCTGCCGGAGGTGCCTCTCTGGTCAACCGCAGACCCTCCGCGGGTCCCTGATGCCGAACCGGTTCTGTCGCCTGAGTTTTGAGCCTGTATCCTCGGACTAATATATTCCTGGCTTGATCTGGCCTGGCGGTAATTTCCAGGTGTGTAATTCTGGACCTGGCCCTGGCGTTGAGCCGGTAAAGCCGAAGGCTGGTTGTACCTTGGAGCAGGCTGTTGTCTCACCTGGGGATTGGAATTGCCCTGGCCTGTGTTCCTGCTGTATGTTCCCTGGCTTCCATTGCCCGGCCGGGAATAATGATATCGCCCATCGGATGATGGAGGATTCTGTCGTGTTGCAGGCGGAGCGGTGTTTTGTGTTGTAGTACGCACAGAAGAAGGTGGAGTTGTGCGCTGATTGGTTGTTCCCGGGACTGCCCGCGGATTTGCAGCAGATGATCCCGTAACGGTGGGTTCACCCCGGCTGTTTCGGTTGTAGGCAGTGTTTGTTACAACGCTTTCCCTGGGTCCGTAATAGGTATTGTAATACCCGCCACCGTAACCATAATAGGGATAATCCCAGTAAGGATAATATCCCCAATAAGGATAAGGATTATACCACCAGGGATAACCCCAGCCATAATAGGGATAACCCCATCCGTAACCAAATCCGTAACCAAATCCGAATCCCATTCCAAAACCTGCATCATAATACCCGCCGCCATATCCAAGGTTAATAGTAATGTTTGGATCATTGGAGTTGTTTACAACTGTATCGCTGTAGGAATTATCGAAATACCCTTTAGTGGTCTGGGGATGCTGAAACTTCTGGAGGCGGTTTGCATAAGATACATCACTATAATCAAGATTAGCTGCATTTGGTTTAAGGCTGTCGTGGGTGACAACCTGCTGGCTTGTTGCCAGGGCAGCAGTGAGATCCTGGTTGGATGCTGCGGGTTTGGACGCGGTAACCGCTTGACGGGAAGGAGTGGAATATACATCATCGTTATTTACCGAAACGGCCTGCTGGGTTGATTTGCAGGCACTCAGCAGAAGGCTGATGATCACTGCGATAAATGCTGCTCTTTTCATAGCGCTGGTTCCTTTATGTTTCATTTTTTATTACTTTTGCCTGGTATAAACAGACATAGTAAAAACAGCAAATATCATACCAAAGTTATAAATGGCTAAAGATTTTCCAACAAGGGCAGAGAATTATTCTCAATGGTATAATGATCTGGTAATCAAGGCTGATTTGGCCGAAAACTCAGCAGTCAGAGGTTGTATGGTAATTAAACCTTATGGTTTTGCCATCTGGGAAAAGATTCAGGCCACCCTTGACAAGAAGTTCAAAGACACAGGTCATTCCAATGTGTACTTCCCTATTTTTATTCCGAAATCGTTTTTCAGCAAGGAAGCGAGCCACGTGGAAGGTTTTGCAAAAGAATGTGCTGTTGTAACTCATTACAGGCTAAAGAAATCACCAGACGGGAAAGGCATTGTCGTAGACGAGGATGCAAAGCTGGAAGAAGAGCTGATCATCCGCCCGACTTCAGAAACTATCATCTGGGATACCTACAGAAACTGGATAAAATCATACCGTGATCTTCCGATACTTTATAACCAGTGGGCGAATGTAGTGCGCTGGGAGATGCGCACAAGACTTTTCCTGAGGACAGCCGAATTTCTCTGGCAGGAGGGCCATACAGCCCATGCCACCCGTGAAGAAGCTATGCAGGAATCTGAGAAGATGCTTGGTGTTTATGCTGATTTTGTCGAGAAGTGGATGGCAATACCTGTTCTTAAGGGAGTTAAGTCACCCAATGAACGTTTTGCAGGGGCTCTTGAAACCTATGCGATTGAAGCTCTTATGCAGGATGGCAAAGCTCTGCAGGCAGGGACATCTCACTTCCTCGGACAGAATTTTGCGAAAGCCTTTGATGTGAAGTTTCTTAATCGTGAGAACCAGCTTGAATATGTATGGGCCACTTCCTGGGGAGTTTCAACCAGGCTCATGGGTGCGCTGGTTATGGCTCATTCTGACGACAACGGACTGGTCCTGCCCCCGAAGCTTGCTCCGATCCAGGTTGCGATCGTTCCTGTTTTCAAGAACGAAGATCAGTTAAAAATGATCACTGCAGTGGTTGCCCCGATTAAGCTGGCTCTGGAAAACAGGGGAGTAAGCGTGAAATATGACGACAGGGATACACATAAACCCGGCTGGAAATTTTCGGAATATGAATTTAAAGGGGTTCCGTTAAGGATAACGATCGGCCCCCGGGATGTTGAGAATAAAACAGTGGAAATTGCCAGGCGTGACACCCTTGAAAAGGAAACACTGCAGATTACTGATATAGAAGAAAAGGTAGTCCATTTGCTCGACCAGATTCAGAAAAACCTCTACGACAGGGCATTATCTTTCAGGGAACAAAACACTCATATTGTGAATACCTGGGATGAATTCCTGGTGACCATTGAAAAAGGAGGTTTTATCCTGGCACACTGGGATGGCACTGCCGAAACGGAAGACAAGATCAAGGAGGCTACGAAAGCTACCATTCGTGTAATTCCCTTTAATAACGTCAGGGAAAGCGGGACTTGCGTCTTTACAGGGAAGCCTTCTGAACAAAGGGTGGTTTTTGCCCGTGCCTATTAAGGGTAAAAGGGTTCGAGTACGCCGCTGCCTGTGATCTTTCCCCCGACGCTTCCTGGATCACCGGTGTAATAAACACTTCCGATATCCTGGATAATTGCGTAAAGAATCACGCTGACGTTCACATAGCAGTTGTTTGTGCCACTGCTTTTGACCGCACAGTACCTGGTTTTGAGATCTTTTGCCTGGATCAGGCCCATATCATTCAGGTAGAAATCAGCAATGTCGCAGCGCCCATGAAGCTGGTAATCGGCAGTCCCCATATTCATGACAAACCATCCCTTGTTGCAGTTCAGCGAAAGATCGATAGTGCCGCAACCTCCCCACACTTCAAGTTTTACAGAATCGGTGCTCAGGGTATTTGTGGAGGAAACATTGCCGGCTGCATTATAATATAATTTCCAGAGTCGGCGCACCGAAACATAAACGTTCAGAGGTTTGTCATAGCTTCTCATCCAGTTGCAAGTGTTGAGGTTGCGGATCAGGAGCTGATGGTTGACGATCTCGGTGGTAATCCCTGAAATGATGTTGTTCCCTGCTTCAACAGTGATCCTGTCGACCGAATCCTGTGTTAGTACCAGGTTAACATTGTCTCCCAGGTCAATGCTGTCGATCTGGCTTACCGGCCTCACTTCCTGGATCACTGTACCAGAATTGCTGAAGCATTTGCCTGTCTTATTGCAGGAATACAGCACAAGCAATCCGGGTAATAATGACAGGATAAACGCAGCGCGGATCAGAAGTTTCTTATTTGATAGTCCGTCGTCCATAAAACACATCAAATTTATAACCAATTCCCCAACCGATATAATCGGCCCTTCCGAAATGAACCTTCAGCAATACATTAGCGAAGAAGTTCTTTGAAAAGTTATACTGAAAGCAAAATTTTTCATACAATGGCCCGTTACTTTTCTCTTTTCCCGAGAGATAAACACCGAGGTTAACGATAAATCCGAGTTTGGCGATTACAAGTTCATATGCCGCATTCACTCCCGGCCGCATAATGCTCAATGGGCCGTTGACAGGGATGCCTGCATTTTCGAGAAGCTTCGCATGTGAGGCGTCATATGAAAGATCCAGGCCCATCCCGATTTTACTTTTCCTGCTGACCTGGAAGAAGGTGTTTTCGAAGAGATGGTAAACAAGGTAGTTCTGACCGAGTTCAGATGTCATGTTCTTATACCCGAGAGCCACGCCGAAATTGAATTCTATTGAGTTTCTGATGGTGGTCGAGAAGGATTCAGTAGGGGCGATGTACCGGTCGCCAATGTCTTTGTTGTCCCTGACAGGCCTGAATGCCAGGCCAATGTTAATTAAGGGTGCGTTCAGGCCGTAATTGGGGGTTTTGAGAGAGCCGTTTGAGAAATGCTGAAGGCTGATACCACCGGTAAGGGTAAGGTATTCGTTGAGGCGGTATCTTGCCTCGAACATCAGGTTGATGGCCGCGTTGATATGCGACCCTATTGCGATATCCTTATAGTTTGTGATCCTGTCGAATTTTTTTGTGAGATAACCCACCCCCAGGGCGAACCTGAACCCAAGTGTAAAGGATTTGGTTTTATAAAGTGGAAAGTTTATAAACGGCATCAGGGCGAAAGAACTTCCGAGTATGGGGTTATTACCTAAGGGACAGTAAAAGAAGCTCATTCCGAGGATGGGGTAATTATAAGCCCTTTCCCAGCTATGCCTTCCGTAAGTCTGCTTTTCAACGCTGAATTCGAACGCAGGAAAATGAGCGTTGAAAATCTGCAGTTCAAGATGCTGGGCGTAAAGGAAACCATAATGGAATTTAGCTTCAAGGATAAGATTTGACGTGAATAGTTTGTGCTCGAACTGAGCCGAAGAAGATCCCACGCCAAAGGTCATGATCATGACAGTAAAAAAAATGATCACGCTGATCCTTTTTGAATTCGGTTTCAGGGGCATATCCGGTTTGGGAACTTAGAGGTCTGCAAAATTAGGGAACATTGGACTTCAGCCGCTAATGCGGAATTGCTTATTTTTGCCAAAACAACAATAATGCAGGAAAAGATTGCCGCTTTTGGCAGATTGCTTGAAATCATGGATGAACTCAGGGCAAAATGCCCCTGGGATAAAAAGCAGACGCTAGAAAGCCTGAGATATCTCACCATAGAGGAAACCTACGAGTTATCCGATTCAATCATGGAGAAAGACCTTGATGGTATTAAAAAGGAACTTGGAGATCTTATGCTTCACCTGGTATTCTACTCCAGGATTGCATCGGAGTCAGGAGCTTTTGACATTCTCGATGTGCTGAATAGCATTATTGAAAAGCTGATCCACCGACATCCTCATATTTTCGGTGACGTAGTTGTGAAAGATGCGAAGGAAGTTCATGATAACTGGGAAAAGATCAAGCTGAAGGAAAAGGGCAATAACTCTGTACTTTCGGGAGTCCCCCAGTCTCTTCCGGCAATGGTCAAGGCATACAGGATACAGGAAAAAGCGAGCGGTGTCGGGTTTGACTGGGAAGAGCCCGAACAGGTTTGGGAAAAAGTTAAGGAAGAGCTCCAGGAACTTCGTGAAAATGTCATTAATGAAGCCGAAGCTGCAAAAAAGGAAGATGAACTGGGCGACCTGCTTTTTGCCCTGGTCAATTATGCCAGGTTCATCGGGGTGAATCCCGAAGACGCTCTTGAACGCACCAACCGTAAGTTCATCAGGAGGTTCGGTTACCTGGAGGAAAGTGCCAAAAAACTGGGAAAATCCCTGCACGAGATGAGCCTTGCCGAAATGGATGTATACTGGAATAAGGCAAAAGAATCGGAAGAGCCCATGTAACCGTGAAGAGATTTTTTCTCATCGGTTGTTTCGCCTTAGTCGTCCTGGCCTCCATTGCCCAGACAAAAGCCGATACGCTTCAAAGGAATGCCTCCTTAATTGATATCCGCCTTATAAAATCAGGGCTTGCTGATGCAAGGGATGTCGCTATCGCCCCGGTCAGATGGAACCAGACCCAATGGGCGATTGCATTCGGGGTCACCGGGCTTACACTCGGGCTTGTTACTCAGGATCTTGTAATTCAGCAATTTGCTCAAAATCATCAGACTCCATTCCTGGATGCTGTTACCAAATATGCCCTTGAACCATGGGGCAGCGGCCTTTATACACTTCCCGCGTTGGGAATCATGTATGGTATGAGTTTCGCCCTTCATGATAAAAAAGCGAGGATGACAGCCATTAAAGGTGTTGAAGCATTTGCCTATGCAGCGATTGCGACCCAGATACTGAAGCAGGTCTTTCACAGACAAAGGCCGAGCCAGGGAGAAGCCCCGGATCCTTTTTTTTGGGAAGGCCCGATCGGGGATATCTCATATACGTCTTTCCCATCCGGACATTCCGCCGCGGTTTTCGCAGTTGCGACGGTCATTGCATCATCCTATAAAAAAACGGTCTGGGTACCCGTGCTTTGTTATTCACTGGCGTCACTCACAGCCTTATCCAGGGTTTATAATAATGACCACTGGATGTCGGATGTGATAATGGGTTCAGCAATAGGAATAGCAATAGGCCAGACCGTTTTCAGGAATTCGGTAAAATTCAAGCTTCTACCTGTAAGCCCACAGGGGACCGGTTTAACTCTTGTTTACCGCCTCTGATCAATGTTTGGAAAGATAGCTGGCAACGCCTTCGGCTGATGCCTTCATACCTTCTTCGCCCTTATGCCAGTTGGCTGGACAAACTTCCCCATTTTCTTCGAAGAATTGTAATGCATCGACCATGCGGATTGCTTCATCAACGCTGCGACCAAGCGGGAGGTCGTTAACAAGCTGATGACGAACAATTCCCTGCTTGTCGATCAGGAACAGTCCGCGGAATGCAACTGGTCCGCCTTCAAATTCCATGGATCCTTCCTCTGTATAAAGATATTCGCCGGCAAGAACATCATAGTTTGCCGAGATCGTCTTCGAGAGGTCGGAGACGAGTGGGAATTTCACACCTTTGATACCACCGTTCTTTTTCTCTGTATTAAGCCATGCCCAATGTGAAAACTTTGAATCAACAGAGCATCCGACAACAGCGACATTCCTTTTTTCAAATTCTGCCAGTTTATCCTGGAACGCGATGATCTCGGTCGGGCAAACAAAGGTAAAATCAAGGGGATAAAAGAAGAAGACTACATGCTTCTTTCCCAGGAACTGGTCAAGTGAGAAATTCTCTACAAATTCACCACCATTAACAACGGCATCCGCAACAAAATGAGGTGCCTTTTTTCCTACTAATACTGCCATAACAAGAATATTTAAATTAATTTCAGTTTATTGGTGCAAAGATACTGAAATTATTTAGAAGCAGTATGAATAAATCGTTAAATCAAGGAGGAATTCAATGCTAAAGCTTGATATCCTTGAGATCGAACTGAAGTGTTGTTTTCTTTATAAAGTCAAACAGTGTTAATTTGCGGATTTCATAGTATCCCCTCCAGTATGTCTCCAAAGCGACATAGTAGTTCTTTTCGGCATTATTTGTTTCTATCTGGGCGTTATTAAGATCAAGTATACTGTTAATTTTCCCTATCAGGTAACGCCCTTTAGTCACTTCATAACTTTTTCTCGCGACGGTATCAGATTTAGCGGCAATTTTAAGCTGATTCTGCTGCATATTAAACTGGACAACCTTCAGGTAGACATTACGCTGGAAATCTATTATTCCCTGTTCCACAGAATTTTTAACAATCACCTGCTGTGCCTGGGCTATTTTTATTTTACCACTGGCTACTCCCCAGTCAACGATGGGGATGGTGAGTCCCAGGGAAACCTGACGCTGGTCAGCGGGGTTGGAATAAACATCGGGTATTGTAGCGGCTTGCTGCTGAAGCCCGATTACAGCATGAATATTTGCATCAAACCGCCCGTTCATCTTTGCGTAATTAACCTGGCTGGCTGCTTCAAGCGTACGCCTGTTGAAATCAAGCATTGATGAGGAATTCTCAACGGCGAGATTCACGGCATTGACCGGGTCTATGTGAAAAAAATTCATCCCTTCAGGAGGAATCAGTATTATATTCGTGCTGTCCTGGAGCCTGAGGAATGATTTGAACATAAACTGGGCATTATCGAGAGACAAATTTGCGTTTTCAACCTGTGCCTGTGCTTTAAGAAAGCTTAATTCAAGCTGGAGCAGATCATTCTCGGCAATCTTTCCAAGCTGGAAACGCCCTTTTGCAATATGGTAAAGTGTATCATAATTCGACAGGTTGATAACGGCGATTTTTTTCTCTATTTGCGCCTGGAGCAGTGCAAAAAAGTAGTTTGTTGTGGTAATGGAGATCTGTTCAATATCTTCAAGAAATTTCTTTTTTGCCTGGGAATATTTCAGGGGCAGTATTTTTTTATCCCAGCGGTAAGAATTGTAAGTGAAGATAGGTTGATTCAATTCAATGTTAACAGGATAGCTCACATAAGGGGTTGGGTTCGGCTGGTCCACATTATAGGTTCCGTTTAAATACGAGTTCACCGCAACTGTACCCCCGGTAATCCCGATTTTCTGTGTAAGTGCAAGGTTGGCCTGGGCACTGATAAACTTATAACTATAATATGACTGTACTCCATTGACCTGCTGTGACTGGATGTTCTGGGTAATATTTGGTGTTGTCCCTGTTAATGTGAGTGCCGGAAGGTTGGAAGCGAGAAAATTCCTGTACTCCCAATAACTGGTTCTGAAAGTCTGCCTTGCATTGAGGGCGTCAGGGGATTGAGCTTTGGAAATCCCGATTGCTTCAATAAGTGTAAGCTGTCTGATTTTTTGCTGTGCCTGAAGGCAGTTTGTAACCAAGGTCAAAGCTGCAATAAGTAAAATGGAAAGCGGAGCTTTCATAGGTATAACAAGATTTTATTCGTGTCTGAGTGATTCAACAGGATCGGCAACAGAAGCCTGTTTAGCCGGCATATATCCAAAAATGATTCCGACTGTAGCCGAAACTCCGAAGGAAATGATAATTGAAAGAGGAGAAATGATTGTCAGGATGGTAGTAAACTGCATGATGAGTTTCGAAAACACGATTCCAAGTATGATCCCCACCAGTCCCCCGGTAATACTCAGCAGGGTTGCTTCCATAAGGAACTGGAGAACGATATCTTTTTTTCTTGCCCCAATGGCACGCCTGATCCCAATTTCTTTGATCCTTTCCATCACCGAAGCAAGCATGATATTCATGATGCCTATGCCTCCAACCAGAAGTGAAATGCCGGCAATACAGCCAAGTACGATGTTAAAGATGTCTTTTGTGCGCTGTTCCTGCTTGAGAAGGAGTTCGGGCACCTTGATCTCGAAATCATCCATCCCCTGGTGCCTGCGGTTCAGCATTCTTTTCAGAAGATCTGTGGTAGGTTTGATCTGGCTGCTTTGTTTAACCTGAACGACTATCTTGTCGACCTGGTTTTTTGCCATCTCATCACCTTCGCGACTGTATGAGAAAGCAATATCACCGAAATCGGCAAAACCTTCAGATCCGTGCAATGAGGCAGATGTGACCATTGTACGGTCCTTAACCCTTCTCATAAGAGTCTGGATAGGTGCAAACACAGAATTGTTGTAATCGGATATCCCCAGGTTCTCCATGCTTGCCTGGTTGATCTCCTTTTTTTTAAGTACACCGATAACCCTTAACCAGAGCCTTCCGCATTTTATATCCTGGCCAATAGCTGATCCGGTAGGAAAGAACTTTGACTGAATGGTTGAACCGATGATGCATACAGCTTTTCCTTCCCTGAGTTGTTCAACATTAAACATTTCACCCTGCTGAAGGTCAATGTTGAAGAGCTCAAAAAAATCAGGGGTTACTCCACTGATTTTCGTTGAATACCTTACTGCATCCCTGATCACGTCAACATCGTAAATCACAACCGGACTAACCTTCTGAACGGTAGGGATAACATCCCTGATACTTATGGCATCTTTAAGTGACAGTCCAGGTGAGAATTTGCCCTTGTTCTTCTCATTCTGAGAATTCTGGGAACTGCTCTGGCTGCTGCTTTGGGAGGATGAACCTCCTTTTTTCTCAATAATTGGTGTGATGATAATGTTATTGACCCCAACCAGTTTCATCTGGTCGAGGATCTCCTTCTGGGCCCCGTTTCCAATCGCCATCATGGCGATCACAGCAGCAACACCGAAGATGATGCCGAGTGCGGTAAGCATTGAGCGGAATTTGTTCAGAAAAACCGCTTCAAGAGCTATGTTGAAGATGTACTGATAGCGTTCGAACACGATTTCCTGTTATTTCTTTATAATGACCGGGGCAGCGCCTTTAGCCATGGCCTTTTTTGTCGTATCTGTCTTGGGGGTGGCTTTTGGATTTGCCTTGGGCTTGTATTTGTCGAGAACCTTTTTATCGAGAAAAGCCATTTTGATTTTATCGGCTTTATCGGGTGGTACAAGCATGATTTCATCATTCTCTTTCAGGCCTTCCCTGATGATGATCTCATTTTCATTACTTTCACCTACGACGACCTGCTGTCTGACAATCGAGCCACCGTCTTTTTTATAAACGAAGGTAACACTGTCGGTATTGAAGATCGACTCGATAGGGGTAAACAGGACACTGTCGATGATACTGGTCTCGATGGTGTTCTTGGTTGTCATGGCAGGCCTGAGGATGGAGTCAAATTCATTGACGATGATCCTGACTTCATACACCTTGGCATTACTGTTTTGCAGCTGCTCTCCTATGTTTGCAACTTCAATGACCTTTCCGGTGAATTTTTTCTCGGGGAACGCATCGATACCGATTTTCACCATCTGCCCGACTTTCACCTTGCTTATATCGATCTCATTTACGAAGGTCTTTGACATCATTTCCTTAAGGTTCGGGAGTTCGGCAACAACATTATCCCAGGCGTTGATCATTCCACCTACGCCAAGCTTGCTTCCGTCCCAGTTCCTCTTATAAATGACCATTCCGGCTTTGGGTGCCTTGACAGTAAATTCCTTGAGTCCCTGTTGCATATTCTCAAGTTTTCTCTTAGCCTGGTTGTAAGAAGCGTTTACTTCCTGCATGTTGGCAACTGCCTTTTCATACCTGAGCTTATAATTCTTTTCGGCCTGGTCGAGGGCCCTGGTGGCTTTATCGAGTTCTATCTCGACCTGGCGGATGGTGGCAGGGGGCTCATATTTAGACTGGTCGAGTGTTATCTTTTTTTCTTCGAGGGCAAAATGAAGGTTGATGAGCTCATCCCTTGCGTTCCTGAGCTCAAGGGAAGTATCAAGCTTGGTTTTGGTGAGCTGGGATTCAAGTTTCTCGGTATTTGTCTCCTCATCCTTGATCTTGTTCGAGATCTCGGTACGGTCGAGGGAGGCGACGTATTGCCCTGAATCCACAACACTACCATCGGGGATTATATCCTGTATCTTGACCTGCCATACCCCGATCTGCCTCAGGGATTGCGGGCCAAAGATCTTTTCGGAGCTTTTAGCGATCAGCTCCCCTGTCACTGAAACTTCAATAGGGAAGTTCCCTTTTTTAACTTTGGCAATGATCTGTTCACCTTTATTCCCTTTGGGGAAGATCATGTAAACAATGATAGCGACAATAAGAATGCCGGCGAAAATGAGTAAATACCTCCGGGAAGCCATATAAGCAAGGTTAGATTCAGGTAAAACTACCTATAGGTTATTTAAAGCACAAAAAAAATCGGTATGCTACGCATCAATATTGGCATACTTGGCATTTTTCTCGATGAACTCCCTTCTTGGGGGAACATCGTCTCCCATCAGCATGGAGAAGATCCTGTCAGCTTCGGTACCGTTTTCGATGGTCACCTGTCTGAGGGTCCTGAACTGTGGATCCATTGTTGTAGACCAGAGCTGTTCGGCATTCATTTCTCCCAGACCTTTGTACCTCTGAAGATGTACGCCCGATTCCTTCCCGTTTCCTGAGTATTCAGCAATAATCCTTATTCGTTCTTCTTCCGTCCAGCAATACTCCTGCTTAGTCCCTTTTTTTATCAGGTAAAGGGGAGGAGTTGCAATGTAGACATATCCGTTTTCGATCAGTTCTTTCATGTATCTGAAGAAGAAGGTCAGGATTAGGGTAGCGATATGGCTTCCGTCGACATCGGCATCCGTCATAATTATTATTTTATGATAACGGAGTTTTTCAAGATTTAGTGCCTTACTGTCTTCTTCAGTGCCTATTGTGACACCCAGGGCAGTGAACATGTTCTTGATTTCCTCGCTGTCGAAAATCTTATATGCCATAGCTTTCTCTACGTTCAGGATCTTACCCCTGAGCGGAAGAATGGCCTGGAACTTCCTGTCGCGTCCCTGTTTTGCGGTACCGCCGGCAGAATCTCCCTCAACCAGATAGATCTCACACTGGGCGGGGTCGTTCTCAGAACAATCGGCCAGTTTCCCGGGCAAGCCGGCGCCTCCCAGAACACCTTTCCTCTGGACCAGCTCACGGGCTTTGCGGGCTGCATGCCTGGCTGTAGCAGCAAGGATCACCTTGTTTACGATCGTCCTGGCTTCTTTTGGGTGTTCTTCAAGGTAATAAGAGAGAAGTTCGCTTGCAAGCTGGTCAACAACCCCCATGACCTCGTTGTTCCCCAGTTTGGTCTTTGTCTGGCCTTCGAACTGGGGCTCCTGCACTTTTACAGAAATGATACAAGTCAGTCCTTCGCGGAAGTCATCCCCGTTGATATCGAATTTCAGTTTGGCCAGCATGCCAGTCTTGTCTGCATATGATTTAAGGGTACGCGTAAGCGCCCTCCTGAAGCCTGAAAGATGGGTGCCGCCTTCGTGGGTGTTGATATTGTTAACGTAGGAATGAATGTTCTCGGCAAAAGAAGTGTTGTACTGCATTGCGATCTCGATGGGAATGCCCGAACGCTCCCCTTCCATCGAAATGGGCTCAGGGATCAGCTTTTCGCGGTTGGCGTCGAGATAATTGATGAAGTCGGTAAGACCGGCGCTGGAGAAAAACACATCTTCGAGATGATTGCCCGAATCATCCTTTTCACGTTCGTCGTGAATCGTCAGCGTTATCCCCTTGTTGAGATAGGCCAGTTCCCTTAAGCGTGAAGCAAGAATTGCATAATCGTACCTGCTTGTAATGAAGATTGAAGAATCCGGTAAAAAATTAACAACTGTACCATTACGTTCTGTTTCTCCAACGACTTTTACCTCGTAAAGAGGTTTCCCATAAGCATATTCCTGTTCAAATATCTTGCCGTTCCTGTGGATGGTGACTTTAAGCCTTGACGAGAGCGCGTTTACCACCGATACGCCAACACCGTGCAAACCTCCTGAAACTTTATAACTATCCTTATCGAACTTGCCACCCGCATGCAGCACAGTCATAACGACCTCGAGTGCTGATTTCTGTTCCTTTTCATGGAAGTCGGTTGGAATACCACGACCGTTATCAGTGACTGTAATCGAATTATCAGGATGAATCAATACATCAATCCTGTTGCAATACCCGGCCAGGGCCTCGTCAATTGAGTTGTCAACAACTTCGTATACCAGGTGGTGAAGCCCGCGTATATTCACATCGCCAATGTACATGGCAGGACGTTTGCGAACCGCCTCAAGACCCTCCAAAACAGTGATGTTCTCTGCAGTATAATTCTGGCTCGCTGCTTCTTTTTCTATATCAGTCATAATCAATTACTTACATTAAAATTAAACACTACACAAAGATACAAAAATCCGGCGATAAAAATCGCATGAAAACATCAATAAAATCAACCATTTATTAACAAGTTACGAGTGACGAATTACGAATTACGAATTTTTAAAATCACTCGTCACTCGTCACTCGTAATTCGTAATTTGTCAAGCGAGGTTCAGCAACGTTTCAGCGATGGTTTCTGCGGATTTCCCTGTACCGAAATCCTGTCTCTGTGGGGCGGAAGGCAGATCTGACTTTACAGCCATGAGGATCTTTTCAGGATCGGGGCCGGTCACAATGTTCCAGTTATCGTGGAGTGTTTCCACCCACTCCGTTTCGGTACGCATAGTTATACACTGCCGGCCGAGAAAATACGCTTCTTTCTGAAGTCCGCCCGAATCGGTAAGGACTTTTCGGGAATTCATGGTGAGGTAAAGCATTTCGAGATAGCCAACTGGTTCAATGATCATTACATTTGAAGGAATGATGACTAAGGTTTTAAGCAGGCGGGCTGTGCGGGGATGAATCGGGAGCACGACTGGCAGTCCTGCCCTGGAAAGTGCTGTGAAAATATTCCTGAGGTTGTCGGGATTGTCGGTATTTTCGGCCCGGTGAATTGTAGCAAGCAGGTATGAAGAAGGGAGTGTGGGTGTTTTATATCTCTCTCCGCTGCCGGTCACCAGGTCTTTATAAAACAGCACCGAATCATACATCACATCCCCGCTGAACACAGTCTGTTTTTCAAGTCCTTCATTCCTGAGGTTGTTGATGGCAGTAAGAGTCGGTGCAAAAAGAATATCCGAAATTCGGTCCGTAACGATACGGTTGATCTCTTCGGGCATGATACGGTTGAAACTCCTGAGCCCGGCTTCAACATGGGCTACAGGGATATGCAGCTTTACCGAAGCAAGTGAGCCGGCGACAGTGGAGTTGGTATCGCCGTATACCAGGGTAAAATCAGGTTTTTCTTTCAACAGTACATCCTCTATTCCCTGCAGCATCCAACCTGTCTGGCGTGCATGGCTTCCCGAGCCCACCTCCAGGTTGACATCCGGTTCAGGAATCGAAAGCTGCCTGAAAAAGATATCGCTCATATTCTTGTCATAGTGCTGGCCTGTATGTACAAGTATTTCCTGCAATCCCGGAGTTGACCTGAGAACCCTGGAAACAGCTGCAGCCTTGATGAATTGCGGCCTTGCGCCAATAACAGTAACGATCTTCATACACTCAGAATATCATCCGCATAAAAAATAAGCAACAGTTCTGTAAGCGGGATTCTGTTCCGGCAAGCCGGCTCCTGTCATTTATCTGAGCCGGAGTTCGCACTCCGGCTTTAGCGGCCTACCCCCCGGCATCGGACGAGCAGTCCTTGGCAGCCGGTATACATGGCCTTTCAACTCATGGGGTTTACCCTCCGCGGCAGTCGCCTGTCGCGAACGCGAGCTCTTACCTCGCATTTTCACCCTTACCTTCCGGCGGTTTTTTTCTGTGGCACTTGCCGTAGCCGGTATTACCCGGCCCCTTCCCGTTAGGAAGCATGGCGCTCTGTATTGTCCCGACTTTCCTCTGCGTTGCCGCAGCGACAGAACGAACTGTTGCGACGCAAAGGTACAAATAATCGGGATATTCTGTCTACCTTTGCATCCCCCTAACCAAGCTCCCCTTGAAAGATTTCAGCACCGGAAATGAAGGCAGGCTCATTTGGAAATTTGCCATTCCGATGCTTCTGGGCAATGTGTTCCAGCAATTTTACAACCTGATCGACAGCATGATCGTGGGCAAGTTCATCGGAAAAGAAGCTCTTGCTGCAGTTGGGACGTCAATGCCGATAACATTTTTGCTTATCGCATTCTTTATCGGCATCACCATGGGTTTTACGATTATCGTGTCCCAGTATTTCGGTGCGAAGGACCTGGTAAGGGTGAAAAAAGCCATCAATACATTATATATATTTATTTTCTTTGCGTCCCTGCTGATGAGCGTCATCGGCATTATGCTTTCCGAATGGATCTTCCGCCTGATCGGCATGGATGAAGCAATCATACCGCAGGCAAAGATTTTCCTTGACATTTTCATGGCCGGACTGATCTTTCTTTTCGGTTTTAACGGTACAAGTGCGATTCTTCGCGGGCTGGGGGATTCCAAAACTCCTCTTTATTTTCTCATAGGATCGGTAATCCTCAATATCATTCTCGATATCATTTTCGTACCTGTGCTCGGCTGGGGTGTATGGAGCGTTGCAGTTGCAACGGTCATTTCAGAAGGTACCGCATTTATCGCACTGATTATCTACCTGAACCGTTATGATAAAATACTCAACTTTTCATTTGCAGAACTCAGGTTTGATACTGAGATTTTCTGGAAGGGGATCAAAATCGGCTTTCCAACCGGGCTTCAGCAGACTTTCGTTGCCGTGGGGATGGTTGCATTATATGGCATTGTGAATAAATTCGGGGTTGATGCCAATGCAGCATACAGCGCCGCAGGCCGTATCGACAACTTCGCTGCCATGCCCGCCATGAGCTTTTCAATGGCGCTAAGCACTTTCGTCGGACAGAACCTCGGAGCCAATAAGCCAGAAAGGATAATAAGCGGGTTGAGAGCCACATTTGTGATGACCGCCATGATATCCCTTGCAGTCTCATTCGTCACCGTGATCTTCGGCAAATTCCTTATGCGCCTGTTTACCAACGATCCGATGGTCATCGAGCTTGGCAGGGGATACCTGGTTGTCATAGGCTCGTTTTACGTGCTCTTTTCAACCATGTTCATTTTCAACGGGGTATTGAGGGGTGCGGGCGACACACTGATCCCCATGTTCATCACACTCTTCGCTCTCTGGCTGATCAGGATCCCTGTTGCATATTTCCTCTCATCCTACCCATCGATCGGAATTTACGGAGTATACTGGTCCATACCGGCAGGCTGGTTCTTTGGCGCCCTGCTTTCGTTCATTTACTTCCTGACGGGTCGTTGGAAAAAGAAAGCGGTGGTGAAGTATGCATTGGATGGGAAAAGAATCGATTGATTTACAAGTTACGAATTACGAGTTACGAATTATGAGTGTTCAAAACCTTTAAGAAACATATTTTATTAATACCATACATCGTTCTTTGACATTTTGAAAATTAGGGTTACGAACTTTCCTTTACCAAAAAGCCGTATTTGGATCACCTCCGCTGCGTTCGATCATCAGATCATCAATGATATCGCCCAGTTCCATTGCAAATCGCCTTTTGGCGGTTTTGTAGCCAAATCCGTTGATGCGTTTATAGATCAGGATTAGCATGGCAAGGATCAGGGTCATGTACAAGAGTATTTTGATTCCATTTACATTTACGCTTATGAAGTGGGAGAAATTTAGCTCTTGCTTGATAAACCGGAAGAAGACTTCAATGTCCCACCGTTTTTTATATATCAGGATGATCTCTTCACAAGTCAGGTCGAATCTATTGGACAAAAACCAATAGGGTGTGCCTTTTTCGTTTTGAGTTTGAATTAAGCGAAAAGGATGTTCAACCACATTTGGCCCGGTTTTATATAGGTAAACACACTGATCTTTCAGGACAGTTAAGTTTCTCACGACAAGTTTCGCGGGGAGAGTCAAGTCCATTACAGCGACATGCCTGGCTCCTACATGTAATCTGGTAACAAATGAACAATCCTTTTGATCCAAATCGCAGAATGTGTCGCGAGTTGAAACACCCCGGTCAAAAACAAATACGTTGTCTTGACTTTTGTCAAGTACCTTTAGGATCGCTTTGGGTATCGTCAAATTCTCACTAATGAAACTTTGCTGAGTAAAAACCTCAACACTACTAGGAAACATGTTGGTCAGACTGATCGTATACTTGATCTGTTTTTTGCCATCTTTCTTGCGGCCAACATTAATGCCTTGTTCCAGCTTGTTTGCTGTTTGACAGACCATCGTTGAATCAACTCGGGTTATCTTATACTTAAGAGAAAGTAAAGGTTCATCGTATAAATGACTGCATTGCTCATAGATCGATTCATAAGCCTGCTCGAAAAAACTAACATTCATTGTTGCCAGTCTTGCTGAAAGAGAATTGAACTTGGCAGACTTGGTCGTACCTGGCATCTTGAATAAGGCTTTAAACTTTCTTGAGTTGTAGAAGTCCTGCAAGGACCTTAAACCAACCCGTTCACCATCAAGCAGGCCATAGAGCAATAAGTTGAAAACGTTACGGCCATAAAGCTTTTTGACTTGATAATCAACTTTCGTTTCAGCAGCTAAATCGAGCAAAAGTTCCTCGGGGATCAGTTTGAGTAGATCACTAACACCGATGCCATCTTCTTTGAACTTCAAGAATATTGATTTACCGCTTCAAAGATAAGGCGACCAGAGAGGTAATCATCAGAAAATCAACATATTTTACTAACAAAAATAAATTCAAATTGTTGATATCCAGATTTTTACGAAAAACACATCAATTTGACTGTTAATATCCGTCATAATAATGTTAACAACCCTTAAATTTTCAAAATGTCAAAGAACGTTTATACTTTTAATTAATGTTTTGAACACGACTAGTTACGAATTACGAATTACGAGTTACGAATTACGAATTACGAGTTACGAATTACCAATAACCAACAGCCAATCACCAATCACCAATCCCTAATCCCTAATCCCTAATCCCTGTGTCACCCGGTCAAGCAGTGCCGCCAGCTTCCGTGTAAGTTCAGGTCTTGAAAACTGTTCAATGTTGAGGCTTTGGGAGTTGAGATTTCCGCATACATAATCTTTATAAAGACTGCGGATGTTGTTCTTCATTGCAATGGCATCCCCGAAGCCGGCAAGGAGCCCCGCATGGGTTTCAGACAGGATGGCCGCGGCATCCCCGTCGGCCGGACCAAGGCAAAGGATAGGACGTTTTGCCGCGAGGTATTCGAAAAACTTCCCGGTCAGTATCATTTTTGCATTCGGGGTGTTGTTGATGATCAGCAGCAGCACGGCCGATTCCTGCTGGCATCTCACCACCTCGTCATGGGGCATGTAATCGATCTTCCGCAGAAAACCTTCCAGCCCGTATTCTTTGATCGATTCCATGACTTTATAATCGACCTTGCCTACCAGTTTAATTTCAAGGTCCCCGGCGAATTTACTGTCTCCGGCAATGAGTTCCTTTAAGGCAATCCAAAGGGTTTCGGGATTGCGTGTACTTACAAGTGTTCCGATATGTGCGATGGAGAATTTTTTATCTGGTGTTGGCGGATGGCTGATGTCGGTATCCCCGGGATCGTACCCGTTGGTTATAACTTCATACTTTCTCTCGTAGATCCTGCGGCAGTCTTCGGCCATTGAACGGCTGATCACAGTGACCTCGCCGGCCCTGCTTAAAACCTGTTTTTCAAGTTTACGGTGAAGTGCATCAGCTTTTTTCGTGAGTTTAAGGTCCTTGTAAAAGTCTATGTTAGTCCATGGATCCCTCAGGTCGGCTAACCAGGGAAGCTTCATCCTCCTGCAGACCTCCATTGCGATGAGGTGCATGCTGTGGGGCGGACCGGTTGAGACGACTGCGCTAACAGGATTCTTTTCAAGATATGCGGTAAGGAATTTTACTGAAGGTTTGATCCAGAATTTCCTGGCGTCGGGGATGAAAAAATTTCCACGGATCCAGACCGAGAAATTCTCGAGCAGGGAATTTTTTTTCTTTTCGGAGAGAAAAGCGGCATTGATTTTTTCACCCTTCTTTTGCCCGAGCAGCTTTTTATAAGCTTCATAAGGTTCCCATATGGGCTGTTTGACCACTTCCAGGCCCTTGGGAACATCTTTTTCCAGTGAATGGTCTGTTTCGGGATACTCGGGGTTTTCTGGGGTGTATATCACCGGCTCCCATCCATAATTGCGGAGGTATTTGACAAATTTAAGCCAGCGCTGAACGCCGGCTCCCCCGCTTGGAGGCCAGTAATAGGTTATAATCAGGACACGTTTCATGCCTTGGTGGCAAACAGGTCTTTGAAGCCAACTGCAATACCAGCCAGGACTATCAGGATAAGCACGACCGAAGATATCATGCTGACCTTTTCACCAATGTAATACGCCCTGGGCTCGAATTTGAATTCCACTGTATGTTCACCTGCAGGCAACATCATTGCCCTGAGTACATAGTTGGCCCGGAAATGCGGGGTGAGAGTCCCGTCAACATAAGCATTCCAGCCCTTGGGGTAATATATCTCTGAGAAGACGGCCAATCCGGCATTTTTAGATTTGAAGCTGTACTTCAGGTCGTTAGGCTGGTACTGGGTAAGCCTGATATAATCAAGAGTGTCTTTACCTCCTGTCCAGGATCCGATCTCAGCATTGAATTTCTTGTCAACCACGGCTGTTTGTGAAGGATTAAAACCATTGAGGGCAGCAAGTTCCTGGTCAGCATTATCGACAATCTTGTATTCGCTCACAAACCATGCGTTGCCCAGGGCATTAGGATTCTGCTGTGCCATAGGTTGCTTGTTCTCGTCGGGGACGATCACATAGCGGGTGTTAAGCATATTCCAGACGGCCATGTTCTGTTTTTCGATATGGTTGTCATACAGTTCCTGGTAGCGTCTGAGTTTTGCACCATGATATCCGCCAAGAGATTTATGGAAGTAAGAAGTGCTGGCATCGCTCATTGGATTCAGGGTCAGGTTAAGCACCCTGTAATCCGGATCTTTATCGGCAAGGATCTGCTGATCGGCAGGTGTGGGTTCAAACGGTGTGTCGACCCTGGATTTGGAGGTAAAGCTTTCGTTATTCAGGTATCTTTTAGCGACTGTGAACATATCACCCAGGATGAATACAATAAGCCCAATGTAAGCATATTCCTTTTTCAGTTTTTTATTGATGACAAGCCACAAAGTGCCTGCTGTAAGTGTTATATAGATAAAGGAGCGGAAGGCATCGGCCCTGCAAACCGCCTTGCGGTCGTCCCTTATAGCCTGCATCAGCCAGTCGGGGAAGGATTTGGCCAGGCTTGCATCCTGCCCGCTTGTGAAGTTGAGGAACATATCAGGCACAAGGGCAAACACCAGTGTTAACCCGCCTGCTATTCCAAAGGCAACATATAATCCGCGGCTCAGCTGTTCTTTGCTCAGCATCCCGTCAAAAACGACTTTTATTGCGAGGAACCCAAGCAAGGGCATTGTCAGTTCGGCCATGACAAGGATCATTGTAACCGCCCTGAATTTGTTATATCCTGGAAAATGATCAAGGAACCAGTTGGTGAGCGGCATATAGTTATGCCCCCAGGCGAGCATGATCGAGAGGATGGTCGCAAAAAGCAGCCACCACTTGAGAGGGCCCTTAACGATGATCAGTCCGAGGAAGAAGAGGAAAACCACGATGGCTCCTACGTAAACAGGGGAGGTCCAGGGTTGTCCGCCCCAGTAAAGCATGCCGGGCTGAGTCGCGAAGGACCTGATGTTTTCTTCAGGAATGCTGTTTGTGCGTAATGCTTTTGCAACATTTGAATTCATTCCGGGGGAATCATTTGACGAACCTCCATAGAAGTCGGCGATCAGCAGGGTCATGGTTTCACCTATTCCGTAACTCCATTGTGTTGCATAGGATTTGTCGAGGCCCGAGGTACGGTTTGACTTCATGCTCGTCAGTTCCGACTTGCCCCTGATGGTGTAATTTCCATACTCGTAGGTTACCCATAGGAGGGTGAGATTGGTGAGGACTGCAAACACCAGGGCAATCAGAAGAACGCCAGCAGAGGAAAGGAATGGGATCAGGGTTTTGGAATGAAAATTTCTGAAGAAGAGGGCAGTACCTGATTTCAGAAGCAGGATAGGGATGATGATGAAACTGAAAATAAACCAGAAAATGAAGTTTTTCTTCATGGTTTCCTGGTATTTCAATCCCAGGTCTTTATATGCTTCACGTGCAGCAGCTGCCACCCCGCTGGCATACAGCAGTTCGACCAGTCCGAGGATCACGGCCGAGAGGCCCAGGTAATAGGTTATCTGAAGGTGGTTCTGTTTGACTTCGAGTGAGAGTGCGATGGAGGTAAGAATAAATCCCCAGAGATATTGCCTCCTGAAAGCGAGAATCATTCCTGCAAGTACCGGGGCCATATAGCCAATTGCATGGGCCTGCGAATTATGCCCCGCTTCAATGATGATCATGAAATAGGATGAGAAGGCGTAAGCGATGGCTCCTGCCACTGAGAGCCATGGGTTCAGCCCGAGGACCAGCAGCAGTATGAAAAACCCAAGAAAATAGAGGAAAACCATGTTGGCAGGATGGGGGAGACCGAGAGTGAGGACTTTATCAACAAATTCTAAAAGATTACCTGAATATTTGGTTGATATCTGGTAAGCAGGCATTCCCCCGAACATCGAATTGGTCCATAATGGTTCCTGACCGGTTTTTTCGCGATAGTCAACAATTTCCTTAGCCGCTCCCTTAAAGTGTATAATATCGCTCTGCAGTATCTGCTTTCCTTCGATCATCGGCGAAAGGAACGACATAGTGATCACGAGGAAGATGATTACTGCAACGAGGTAAGGCCAGGCCGATTTAAAGTTCAGGTTTTTCATGGGTGGGATCTTAAACGAATTGAATGTCAAAAATAAAAAAAAGAAGATAATGGGAATTATCTTCTTTTAGTAACGCAATAACCGGGTTAACGGTATTTCCAAAACCTCGAAAGTTATTTCTTGTCGTTTTGTTCGTCAGAAACGGTCAGTTTTTTTCTGCCTGTTGCTCTTCTGTTTGCAAGAACCCTGCGCCCGTTTGCGGTGGACATTCTTTCGCGGAATCCATGCTTGTTCTTTCTTTTTGTGTTCGAAGGATGAAATGTTGGTGCTGCCATTGTATTCTTATTTTAGGGCTGCAAAATTACGATTTTATTTTAATTCCCCAAGGAAATTATTTAACCGGGACGTTTTTAAGTGTTTCAAGCAGGTAATCCCAGAATTTTTTCACTGAATCGATCTCGGTTTTTTCATCCGGGGAGTGTGGTGACACGATCGTCGGGCCAACGCTGATCATATCCCAGTTGGGATAGGGTTCTCCAAGGATGCCGCATTCAAGCCCGGCATGAATGGCCTTGATCAGGGGTTCTTTTCCGAACATCTTAATATACAGGTCTTTCATAATTTTCAGGATCTCTGAATCGGGATTGGGTTTCCAGCCGGGGTAATGTCCGTTAAATGTGATCTCGGCTCCGGCAAGGGTAAACACGGCATCAACCATATTCTGAAGGTCTAACTTGGCTGAGTCAACTGAGCTTCTGAGCAAGGTCTGACCTACGATCATATTGTTCTCTGTCTTAAGAACTCCAATGTTGATGGAGGTTTCAACCAGTCCGGGCATTTCATTACTCATCCTGATCACCCCATTCGGGCATGCATATAATGCATTGATCACATTTCCCTGGGTAACTTCATCAATCAGGGAGGCAGGTTTTTCGGCAGGGCTGAGAACGATTTTCATCGTGGGCTCGACTGCTGCAAGTTCTTTCCTGATAATTTTTTCGAGGTGAGCAACAATAGCGGTGAATGCATCTTTGTGCTCGACAGGAATCACGATCCATGCACTGGCTTCCCTGGGTATTGCATTCCTTAAGCTTCCGCCTTCAATTGAAGCAAACCTCAGGCCAAAATGCTTCCATCCTTCCCAGAGGATACGTGTGAGGACTTTTACCGAATTCCCCCTTTCGAGATGGATATCCACACCGCTATGTCCGCCTTTTAGTCCGGTCACAACTAATTTAAAGGATTCCACTGCTGCAGGAACGTGAGCTGTTTTATAACGGAATGAGAAGTTCCCGTTTGTGCCGCCTGCACAGCCAATATACAATTCGCCTTCTTCTTCTGTATCAAGGTTAAGGAGGATGTCTCCTTTGAGAACCCCGGCCTTGATACCCATTGCGCCGGTCATACCGGTTTCCTCATCAGTTGTAACAAATACCTCGACAGGACCATGTTTTATATCTTTTGATTCCAGGACTGCCATTGCTGCGGCAACTCCGAGCCCGTTGTCGGCTCCGAGGGTAGTACCCCTGGCTTTAACCCAGCCGTTGTCGATATATATTTTGAGCGGATCTTTTTCAAAATCATGAACGGTATCATTATTTTTCTGCGGTACCATATCCATATGTCCCTGGAGGACGACGCCTTTACGGTTTTCCATTCCGGGAGTTGCAGGCTTGCGGATGATCACGTTGCCTACTTCGTCCTGTATGGTTTCAAGACCGAGGCTTTTTCCGAAATTGAAAAGAAATTCCCGCACTTTATCTTCATGTTTTGAAGGGCGGGGGATTTGGGTAAGGCTGTAAAAATGTTTCCACACCAGGGTGGGTTCGAGATTGAGGATTTCGTTATTCATAGCTTGTTGGTTTAACATTATTTCAGGTGTCAAAATTACAAATTATCAGGCACTTTTAAAGGGTTTTTCAATATTTCCCTGAATGTAATAAATCTTTGCTGGTATAGCAGTGAAAGGAACTTGCTTACCCGTTCCTCCGTTTCTTCGGAAGGACCCAGTTTTTCGGGAAATTGTGCTTTTAGTGTCATGCAGATTTCGCCAGCAGTGAGCTGTGAGTCTATCTTTTCCCAGACGGCTGATCCGAAGGTGTCGAGTTTGATACGGATGGCTTCACCTTTCCAGTTGGGCTGAAGAAGTTTCTTTGACCACCTGTTTTTGAACCTGGGCAGGAGAATGCTTATATTGTCTGCATCCCTTTTCTCCGATTTCATAAGCCTGACAGGATGAAGGTCGAGGGAATTGGCCTGCCTGAGTATCTTTCTGCGTTTGAAAAATGAAACTTCCATATGGTAAGATAAAACGGGGCTGGCAACCTCTCAGGTGCCAGCCCCGCGATGACTTTTAATCCCGATTACATTCCTGAAGCAGGAGGAGCCGGTTCATCGGGTTTTCCTGCATTCTTCAACGGTATCTGTATGAGCACAAATGCAATGATCGCAATGATCACAAGGCTGATTAAGTAGCTTGGGTTCGAGAAGAATACGAACTTGTCGTACAGGAAGATCTCGAAGGCAGCGAATATTGCGATTACAAGTCCCATCAGGGCTTCCCCTGCGATCATTCCGGAAGCGAGTAAAACACCTGTATTTTCAACCCTGATCTTCTGTGCTTCATTGAGTTTGCGTTTGCCGGTAAAGTACTCGACACCGCCCTTGATCAATCCGCCTACAAATATTGCAAACGTAGTTTCAAGCGGAAGGTACATGCCCACGCTGACAAGCATCGGGCTGCGGACCTGCATGAGAATAAAGGCGACTCCCATAAGCATGCCCGAGATGATCAGGGGCCATGCCATTGCACCTTCTACGATACCGCGTGAAAGGATTGCCATAAGGCCGGCCTGGGGAGCTGAAAGGTTACGGCTGCCGAAGCCTCCCTGGTAACCAAGGTTCTTTCCTGAAGCAATGTCGCCTTCATTTAGGTAGGCAAGGACAACAAACATAACAGCGCCTGCAAGGATCACGCCGATAATATCACCGATCTGCATTCTCCAGGGAGTACCGCCCAGGATATGCCCGGCTTTGAGGTCTTGAAGCATCTCACCTGCAACAGCGGCGGATACGCAAACGATGGCTGCAACACCGAGTACGGTTGCCACCCCTGCATTCCCCTGAACGCCCAATCCGACAAGGATAAGAGCGGTAACGACAAGAGCAGTAAGGGTTAGTCCGCTGATAGGATTATTGCTCGATCCCATGATACCGACGAGGTAACCTGAAACCGCGGCAAAGAAGAAGGCCAGGATGATCATGACGGTCGAAGCAACGACAGCGATCAGGATATTGGTTTCAAAAATAAAGTAAGTGATGCAGAAAGTCAGAACAGCTACTGCAAGGATCCCGACGATGATAGCTCCGAAGCTGAGGTCTTTTTCGGTGCGGGGAGCTGCCTGTCCCATACCCTGGGCGGCTTTCTTAACGTCGGTGATAGAACGGCCAACCCCTGTGATCAGGCTCTTTCTCATCTTGTAGAGGGTGAAGGCTGCGCTTACAAGCATTCCGCCGATGGCAATAGGCCTTACAATAAATTTCCAGATCTGAAGCATCTGGTATGCGGGATCATTTACCTTGGTCATAGCCTGTTCGAGGGTGAGGGTTGCATCTTTTCCCATCAGGAAAGCTGCCCAGGCCTGGAAATCCATTCCGGGTAATATGAAATACATGATCATCGGAACCATAAGTCCCCATGCAAGTAAGCCTCCGCTGAAATTGAGTGCGCCGAGCTTGGGGCCGATGATATAACCAACACCCATATAAGCAGGGCTTACGCCGGGTGAACTGAGCATCATACCACCCTTTCCAGTAAATACAGTGCCCGAGATAGTCTGCTTGCCCCAGAAAACGAATTTTTCCCAGAGGTAAAGGAAGAATTTTAATTCACCCAGTATTTTTACAACTGCACCAAGTCCCATAGCCCAGAAGAGGAACTTGGAACCGCCTGATCCGCCCTGTCCGGCTTTATGAATTTCAGCTGCTGCAACAGATTCAGGGAAGGGCAGCTCGGCATCCTCGACCATAACACGGCGAAGAAGGGCTACGAACATGATACCCAGGATACCGCCTGCGATAAGGATCAGTGAAGATGTGATATAATGGCCCATGGTGAAGAATTCGGGCCAGATACCTGATACGAAGAAAGCGGGCAGTGTGAAAATCGCTCCTGCTGCGACGGATTCACCAATGGAACCGACAGTACGTGTGAAATTCTCTTCAAGGATTGTACCCCGCATCAGGCGGAGGATTGCCATTCCGAGAACGGCGGCAGGGTAGGTTGCCGCGATGGTCATTCCTGCCTTTAGTCCGAGGTAGGCGTTCGCAGCTCCAAGGATAACGGCAAAGAACAAGCCGACTATCAGAGCCCTTACTGTAAATTCCTTCATATTCGTTTCGGCGGAGACGAAGGGTATAAATTTTTTAGCTTCAGCCATAATCGTGATGTTTTAATTTTTTGCTAAATAACGAAAAATCTCCGAACCTAACAAGATTTAAGGAATGCAAGTTATGAGTGACGAATGACGATTGACGAATGACGAGTTAAGAGCAGCAGGAGTTGGCTGATAAGTTTTTCTCAATCATTCGTCATTCGTAACTCGTAAATCGTAACTACCAGAGGTGTAGCAGCTTCTTGGTCTGGAAATATTCTTCTGTGAAATATTCAGAGAGGGGATATATCGTCCATTTCGCCTGCAGGGGCGTAAGTTCCTCCTCGAAATCTCCGCCTTTCAGATAAAGAAATCCGTTTTGCAGACTGTTGTTTCCCTTATGTCTGATGAGTTTTTTCAGTTTGGAAGAAAAGTCGGGAATATTCGTGACAGCTCGTCCAAGGATGAAATCATAAGGCTGTTTCAGGTCTTCATACCTGCAATTCGTGGCGCGGGCATTCTTTAGGTCCAGCTCTTTGATAATGGAATCAGCAACATGGATCTTCTTTCCAATTGAATCAACAAGGACGAACTCCGATTCGGGATTCAGGATGGCCATTGGAATTCCCGGTATCCCACCCCCGGTTCCGGCATCCAGGATCCAGGATCCGGGAGTAAAATGGATGATTTTTTCAATCGCCATTGAATGCAGGATATGCCTTTCTTCAAGATGTTCAATGTCCTTTCGGCTGATGACATTGATACGGCTGTTCCATTCGGGATACAACTCAAGCAGCCTGCTGCACTGTGCGGTTTGTTTTTCGCTCAGGGAAGGAAAATATTTTCTGATCAGATCCATAAAAAAGTCCGGGTGGAATGAAGCACCCGGACGAGTTCATTGAACATTATGAAGTATAAACGGTTTGTTGGAGATCCCTGATCATTCAGCCGGTGCCGGGGCCGATGCTTCAGCAGGAGCTTCACCTTCTTTAGGTTCTGCTTTTTTCTTTGGCTTCGCAACTTTTGGTTTTGCTTCAGTTGCTTCGGTCGGCTCAGCAACTTTCTTCGGGGCAGCTTTCTTAGCCTTCTTTTCTTCAGCGGCGGCTTCAGCAGCAGCAACCTTAACGGCTTCTTCAGCTTTGGCTTTTACTTTGGCAACTTTGCCTGCAGAGGGAGGAGTAGGTCCTTTTTTCTTCCTGCGGGGCCGGCTTACACCGAACGATCCGATTATGATCTTTCCTCTTTTTGATTTTTTGTCACCTTTTCCCATATGTATATTTATTAAAATTACAATTTTATTTACGAATTACGAAGCCCGAAGGCCGATTTACGATTTACGAATTACGATTTACGAGTTACGATTTACCAATCACCAATCACCAATCACCAATCACCAACCAAAAAGGCAAAGTTAAAAAAATGATTCTTTAATTCAGTCTTATTCCTTATATTTCTTTAGAAAATCACGTATGACCACATCTGATTTCCTGATAGTACCTGCCGCCCAGCGCAGTAGGATCAGTGTTTTTTCATCCTCAGGGATGGACCATGTGATTGTCGAATTCCTGAGCCTGTTTGTCAGGCTGTGAAGTAAAACTGCAGCTGAGACGCTGATGTTGAGACTTTCGGTAAACCCGAACATGGGGATTTTGATATACTGGTCGGCAAGCTCAACGGCCTCCTGAGTAAGGCCCTGCATCTCTGTGCCGAAGATCAGGGCAAAGGGGGTGTCAAGTGGTAAGGTGTCAGGTGTGAAATCAAATTTATGAGGAGTGGTGGCAACAATACGATAGCCTTTTTGCTTAAGGGCGGATATGCAGGAGGCTGTGTTTGACTGGCTGCGGTTATATTTATATAAGGTAAGCCATTTGGCTGAACCCAGGGCCACGTCGGGGTTCACTTCATACTTGTTTTTGTTCTCGATGATATGCACATCCTGGATTCCGAAACAATCGCAACTTCGGAGCACCGCGCTGGCGTTATGGGGCTGGTAGATGTCTTCTAAGACGATCGTAAGATGACGGGTGCGCTGGGCAATTAATTCGTAAAATCTCGTTTTTCGTTCTTCTGTTATGAATGAAAGAAGGTGTTCGAGCAATGCGGATTTTCGTGAGCTGTCAAGATTTTCAATATCGTTGATCATTTCAAAACAGGGCTAAATTCTTCATTCAAAGGTAAAAAAATGAATCAGTAGTACAGAGGAAAGGGAAAAATTGTAACTTTGCACTCTTAAATTTTGGAAAAAGATGGCACAAAAGCTTGATAAGCAGGCAGACAAAACCGAAGAACGCATTGTTGCAGTAGAAGAAGCATTCGGGAAAACCGAACAGTTCATTGAGAAGAACCAGAAAGTGATCCTTATTGTGATCGGTGTTATTATTGTAGCAACCCTTGGTTTCTTTGGATTTAAGAGGTTTTACATTGCACCCAGGGAAAAAGAAGCAGAGAGCCAGATGTTCATGGCCCAGAAGTACTTCGAGCAGGATTCTTTGAAAAAGGCCCTGAACGGTGACGGACAGTACCTTGGTTTCCTTGCAATTATTGATGAATACGGGATGACCAAGGCGTCAAACCTTTCACATTATTATGCAGGTATGTGCTATTTGAAGCTCGGACAGTTTGACAATGCAATAAGCCAGCTCAAGTCATTCAGCGCCGGTGACCAGGTCGTAGGGCCACTTGCCAAAGGTGCCCTTGGTGATGCTTATGTTGAAACCAACGATATCAAAAAAGGAATCGCATATTATACCGAAGCAGCTGAAACCGGGAAGAACGAATTTGTTTCCCCGTATTTTTATATGAAAGCTGCAATGGGCTATACAGAGCTGACCGATTATCAGGGCGCCCTTAAAATGTACAGGAAAATAAAGGAAGAATATCCCCGTTCCAATGAAGGCAGGGATATTGACAGGTATATTGCTTTTGCCGAAGGAAAACTTAAGGAAAAGAAATAGCGATTCTTTCATTTTTTATCGAACTTTGCCCGGAATTTCCCGGGCATTTTTTTTATCCGGTAACCCAGTAACCCAAAATCATGCATCCTGCATCTCACATCCTGCATCCCGCATCCCGCATCATCTTCTATGGCACTCCTGAGATTGCAAAGGAATCCTTAAAGGCTGTTGTTGACTGCGGATATCAGGTTGTTGCTGTCGTAACTGCTCCCGACAGGCCTGCAGGCAGGGGGATGAAGATGAGGGCTTCAAAAGTCAAGGAATACGCTCTTGAGCAGGGGTTAAAGGTTCTGCAGCCAGAAAAACTTTCCGACCCTGTCTTTTTTGAAGAACTAAGGAAGTTCAAACCCGACTTGCAGGTAGTGGTGGCATTCAGGATGATGCCCCGTTCAATTTGGACCCTTCCTCCCAAGGGGACCTTCAACCTGCATGCTTCCCTTTTACCGCAGTATCGAGGTGCCGCACCGATCAATTGGGCTGTGATCAACGGGGAGGCGGAAACCGGGCTTACCACCTTTTTCCTTCGGGATAAGGTTGATACGGGTGATATCATTTTCAGGGAACCTATGTCTATAGGCCCGGATGAGACCGCCGGAGAGCTCCACGACCGCATGAAAATACAAGGAGCTCAACTTGTCATTAAGACTATCGAAGCCGTTTTTTCAGGAAAGATTAATCCGCAGGACCAGTCACGATTCGCGAATCACGATTCACCATTGAAGCCCGCTCCCAAGATATATACCGACACCTGCCGGATTGACTGGAACATGCCATCCGCATACATATATAATAAAATAAGGGGACTGAGCCCTCTGCCAGGCGCATTCACTGAGATTACCTTAAAGGACGGCAGTAAATCTGTGCTGAAGATCTTCAGGGCAGGGATTGAGTTACAAAAGACCTCTGAAGAGCCCGGCTCGGTGCTTACCGACGGACGCAGCAGTCTTAGGATATCTGCGCCGGATGGATATGTTAATATATATGAACTGCAGATTGCAGGACGTAAACCTATGAAAACAGATGAATTCCTGAGGGGGTTTGGGAAGAATATCGTCTGAAAACCCTGTGAATATTACGTTTCCATGATGGAGTTATTAACAAAATCTTTGATTTTTCAACATTTTCAATGGTTTTCAATGAAAAAGACTTGACAAATTTCACAGAGACCTTATATTTGCAGGGATTATCAAAATTGAGTATTAATTTAAAACCTTAAAAAATGAACAAGGCTCAGTTAATCGAAGCAGTTGCAAAGGATGCAAAAATCACCAAGGCAGAAGCAAAAAGGGCTCTGGAGGCTGTTATCACTTCCACAACCAAAGCTCTTGGTAAAGGTGAAAGAGTTGCTTTAGTTGGATTTGGTTCATTTGCCGTTTCAAAACGTGCTGCCCGTAAAGGCCGTAACCCACAGAATGGCAAAGAAATCAAGATTCCTGCAAAAAAGGTCGTTAAATTCAAGGCTGGCGCAGAACTTGTAAAGAAAGTTAAGTAAACAGCTCAAGCGATTACTTCACGAAAAAACCACCTCATCGGGGTGGTTTTTTTATGCTGTTTAATATTTGTTGAGATAACCGGTAAGGTTGTCGGCTCGACCAAGGCCAAGCTTATGCCTCAGCCTGTGGCGGGCTATTTTGATGGTGTTTTCACTTTTTCTGGTCAGTTGTTCAATTTCCTTGGTTGTCAGATTTAGTCTGATAAATGCACAAAGCTTTATTTCATTAGGGGTAAGTCCGGGATGATCCTTTGTAAGTGAGGTGTAAAATTGCGGGTGGACATCCCTGAAATGAGCGTTGAACTCATCCCAGAACCTTTCCGAACTTTTACTATTGAAATCATGAAGCAAGGTCCTTAGCGGACTTATATTCTCCTCTGTGGAGGTCTGGATGATAACCTGAAGTTTGTTTGACATCTCTGTCATTACTTCTTTTCTCTCGGCCAGGTTCATCGATTGAAGGACCAGTTCTTTGTTTTTCAGGTCTACATCCTTTTCAAGACTTACATTCTCCAGCTCAAGGTTTATTTTCTGCAGGTTAGTATGCCTGGTTTTGTTACGCTGCAGAAGATAAAGCAGCAGAAGCAGCAGGGAGATCCCGAAAACGAGAGAAATCGATAAGATGAAGATCATTTTGTTTCTCGCGCTGATGGCTTCTCCCTTTTCGGTTTCTATGCGCTGTTTCTCTTGCTGGTTTTTAAATGAAAACTCCAGCTCAGTAAGTACTATTTTCTGTTTGTTACTTAAAAGCCACAGGCTATCTGCAAACCTGTGATGCAGTTTTGAATAGAAAAGTGCACTGTCGATTCTGCCAGTGATCTCCATTATTTCACTGAGACCTCCAAGGGCATTGGTCTCATATAGAAGAAATGATCCTTGTTTCGAATATTTTATTGCATTCCTGTAATGGCTTTCAGCTTCACTGTAATTTTTTATTTTCTGAAAGATCTCTCCCATCTGTTCTTCTGTATTCGCCCTCATGTACGCTGTTGACCCATGAAAGGTTTTATCCAGAGAGTCGATCATTTTCATCCCGGTATTCACATTAGCAAGAGACTCCTGAAACCTTGATAGCTCAAAATCAATTGCGGAGAGTCCAAGGTGCAAATTCGCAAGGCCATAATAGTTTTTTAGCCTTTGCTGAATGGGTATGGCCAGCCTGTAATATGCAAGGGAACTATCGTATTTTTTCAGCCCCAGGTAAGCCCTCCCAATGTTGACAAGGGAATTGGCATAATAAACCGAATCGTTTTTCTCCCTGTATATGTTACTGGCTTCAATAAAGAGTCTTATACTTTTTTCGTAAACTCCTGCAGAATTATAAAATGCGGCAATATTATTAAGAAAGTCGGCACGCCATATAATATTGCCGGTTTCCTCTGCAAGCTCTTTTCCCTGCATATAATAGTTGAGCGCACCAGCATAGTCAGATTGCAAATCACTGATATAACCGAGGCCGTTCAATGTTTTCATCTTCAAAACAGGATCACTGTCCTTGCCAGAGATTTTCAATGCTCTCAGAAAGTATTTCCTTGCCAGGTTAAGACTGTCACTGCTTAGGTAGTACAACCCTATGGAAACACAATTGTGAAGAATGCCGTCAAGGCTGTTTGCTTTTTCAGCAAGATTCAAACCGGTCATAGCGGCCTGTAAGGAAGAATCATTGCCGGATCTCAGGTATTCTCGCGACAAATCAGAGTAAAGAACCGAAAGTTTTGTTGGGTCCCCGCTGTTCTTTAGGATCAGTTGTCTCAGGCTGTCAATGCCAGGTTTTGCCAGCCCTCCTCCGCAGAAAATCAGATTCAGGATAAGCAAAACGAAGATTGTTGTTGTTTTCCGGATCAATTTCAGAGAGTTAACGTTATGAAAGTATAATAGATGATTCAAGAAAAAGAAGTAATGGAACAGAAATCTGCATCATTTAGATCGACTTTAACAAATGTACACTTTTTGTACCCCCGATCAACCTCATTATGAAGGTTAAATCCATGTTTATAAGTTATTTTGGCTTTGAACAGCCGGTTTCCTGATGTAAATTTATAAGCATAAACCTAAACAATACCCTTATGAGAAAGTTAGTCCTTCTTGCGATCCTCCTGCTGAGCGGAGTCGCAGCCATCAGCCAGAACCTCCTCTTCACTTCCGAGTTCGGAGGGGCGAACTCAAACGGGGCCCTTGTAAAGTACAACCCCTTGACAACCAATTCATCTGTTTTTAGCAGCCTGGGAGGAAATCCTTTCACGGCAACCAATGAGGTAATAAACGGTGATAATCTCTGGCAATTCCAGAAAGGCGGCCTCACCCTGGGCATGGACGGTAAGTATTACGGAGTCTCGTTTCTGCCATCAGGCATTGTAAACCTGGATATGGAGCATAAAACTGACAGGGGGATTTTCTATCGGTTTGACCCTGTGACCAATAAAACCCAGGTGTTGTATTCATTTACCGGTGCGGGAGAATATAATATGGCTAACATCAATCATACGGCAGCTTATAATGAAAACCTGGCTGCTCCTACTTTCAGGGTGGTGGAGATGAGCAGCGGGGTGTTTTACGGTATTGCAGTACTTGGCGGATCCAATGACGTGGGCGGGGCCTGGAAATTCGACGTCAACACCATGACCTATAGAAAGATAGGGGAATTCAGCAACCAGGTGAATGGGATCGGTTACGATCCTTTGAGCAACCTTGTCCATGGGGACGGCAATAATTTATACGGGGTTTTGTCGAAGAGGAATGTCAATATACCGGCCCGGCTGGACCTGGGGGTGCTTTACCGCATCAACACCGTCACAGACCAGCTGGAATTTGTGGGTGAACTCGACCCTGCGGGTACAAGCCTGATTTTAAATTTCCCAACGGGAGATATTGTTTACAACTCCGTTTCGAATAAAATTTTTGGCACAAAGCTGAGTTCCTTTCCGAACAACTCGGGCCATGTCGGCGGAGGAGTCTGGTCTTACAACCTGGGAACGAATACCGCCTCTTTTGAATGGAATATAAACTTTTATGAAACATCCACCCTCGGATCCCAGTTGGGTGGACTGGCCCAGGGCAATGACGGGAAAATCTATGTGTTTTCGAAAGACGGGGGGGCATATAACTTCGGGACCATCATTAAATATGATCCCGGATTAAACACCCACGCCAAGGTAGTCGATATCCCAGGCCCTTTATTTACTCATAATTCGGGTTTCCAGGTGGTTGGCACCAAAATCTACGGAAGCTGGGAAGATGATTATAATCATCCGTATTTCCAGATGTTCAGTTACGATGTCATGACCGGAATTCTTGACAATTACATCCCGTTTGCCAATAGCCTGCCAGGGTATAACAAGGAAATACAGTTTTTTATCAATAACAATAAGATCATTGGCCGTATGACCAACGGCGGAACTGCCAATGCTGGATCAATCTTCTCCTACGACATTGGAACACAGGCGAGTACAGTTCTTGCCGAAAACAACTCCCTGCAGGGAAGAGGGATTGTGGGCGAATTGACACAATTGAATGACTCCATATTGCTGGGGTATACCGGTATGGGAGGTTCGCTGCCAAATCAGCCTGGTTTCTCCGCCGATAAACAGCATGAACTTGGAGACCTGGTGCAGATCAATGCACGGACAGGTGTGGTGACTGTCCTGCCCGATGCTTTTAAACACACGTATTTCCCAGCCTCCTATAACACTGACCAAATCTGCCTGAAATTCAACCGCCCCCTGCTTGCCTCCAACGGTAAGCTTTACTACAGTTATATACACCTGGGATATGCGGGAAATACTTTTCGTATCTCCTCCTATACCCTGGGATCCAATACAAGGGCCGACATAACAGTCCAGAACATTACATTAGCCAATGACTACGAGTCTGTCGGGCTCACCGAAGTCGCAACAGGCAAGGTCCTCAGCTGTTTCAGGGACAGCATCTATGTTTGGGATATCAACACCAATGCGTTCACGACCAGAAAGTTCTCTCATAATGAGAATACCTATGGATTTTATAAAGGCAACTTCCTCAAGGCTTCCAACGGAAAGATCTACGGCACCACCAAGGTGAAAGGGTATGATGTAAATCCTCCTGTGCCAGTGGGCAATGCAGTCATTTTCTCCCTGGATCCCGTGAACTACAATTTTACCGCTGAATACACCTTCCCGGCAGGCATTAAAAACTGCAATGCGGGGCTGAAGGAATACAACGGAAAGTTATATGGTTCGACCAATTACGGGGGTACCAACAACAACGGCTACCTCTTCTCCTACACCATTGCCACCAGTACTTTCGCCGTCCTGTACAATTTCAACAAGGACACCGACGGGGCAGGTTTTGAAGGAGAGTGGACAGTGTTGAACAATAAGCTCTACGCCACCTCATATACCGGTGGACCCAGCGGTTTCGGAACCCTGGTGGAATTCAATCCGGCCACCAATGCCCTGACTGTTCTGAAAAATCTTAGCATGAATGACGGGAGAAGCTTCAGGGGAACACCACTGGTATTCAATGACGTATATTCTGTAAATGCACCGATCACCACGGCAGGAACAGGTGCGGGTTGCAGCGCAGGTACATTTACCATCCCGGTCACGGTAAACAACTTCAACATGGTGAAAGGATTTACCCTCAGGCTCGATTTTGACCCTACCCTGATGGCCTATACAGGCTTTGCCAATATCAACCCCGGGTTAACAGGCTGTACGGTGACAGCCACAAACATCTCCGCTAATGTTACGAAGATCGTGATCGCCTGGCCCGGTACAACAGCTGTCAGCCTGGCAAATTCCAGTAAGTTGGCTGACCTCAAATTTACCCTTATCTCAGGCACACCTGCGCTTGCATTCAATAATACAGCCGGCGGCGGAGCTGAATGCCAGTACCTGAATTCAAACGGGGATGTGATGAACGATCTGCCAAGCAGCACTTACTATATCAATTACACAGGCTCGGGAACCCTGCTTCCCGGGACACCCGGCGCAATCAGCGGTGCGGCTTCAGTATGCCAGGGGCAGAATACAGTACCATATACCGTGCCTTCAATAACAAATGCCACGGGTTATTCCTGGTCCTATACAGGAACGGGGGCAACCATAAACGGCACCACCAATTCAGTGACTGTCAGTTTTGCGGCTAACGCTACTTCCGGCAACCTGAAAGTCCAGGGAACCAACAACTGTGGCAACGGGCCGTTTTCGGCAAACTTCCCTGTAACAGTTAACTCATTGCCAGGAGCGGCTGGTGCCATCACCGGCAGCAGCGCAGTATGCCAGGGGCAGAGCGCGGTCATCTATTCGGTTATGCCGGTGGCAGGAGCGCTTTCTTATGTATGGAGTTACAGCGGTACCGGTGTGACTATCAACCCGGCCGGACCTAATGCCGTCAGCATAAATTTTGCCGCTAACGCCAGCTCGGGGAATTTAACTGCCTATGCCACCAATTCCTGCGGGAACGGAGCAGTGTCGCCTGCTTTCCCTGTCAATGTCAATACTCCTCCCGTTGCAAACGCAGGGGTGAACCAGTATATCCCGAACGGGACTTCGACCATTCTGAACGGTTCAGTCACAAGCGGAACCGGTCCGTTTGCCTATCATTGGGAACCTGCAGTGTACCTGGTTAATTCCAACGTCCAGAATCCGACCACAGTTGTACTGACGACTTCGACAAACTTTACGCTAACCGTTACCGATGCCATCGGATGCACCGGTAATGACGATGTGTTCGTAAACGTAAGCGGACCACTTACCCTCACAGCAACAGCCAATCCCGATACCATATGCAACGGGCAGGCTGTACAGCTGAATGCTTTTGCCGGAGGAGGTACTGCTTCATACACATATGCCTGGACTTCAGTTCCTGCGGGCTTTACAGCCACCATTCCGAATCCTATCGCATATCCCACCGTAAATACCTTGTACACCGTAACTGTAAATGACGGCAGTTCAACGATCAGTGGTAATGTAGCTGTCACCGTTCAAACTGTTCCACTTATACCCGCGATGCCTTCCGGTCCGGATACAGTTAACCTCAGCGTGGTCACCTATACTGATTATACCATAGCCCCGGTGAGCGGTGCAAGCAGCTATTCCTGGCTGCTGCTGCCGACCAGTGCAGGTGTGATCAGCGGTTACGGAACAACCGGCACCGTCACATGGAACCCGGCTTTCCTGGGCCTGGCCCAGATCAGGGTTGTTGCGCTGAATACCTGCGGTGAGTCGAACTATTCGGCAATCAAATACACCTTCGCAGATAACGTAACAGGCATAGCTGAACCCGGGATGTCATCCGCAGTCATTTATCCAAATCCGAATGACGGCTCATTTTATATCAGGTCAGAAAAGAAAATCGACAAGGTCATCATCCGCGATATGATCGGCAGGACAATCGACGAGGTGAATTCTCCAGCTGATGGCTATCGCTTCAATTATACGCAATCAAACGGTACTTATTTTGTGCAGATTTTCGGTAAAGACTCTAACATTATCAGGAAAATTGTAATCCAAAACGGAAAATAGCAATTAAGAAATCAGCATTTGACTTGGGTCAATTTTGGCTAGTTACGTTGATTAGTGTATTCCTGGCTTTGTCTTACTGAGCCAGGATACACTTTTTGGGTGAAGAACTTTAGCAATCAAAGAAATCGATTTCACATCTCTAAATTTCAAATTCTATGAGAACACAGGTTTTTTCTGGCATGCTGACAATTCTTGCTGTCGCAGTATTTTCGTTTGCCAATGGGCAATCTGCAGGAGGAACAACTCCCGAAATAAAGTTTAAAACCAAAACCGGCAAGACCTTCGTGGTGATTGAGTCGCATCCGCAGGGACAGAGCCTGAGTGACATCATTGTGAAACTTGACCTGGTAGCAAAGGCAGAGCTCAAATACACCGATGCAGATCCTGTCAATACGGTGCTGATGGGCGACCTTGACGCCGACGGATTCGATGAACTATACATCACAACTGTTGCCGCAGGGTCGGGAAGCTATGGAAATATTATCGGCGTGGCCTCGAACAAGGACAAGTCCATTTCGATGATATCCATGCCCCCTGTTGAAGAAAAGGATATGAAAGCAGGAGCACCATTTGAAGGTTATACGGGACATGATACCTTCGCCATCAAAGGTAACAGCCTGATAAGGACGTTTCCGCTGAAATCGGGCAAGGCAAAAACGCGTACCGTTACCTATAACCTGAAGGCCGGGGAGGCCGGTTACGTTCTTTTTGTGAAATAATCCATTGCAAATTAACCCGCCCGATTTTGATAAAATTTGGAATAGTTGTAATATTGAACAAAAATTATCAAAACCTAATTCCATGAAAAAGATACTACTCATTTTTGCTTTCGCAATGTTAGCAACTCAGATGTCGTACAGTCAGTTTACCCTTGGTGTAAAGGTCGGATATAACGCCAGTAAACTATCTACAAATCTCGACACAATAAAATCCTCGGTCAACAGCGGATTTCATGTAGGTGTTTTTACACATCTCGGGAAACGATTGTATTTCGCACCTGAAATCCTCTATACCATGAGTGGCTCGGTCTTCACACCCTCTGGTAACGTTGACTGGAAGACAAAGGTCACCGTCGGCACTTTCGACATTCCTCTCTTGCTGGGTTTCAAGATCATACATTCATCAGCTATCACCTGGAGGATTGAAGTCGGCCCGGAAGTTTCCTTTGTAGTGAATAAAAAGGTCAAGGAGATGGGAAGTATTACAAGCCCGATCACAGGAGCAAATATAAATACGGCCAATTGGTATATTCTGGGTGGCACCGGGATCGATGTGCTGTTTTTATCGTTTGACATCAGGTATCAATACGGACTTAACCAATTCGTCAATGACGTTCAGGGCGGACTGAAATCAACAAACAGCATGTTCCTGGTTTCAGTGGGATTCAGAATCTTTGGAAAAAAATAAGAGATTTACGAATAACGAGTGACGAATTTATTTGTAATTCGTCACTCGTAACTCGTAATTACACTGTCGTTCTGAACCTGTAGGGCAGTTTCGCGTCTTCTCCCGCATATTCCACCCCAATACGGGGAAGAGCAGCAACCGCAGCATCATTAACTACAATACCACGGTCCTCGATCCAGATACCATCCTGGCGGGGACCTGGCTTTTTAAGCAGGCTGCTGCCGGTGTGTGAGAAATGTATCCCAAGCAGTTTACATACTTTCCCCGGGCCATCGCCGGTATTTTTCAAATATTTTGGTTTACCGGCCCTCCCGAGTTGAACATTTAGATTTTCCAGGGGCTTTACCGCCCGTACCAGAACCGCATGAGGAATTCCTTCCTGATTCGTCACAACGTTGAACAGTGAATGCATCCCGTAACACAGGTAAATATAGGCAGTACCGCCATCACGGTACATGATCTCTGTCCTGGGAGTACGTCGTCCGCCGAAGGCGTGAGAAGCTTTATCAATCACCCCGTTGTATGCTTCAGTTTCATAAATGACTGCGGATGTGATTATCCCGTTCATCCGGCTTACCAGGACTTTGCCGAGGAGCTCCCTGGCAATCAGCACTACGTCATCACGGGAATAAAATGAATAGGGGAGGATCATGGGGCGAAGATCGGAAAAAGGTATGAATTACGAATTACGAATGACGAGTTACGAATTAAGAGAATAATATCCAGATATCCCGCATCCCGCATCCCGTATATCGCATTCCGTATCTCGCATCCCGTATCCCGCATCCTGCATCTTGCATCCCGTGTTCCCGGTAAAAGAAAAATGACCGGATACGGGCAGAATCAACAAGAAATAATATCTTTGAGATAAATATCATCTCTTGCAAGTTTATACATCTTTTTAAATCGAAGACAATGGTAATTGAACTAATCATCCTTTTTTGCCTCTTTTTTATTAACGGGCTATTTGTAATGACTGAGATCGCAATGGTCTCTTCGAGGAGAAGCAGGCTTGAGCTGGATGCCAAGGCCGGACAAAAGGGTGCGAAAGCTGTACTTGATCAGTTAGGCAAACCGGCCGGTGTGCTGTCAACCGTGCAAATTGCGGTAACTCTCATCGGAATCCTTACAGGAGTTTTCACTGGTTCGGAAATATCTACCGGGATGGCTTCGCTGCTGATTTCCGCCGGGATGGCTGCAGCGACGGCAAAAACTCTGGCGCTGGTCATCGTGGTGATCGTTGTAACATTAACCTCCATGCTTATTGGTGAACTTGTCCCTAAACGCATAGGCCTTATCAATCCCGAAGGTGTTTCCAAGGTAATGGTTCCGCCGGCAATAATCCTTTCGAAGATCCTTATCCCGGTCACCTGGCTGCTGGGCAAACTCAGTGACCTTATCCTGAAGCTTCTCCGTATAAAGACAACTTCGAAGTATAAAGTGACAGAAGAGGAAATCCGTGCCATGGTGCTTGAAGGTGCTATGGGAGGCGATGTACAGGCAATAGAGCAGAGGATAGTCGACCGGGTTTTTCATCTCGGCGACCAGAAGATCGACAGCCTTATGACTCATTACTCCGAGCTTACCTGGCTCGATTTGGACGATAGCAGCGCCGAATTATGGAAGAAGATCCAGCCGGGACTTCATTCGGTTTACCCGGTTTGCAGTAAAAACCTGAATAACCTGAAAGGGGTTGTGTTTCTAAAACAACTTTTAATGAAGTTTAATGTTGACTCAGAACTGGTATTGGTCGATTATATTAAGCCGGCCCAATTGATCCTTGAGTCTCTTACAGCATACGAAACACTCGAACTGTTCAAAGAGAACAATGTACACTACGGGATGGTGGTCGATGAGTACGGTTCCATTGCTGGTATGGTGGTTTTGAACGACATACTGGAAGCCATTGTCGGGGATTTCAACCGTGGTGGCACCCAGGAAACTCAGATCAATCAGCGGGAAGACGGAAGCTGGCTTGTTGACGGACAGATGCCGTTTTCGGAGTTCGCCTATAAATTCGGGCTGCATGGCTACGACAAGGAAAAGGTGAAGTTCAACACCCTGGCTGGTCTCGCAACAAACACCCTGAAGCATATCCCAAAGCCTGGTGAGAAGTTTGTATACCTGGGATATGAGTTCGAAATCGTTGACCTTGATGGCAACCGCATCGACAAGCTCATCGTGAAGAAACTCTGAAAAACGTGATTCGTAATTCGTCATTCGTAACTCGTAACTCCTATGTCAGACCTCCAAATCTCCCTTCTCTACGACGAGCTTCCCTTCTGGTCGGCGCCTTTCGGGATGGTTCTGCTTGATACAATAAGGTACCGTAAAAAGATAAGAGTCCTTGATATTGGCTGCGGATATGGTTTTCCCATGTTTGAACTGGCCGACCGGCTTGGCAAGGGGAGCGAGGTTCACGGACTGGATCCTTCTGAAGAGGCAGTTGAGGTGCTCAGGGCCAAGATCAAACTGAGGACCATAAACAATGCATTTGCAGTCAGGGCAGCAGGAGAGAACCTGCCTTTCGGGAACGGCGTTTTCGATCTCATTATTTCAAATAATGGCCTCAATAACGTGGATGACCAGGGAAAAGTCCTGGCAGAATGTTACAGGGTTTGTAAACCTGGCGGACAAATGGTGCTTACCATGAACCTTCCGCATACCATGATCGAATTCTATGATGCCCTGAAATCGGCACTCTCAGGTGTGGATTTGTTCGAATACATTCGGGCTATGGATGAGCATATTCTTGAGAAACGCAAACCTATCGATTACCTGCAGGAACTGATCACAGGTCACGGTTTCCGGATCACCTCGGTACAGCCCGATGGATTCAAATACCGGTTCACATCCGCCGAGGCATTCTACAATCATTACCTGGTAAAGAATTATTTCATGCCCTACTGGAAAGCCTTTCTCCCTGCTGATCAGGCTGAGGAAATATTAGTCGAAGCTGCAAAAATCCTGGATCACGAAGCCAAAGCAAAAGGATATATTGAGATCTCTATCCCCTTTGTATGTATAGATTGCGAGAAAAGGAAGGATTGAAATAAGTATTGCAGCGGTCATTTTGCATAAGCGGCCTTGGGTGCAAGGAGCGACACCTCAAATATTTCGTACCGAATAAGTTGTGAAGGAGCGACGCGGACACCCCAGACGCGTTGCAAAGATGACCGCGAAAAGTGTTATTTCAACACCAACCGTACTTGCCATCTCTGTCCTTATCAATTTTCTCGTTATCCATTAGCCACCGGATTACCATAAGAACTTTATCCTCATGATATAAATTTCCTGCAGCAACCAGATCTTCAAGTGAGGCAGCACCGGCTTTCAGCAATGGCTTGATTAGTTTAAGTATTTCGTCAAATTCCATTTCATTCAGTCCGAGTTTGTTCCTTTCGAGGCAGACATCGCAGCGCCCGCAGCGTTTGGATCCTTTTTCGCCGAAGTATTCGAGCAACTGCTGGCTGCGGCATTTGTTCGAGGATTCAGCATAATGGATCATCGCGTCAAGCCTGAATTCTGCTTCCTTTAAGCGGTCCTGGTAATAAACAGGAGAAATATGAATGTCCTTGCCATCGAGCCGGTCGTCAAGATAAACAAGCTGGGGCTTGTCAGAAGCAGGAGTGTAGTCAATGATCTTCATCTTTTCGAGCCGTTTCAGATGCTTTACGAGATCCTCAACGCCCAACCCGGTTCTCCTGGCAAGTTCAGCCTCGCTGAAAATGACAAATTCAGACAGCACTCCCGTATACGACCGAAGAATCGTCTTCAGTAAAAGATCGTAAAACTCATTCTCGACCTGGAAACGGTAAAGAGTTTCCTTGTCGGCTTTTACAAAGATCTTTGACGGGCGGTGCATGGCGTCGGAAAGCATGATGTAGCCTTCCTTTTCAAGGAATTTCAGGCAGTTGTACGCTATCACCTGCTGGAGCTTATATTCCGAGGCAAAGGCCGACAGGTCCATGTCGAATTGAGCATCCCTTCCGCTGCCTACCGGGATCTGGAAAAAATTGCCCAGGGCCTGGTACACCGTCCTGATCATGCTGATTTCAGGATAGGTTTGCTCAAGATTCTTTTTGGAGCCAATGATGTCGGCATTTTCATAAAGCAATACGGCATAGGCATTCTTCTCATCCCTTCCGGCCCTGCCCGCTTCCTGGAAATACGACTCGATACATTCAGGCAGGTCCATATGCACCACAACCCTCACATTATGCTTGTCGATCCCCATCCCGAAAGCATTCGTAGCCACCATGATCCTGCATTGCTCCTTGATCCATGCGGTCTGTTTCTGATCCCTCACTTTCTGAAGCAATCCCGCATGGTAATAGTCGGCACTGATCTTGTTCTTTTTCAGAAATTCCGCGATCAGTTTGGTCTCCCTCCGGTTACGCACATAAACCACACCGCAGCCCTTTACCTTATTTAGTACTTTCAGAAGCCTGCCCGGTTTGTCTTCTTCCTTCTGAACCACATAGGTAAGGTTTTTCCGTTCAAAGCTTTTCCTGATGACGTTTTGCAGCCTGAACTGCAGCTTTTCCTGTATGTCTTTAACCACCTTGGGTGTAGCCGTCGCAGTAAGCGCAAGTATCGGAGTCCCTTGTATGAAAGGCCTTATCTCAGCTATTTTTAAATATGGAGGGCGGAAGTCGTAACCCCATTGTGACACGCAGTGTGCTTCGTCAACAGCCAGGAGGCTGATTTTTGCTCTCCTGAGCAGTTCGCGGATACGCTCAGTTGCAAGCCGTTCAGGGGAAATATACAATAGTTTAAATGCCCCGAACCTCGCATTACTCAGCACCCTCTCCTGTTCATCGGGATGCATACCTGAGTGTATCGCTGCAGCTGCAATTCCCTTGCTTTTCAGACTGTCGACCTGGTCCTTCATCAGTGCGATCAGCGGCGAGATCACCAGGCACATCCCCTCCATCGCCAAAGCCGGAACCTGGTAACAAAGCGATTTACCCCCTCCGGTCGGCAGCAAAGCCAGAGTATCATTCCCTCCTAAGACAGAATTTATGATGTCTTCCTGCAACGGGCGGAACTCTGAGAAACCCCAGTGTTTGGTTAAGATTTGGTGGATAGTTTGAGACAAGATTTACGATTTACGAATTACGAATTACGAATTACGATTTACGATTTACGAATGAGAAATATATTAACAAACCTATCACTTTTTTATGAATTTGGGATTAAGAGAGAAAAGAGATGAATAAGGAGACTTTATTGAACAGGACAAAACAATTTAGTATTTGCATTATCAGTCTGGTTGAAAGCATGCCTGAAACAAGAACTGCAAGAATAATAGGAAATCAGTTAATCAGGTCAGGTACTTCAGTTGGGGCGAATTATCGGGCAGCGAACAGAGCAAAATCCTGCAGGGATTTTATCAATAAGCTAAAAATAGTCGAAGAAGAATTGGATGAAACCCTTTATTGGTTTGATTTACTGGAAGAATCAAAAATCATTAGCTTGTCAGATTTGAAAGCTTTGAAAAATGAGGCAAATGAACTCCTGGCAATTTTTATCTCGGCAATAAAAACTACCCGGAAGAATATACTCGCAAACAAAAATTCGTAAATCGTAATTCGTAAATCGTAAATTATTTTCCGATTTTGTATACACTATCTATGACCGTCCCATCCACCCACTTGACTACTGCGACGATCTCGTCGGTGAATTTGGGTTTTTCGGGTTTGCCGCAGATCTTTTCGGCTTCGTCTTTGAGCTCCTGGATAGTCCTGATCGGTAGTTTGGTGTTCTTCATCTTTTCGATAAGGTCGGTGCGGAGCGGGTTGATTGCGATGCCGCGCTCGGTCACGATCACGTCGATGAGTTCACCCGGACCGCAGATTGTTGTCACCTCATCACGTATCACGGGGATACGGTCACGGAACAAAGGCACGGGAAGGATCACAGTCTTTCCAAAGAGAGTGTTCATCCAGCCGCCGATCCCGTGAAGCAGGTAACCGTCACTATGGGTGACGACGTTGGCGTTGAAGTTCACGTCGACTTCAGTGGCGCCGAGGATCACGATATCCACCAGTGAAGAGAAATTGCCTTTTCCATGGTAATTGTAGGATGTAAATGGCGTAGTCATCACATGGTGCGGATTGTCGCGCATGGAACGAACCCCGTCGAGGTCGAAGGTTTGTCCGTCGAGAATATATTCGACCAGGCCTTCTTCAAGCATTTTAACGAGGTATTTATTGGAGCCTCCTCTTGCAAAACGGGCTTTCCATTTGCGTTCACGAAGGATATCCGCAAAATAAATTCCGATCGAAAGTGAAGTCCCGCCGGCACCTGCCTGGAAGGAAAATCCATCGTAGATCAACCCGGCTTCATCGCAGAACTGAGCGCTCCATTCGGCGAGCAACAGGCGGTCGGGGCTCTTGGTGATTTCGGTGGTCCCGCTGATGATCTTTTCGGGTATCCCGATTTTATCCATCACCACCACGTAATCCACGTAATTACCGTTGATCTGCCAGGGAATGCAGGGGAAAGGAACCAGGTTGTCGGTCACCACGATCACTTTATCTGCAAACTGCGCATCGGCAATTGCGAAACCAAGCGGTCCGCAGGCAGTCTGTCCCATGACCCCGTTCATATTCCCGAAGGGGTCTGCGGTGGGAGCGGCGATCACTGCGATGTCGATATGGGTTTCGCCGTCCTGCACGCTCTGGTAGCGGCCCCCGTGTGAACGAAGCACGCCAAGTCCTTTCATCTTGCCTTCGGATGTGAATTTTCCCAAAGCCCCGTTCATGCTGCCCTCGATATGATCAATAGTACCGTCTTCCAGGTATTTGGTAAGCACCTCATGGCAGGGAAAGGAAGCTGAAGGCAGCCACATCAGGTCTTTTACCCCCATTTCGTGGGCGATATCGAAGACCGGCACAGCCACCAGGTCCCCGTTGCGGAAATGGTGGTGGGTCGAAATGCACATTCCGTCTTTCAACCCGGCGCGTACCAGGGCTTCCTTGAGCGAGGGAACCACCTTGTTGCCGTCTTCGGGGTAATCGGCGCAGCTTGCAATGCGTGTTGAGGCTTTGAACCCCTGGGGCCTGTATTTGCCCACTCCCATATAAGGCACGGCTGGTTTCCCGTTGATGATGGTTGGGACTATACGTCCAATTGCATTCGTTACAAGTTTATCATATTTGCTCATAGCTTTCCCTCCAGTTTTCGGCTAGTTTGTTCATTTTAACAGCAAGGTTTATCGTATTGAGAGCCCGTTTGACCACGGGGGGGTCTATCATTTTATTCCCGAGTGCAACCACGCCCAGGCCTTTCTTTTCAGCTTCATGGAAGGCGAAGACGATCTTTTTTGCTTTTGCGACTTCGTCGGATGTGGGAGCGAAGTTCTCATGGATCACCGCGATCTGCCTGGGATGTATGCAGCCCATGCCGTCAAAGCCGAGGGCTTTCGAACGGAGGACGTTTTGTTTGAGCGCTTCCATATCGGCGATGTCACTGAACACCGAATCGATAGGCTGGATACCGGCAGCCCTGGCTGCGTTTACCACCATACTGCGGGCGAAGAAAGACTCCGTGCCTTCGGCCGTACGTCTCGTTCCGAGATCTGCCGTGTAATCCTCCAGACCTATGGCCAGAGACACCACGTTATCAGCAGACGAAGCTATTGAATAAGCATTAATTACCCCGAGGGCTGATTCGATGATGGGCATGATCCAGATGGGATGCGGGATGCGGGATGCGGGATTCAGGATGGTGGATGCAAGATGAACAGCATCCTGCATCTTGCATCTTACATCCTCTATCTTTTTATTTACTGCGTGGACCTGTTCGGGGTGCTCGCATTTGGGCAGGAGGATGAGGTTTACGTTGTGGGCGATAATGTATTCAAGGTCTTCGAGCCCTCGTGCCCCCTGGTTTATACGTACCATCCGCTCGGCTCCGTAAAAGTCAACGGTGCGTAAGGCATTGCGGACCAGGAAACGGGCTTCAAACTTTTTGTCAGGGGCAACCGCATCCTCCAGGTCCAGGATGATCCCATCAGGATGATGGATCCCGGCGTTGATCATAAGGGCCGGACTGTTACCGGGAAGGTAAAGCCTCGAAAAACGGTTACGGTCGCGGGTTGTGGAGTAATTATTCGTTTCCTCCAAAGGAAGCAGGTATTCTTTCTCGGATTTGACAAGCTTTTTTATCGCAGCTTCAATACGGGCTGCTAAAACAAAGGGTAAAGCCCCGGAGTCTTCGATAACGAGGTTGGCGTTTTTAATCCCGAAAAATTTCATCATTTCAAGGGCCAGCTTCCTGATCGACTCTCCATACATTACCCCGACCTTTGACTGGAGATTGAGGTTTACTCCACCCCCTGATGTAAGTTCAAGTGTGACAAAGCAATCCGAGCGGATTCCCTTGCCTTTGTTACCGGTAGTTGCAACTTCTGACATAGCGCTTAAAGTGTTATTGAATTAACAGCAAAAATAGAGAGAAATTACGAATTCGTCACTCGTCACTCGTAATTCGTTACTCGTAATTCGTAAATCCTTTCCTACCTTTGCACCCCATAGAAAAAACCAATGGCCCGGAGAAAGACATCAGGCAGTTCGAAGAAAGGTAAAAGCAAAGGATTCAAATGGCTTGGCATTTACAGGGGGAACATCCATGTGATCCTGTTCCTGCGCCTGCTCACCGTGACAGTTTTCCTCTTCCTGTCGAGGGCCATCTTTTTTGTATTCAATCTCAAGTACTTCTCCAGTGTGCCTTCGATGGAAGCACTGAAGATCTTTTATAACGGCACCCGTTTCGACATTGCAGCCATACTCATGGTAAACCTTCCTTTCATCGCAATGTACCTTGTGCCGTTTAAATTCAGGGAGAAGAAGGGATATCTCATCACTGCGGATATCTATTTTTATTTTGCGAACATCTTTGCCCTGATGATGAATTTCGTGGATATCATTTATTTCAGGTTTACATTGAAACGGGTTACAGCCGATATTTTCACCTACCTGCAGGTAGGAGGGGACTTCGACAAACTTCTTCCGCAGTTCCTGAAAGATTTCTGGTATATCATGATCTCATGGATCCTTTATACCGCGCTCATGATCTTCGTGGTGTCGAGGTTCAGGGTCGAAAGCACGGGACAGAAATTGAAGGGAGGGGATTTTGCCTATTACACGGTAAATATTTTTATGATGCTGGTCTGGGCGGGGCTCAGCGTCATCGGGATAAGGGGCGGATGGCAGCTCAGGCCGATCAACGTGGTGACCGCTGCGAAATATACCACGGCACGAAACGTGCCCTTGGTGCTGAATACGCCTTTCTCGATACTGCGCACATGGGGCAATGAGCAGATAAAACCGGTAAACTGGTTCAAAAGCGAGGAGGAATTGAGTAAAATATTTACTCCAATTCACGAAGGGAAACAAGGGAATTTCAGGAAGATGAACGTGATGATCATCATTCTTGAGAGTTTTTCGAGGGAGCATATAGGCATTCTTAACCAGGACCTTGACAACGGAAGGTACCAGGGTTTTACACCTTTTATGGATTCACTGATCAGGCATGGGCTTTACTTCGATGCATATGCAAACGGGAAAACCTCCATACAGGGGATCCCTGCAGTATTATCGTCAATCCCTTCGCTGATGTATGAATCCTTCATCCAGACTTCCTATGCCTCGGGTAAATATACCAGCATTGCCGGTTTGCTTAAGACAAAGGGTTACAGTACTGCATTCTTTCATGGGGGAACCAACGGTACCATGGGGTTTGATTCCTACACACACCTGGTGGGTTTCGAAAAATACTATGGGCGCAACGAGTATAATAATGAAGCCGATTATGATGGCAAATGGGGGATACGTGACGAGGAGTTCATGCAATACACAGCCCGGCAACTCAACGGGATGCAGCAGCCGTTTTGCGCAGCCCTTTTTTCACTTTCATCACATCATCCGTACTTCGTACCGCCCAAGTACTCAAACATCCTGAGGACTGGCAACCTTCCCATACAGCAAAGTATAATGTATGCCGATCTTTCGCTTTCGAAATTCTTCCATACGATACAGCATATGCCCTGGTACCAGAATACGCTCTTTGTGATCACCGCCGATCATACATCCGAAGGCTATTATCCGTATTATGAGACCACTGCCGGACAGTATGCCATCCCATTGCTATTCTATAAGCCGGGAGATGAGCTTAAAGGCAGGTCGGCAATAACGGCCCAGCAAACCGATATCATGCCCACAGTCCTTAGTTACCTGGGATATGATCGCAAATACCTAGCATATGGAACAAATCTCCTCGACAGCCTGACCCCGCATTTCTCCGTCCATTTCAGCAGCGGGGTATACGGAATGATGAAGAGCAGGTACCTCATCGAATTCGACGGGAGCAGGAGCACTCACCTGTTCAACCTTTACAGGGATCCGTTACAGAAAATCAACCTGCTGAATTCAGAAAGAGCAGAAAGGGATAAGCTGGAGAGATTCATGAAGGCGTTTATACAGCAATATAATAACCGACTGATTGAAAACAGGCTTTTAGCCGAATGAAACAAGCGTCGTTTACCGGGAAAAAGAAAATTGTTTTTGTTGTCAATCCCATTTCGGGGGTAGGTAAACAAAAGGGAATTGAGAAGCAGGTAGAGAAATATCTCGACACCACGGCATTCGACTATTCCATCATGTATACCGAAAGAGCCGGACATGCCACCGAGATCAGCAAAGATGCTGTGGAAAAGGGACTGGATGCCGTTATTGCGGTGGGGGGCGATGGCACGATCAACGAAACGGCCCAGGGCCTTGTCGGCAGTAAGACCGCATTGGGGATCATCCCCACCGGATCGGGGAACGGCTTGTCGAGGCACCTGAAGATCCCGATGAATACGGCAAAAGCCATCTGCATACTGAACCAGTTTAAAACGAAGTATATCGACACTGCAACACTCAATGACAATCTCTTCGTGAATGTTGCAGGGGTCGGATTTGACGCCAAAGTTGCCAAAGAGTTTGCAAAATCAGGCAAGCGAGGCTTCCGCAAGTATTTTAATATAGCTACATCCGCATACGCACATTACAAACCCAGGACCTACACTATGGTGATCGACGGGGAGGAGATCACGCGAAAGGCCCTGATGATAAGTTTTGCGAATTCCAGCCAGTTCGGGAACAATACGTCGATCGACCCGAAAGCAAAGCTCGACGATGGGTTTATCGATGTTTGCATCGTAAGTAAGGTGCCATACTGGAAGACCGTTTTCCTGGCTCCGCTGCTGTTCATGAAAAAGTTTGACCAAACTCCGTATGTCGAGATCATACAGGCGAAAGAAGTCAGGCTGGTGAGGAAAAAAGGCAAATCGGGGCATGTCGACGGCGATCCTTTTGTTGCCGGGAAGAATGTTCACCTGAAGATCCAGCCTCTTTCACTGAATGTCATCATACCTTAAAAACTGAGATATGTTGCTGATTACAGATGTAAATGTTCAAACCCTGGGCAGCGGTCTTAAGTCCCTGCTGCTGAAATGGGGGTTCGCGGATAATTTCGCAAACTACATTGCTGATTTTTCTTCCCTTGCATTGATCCTCCTGATCGCCATGGTCATATACCAGGTTGTAAAACTCCTTATCAACAGGGTGCTTAAACGGATGGTCGACAGGTCGGAGAATAAATGGGATGACCATTTGTACGGACAGAAATTTTTTACTCGCCTGGCCCTGCTTCTTCCGCTGATGATACTGCAGGTTTCGCTGGGGCTTACGATCGCTGAATATCCTCAGGCTGTCAGGATAATAGGGATTATACTGAAGCTCTGTGAAACCGCAGTATTCCTGCTTGTTGGCGTTTCATTCCTGAATGCCCTGTATAAGATCTACGGGGATTATGAGATGGCCTCGGCTAAACCCATCAAGGGCTACATACAGATTGGGAAGATCATCCTTTACGTCATCACCGGCATCCTGGCCATATCTTCGCTGATGGACCAGTCCCCTCTCACATTACTTGCCGGACTGGGCGCAATGTCGGCCGTGATCATGCTGATCTTTAAGGATTCACTTCTCGGATTTGTGGCAGGGGTGCAGCTTTCGAACAATCATATGCTGCAGATCGGTGACTGGATCACCATGCCCAAATACAGTACCGACGGCACCGTTCTTGACATCTCCCTGGTGACTGTCAAGGTGAGGAATTTCGATAATTCGGTCAGCTTCATTCCCACCTATACGCTGATCACCGATACATTCCAGAACTGGAGAAGCATGGGCGATGCAGGAGGCCGCAGGCTGAAGCGATCCCTGAACATCGATATACTTACGATCCGGTTTACAGATGCTGTTCTTATTGAAGAACTGAAAACAAAAGGCTTGTTTAAGGGAGACCATACTGTAATTGGTGAAAAGCCAACCAACCTTGGGCTTTTCAGGGCTTATCTTACCGATTACCTGAAATCCATGCCCCTCATTAACCAGGAGAACACCCTTATGGTTCGTCATTTGCCCCCGGGTGATTCAGGACTGCCTCTTGAGATCTATGCATTTTACAATCCGCCCGGCTGGGTGAACGCCGAAAACACCAGCTCAGCCCTGTTTGAACATATCTTTGCCGTGCTACCCGAGTTCGGACTCGCAGCCTTCCAGCGCCCCTCAGGGATTGGTATCACCAACAAATAATCCTGTATCGTACATCGTCACGGTACTTCGTAAGGGTAAATCGTAAGGGTAAATCGTAAGGGTAAATCGTGAGGGTAAATCGTGAGGGTAAATCGTGAGGGTAAATCGTGAGGGTAGATC
>JBAXLI010000013.1:0-75837 GCA_037134895.1 Bacteroidota bacterium
GAACGTTTTACCCGGAAATTTCGCGCAAGGAGGATATGGTTGCTGCCTGGGAAAATCGTGATGTCACTGCCATCGCCGAATGCTTCACTTGCAGCATGCAACTGGCATGCGGCGGAGGATGCGGATCAGTGGCAAAAAACAGGACCGGCAATGTATGCTCCACCGATTGCCGACCGGTAAAGGAACTTCTGGAGATGGGGTTTTCGGCGTATTTTGAAAAAAACAAAGAATATTGAACATTGAATATTGAACGGAAGAAAATGTTCGAAATTCAAAATTCGTTGAGCAATATTCGAAATTCAAATTTTAATGTTGACTAATTACATATTTACAATATATACATGAAAGAGATCACATCATCTGAATTCGAAAGTGAAGTACTTAAAGGTGGAAAAGTCATTCTCGATTTTTATTCAACCGAATGTCCGCCATGTGAAGCGCTGGCTCCGAAGTTTGAAGGACTGGCCTTACTTTATGGCAATGACATTAAGTTTGTAAAAATGTTCCGTCAGCAAAACAAGCCCCTGGCTGAGAGTCTAGGTGTCAGATCCTCCCCCACCCTGCTGTTCTTTGATAACGGTGTTCAATCTCCGGTCACATTCAGCGGTGGCATTAAAAGGAGTGACATTATAACTCAGCTCAACAGCATGTTATCAGATGAAAGGGTTGCCGAGATCAGGAAAGAGATCAAACCGACCGTTTCGGAATTCGAAGTCCTGGTTCTGGGAGCAGGACCGGCCGGACTTGCAGCTGGGCTTTATCTTTGCCAGTCAAAAATCAGTACGGTACTGATTGATATCGCCATGCCGGGAGGACAGGTTTCCACAACTCATCAAGTTTCAAATTATCCAGGGTTCATTGATCCCCAGCCGGGTTACATGCTATCGCACTTCATGTCGGAGCAGACCAAAAAGTCAGGCACCATATATAAAGTTGCGGTCGATGTAACCAAAGTTGACCTGGAGAAAAAAGAAGTTGTTATCGATGAATTCGAGACTATAAGGGCTAAAAAGATCATCATTGCAACCGGTACATCTCCGAACCTGATGGGCATTCCCGGGGAGAATGAAATGAAAGGGAAAGGAATTTCGTATTGTGCCACCTGCGACGCCAAGTACTATGGAGATAAAGAGGTCGTTGTGATCGGAGGCGGGAATTCGGCAGTCGAAGAATCTGATTTCATCTGCAGGTTTGCAAGCAGTATAACCATGGTGCACCAATTCGACAATCTGACCGCCAATAAGCAAGCCCAGGAAAAATTGCTGGCCAATGAAAAAGTCAAGGTATTGTTTTCACATGAACCCAGGTCTTTCGTACGCGAAGGGGATAAAATGATCACTGAGATTGAGGATCTTAAAACTAAAACAAGAACGAAGCTCAAAAGTGATGGCGTGTTCGTCTTTATTGGAATGAAACCAAATATTGAACTGTTCAGGGATAAACTGGAACTGGATCAATGGGGATACGTTAAAACAAACGAAGACATGCAAACCAGCATGCCCGATATCTATGCCATCGGAGATGTTATCAGTAAAAAATACAGGCAGATTACAACAGCGGTAGCCGACGGAACAATAGCAGCCATTTCCATCGCAAAAGAACTTAGTTAATCAATTAAACCACAGAACTATGAATACAAATCAATTAATCATCGAGCAGGTAAGCCCTTTCAGTGTTTCAGAAACAGTTGAAAAACTGATTGAAGCTGCAAAACAAAAAGACTGGCAGAATCCGGCCACTCATAACCTTCAGCAATCCCTTGCCAAAGCCGGGAAAGATGTCAGACCTGTACAGGTAGTCGAAATTTGTAAGCCCGAGTATTCCGGACGAATGCTTGAGTTAAACCACGAAAGAATTGTTTCAGTGATGATGCCCTGCCGCATTTCGGTTTACGAAAAAGAGGATGGAAAAGCGTATGTCGCCCTGATGAATATGGAGGCAATGTCAGGCGGATTGCCTCTTACCGTGATTGACCCTGTGAAGCAGGCTTCTGACGAAACCCTTGGGATCGTTAAATCGGTGGTAGAGCCCTTCTGAGAAAGGATTATCTGAATCAAATGAAATACCTTGTACTTGTCTCACTCTGGGTCGCTTTCTGCTTCCTGCATAGCGCAATGATCAATCCTGTCCTCACAAACTTCCTGAAACGTCGGATCGGCGACAATTTCAGGTTCTACCGATTATTTTACAATATTTTTTCCGGCCTTTTGCTGGTACCAGCGGTGCTTTACTCCTATTCAATAATGGAACCGCCATTTTTTATATGGCAGGGATATCTTCTGCCAATAAAGTATTTATTGCTAATTGCAGGATTCTGGCTTTTTTATGCAGGATCCAGGCATTACAGCATGAGTACATTCCTGGGCATCAGCCAGATCAGAGAAGGTGTTACTCACTCACTGATAAATAATAGCGGAACCATTGAAAAAGGCGGCGTCCTGGGAGTGATCAGACATCCCTTCTATACCGGTTCATTGCTTGTGATCTGGACCGGCAATCTCGATATGACAAGACTTATCATAAATGTCATTTTGAGCCTCTATCTCGTTATTGGGACCATGCTGGAAGAAAAAAAACTAATCACGGAATTCGGGGATGTTTACAGGAATTACCAACAAGATGTATCTATGCTGTTTCCCTGGAAATATATAAAAAGGAAGCTCAAATTTCTTTAGTCAATCAATCAACAACCCCGGTCTGCTTTGAGAAGATCAAACGGAGGGCCGTAAGCAGCAGGAAAACACCGAAAATCTTCTTCATGAGATTTTCAGGAAGTTTTAAGGCAATCATTGAACCTAAATATCCTCCAATCATAAACGAAGCTGCAATAATTACTGCATACCAGATATTTACTTGTCCTGCCTTGTAATAGTTATACGCAGCAAAGAGTCCGATTGGTGGTAACATAACAGCTAAACTTGTTCCCTGCGCAGTATGCTGATCAACACTTAAAAAATACACCATTGCCGGGATCATGACCACTGCCCCGCCAACTCCGAAGACTCCGCTGAAAACCCCTGCCATCAGACCAATAGCAACCAGGATAAAAAAGGTTGATGTTTCCATTGAAATTCAATTTTTGATTTATCCTCTAAATTAAGTATTTGTTGATTTGCCTCAGCAGGCACAGGGACGATTCACGATAAAGTATCCCAGAAATCCGCCGAAAGCTATGCTTGCATAAGGATTGCTGGTAATGGCGCAGGTACCCGAAGTACAGCCTACGAAATGGTAGTATAAAAAACCAGCCACACCGCCTATAGCAGTAAAAAGGATGGGCTTCCAGAAGTCCCAGGTTCTCAGTCTTTCTTTGAAAGGGGCTGGTTCTTTGTTAACATTGCATGAATCCGACATGAAATTATTGTTTAATGAAACTACATTGATAGTAGTTTGCAAAGTAACGAATAAATATTCAATTAGTGATATTTATGCGCTTTATTGATAAAATTATTATTGCCGGGAATCTACACCACCTGGCTTTTCTGGAAATATTTCGTCCTGAACTTCAGTGCCACATTTACCAGGGCAATTAAAACCGGAACCTCGACCAGCGGCCCGATTACCGCAGCAAAGGCTTCTCCTGAATTAATCCCGAACACTGCGATGGCAACGGCAATGGCCAGCTCGAAATTATTGCTTGCAGCCGTGAATGATAAAGTGGCAGCCTGCTCATATGTTGCCCCTACCCTTTTGCTCATAAAAAACGAGACCATGAACATGATGATGAAATAAATTGTCAATGGGATCGCAATGCGGATGACGTCAAGGGGTATTCTCACGATGTATTCGCCTTTCAGTGAAAACATGACCAGGATGGTGAACAGGAGTGCAATTAGTGTAAGCGGACTGATTTTCGGGATGAACTTCGTATGGTACCATTCCTTGCTTTTGACCCTGATCATGATGAACCTGGTAAAAAAACCAGCCAGGAATGGTATTCCGAGATATATAAATACACTTTCGGCAATCTGCTTAATGGTTATGGCTTCGACAGCGCTGTTGGTCGGCAGGCCGAACCAGGCCGGAAAAACCGCAATGAACAGGTAGGCATAAACCGAAAAAAGCAGTACCTGGAAGATCGAATTGAAAGCCACCAGGCCTGCACAATATTCAGCATCTCCTTTTGCCAGCTCATTCCACACAATGACCATCGCAATACAACGGGCCAGTCCGATGAGTATCAAGCCATACATGTAATCAATGTTGAACTGCAGGAAAATGATCGCCAGCAGGAACATCAGCACCGGTCCTATAAGCCAGTTCTGGACCAGGGATAAACCCAGGATCTTGGTGTTTTTAAACACATCGCCCAGTTCTTCATATTTGACCTTGGCCAGGGGTGGATACATCATTACAATCAGCCCGATGGCAATTGGAATATTCGTGGTTCCTGAAGACATGGAGTTCCAGAATCCGGCAATACCGGGATAAAGCCAACCCCAGCAAACTCCAATGGCCATCGCCAGAAAGATCCATAATGTGAGGTAACGATCCAGGAATTTAAGTCTTGTTTTCATATATGCTCTGTTCTTGAATTTGATGTATTATACATTGCCTTTGACATTCTCATCATAGAATTTTTCGAATTCCTGCCTGATCTCGTCGCGAACCCTGCGATATACACGCATCACCTCTTCGGGAGTTCCCACGGCATCGGCGGGATCGTCAAAGCCGATATGCAGCCGGTGTCTGACTTTTCCGGTAAATGCCGGACAACTCTCTTTTGCTCCCCCGCAAACCGTGATCACGTAATCGAAAGTGCCGTCCAGAAGGAGGTCAACGCTTTTAGGCTTGTTAGCAGAGATATCGATCCCGATTTCCTTCATTGCTGCAACAGCGTTAGGATTCGGAACAGCAGCCGGGTGCGTTCCTGCCGAATACACTTCAAGATTCCGGTCAAAGGATTTCAGAAAGCCTTCAGCCATCTGGCTCCTGCATGAGTTACCTGTACATAATATCAGAATTTTCATTTTTCCAGCATTTGTTACAACTTTATTTCTTACTCTTCAATGATCTTAATTCGCCTGGGCTAGTTCAAATCATTCCACCTGATCAGGGCAGCATGATTATTCGACAACTGCTTTACTTTTTCAATCCATTTCAATTCATGCCTGGCTTTCTCCATCAGGAAAGGATTTGTCGTTTCAATAAGCGAAAAACAGGAGTTTACAACCCACCACTTATTCGGGATCCCTGCTCTTAGCAGGTCCTTTTGCAGACGTTCTGCCTCAAATACGGGTGTTGCTTCAGGAAGGGTGACAATCACAACTTCTGTTTCCTGCGGATTACGTAATCGAGGTAAAAGATTGCGCACTGCTTCGGAACTGTCACCCTGGGTCCTCTGGACTTCCTTATGATATCTTTCAGTCGCATCAAGTAAAAGCAAGGTATGCCCGGTGGGGGCAGTGTCGATAACAACAGTTTCGTGTTCCGCTTTCTCAACAATCTGCGCAAATGCTTTAAAAACCGCAATCTCCTGTGTGCAGGGTGAACGCAGGTCTTCCTCAATATATTCCATATCCGATGCAGAAATGCTTCCTGCAACCTTTGAGCGTACTTCGTTTTTGTAATCTTCAAGTACCACAGCCTCATCGATACGGCTCACACTTATTCCTGCCATTATCGCCTTATCATAGTTCAGGTGATTTGCCGGATCGGTAGTGGTAAGATGAACTTTCGATCCTTTCTTTGCCAGTCCGAGAGCAATGGTTGTAGCCAGGGTGGTTTTTCCAACGCCTCCTTTCCCCATGACAAAGATCACCCGCTTACCTGTATTGAAAAGGTCATCCACCAGATCTTTCTCCGACAATTCCTCGCCGGGAAGAATATATTGACCTTCCTTCTCCGGGATCATGTCCTCATGGAGCATCCGCCTGATATTTCCAATGTTTGAAAGATTGTAAGACCGCATCGGAACAGTATATACCGGATAAACATCCAGTGAAACCGGGATCTTTGACAATGCCTCCTGTTGTTTCCTGTATAGCTGCTTTGAAGTCTCATCCGATTCGTCAACATTGGCGAGGACGGCATTGATGATAAGGACCTGGTTTTTTATACCCAGGGCATGAAGCTCTGACGAAGAGCGGGCGGCCTCCATCAGGGGAGAGATCTCAGGCCTGCTAACCAGGATAAGATTGGTCTCACTCGCGTCGGCCAATGTCAATACAGCCTGTTTATATATCTCCTTCCGTTGCTCCAGCCCCGAAAGCTGGCCCAGGCAGGAAGCCCCGTGGGTGCTTTCACTGATAAACGTGCTCCAGGCCGAAGGGAGCTGGAGCATCCGAAGGGCATGGCCCGTAGGCGCTGTGTCAAAAATAATATGATCAAATGCCTCATGCTTTAGCGGGTCGGTGATGAAATCAGAAAACTCATTGAAAGCGGCAATCTCAACCGTGCAGGAACCCGACAACTGCTCTTCCATGTTCTGAATAACACTTATGGGAAGCTTACCCCTGAAAGGCCCTACAACACCCTCCCTGTATGCGGCTGCAGCTTCTTCAGGGTCGAGGTTGACAACTGTCAGCCCGGGGACCCCTTCTATCTCAGTACCGGCCCTGTTCAGAGGTTGTTCAAAAACATCCTGCAGGTTTGATGCAGGATCGGTACTGATCAGAAGTATCTTATTCCCCGAATCGGCCAAACCGATTGCAGTTGCGCAGGCAAGCGAGGTCTTGCCAACTCCCCCTTTGCCGGTAAAAAACAAATACTTTGTCAGATTTAGCTCATTCAGACTAAATTCGGTCATTGCAAAGTCCTTTCTAATTTGACTGCGGAATAAAATCCAGGTCCACTCCTGTCCATTCCGTGAGTTGTTTATTTGACGGATACCCATTTGCCACCTCAAGAATCCCATCGACAAGCGTCACGGGCAAAGCATCGGCACCATGTTTCTGCAGATAATCATTGACTACTTTGCTGTCAACATAAACCTGGGGCACATCCCTCAGATTATGCCTTACAACATCAACTCCTTTTCGTTTCAAAGTTTCAACTGCAGCCGCAATCCTTATCAGGTCAGGATTGATGTTTGGTCCGCACAAGCCTGTAGGGCAACACAGCGCCGGGTCAAAAATTTCTATTTTTTTCATCTAATCTGTTTTTTAACGGTAATCCCTCATCCGCAGAAAGGGAATCAAATTTTAAAGTAAAATATGAGGATATAATAAACACCTGTCAGGATAAACACTACGGCAACAACCCTCCTGAACCACAGCTCAAACACTTTGATCCTGTTATACAGAGTCCCCACATTTCCCACGGCAAAAGCGAGCAGCCAGGCAAAGATGATGACCGGCAGGCCGGTGGCGAGAGCAAAAACCAGGGGAAGGTACAAACCGCTTGCACTTGAAATGGTCATGGGGATGAGCATTGCGAAATAGAGAACCCCGCTGTACGGACAGAATGCCATGGCAAAGATCATCCCTAAAAATAGTGTTCCCCAGTAACTTTTCCTGCTGCGCTCTCCTAACTTCTCGGTCAATCCTGAGAATCCGGGCATTTTCACTTTTATAAAATCGAGCATGAACAACCCGATGAGGATCAGTACAGGGCCCAGCAACTTCTCTCCCCATCCCTGGAACAGCATGGTGACTTTCATTTTGCTTGCCCCAAGGTAAAGGATGACTCCAAGCCCGGTATATGAAATGGCTCTTCCGAGCGTATATACCAGCCCTTTGATAAATACCCGGCGCCTGTTTTCCAGGTCACGGCTGATGAAGCCGATGGCTGAGATGTTTGTTGCCAGCGGACAGGGACTGATGGCGGTCATCAGTCCGAGGATGAATGCAGTGAGGGCCGCATACTGGGAATTCTCTAGGATACTCTGTAAGAACTGCATAAATAAAGGCAGATAATTCAGAACCTATTTCTGCACATCAATGATGGCTTTTTTGATCTCGGCCTTCAGTTTGTCCGGACTTTCGTTTGCATACAGAAATCCTTTATCGGTAAGGTTCACGCTCTTGCTTCCGCAGATAATAATCAGGGTTTGTCCTTCAATCTTGAGCCTGGCACCCAGTGCTTCTCCGTCTTTCTCTTCAAGATTCACGCTTTTGAAAAACATCTCTCCCGACTTAACCTGGTCGGGAAACTGAGTTTCAACTGCAGCTTTGGAGACTTTCTCAACATTATTGCAGGTCGTGCACCGCCTGGTAAAATGGAAATAGTAGACTTCAACTTTTTTAGCAGTCACGACTGCTGACGGTCCACCGGGCAGTGAAGAAGAAATACCTGTTGCGGCATAAATGCCCGACAGCAGGATGATGGCCATGAGACTAAGTAATCTTTTCATATCGCTGATTTTATTTTGTTATGAATTGCTTAATTTCATCGGCGGATGGGATTCGTCCGCTGACTACAACCTTTTCATCAATTACAAGGGCCGGTGTCGAAAGGATACCATATTTGATGATCTCAAGGATATCCTCCACTTTTGTCACTCTGGCTTCAATTCCATTCTGGGCAACGACATCACGGGTCAGTTTGTCAAGCGTCTTGCATTTCGGGCAACCGGTGCCAAGTACCTTTATTTCCATATCACCTGGTTTAACAATTTTTAATCAGCGGCAAACTTTCCCTGGTAAAAAACGTGTTCATAAGATCCTTCGCCTCTTCCCAGTTCTCTTTGTTGATGCAATATTTGATATAAGGCGGATTGATCTCTCCCTGTATGAGACCTGCCCGTTTAAGCTCATTCAGGTGTTCCGACAAGGTTGACCTGGCTATAGGGAGTTCTTCGGCCATATCGCCGCTGTAACAGCATTTATCAATATTACCGGCCAGGAAATCCAGGATAAAAACCCTTGCCGGGTGAGATAATGCTTTTGCGTACCTTGCTGTTTTCTCCTGGATCTCAGTATATGATTTCTTAAGCTGGGTCACTTCATTTAGTATTTCGTAAAACAACGAAACGAAATTACACAATTTTTAATCACAGTAATATTTTTTTACAGAATTTTGTGCGGATGAGTAAACTTCGGGTGGCAGTAACTTGGCAGGTTATCTTTTTACAATTGGTTATTTATACAGCCGGGGTCAACATTTACGCCAGCCCTCGTGATTTCCCGGATTATAGCATTGCAAGATGGCGGGGATTTAAAAAGGCTGCCTATTCCATAACTTTTGATGACAATTACCGCTTCCAGGTTCTTTATGCCGCCCCGGTTCTCAACCAGCATAATTACAAAGCCACATTTTTTCTTGTGACCAATCGGGTGGGCCAGGGATGGGCGCCTGGATGGGATACAGTGAACATGCTTGCCTCCCAGGGCCACGAAATTGCCAGTCATTCAAAAAACCATCCCAATTTTATCACCTTGTCTCAGCATCCTGAATGGACCGACAGCATGGTTCATGAGTTCAGGGACTCGCGTGACACGATTAATTCCAGGGTCCCTTCACAGTCCTGCGAGACTTTTGCATGGCCCGGAGGGTATGTGAACCAGGTGGCCGGTAATGCAAGCAAGGATTATTATATGGCATGCAGGGGTTCAGTCAATGGATTTGAAGGCCCTTTGCCGTTTGATTTTTATGACATTAACAGCCAGTTCATATATCACGACACCCAACTCCAGGTGGTCGACGGCTACATCGACACGATTCTCTCAAGAAAAGGCTGGCTTGTCGAGCGCTGGCACGGATTTCAGTACGGCAATGATACCAATGGGTACGAGCCTGTACCAATAACCATTTTCATCAATCATATAAACCATGTCGCCCTGTTTGAAGACAGCCTCTGGATCACTACCCTCGACAGTGTGGTTAAGTATATCAGGGAACGTCAATCCTCTGTTGTATCATTGGTTGATTCAAGCGGAAGTACTATACTTTTAAGCCTGTCCAATGATCTGCAGAATATTCCTTACAATTATAATGTTCCTCTTTCGCTGAAACTCAGAATGTACGGTAAAATGCAGGGAGTGACCCAGGTAATCCAGGCAGGCAATGTTATTCCTTTTATTGTTACACATGAAAACGGATGTAACTATATGAATTTTGATGCCATACCAAACATAGGGCTCATAGAATTACACCTTTTTCCGGTCGGTCTCCCCAAAGGAGTGGATCTGCAGGATCACGCCATCTGCTATCCCAACCCATTTCAGCTTTCCTCTGACTTGCTTTTTGATATCACTGAGCCTCAGAATGTCGAAATACTGCTATTTAGCCCGGCAGGACTGAAAGTACAGACTTATAAAAGATATTGTCTGAAAGGCCTGAACAGCCTGCGTATCGATGGGAACCTGCTATTTTCCGGAACATATACCTGCCTGATCAGAACTTCCCGCCGGACAATGACTTTAAAAATGATCAGGAAGTAAGAATCATTTGCACAAGCCCTTACCGCTGCCATACTATTACAGTCTCCCCGATATAAATAAAAGTACTATTTTCGCGCTTCAGAAAAAGAAAAACAAGGATAAATTTAATTCAGAACTATCACCAAATCCGAAACATGAAAATCATTACCACCGCTGTTTTATTGGTTGTCACGCTTCTCGCCCTGCCTTTGTTCTCTTACTTTTTCGGAACTTCGCCCGGTCCATCTGAATGGCAGGCCATGCATACGCTCATGATTATTGTAGCAGCAGTCATAGCCTTTTCATTCATCACGGGTGAACTTACAGGCAACAACAGCCAGGTTGATAAACTCTGGAGCATTCTTCCCATAGTGTATACCTGGATGGTAACAGTTTATGGCGGGTATTCTCCAAGGCTTTTACTGATGAGTGTTTTGGTTACGCTTTGGGGAGTCAGGCTGACTATTAACTTTGGAATGAAAGGCGCTTATCAGTGGCGTTTCTGGACCGGTGAAGAAGATTACCGCTGGCAGGTACTCCGTCAGAAGCCCGAGTTCAATCCAAGCTGGAAATGGACCCTGTTTAATCTCTTCTTTATTTCAGGATACCAGAATATGCTTATCCTGTTGTTCACATTGCCTGTCATTATTGCAATGCAGTTCAATTCCCAACCCCTTGGAATTATAGATTATATCGCAGCCGGACTTATGATCTTCTTTATACTCCTCGAAACCCTGGCCGACATCCAGCAGTGGAACTTTCAGAGTAAAAAGTGGGCTATGATAAAAGCCGGGAAGGAATTATCAGGAGATTACAAAAAAGGCTTCCTTGACAAAGGATTATGGGCACTCAGCCGGCATCCGAACTACTTCGCAGAACAGGCAATATGGATAAGCTTCTACCTGTTCAGTATAGCTGCCAGCGGTGAATGGTTTAACTGGAGTATTGCAGGCTGCCTTCTGCTGGTTGTACTTTTCCAGGGCAGTTCAAACTTCAGTGAAGAAATAAGTGCAGATAAATACCCTGAATATGAGACTTACCAGAAAAATGTACCGAGATTTTTACCTGTTGGAGCTAAAAAGAAAAATAACACTTAAAAATACCGAGTAATGAGTATAATTATTCCATTTTCTTTTTTGTTACATTTGCACTACAATCAAAGTATTAAAATTGTCCAGAAAGCGTTTATTCATAAACAACATCAACACTCTATCAATAAATTTAACTGATACATGTTTTGCCCATTGAATTAATTACATTTGGTCCATTCAATCCAGACAACATATTAAACCATGTCTCATAACTAAAATCGATACTATGAAACAACGATTACTTTTATTAATAACTGCGGTGTGCACCACACTGATTGTTGGGGCTCAAACAGTTGAAATTACTCCCATGGGCGGATATGTATTTGCATCGAAAATGAGCGGTGCCGATGGTTATATCCGGTTCAAAGACAATGCTATTTATGGGGGAATGGTCTCTATCGGGGTAAGCCGGGCTTTTGATGTTGACCTTATTTACAACCGTATCGACACCAAAGCCGAGGTGAACCTTTATAATGCCATTGCCGGTAGCACATACAAGGAATCTCCACTCAGCATAAATTACATGAACGTTGGTTTTACTAAGAATTTCAGGATTAACAATACAATCGCACCTTTTATTGGCTTCAGTCTGGGCGCCTGCCTGATGGCTCCGAAAACAGATAACAGTTATGATTATTGGTTCTTTGATTTCGGTATCAGCGGTGGTGCCAAAGTTTATTTCGGTAAACGTATTGGTTTACGACTACAGGCGCAGATGTTTGTTCCTATGCAGGCCGCTGGTTATACTTTCTATTTCGGAACCAATGGTTACAATAATGGTGTTTCGGTTTATTCAACCATGGTTCAGTTCGGTTTTACAGGCGGCCTCATTTTCAGACTGGGCCATGTTCCCGACATGAACAGTCCAAGGGTAAATTATTAAATTAATCACAATTAATTATAATCTAAACTCACAAATTATGAAAGTTTTAAAACTATCATTTATCGCTTTGGGGATCTTTGCCATGGTTTCATGTTCAAAGTATCCCGATGCTTCCAGCCGTCTGCTTGAGGACCTGACCGTTGTCACTCAGTATGATACGAAAGCTGATTTCGGGACCTACAAAACCTACAGTATTGCCCCCACTATCAAAAAAGTAACTGACAAAGACACCACCAACATCACGGGTTCCACAGCTACCGCAATCCTGCAACAAATCGAAGGGAATATGAATGCAAGGGGGTATGTCAAGGCCGCTTCAGGTGACACAGCCGACCTGGGAATCACAGTAACCTACTACGAGAATACCTATGTATACACGTATTATTACAATTATTGGGGGTATTATTATCCTTATTATCCTTACTACCCTTATTATCCAACAACCTATTATGCATCCTATACAGCAGGCCTGGCCATGATCGAGATGCAGGACCTGAAGAATTACAATCCTACTACTCAGAAACTATATATCAGGTGGACGGCATTTATCAGGGGACTTCTCACCGGGACTCATTCAACAGGGGATATCACGAATGCAATTAACCAGGCATTTACTCAGACACCCGCTATAAAGACAAGCTTATAATTAATATTAAACTGTACAAGCTATGAAGAAAATATTTATAATGCTTATGATAGGCTTGCTTTTTGCAGCGGCTGTCAATGCACAGGAAGAAACCCAAAAATCATCTTTCGGATATAAACCATCATCATATTATTCCTTTGGCTGGAACACTCTCTGGAGTGTAGGTAATTTCAATAAATGGGTTGCCAACGGCAGTCCTGCCGGTTTTAACCTCGGCGGACGTTATTTCATTCCCGGCACTAACCTGGCAGCCGGTTTCAACATTCAGTGGCAAAACGTATGGCAGGAATATCCTGCCCAGACATATTATGGAAGTAATGGCCTTGCCATTACGGCGATGAACTACCGTTCAACCTGGATGGTACCCTTCCAGGCTGCTATCGATTATTATTTTATACCGTCCAAAATGATTTCCCCTTATATCAGTCTTGGTATAGGTGGAGATTACATGGAACATCACCTGCTTATCCAGGAATTTGACATTTATAAAAGCACCTGGGATTTCTCACTTACGCCTGAGATCGGAGCCCTCATTAAGTTCGGGGCTTTCAGCAACTGGGGTGCAAATGTCGCATTCAACTATAAATGGACAACCAACAAAATCGAGTTTTATAATGGTAACTCATTAAAAAACCTGTCTATGATACAGCTCAGGGTTGGGCTGTGCTACATCCTCAGGTAAGCTTTTTTTCCTGTTTAAAAAGCGCCTTCAGATTTTGCTTTTGAAGGCGCTTTTATTTTAATTTCGTTCCCTGCTACAAAGAACTTGTTTACAAAAAACCTCATGAAGATCTTGCTGATCAGCCCCGGCACCTCTGAAGATATAGATGGAAAGATAACCCGGGAGATTCCCTACCTTTTCGCCAAAACCCTCTTTGCTCCGCATGCGGTTGCTGCCGTGGCAGCCCTCACACCCGATGGTTATGAAGTGGATATCCATGATGAATATGCCAGGGGGCCTGCCGATCCTGTGCTTCAAAAGAACGGGCATGACATTATCGGGATTTCCATTACATCCAACCAGTTAAAAAGATCCCTTCACCTCGCAAGTGTCGCTAAAAAAAGTAATCCTAAGGCCCTGGTTGTCGTTGGTGGTATTGGTGTTGAACACCTGGTCACCAAAAATCCTGAAGATATAGATGTTGTCTTTCACGGTGAAGCAGAAGATACCTGGCCGGTATTTCTGGAGGACCTTAAAACAGGAAAATGGCTGCCTGTTTACAAGCATCATTCGAAACCGGATATGACTAAGACGCCTGCACCGCGATGGGACCTGATGAAAGAAGACCTTGCATCCTATACTGCAGCCCTGGTTCAGACAACCCGGGGATGCCCGTTTGATTGCAGCTTTTGCGATGTTATTTATACTTATGGGCGGAAACCAAGGAGTAAAACCATCCCCCAGGTGCTCGAAGAGGTCAGGAAATTGAATGATCTTGACACCCGTTTGATTTTTATTGCTGACGACAATTTTGCCGGTGATAAAAAATACACAAAAGCACTTCTGAAGGAACTCATTGTGCTTAATAATTCCTTTGCCATTCCTATAGGTTATCTTACCCAGATCGATATTACCATTGCCACGGATGAAGAACTCCTTAAGATGCTGGCTGACTGCAACTTTCAGGCCGTGATGATAGGTATAGAATCTGTGAGTGAAGCCTCGCTTAAGGATCTTAACAAACAACAGAACCTTCGTATTTCGATATGCGAGGCAGTTCGCAAGATCCAGTCATACGGCATAGTCGTTCTGGCACATATGATCATCGGCGCTGATTCCGATGATAAAAATGTGTTTAAACTGACTGCGGATTTCATTGCCGAGGCCAACATCGTACACCATCTTTGCCATCCGCTTGCTGCGCCTTACGGCACAAAAATGTGGTACGACCTTAAGCGTAAAGGCAGAATCATCTCCACTGAAAACGAGGAGATTAAGGACAAACTCGATATTGTCACCAACATTATCCCGAAACAATTAAGCCGTGTAGAGCTTTTTGAAGGGCTGGCTGATTATTGGGAAGGGATATATGACCTGGAAAAGTTCAGGCAAAGGGCTTTATCTTTCATAAAGGATATAAAGTATAAGCCGAAGATCAAAACAGGAGGAATAGCAGCGCTCAGGGCACAATATAAAATGTTGTGGAGGGTTTTCACCTTCTTTATGTTTGATGCCGGGAAAGCACACCGAAAGACCTTTTTCTCAGTACTATTCGCTGCCGGACGAAAAGGAATGTACCTCCTGCCAAAGATCATATATATTTACAGCTGTTACCTTGTAGATTCAAAACGCTCTCTTCATGATGCTGGAGTGGCCCGCCAACATGCAAAATGGGAACGCGAAAATTCAGAAAAGATCCTTATCGATACGGCAGAAATTCCTGTTTCGGAAACGATTAGGGAAGAAGCTTCTCCCCTGTTTACTTTTGCCTACAATCATATCCGCAAACAGTTCTCAAAAAAAGAAGATGTGTATGCGGCTGTAATATCTGCCATGGTCGATTTTAATGACAGGTTTGGAAAAACCTTTATGCAATTCAACAAGGCAGAGGAAGACCATCTTTTGAATAGCTGCGACAGGGTTATGTCATCAATGGGGGTGACTGTTACCGACACTTCCGCAGACCTTCCTCAAACCCCTCCTCCGGGATTCGTGCGTGAGATCCTCGATGCACTTGACAATGCGGTGCGATACAGGAATATGAACAATTAACGTCCTCTTACCCGTGCCCGTCAAAGTTTAAAAATTAAAGCTGATTATAAGCAGTCAGGATTTAAATTGGCATACCGAATCCGAAAAAGAAACCATTGGTCCCAATGGAGGTGAAGGCATATTCGAAACGGATAACCATGTCATAATAGGTGACAAAGTCAATGCCCAGCCCCCAACTCAACAGGAATCTATTGTTATAAGGGTTATCGGTGGTGAATTTGTTTACAACATATCCGGCATCCGCAAATGCGTTAAGATAAAAGGCGTACTGAAGAGCCTTGAATTTGTTCTTTTCCTGCCCTTCCTTCACTTTTTTTACATTTGGCTTAACAAGTTCATATTTGATGTTGTTCCTTGTGTAGTACATCTGGTCTCCCTTGAGAGTGTAAAGGTCATAACCACGTATGAAATTCTTTCCCTGGGTCATGTTCAGCTGATAATAGTACGGGGCGTCTTCTCCTGCAGAGTTTTCAGCCTTGAACATTTCGGCCACATACCATTTTCGCCCTATGGTTTGGTAAAAATGAAAATCTACACCATAATAAAACAGGTTCACGTCTTTGGAAAAGATGCCAAGACCAAGCTTATTCACGAAAACCTTAAGCATATTTCCTTTAAGCGGATAACTTTTCGAGTTTCTTGAATCATAATAGTAATCAGCATAAAGACTTACTGAAGTATTGGTATGCTGCTTTCCTGCCAGATAGTTCGAATCCAGTTTATACATAGTATCGGATAAGGCAATATATTCACCTGTCAGCTGAACAGTTCCATAATGATATAGTCCGGGCCTGAGTGTGAGCTTTGCGGTAAGTTTTACTGTTTGCTGACTGTTCGGATAATAAAGCATCTGGCGCTTATTCTCAACCGAGGCATATTCGACCGTGTACATATTTGCATAGCCTGCCCCTAAGAGTAAGCCCATTTTCTTGCCATGGCCGATCCAGGGGATCTTGTACCCGGCCGTAATAGCCCAGGATTTACCTAACAGCACGATGATGGATGTCTGATGATTAAGCCCGAAAAGATTATTATGGCTGAAGAAAAGACCCATGCTCAGGTCCGACCACTGTATGTCGCGCAGCCATTCGTTAAAATTTGGGGCATTCAGTTTCGCAATGGGGAACAGCCACCAGTAATGCCTCTCAGTCACATCGATGAGCAGGATGTATTCTTTATCGGTCACCTTTTTAAGGGACAGGTTCACAGTAAGAAAAAGCTTTGTATTTATCAGGTTTTCACGGCTGTAATTCATCCGCAGCCTTAATTCACTCGAATCTCCCGGGTAAAAATTCCTGTCGTTGAAGTTGCCGCCTTTACCCTGTTTAAAAGTAGCCAGTGAATCGTTCACCTTGAAATCAAGTTCCCTGATCAGGATCGGGGCCTTGGTGAGCTTGTTTCCTGTTATCTCAACTCCTGAGATTTTAATATACGGAGCGTTGAGTGTATCAGGGACATGGATGGCACCGTCCTTGTTCTGAGCCCGGATTTGCATGGTAATTCCAAGCAAACAAACAGTTAGTAAAGCAAAAATAAATTTCATTTTTCCCTTTCAAATAAATCAGCCGGATCCGGCTTGACAAAAATAAATTCCCAACCTGGCATTATGCCTTTTCCTTAAATCAGCGGGTCCTGAATTCACTCAACAAATATATTTCATTAATCCTGCCAAATACAAATTATAGTATACCTACCAATGAGTATTTTTAAACGAAATTATCATACAGATGATTTGATTCATGCTTTTATACGCTAACTTTAAACTTTTAATCAACAACTTCATTATAAACAATAATCAAATAATTCCTGTCCTGCTAATTCTTGCAGGCCATTTATGACTTTATAAGTATTCCGGATGACCGATTTGATAAAATAATAACCATAACTGATGAAGCATGAAAACTCTGATCAATTTAATCTTAATCATGGTATGCCTGGTCCCGGAATCTTTCAGCCAGGTTGATAAAACACAGATGAGCCTGGACGTATCAAAAAAGTACGCTCAAAACATCGGACTGCTGTCACAACTTACATGGAAAAGAAAGACCGAAGGGTATGTTGGTGGGAATCTTGCGACAATGTCAGTAAGCTCGGTTACTTTGGGCCCTGATGGCAAAATGCAGGCCATTGTGATCAGTCAGCAATCTTACACTGAAAAGAAACGCGGCATAAGGGGAGCTATACAGGCTGGTGTTGTTTCTGACATCAATGCGTATGTAAAGTCTGCCGTTGAACTGGTAGGGAAATACATTTTCCTCAGCCAGGGCCAAATGGTTGACCTTTTTAATAAAGGTACTCTTTCAATCCTGGGTAGCTCGCTTCAGGCCGAAGGGTTCAACCTCCTGGTCCAGGGCGACCATCTCAATTATAAGTTTGACCAGTCAACTCTCCTTTACCAATCTCAGGATATATCGACCGTGCTTGGAGGTGAAGCGGTGACCGCCAAGGTCCAGTATGAAACGTCGAACGGGGTGAACCGTGTGACTTCAGTGACGATAAACATGGCAGGACCAAAAGTGACAATTAAATTAGTGAACTTTGAATGGGCCAAAAAAATATAATCTGTAACCTAAATTAAATGATATACTTATGAAAAAATTATTCTTATTATCCATTGCAGGCTTTGTTTGTTTATCAACCTATGCACAGTTAGACAAAACCAAGTTAAGCCTGGAAGTATCAAAAACCAATGATCATAATATTAAACTTCTTTCTTCTTACACCTGGAAAAGAACAATTGAAGGGTTCTCTGAAGGGAACCAGGTTGTTTCAATCCTCAGCTCCGTAACAATGGGGCCTGACGGGAAACCTGTAAACCAGATCATCGAGAAATCAGGAGCAGGCCAGAAAAAACCATCAAAAAAACAGGCGGAAGCTGCTGAATACATTAAAAATGCTGTAGAACTTATTGGAAAATATGTTTTTATGTCAACAGGCCAGATGGTTGACTTGTTCAACAAAGGGACCTTATCGTTGCTGAATGATAATCTGAATGCCGAAGCATTCAATTTTATCACTAAGGGTGACCATTTAAAATATTCTTTTGATAAAACTTCATTACAATACAAAGGCCAGGAGATTTCTACTATGCTCAACGGTGAGCCTGTTAAAGCAACGGTTACATTTAAGTTTGTGGATGATGTGAACACGGTGGACAAGGTTGTACTTGACCTCCCTGCAAAGAAAATCAAGGTCAACATGACCAACACGGATTTTGCAAAGAAGCTCTGATAACAGGATAACTCTGTAAAAAATTCAGTAAACAACACATGATATGAAACATTTGTTTATACTTATTTTCATTGCCGGGCTCTTAATGTCCTGCAATCAAAATCCGGGGGCCGGATCAACGGACTCCCAAAAGATCACTGAAAACAATCTTGACCGCACTGTTCTCCCGATCAAAGAACCTATCCGGCCCACATATAAAGAACTTGATGCCCGGAATGCGACACCACCTCCGCGCTTTCATGTTACTGCCCCGAAAGGCGCTCCAAATGTGGTGATTATCTTAATTGACGATATGGGTTTTGGTGTATCCGAAGCTTTTGGCGGACCAATCACTACTCCAAACATGGACAAACTGGCAGATAACGGTTTAAAGTATAATTGTTTTCACACCACTTCGCTTTGCTCGCCTACAAGGGTGGCATTGCTTACCGGGTATAACCATCACAGCAACAATATGGGTTGTATCGGGGAAGCTGCTACAACCTTTCCCGGGAATACTTCGGTAAGGCCTCAGACCATTACACCAATGGCTGAAGTGCTTCGCCAGAACGGGTATAATACGGCAGCCTTCGGAAAATACCATGAAACCCCGCCCTGGGAAATATCGAATTCGGGGCCCCAGGACCGCTGGCCGACACGTTCGGGTTTTGAGAAATTTTATGGTTTCATCGGCGGTGAAACCAACCAGTATTCCCCATTGATCTATGACGGGGTGACACTTGTTGAAACGCCTGAAGATCCGAATTATCATTTTACCACCGATATGACCAACCAGGCAATTTCATGGGTCAGGTTCCAGCAGGCTTTATCGCCTGACAAACCATTCTTCCTGTATTATGCTCCCGGTGCTACACATGCACCTCACCATGTTCCAAAAGCCTGGGCCGAAAAATACAAGGGAAAGTTTGACCAGGGCTGGGATAAATTGCGTGAAATGACTTTGGAACGCCAGAAAAAACTGGGTATAGTTCCTCAAAACACTAAACTTGCACCAAAACCTCAAGATATCAAAGATTGGGACAAACTGTCGGCCGATGAAAAGAAATTGTTTGCCCGCCAGATGGAAGTGTATGCAGGCTTTGCCGAACAAACCGATTACGAAGCAGGGAGACTGATTTCGACTATCAAAGATCTTGGTGTTATGGATAACACCGTAATTATATTCATTGCCGGTGATAACGGGGCAAGCGCTGAAGGACAGATGAACGGCCTGTACAATGAAATGACTTATTTCAATGCTGTGCCCGAAACCATTGAGGATATGTTAAAGCATTATGACGAATGGGGCGAACCAAGCACCTATCCGCACTTTTCTGCAGGATGGGCTGTAGCCCTTGATGCTCCTTTCTCTTATACCAAGCAGGTCGCATCTGATTTCGGAGGTACCCGTAACGGAATGATCATCCAATGGCCCGCCGGCATCAAGGCTAAAGGCGAGGTACGCTCGCAGTTCGCCCATGTCATCGATATTGCTCCTACCGTTTATGAAATTTCGAAAATACCTCCTCCAAAAATGGTGAACGGTATTCAGCAGGATCCGATTGAGGGAACAAGCCTGGCATATTCATTCGATGATGCTAAAGCAGCCGGGCAACATAAAGTACAGTATTTCGAAATGTTCGGCAACAGGGCTGTTTACCAGGATGGCTGGTTTGCCCGCACAATTCACAGGCCGGCATGGAGCCTGAAAATATCCCATCCGCTAAAGGAAGATCAGTGGGAACTTTACAATACTACTGATGATTTCAGCCTGGCTAATGATTTATCAGCGCAAAATCCTGACAAACTGAAAGACATGCAGGCATTGTTCATGAAAGAAGCTGAAAAATATCATGTTCTGCCCCTGGATGACCGCCTCCTCGAAAGAACCAATGCCGAGCTGATGGGCAGGCCGACGGTTATGGGTAAAAGAACATCCGTCACATACGGAGAAGGTATGAAAGGGATGGGGACTGATATATTCATTGACCTGAGGAACAAATCCTACACCATTACTGCCGAAGTAACGGTCGATACCAAAGGAAACGGTGTAATAGTATGCCAGGGCGGCCGCTTTGGCGGCTTGTCATTCTATCTTAAAGACGGTAAACCTGCCTTTACTTATAATTACCTGGGGCTGCAGTCGACACGGATAATGTCTTCTGAGGCTCTTAAACCTGGAAATTATCTGCTGGTTTATGACTTTAAATATGATGGCGGCGGCCCTGGCAAGGGAGGCCTTGGAATACTTACCGTAAATACTAAAAAGGTTGCGGAAGTCCGGATTGAAAAAACCCAGCCTGGTATTTTCTCTGTTGACGACCTGGCCGACATCGGAATGGATGAAGGTACCCCTGTTGCCGATTACGGAAAATCCTCGAAGTTCAATGGCAAGATTGCAAGAGTGACCATTGAGCAAAAGAAATAAATTTGGCAGTAATACTCAGGCTTTTCGATGCAAAGCCTGAGTATTACAAAGGCCAGTACTACTTTTTATGCTTTTTCCTTCCTGAACTTTTTAAAAACTGCAGGGTCCTTAGCCCTTCCAGGAAGATGGATTTTAATACCCAGGTCAAAACCATAAAACACAGTAGTCAGTCCGATTGGTCTGTCGTGTAACGTTTTAGTTTGGTAATTAAATCCGTATACATTAAAACCCGCAATTAGATCAATTGCACGTGAAATCGTATAACCTGCAAACAAGGATGTGGTTCAGGATATTTTAGAACCTGCTCCAAACCATCACACATCTGCTCTGAGTGACAAAGCTCCTCTTAAGTTCCTTTCCGAAGTGTTTTATTTGCGAGTTCGGGATTAATACTTGAAACAGCTTCAAATTGAGACAGGTGAACTTTGCCTGTAAGCTCATCGAGAAAATGGGAACGCTTTAACAGATCCATCACCGGTCCCTTGACCTCTGAGAGATGAAAAGTAATTCCTCCGTCTTTGAGCCTGTGATTTATAGCTTCAAGGCTTTCGAGTGCAGAACTGTCGATTGTATTCACTGCCGGACATTCAAGTATTATATGGCGGATGGCAGGGTTCGCTGCCACTGAATCGTTAATAAGATCTTCAAGAAAACGGGCATTCGGAAAATACAGGCTTTCGTCTACTCTCAGCGATAGTATCTCCGGATCGGTTATCACCGTATGGCGACTAACGTTTCGAAAACTGGTGGTCCCGGGGATCTGACCAACGACTGCAACATGCGGACGGGAGGTTTTATAAAGGTGGAGTAAAATTGACAGTCCGACTCCCGCAACCAATCCAATTTCAACACCTTCAACCCAGGTCATGAGGATGGTTGCAGCCATTGCTGCAAAGTCGGTCTTTGAATAAGCAAATGTTTTCTTCAGTGCTTTCAGATCGACCAGTGAAAACACGGCAACGATAATTGTTGAGGCAAGGACTGCTTTAGGAAGAAAAAAAAGCAAGGGCGTCAGGAACAAGGTGGCAAGAGCTACACCGATCGCAGTATAGGCGCCGGCTGCCGGCGTTTGTGCTCCTGCATCAAAATTAACAACTGAACGGGAAAGAGCGCCGGTTACCGGGAAACTTCCTGATATTGATGATCCGACGTCTGAAATTCCGAGAGCGATCATTTCCTGGTTAGGATCGACCCTTTGCCTGCGCTTGGCAGCGAGAGTCAAAGCAACCGATATAGATTCTACATAACCCACGATGCAAATCAGGAGTGATGGAACAAGAAGTTTGCTCCAGAGCACAGGTTCCAAAGGAGGTATTGAAATCTTAGGTAATCCCTTCGGGATAAGCCCAATAATTGCGACACCCTGGCTGGAAAGACCGAAACCCCAAACGGCGAGTGTTGTAATAAGTATGGCTAATGCCGGTCCCACTTTTGACAGGATATCGGCCAGTTTCTCATTTATTCCTATTCCAAGTAAAAAAGGCTTGAGCCCCTTTCTCCCCCAGAAAAGGAAGATCAAAGCAGCGAGTCCTATCCCGGCTGTATATGGATTGATCTTAATAAGATTTGGTCCCATCGAGATCAGCAGATCCAAAAGATTCTCCCCGCTTCCACGGATGCCAAGCAGAGGTGCAAACTGACCAATACCTATCTGCACTGCAGCAGCAGTAATAAAACCTGAAATAACCGGGTGACTGAGAAAATTAGCCAGGAAACCCAGGCGCAACACCCCCATCACGATTAGCAAGAGTCCCGTGACCATGCTTAATGCAATCACTGCTCCCAGATATTCAGGGGTTCCCTGGGTTGCCACAAGCCCTGCAGCAGCCGCTGTCATGAGGCTGGCGACTGCAACAGGACCAACGGCAAGGGCTCGGGATGTACCGAAAATCGCATACAGAAGCAAAGGTGCCATTGAAGCATAAAGACCGACTTGTGCCGGCAGCCCAACCAGCATCGCATAAGCCAGGGACTGGGGGATCAGCATGATCGTGACGATCACGGCAGCAATCAGATCGCTGACAAGGATCTGCCGGGAATATGAAGCCCCCCAGTCAAAAATCGGAAAATAGCGGCGAAGCAAACGCATAATTGAAAATCTAAATAACTAATGCTTAAGTTTAATCCTGGCTGCAATGTGAACGTGAAAGCATTCCGCCGGAGATATTCTTTGCTTTGAACCCCTTCTGTAAAAGGATTCTTGTGGCATAGTAAGCTCTCTGTGCCGAACGGCAGATCACGAGTATTTCACGGTCGCGTGGGAGTTCGCCGATTCGCGAACGGAGCTCTGGCAGCGGAATGTTTAAGGCTCCGGGAACTGATTCAACAGCCAATTCCTGGGGATTGCGAACATCGAGGAGGAAACCATCGCCCAAATTGTCCCAATGAGTGAGAGGCATATCACCATTAAGTACATCAACGGCAACCATCCCGGCAAAGTTGACAGGATCTTTTGCGCTTCCGTAAGGTGGTGCATAGCTCAGTTCCGATTCTTCGAGATCGTAAATTGTACAACCCATCTGAATGGCCATCGCAAATGAATCTATACGTTTGGCAACACCATCCTCCCCAAGCACCTGGGCTCCTAAAAGACGCCCATTGGATTTCCGGAAGAGTACTTTGATGATGAGCATCTTTGCCCCGGGGTAATATCCGGCATGAGAATTAGGATATAAATATATTTTTTCATAGTCGGTATCTCCGAGCTGCTTTAGTACTTTTTCGCTTACACCGGTTTGCGAGATCGTTGCATCAAAGATCTGGCAGATTGAAGTCCCCTGGGTCCCGCGATAATGTGCATTGCGACCGGCAATCACATCAGCGACTATGCGTCCCTGCCGGTTTGCAGGTCCTGCAAGAGGAATAAGCGCCCATTGTCCGGTCACAAAATCCTTTACTTCAATAGCATCTCCAACTGCAAAAATATCAGGATCGGAAGTATGCATCTGATCATCCACGCGAATCCCACCCCTTTTACCTATCTCGAGACCGGCAGACTTTGCCAGCGCCGTTTCAGGGCGCACACCTATTGCCATGATCACAATATCGGCCGGATGCGCTTTGCCTGATTCTGTTAAAACCTCAAGCGAACCTTTGGCCGACTTCCTGAATCCGGCAACTCCGTCGTTCAGTTCGACATGAATACCGTGCTTTGTCATATAACGCTCAACCAGTCGCGCCATCTCGCGATCCAGCGGAGGCATAACCTGGTCGAGCTTCTCTATCAGCGTCACTTCCAGGCCACGGTGGACAAGGTTTTCGGCCATCTCCAGTCCGATGAATCCTCCACCTACCACAACTGCACGTTTTGGTTTTGATACCGTATCGATGCCGGAGTATGGGTTCGTGACCTCATTACGGTCTGAATCCCTTTCAAGCCATTCACGTATATGCCTTGCATCAGGCACAGTCCTCACCGAGAAGATACCCGGAAGATCAATACCGGGCAAGGGAGGACGGATCGGAGCTGCCCCGGGAGAAAGCACGAGTTTGTCATATTTTTCTGTACTGACTTCACCTGTAATATGGTTTTTCAACTCTATAGTTTTCTTTTCCGGCGAAATACTGATCGCTTCACAATTCGTTCTGCAGTCTATGGCAAACTGGTTCCGAAACAATTGTTCCGTGGCAACCAGGAGAGAAGATTCCTTTTCAATCGAACCGCCAACATGATAAGGCAATCCGCAGTTCGCATAAGAAACATAGGGTCCGCGTTCCACCATCAGGATTTCGGCCTTTTCATCCAGCCTCCGCAGCCGTGCAGCACAGGAGGCGCCACCTGCTACTCCGCCAACAATAATTACTTTCATCTTTATGAGAATTTATTTGTTTAATGCATTTCTTTATAACATCAGAAAAGGAAGCTAAACCGCTAAGGGTTCAGCTTCCATAATCAACGGTAAGAGAATTATTGTTTTTTCTCCAGAAATGGAATATTCTGGAGCAGTCGGGCACGAATTGCCGTTAAAATGTAATTTTCGATCTGGTAGAATTGGGTTGCAACCAAACCGTCTGATATTGCTTTTACCTTCGTATAACAAGTTACAATCAGTGCATCAGTTTTTTTCTGGAGGTCAATCACCTTCATTGTCCAGGCATCAGCCTGTGCCGCAGTCATTGTCTGGTATTGGCTGGCATACTGCTTTAACAGTTCGATCCTCTGTTTCCCCAGGTTTTTCCGTTGTGTTTCATATTGGTCATACAACTTCCAGAAAGCATCTTTTTGCGTGGCTGAAGGTTTTACAAAATCGGCTACAACTGCCTTTTTATCCATCCCGAATGCGGCCTGCATCAGGTCAATCTCTTCCTTATCCGATTGAGTATACGCAAACGATGAAAGGAATAATGCTGCAATAATAAAAATGTACTTTTTCATGATTAAGAGAATTTAGTTAAACAATTGTTAGAGATTCAAAAATACGCGCATATCAAGTCATGAGCAATAGTTAACGATGAGTATTTTATCAAGGGCATCGAATATCACTTCTATCCTGCTGATCCGTCAGTCCGTCCAAAAGCCTCGTCAATCATAACCTGAAAGCGCTGAACAACTTCATTCGAAGGTGTTTTGTAATCGTCAAGTTCGTAAACTACACCGAGCGATTCATACTTGCCAAGTCCAAAACGGTGATAGGGCAGCAGTTCATAATCAATCACATTCTTGTGCGGCTTGATAAATTCCAGTACACCCAGGATATGTTCATCATCGGCATTCACACCGGGAATCAAAGGCGTACGGGCAATAAAATCGATGTGAGGAAACGTTTCGTAGGCTTTTTTAAAATTGGCCAGAATACGCTCGTTACCTACGCCTGTCCATTTTTTATGCCTTTCGGAATCCATCAATTTCAGGTCGTGAAGCATGGTATCAACATGTGGAAGTACTTTCTCGAGGAAGGACCAGGGAGCGTTACACGCTGTTTCGACGGCTGTATTGATTCCCCGGCTATGGGCTTCCTGCAGCAAAGCTGCTGCGAAGTCGGGTTGCAGCATAACTTCACCTCCGCTTATCGTCATGCCGCCTCCGGTATTGCGATAGAAGGAAGCATCTTTTTCTACTTCTTCCATTACTTCGCCAACCGTCATTGTTTTGCCAAACATTTCGAGGGCGCCGGTGGGGCAAAGTGAGGTGATTTCTTCCGTAATGCCTTTGGCCAGCTGCCAGTTGACTTTTACCTTTGAATCGTCTCCCTCCACAAAATAAAAAGCGCCTTCAGGAAATGGAGACTTAAGGCATATGCTGCATTCTTTTCCTTTGCACTTTTTGGGATCATAAGAAACCTCAGGCTTCATCCCTATGCTTTCAGGATTGCCGCACCATTTGCAACGCAGGGAACAACCTTTTATGAACACATTTGTGCGGATACCGGGGCCGTCGTGGCTGCAATACCGCTGGATATTTAGTACACGGCCTGTTATATCCAATCTGTTATTTGTCTGATTTGTCATGATTCTTCCCTCCTTATTTTCCAAGGTAAATACCAAGTGAATCCGCTACCTGGAAAAACATGCTTTCAGAGGGTATCGTTCTTACTTTGTTGATGGCCTCGGCAAGTGGAACGAACTTAATATCCGGAGGAACAAACGCCACCATTACCCCGTTTTTACCGGCTTCGAGCGCCTGAATGGCTCCTGCGCCGTAAGCCACACCCAACTGGCGATCGACTGCCGATGGTGCGCCACCCCTGACCCAGGGGCCGATTACCATTGGAAAAGTTTCTTCGGCTATCCTCAGTTGCAAGCCATCGGCAACTGCCTGTGCTGCCTGGCCTGACTTATGAATAACGAATTCACTATTGGAATCACTGGATGCCAAAGGCGATAAAGAAGCTTTGAGAGAGGATACTTTTTCTTCTTGTTTCTTCTGATTCAAAATTTTTGCACCTTGAGCCACTACTACCAGGCCCCAGGATTTTTTACCAAGCATTTTATTTTTAAGATGTGTTGCCACATTTTTCAAATCCACCGGAATTTCAGGAATCAGCACTGCATCGGCAGCAACGGCAATACCGGCCTGTAAGGCAATCCATCCGGCTTCCTCTCCCTGCACTTCGACCACTGCAATTTTATGGGCGGCCTTTGCTGCCAAACGCGCACGGTCGAGCATGTCGATAGTAAAAGTAAGCGCCGTGTTGAACCCGAATGACACCGAAGTGGATGCAATTTCATTTTCGATAGAGCGTGGTACGCACACCGCATTCAATCCTTTTTTGTGAAGCTGGTAAAGAATACTCAGTCCTCTTCCGCCAACTATCGAAATTACAGCATCAATATTTTCTGCTTTTAATTTTACCAGCAATTCATCCGACATGTCAACTTCCTCCACCATTTCAAGTTCATTGATGGTGCGGACATTGAACGGATCTATCCTGGAAGACTGGCCGAGAACACTGCTTGTGTTCGGATCCATATTCAATACCCGCGGATCGATTGGAATTAATCCGCCATTGGGGTATTTTTCGGGATGAAGCAAGCCTTCAAATCCATCGCGGATGCCGACAAGTTCCCATCCCAATTTTCCGGCAGCAAGAGAGGCTCCTGCAACAACGGCATTTATCCCGGGAATGTAGCCGGCGCCTACCATAATGGCAATGCGTTTTTGTCCTGTATCTGTACTCATAATTATTTATGATTGATTACTTCTCGTTCTTATGAAAAGTAAGGCATGACATATGGTCATGCCTTACTTGTAAATCCTGGTTTTATTCTATTCACAACGCTGCAGGGTACGATCGATGATCTCGTTTTGTACACCTACGTGCAGTTTGGTGAAGAATGCGCTGAAACCGGCAACCCTGACCACGAGATCGCGGTATTTTTCGGGGTGTTTCTGTGCATCCCTGAGGATTTCGGTGTTCAGTACATTGAACTGGATATGGTATCCACCGTTATCAAACAGCGTCTTGACCAGACGCAGCACATTATCCCGGCCTTTGCGGGTATCGAGCTGATCCGGTGGAAGCTTCATGTTCATGTGCGTTGCACAATATGCAACTGCATCAATTCCTTTTGCTCCAGACATTACCAATGCAGTCGGTCCGTTGACATCGGTGCCCGGCATGGCCGAGATACTTCCGTCGGTGAGCGCCACACCGGCCTTCTTGCCGTTCGGCAGCGCCCCGGTCACCATACCAAATGGGTTGTGGGCACTCTTGGTATAGGCATCGAGCGAGGTCTTGATGTCCTTGCTGATGTGGTTACCACCGCCATCCACATTGTTAAATGCATGCAAGATGGTGTTGTAAATCCGGCGGACAAACTTGTTTACTTCAGGGATGTCGTTGCCATGCTTGGGTGCTTCAAAACACATCTTCCCTATTTTAGCATATTCTCCCTCGAAGTTGGCAGCCAGGGCTTTTTTTAGTTCGGCCATAGTCACCTTCTTGTCGTCGTACACCAGTTTCTTCACTGCCATCAGCGAGTTGGCCGCATCCACGCCTCCGATGGAGATCTGGGCAACCGTGTAGTAGTTGGCCCCGCCCTCCCAGACCTCTTTACCGGTCTCGAGGCATCCGCCGGTCAGGACGGAGCGCCAGGCGCAAGGGAGGAAATCTGCCTGAAGGATGCTTGCAATCCAGGCTGAACGACGAAGCGTGTCCTCGCAGGCTTGAAGTTGCTTCTCGAATGCGGTATATAGTTCTTCGAAGCTTTTGAAGCTCTCAGGATCCCCGCTCTTGGGTCCTATCTGCTTCTTGGTGCGGGGATCGAAGCCGTTGTTCATCGTCAACTCGATGATCTTGCCGAGGTTGGGTTGGCCCTCCACCGGGTGACCAGTCTCATAAGGGATGTAGCTTCCCACACAGGCTCCGACGCAAGTACGTCGGGCTTTCTCTAACGGGAGATAACCATTCCTTTCGGTCCAGCCCCAAAGGTTCAGGGCCCGCTTCAACATCACTTCGGCATTCACGAACTGAGGCATGCCCATACCAGTACCTATAACATCGAGTACTTTTTCCAGGAATTTGCCGCTCATCTGCTCTGTATAGGCACACGAAAGCGGAGGTTGCGGCAGAGCGAGATAGGCTGCTGAATCCAGAATCACGTAGTCCATTTCGGCAGTGGCATCTTCACCATTCCCGGTATAACCGCCGAGGGTGATGCTCTGTCCCAGATCGGCGGAGTTCTGCTTAGCGATTCTCTCGCCATAGTAGTAGCCGATTTCATTCAGCTTGATGGAGAGATTCTGGAACATGTAGACAGCATCGTCATAAGTAACAAGCCCGGCGGCCTTGTCGGCCTGATAGAATGGCTCCAGATTCTGTCCCAGGAAGGCTTCAGAGTACCCGCAGCCGATCTGCTCGAGTTCTGCCACGAGGTGACTGAAGAAGTGACTTTGGATTGCCTCCCTCAGATTCCGGGCAGGATGCTCGGGAACCCATTCGCAGGTTTCTGCAATCGCGATCAACTCGGCTTTCCGGGCTTCATTTTTCTCTTTAGCAGCCATCTCCCTTGCCAACCCGGCATAACGATGGGCAAACCGGATCGCTGCTCTCATCACGATGAGGGTTCCCTCATAGAAGTAGAACTTGGACATGTTTGGCATACGCATCTCGAGAGCCATCTGCCGTTCCTCTACCTCCTTGATTATGCTGGCAAGCCCCTCCCGGTAAACCCGCGGGTAGTTAAGATTGCCACCGCCGGCCGGCCAGTCAGAGAACGATCCAAAAAGGCCGGCGTCGGTAGATAGCTTTGGGTCGTATCCATATCGCTTCTGAAAAATCTCGTCGACCCGGGGTTTCATCGCACGTTTGCCCCAGTAGTCGAGCGCCCACTGGTTGGCCTTCTTATCTTCCGGAGTCGGCGACTTTTCTACCGTATTCTCTTCTATCATCCAATCCACCTGCCATTCGGGATAGGGGTACATGGCATTGGTCTTGCCGGCCATGGCGCCGACAAAGAGGTTGTCGTCGATATACAGTTTCTTACGATCCAGAACGGCTGCCAGGAATTTGGCACGTCGGAGTACCTGGTTATCTCCAGTGGTTTCCCCATAGACATCATGCATGATCCTAACCCGCTCGAAGTCGAGTTCAGGCTCCGTGCTCCTGAGTTGTTCTTTCAGCCGGTCGATACGCTTCGTATCGGTGTTGACCTTTGCTGTGAAAATGTTGCTTTCATTTGTCATTTTGTTTTCTCCTTTGAATGTTTTTCTTATTTTTTTAAGGATTCTATTGCTTTTTAACTGCTTACTTTGGATTTCATCATCTGAGCAATTCTTCAAAATGGATGGCTGTTTGAGCCTGTTTCTCCAGAAGAGTATTTAATTCATTGGCCGTTCTGATCCGCCTTGCAACAACCTCGGTCAACCCTTTACGGAAACTCTGGATGGTGTATTTGAAATTATTTTGATCGAAAATTTCGCACTTTACTATATGATCGGTTGGATTATCGCTTTCCTGTTTACATTCGTGACATGCCCCGTAAAGAGTTGTTATTTCATCTTTAACCGTCTGTGAAGTCCACGTGATCTCTCCATAACCTCCGAATTCATTGTGCCATAACTGGACCCACCTGCGGAGATCACAGCGCCAGCCTGAAATGGCTACCTGTATAGTATCGTCGATAACTCCTTCCCCCACAGGGACAATCAATCCAGGTTCGGTTCCCAGGGATGAAAATGTTCCCTGTGTTTTCGGCCAGTTGAAAACAACCTCACGCTGAAATTCCCCGTTTTTGGTAAGTTTGGCAATCCAGCTTCCCCCAAAAAAGTCACGAAATAATTTTGCCGTTAATTCAGCCATAATCCTGTATTTATCATGTGTAATCGTAAAAAACAGTATCGATTCCCTTTTGTCAAATGTACCGTGATCTAATACCAGGAACAATACTGACAGTTCTGTATTTTTATTACATTTGCAAGAAGTCAAAAGTAGAATAGGCAAATTTCATCTTATGCATAATACTCCCTATAGTTACAGCATATTTTTTGATTTTATTGAATCCTACCTGCCATCGGGGTTCCTTGATATTCATGCTGACGATCCTATCATGCTGAAGCTCGGGAATCTCATGGAAGAGAATGACCAGTTCTTCACTGTTTCAGATCTGGGGCAGATTAAATTCCTGTTTGCCAGTGAACGGATCCGGCAAATGATCGGGGTAGAGCCAAAAGAGCTTAATCCAGGGCATTTTGTGGAAGTCACCCACCCGGATGATCTGAGCCGGATGGGTTTGTTAAGGGCACAGACATTCATTGTGGAAAAGGAGGTATTGCAATCAAACAAGGGGAGTGCATTGGTGTCATTCACAATCAGGTTGCGCAATCCGGCCGGAATTTATTCTAATCATCTATGCCAGGCCTATTTTTTTTATTCTCCGGTTCCACGCCAGGTAGTTTATCTGATCCAGGTTATCAGCAATGTTGGCTGGTTCAAAATGAAAAAACAGGACTATCACTATTATAAAGGAAAGGACTTATCCTATTTTAAATATCCTGATGAGGAATTGTTGAAGATGGGACCTCCTTTTTCCCAACGCGAGCTGGAAATCATCAAATTGATTGAGGCGGGCCTTAGCAGTAAACAAATCGGGGAAAAATTATTCCTGAGCATGCACACCGTGAATACACATCGTTCCAATATTTTGGAGAAGTCAGGTAAATCACAAATTTCGGATCTGATTTACCACCTTAAGGAACAGGGACTGCTTTAACTATACTCAGTTTTAAAATAATCAGGCTTGCTTCACTTCATTATTCGAATTAATCCATCCGACAAATAATCTGTATCCAAGCGACATCACAATTGCTCCTGTAAAGAGCCCGATAAATCCGGAGAATATGAATCCGCCGATCACACCGATGAAAATTACCACCATGGGAACCGGAGCGCCTTTGCCAAGCATTATAGGAGTAAGTACGTTGTCTGAAAGGGCAACCAGCACCAGGGCAATAGTCCATAATATGGCCGGCAGAATGGCTTTCACTGCGAAAAAATAAATAATGATGGGTACCGTGACAATGAATACAGGTAGTTGAAGGACTGCAAAAATAAATGCGATCAATGCCCATATCCCGGCATAGGGAACCCCTGCCAGAAAGAACACTATTCCATTTAACAAGCCCATCACGAGAGACTCTCCAAGGATCCCTTTTACAACGCTTGATACTGTCTTCAGGGTCAAATCAGCAAATTCATCCCCCCTGTCACCTCCAACTTTCCTGAAAAATTTACGAATATTCTCACCTGTGCCACCAATCGCCAGCAGAATCCCTGCAATGAAAAGCGAAACCATGATCTGGATTATGCTGCTAAAAGCGCTTAGGAGACCTTGTGCCATTTTTTTACCGAATTCCAGAAGCTGGTCCTGGTATTTTAGCACGATTGGTTTGATGTCGGTGTCTACATCCTTCCAGAAAGCATAAAATTTTTCCCCGATGACCGGCCATTCTTTTACCTTTTCTGGTGGGGGAGGAATGCTCAGAGTACCGCTATCATAGCTTACTTTGAGTGCTTTCACTTCATCAAAAAGAGAATCTACCAGTAACCAGGTGGGAAGGATAATAATGACAAGGATAGAAAAAACAATAATGAAAGAGGCCAGTTTAGGCTTTTCTCCCATCTTCTTTGAAAGACTGCTGTGGAGCGGATAAAGCGCAAGGGCGAGTACCATACTCCACAGCATGATACTTACAAACGGATACATAATCGCCAGGCACCAGGCAATGATGAGCAAAAGGATGAAAAGCCTGATTGTGGTGTCGTAAACGGAATTATTTGAAGATTGATTATTCATAAATGCAAGATCAGGTTTCAGGGTTAAATCATTCTTTTATCAGTCCTTTTTGTATCAGTTCACTGCGGATGGCTATTATGATTTCATCATTTGTGAATACTACCGGCTATCCAATCCGCATTCCAGATGCCAAAGGATCTGCTGCCTGTGGAAGTTTCGATGTAGTCCTCTTCTTCCATTCATCTTCCAGCAGTTCCCTGGCAGCCTGTTCCAGGAATTCGGGTGCGGACCATTTTCGCACATCGAAATTGTTCTTAATGTAACCGTGACTCAGCATGAAGTCCTTCCCTATCTCAACTGAAACCAGGTTCTGCGATGACAGGTTCGGCACCATATCGACAAGCCTGATCCCTTCATAGGTATCTTCAACATCACGATAGAAGGTCTGTTTGTCCAGGATGGCTGCTGCAGCATGTTTGTGCTCATTGGCCCAGCGCCCGACTTTGATCATGCCTTTCAGGAAGGCAACAGCTAATTCAGGGTGCTTTTCTGCCATAACATCGCTGCAGGTGATGGCAGCAGGGATATTGGCCACCTGCAAGGTCCAGTCAGGATACCTCGAGAGGTCTTCAATGGATTTAAATTTTCCTGTTGTTTCGGAGAGTATACTAAGCACCTTGCTCTGGCTGTACATGGCATCGATTACTCCTTTTTCAAGAGCTGTTTCCAATGGGCGGAATGCCAGGTCATGTTTATGATCGCGGCGAAGCCATAATTCTGACGGATTTTCCATTTCAGGGCCCATCATTTCAGGTATGTCATACCAATCATCCGGATAAGGGAATTCAACGATCTGAACATCATTCCTTGTCATACCATTTACTCTCAGCATCAGCTCGATTCCCTGCTCTTCCTGGATGCCCCACCAGTCGGTCTTTATTTTATTCTGGCTCCTGGATAAACCTATCTTTTTACCTTTCAGGTCAGCCATGCGGTATATATCGTCCCTTGAGCGTACGATCATCACTCCGCCTTCTTTTGGCACATGTGTCACTCCTAAAAGCCTGGTTCTGCGAATATCTGCCTGTACGTGAATCGGAGGGAACAAGCCGCCAAAGCGGATAATATTATCCATATTATGTATGTAGTGAGGATACCAGTCGTTTTCTTTGCGAGCCCGCAGATAAAGGTACTTCACATCCATCTTCTTATATATTTCCTTGGTCCAGCCCAGTTCCTGGTCTACATTGCTTGCTGAAACCAGCGGACAATTAGTGTAATAAACCTCATTCCAATCCAGCGGCACTGTTTTGAGTTTGCCTGCCTTTTTCGCATTGGCAATAATTTCTTCCATGGTCGGAGCCGTTCTTGTTGTTTCGTTTGCCATAACTGCTTTGCTAGATAATTAGTTACTATATCTTATAATACATTGTAATAGTCCACAAACTTTTCCAAAGATAAAAATACGCTCATATGCTGTCATTGACAATACTTAACACTCAGTATATTTCTAAATCTTTGACAGTCAAACCTATGTAAAAACCATAACAATGATCATTCAGGGGACCTTTTGATTATATGATCTCCATCTTCTTTTTTATCTCCCTTGCCGTTAACTTCCTTGCGAATATGTACATCCTGCTGAGGAAAAGGTATGATGATCCCTCGTTCCCTGAAGAGGCTGTCAATTGAAACAATCAGATCACTCCTCACATCGAAGCCGATATCGAAATGCGGCACCCAGAATTTTAAGCTGATGTGTACCGAACTGCTGCTGAATTTGGTTACAAATGCAAGAGGTTGCGGATCCTTCAAAATCCGGGAATCATTTTGCATCAGGTCAAGTAAAAGGCGTTTTGTCTTGTCAAGATCCGTTCCATAGGCAACACCGAGTAGCAGTTCAAATCTCCTGTGACTGCTTCCCAATGTCCAGTTCACAAGGTGCTGGTTTAATAAATCACCATTGGGAATTATGACGTCGGCACCATCCCAGGTAGTGACGACGCTGCTTCGGATCCCGATCGATTTCATCCTCCCTGTCTGCCCTGCAAATTCCACGATGTCTCCAACATTTACAGGCTTTTCAAAGGCAATGACAAGCCCGCTTATCAGGTTATTGACCAGGGTCTGTAAGCCAAAACCGATACCTACACTCACAGCTCCCAGGATTATGGCAAAACGGTCCATGGGGAATCCTGCTGCAATAAATGCCACCAAAACCCCTGCAGTGATTATGGCAATCCGAATCAGTACCAGCCAACTGCCAAGTCCACCTTTTTTAGAGTTTTTATGTATAGACATATTATCAGACGACAGGAACAGGACAATCCGGGAAATCAAGGCTGAAAGGAAGATAACCAGCATGAAGATGAGAATACTTTGGTAATTGAAAGAAAACATGCCAATCGTGCGGGTTGTTGTCAATGAATCTCGAAATGGCAGGAACAAAGTTTGAAAATAATAGGTACTCCGTAAGATCAGGACAAACCAGCCGGCGAAACAGATCAAATAATAGAAGAATGGTAGATCTTTACTGGCTTTTTCATCGGGTAATAAGCGTGTTTTTCCTTCAGATCCCTGGTAAAAATAAAAGGAGATAAGCAGGGTTTCGTTTACAAAGCGGGCAGTCCAAAAGAGTAAAACAACAATGAAAGTAAATATTCCATTGGTCATGAAGATTTTGGCTAGGTTAAAACCGCCGGTAAGATTAAAATAGATAGCCGGAATCTGAAGCAAGGCCAGCAATCCGATTAGCACAAAAATGATCCTGTCTTTGATTTCCTTTTTTTTCTTTGATACAAGGAAGAAGATACCTGCTGAAACTCCTGAAAAACTCAGTAAAAGCATGCTACACAATTCGAATGATGAATGCCGTAAAATCAAATTACTGATCAGGGCAAGAAGGAATAAAAGAATGAAAAACAACCAGGTTTTGAACAAGAACGGTGTGAACGATTTTTTTAAAATCAAAATAAGCGAAAATGTGATGAGAATCCAGATAACACAATTGAAAATAAAAGGTGGCAATGGAAGAAAAAACTGTGAAATGGTCAGGGAGATCAGGATTGCAGACGCCAAGGGGTTTCCTAACACATGTCCGCTACCGGTGAGGTGCCCATGGGATCCCTCGTTGTTCACTTTTCGCCTCAGCATGAGCAGGTACAAGTAGAGTCCTAAGGCAAAAACAAGTATCAGAATAATTTTATCACGATGATTTACGCTATAAAAAAATATTGCAAGTTTAGCCTTTCCGTATGAATAGGTAATGATCTGACCGAAAGGCCTGTCATTGATGAGGTTTTCTCCAAAAAAGCCGAGTTCGTTTGTCCTGAATTGCTGAAATACTTTTGAATGTAATGATTCCGTTTCAATAATATCTGATTCAAGTTCGAATTTAAGCAGGTTTACCTGGATCTCAAGTTTCTGAATGCTATCCAATGAAGTCTTGAGTTTCGTGTTAACGGGGTTGATATCCCGGGTCAGAAAGAGGAGTTTCTGCAGATAACTTGTCATGGAAGCTGAATCGACCGGGACCTGGTATATTATACTATCCATGGCAAGAGAATCAAGCCTGGACTGTGAGTGACCTAATGATCTGTGGTAAGCCAATATTTGCTGCAGGCGGTTGTCCGTTCTCTTCAACAATTCGTTCAGGAGGCGGCTGGTTGTCGTAAGGTTAGGCACCGTCTGAATTTTGTCCTCATTTGTAATAACGCCATCAACAGCCTGCTCTCTCCAGCGCGTTAACTGAATTAATTCATCCCTGATCTCATGATATTTAAAGCCGATCCTGAGAAAATTCCTTGCTTTCTCGATTTCATTTTTAAGCAGAAAGAAATTCCTGCTTTGTTTAAGAACCAACTGGTGTTGCCGGTAGTTTGCCTGGCTTTGTTTTAAACCCAGGTCAGCCAGATCTTTAGCCTTGCTTTGTTTGGCGTGCATTTCAAAATCCAGGGCATGGACCGAATCCACAAGAGGGATGCTTACCTGAGCAAAGCAAGTGAAGCAGTAAAATGCAAGACAGAATGCGAAAATGCTGAAAAATAATTTACCAGGCTGGCTCATGCATCAATTGTTGGCATATAATCCTCTGTCTTTTATCAGGCCGACGGCTTTCCCTTCAGAAAAATGTCGAGAACCACTTTGGGCCCAAGCACTCTGGAAAGTTCGTGAATGGCAAAAAAAGGAATAAAGGCGGTGAACACGATCAGTGAACCACCGAAGTACTCGTAAGTTCCGATATGAGATAAGGAATCCGTAATACCCTGCATTGTGTAGGTATGAAAAAAACCTTTTACCGATAATTCTATTGCATTAAAAATTGCAAGCCAGACTGTAAACATTAATGATCTGCCAAGTATTGACCAGATCAGCGGCCTGTTTTCAAACCAATGGCCAAGCCTCATCATACTGCCTATTGAAACAACTTTACCAAGTACCAATGCATTGATAAGCCCGAAACCCCATTCTGTATAAACAATGTTTTGTTCAGCAAGGACCAGACGTTTATAAGTGATAAATACCGCAAAAAAAACCGCAAGGTATGCCACGTTGATCCAATATTCAATAAATTCTTTTTTAAATTTTTCTTTAAAGGTTTTCTTTGTTTTGACTTCTGCATCCATTGTTTTAAATATTTAAAACACATTAAAAGTACATTCTTTCCTTACAATGTACAATACTTAATACTGAGTATTGTATGCCATCTGATTTTATTTCCTTTTTAACAAGTCCCTGCCCCAGCGATATTGCCAGGCTATTCCTATCGTATTGAAATCACTTCCTGTGCGTGTTGAAACACCGGTACTAAGGTATAATTTCAGTGAGTTGTGGATGTTTAACGGCAGTGCAAAGGTAAGGCCGAGGCGGGTGTTCTTCTGCATAGCGTTTCCCTCAGCGCCATTCACTGAAGGCCGGCCACCCCAATAATAGGTGCCATCAATTGCTGCCCAGATGCCAGACCTGAAGTTGTAAATCACATGTCCCTGGATATATCCTATTGGAGATAAGGACAAGGAATTCCCCTGGTAAAATTCATGGTCAACAGTGTAAAATGAAGCTCCTACAGCCAATTCCATAAACAGGGGGCCGAATTTTTTGGATGCGCCTATTTCGGGTTTAAAGGTAAACCTGTTCGTTCCGATGTTAACAAGTCTTTCAGGATCGTATTGACTGAAAGGCAAATTAATCTGAAGGCTCGCACCAACGACTAGATTCTGTTTATAATTCTTAAAGCCAGATAAAGGCAATGCCGGAGCTCCAATGAAATTCACTGTTATCCGAACACGGGGATCAGCAAATCCTTCAACATTCCGGGTTAACTGTTGTCCCTGGAAATCTGCAGAACCACTAAGCCATGCAAAGGGTATGATCACGTCGATCTTGCCTGAAATACCTCCAAAATCAATGGAACGGGCATAAGCTAATACAGGACCATGAACCTGAATATGTGCATTTTCAAGTTGAATTGCAGGGTCAAATAAAACACTTCCCTCCTGGTATATATAACCAGCGATCAAAAAATTCAATCCGACTGGGGTGTTTGAATAGGCTCTGGGCTCAAGATCCTGGGCCCGGACAAGGGATGATTTTGAAACAAAAAAGATAGCAACGAATAGAATTAAACACTTTATCTTAAATCCTTGCAGGGTCATATTCCATCAGGATTTGGTTCTTCGCAACAAGGCATCACCATCGCTGTGGCTGTCGAAATAATACAGTTTGGCTACGGTTATGCGCTTTGCGAGAAGGCTGCAGGCAAGGCTTGCAAGGAAGGCGCCTGCAAACGGACCGATCCAATAGATCCACCATCCCGTCCACTCACCGGATATAATTGCCGGGCCAAGACTACGTGCAGGATTTGTACTGGTTCCTGAGATTGCTGCTTCCAGGGGAACCATTATCGCATAGAGAAACGGAATCATAAACGGAGTAAACTGCCGGAGGTGTCTGAATCCAATAAAAATTACAAGAAGTGAGACCAAGGCAAAAGTTGTGATAACCTCGCCAAACAAAACGGTATAAACGGAGTATCCTTCTCCCGGCACGGTTGCACCGAACAAAACACTCCGCCCCATATCACCCCAGAGGAGGAGGGGCAGACAGCCAGCAACAGCACCGGTCAATTGTGCCAGTATGTATGTGATTGCCAGGCGTGGTTCAATCTTACGAAACAACAGGAATACCATTGTAACTGCCGGGTTGATATGCGCCCCGCTGACTTTTCCTATCGGGGATAGTGCAATCGATGCGCCTATAGATCCAAAAAGGAAACCGGTGATCATTTGTCTTACTTTAACATTCGGGATCAGCTGCCCTAAAGGACTACCATTCCCGAACATAATAATAACGAGTGACAGGCCGCCCAGCAATAACAGAGCAGTACCAATGAATTCGGCAACAAAAAACTGAACGCGGTATCTTAGATCATTTACATCATTCATACAATGTAAAATTTATGCAAACAGGAGAAACTATTTTGACCGTTTGAGATGTTTGACTCAACTGGCCGCTGGCCTGATCGATCCTGAAGAGAACAATATTATCCGAGTTCTGGTTTGCTACAAAGAGCCAGTGACCTGTTGGATCGATTTCAAAACTGCGCGGGGTCTCACCCCCGGTTGAAACCCATTCGACCGGTGTCAGGCTTCCATTTTTTGAATTAATACTGAAGAGTCCGATATTATCAGCCCCCCTGTTCGAAACATAAAGAAATTTTCCTGTGGCGTCCAGAGCTATCTCCGCCGCAGTATTTTCACCGTGGAAGATTTTGGGAAGCGTTGAGATGGTTTGCTTCGCCAGCATCCTACCGGTTTCTGATTCATATGAAAAGCTGGTAATTGTTGAGCTTAACTCATTCAATACGTAAATAAATTTCCCTGATGGTGGAAACGCAATATGTCTTGGACCTGAGCCGGGATCCAACTTTACAAACCCTGAGTCTATGGGGAAAAGAGAACCATTGCCGGCATCGAACCGGTATTTTAAGATTTTGTCAATTCCAAGATCGGCTATCATGACATACAGGTTGTCGTTGGTCACCCTGATATAATGAGCATGCGGTCCGGTCTGCCGTTTAGGGTTAGGACCTGACCCCGTATTTTGAATGAATGCTGTATGCTCACCAAGTTTACCATCCCTTCCTACCGGGAACACAACTGAATTACCACCGTTGTAATTTGCGACCATCAGGTATCGGGCTGATTTGTCAAGTGACAAATGTGCCGGAGCTGCTCCCAGTGAAGAAATCTGCTGAAGCAATGTCAGCTTACCCGACTCCTTGTTGATTGCAAATACACTAACTGCCCCGCTTTGCTTATTATGAAAAGAATCTGTCTCATTAACTGTATATAGGAATCGTCCTTTTGAATCAATGGTGATAAAGGATGGGTTTTCCGTTTTTGCGACAAGCCCTAAAGGTTTCATGTTCCCTTTTGCAGGATTGAAACTGTAGGCATAAATTCCTTCACTGCCCTTCCCGGTATACGTTCCTACAAAAACAAGGCATTTATGATGGGGTTCGGAGCACGCATGTAGAAACAGGATCGGAAATAGTATAAATGCCAGATTTAAAATCCGATTGTGCTTCATTCTCTTGGGGATAATGTTAAAATCTTCTTTTGAAATACCTTAAAAAAAACTGCTATATTTCCGAGAACTGGATGACAACTTTGATGTCCTCAGGCCGTCTTTGCAAGGCAAGCGTAAAATCCTCAGGTTTTTCCCGCCTGCTGATGAGTTTTGCCAGCCAGTTTTTATCAGCTTTTGCAAGCGTTTGACCGGCTCGGTACCATTGGCGCTTATTTGCATTCACACTACCAACGATTACAGTATTTCTTAAGACTGCGGAAGCAGCCATATCAGCAGTTGCGGCCTTTGTCATATGACCTCCATGGCCGACGCCTGTCAGACATAAAATTCCATTTGCAGCTAATTGCTGGATACAAGCTTCAATTACTGGTCCCACTCCCGTACATTCTACAATTGCATCCGGTTCAAATCCGATATCAGCGACATTGCCAGAGTGATAGATAGCACCCAGTTCTCTAACCAGGTCAGGTTTGGACCCTGACTCCATCCTGTCAAGGACATGGATTTCTTCTATCCCCCAGATCTTCAAACTGAGGGCCGCCAGCAGTCCTATCGGACCTGCACCTGTAACCAGCACTCTGGAAGGCTCCCAGAAAGAACGGCGGCTTATCATACCTATCTGCTCCAATGCTTTAGTTACAACCGTTGTAGGTTCAAGGAGAACACCCAGGATACCCAGTGAAGAATCGACTTTAATAGCGTATTCAGGCTCTATCCTCCATCGTTCCGACATATATCCGTGGATCTCTTTGATCCCCCGTTCTGTATAAAGTCCGTTACGGCACATGTCCCATTCCCCCACCGCACAATTCGGACAAGGGACAGGATCGGGACGGCGCACGATCCCTACAACCAGGTCCCCTTTTTTGAAACCGCCTGCAGTGCCGGGATCTATTACCCGGCCCAGGGATTCATGCCCCAAAATAAGATACTGCTGGCCCGGAGGGGCCCAGCCATACTTCCCTTCGACAATTTCGACATCTGTACCGCATACTCCGACGGCAATAGCCTCCACGAGGATTGACCCATCCCTCAAATCCGGCTCCGGCATATCCATAAGCCTCGCCGTTCCCGGCTTTTTAGGTTCGACAGTAATTGCTTTCATCATGACGCTTAACGTTTGTATTGATAAAGATTCCTAAACACCAATCTCAAAGATGTGATACCCCCATGCAGGCAGATCAATAAAAATACCTTTTGACACTACCTCACTGCCTTCCCAATCATAAAAAGCAGGGCTCATCATTTCACTGAACCTGACCGGTTTGCCTCCCAGCTCAGAAAAGGGCAGACGGACAAGGCACTGACCGGCATGGCATGAATAGTTTATTACAACCAGGACCCGATCGTTATCCTTTCCCTCCCAGGCAAATGCCAGGAAGAAATCCGAACTTCCATTCCCGTCCCAGGCCGATTTGCATTCGAGCTGTTGCCAATGTCCGTCTCGAAAAACAGGTTTTTTTATTAGAGAAAGAAAGTTTGTGTAAAACTTATGCAATGCCGGTTCTGTTGGTTCCTGCGGGGCTCGCACCAGGTGAGGGGAAATCCGTTTTTTCCGCCCTTCAAATTGTCCCTGGTGGAAAAACCTTAAGCCGGGTGATAAGAATGTTATCACGGCTGCAGCTTCATGCTTTTTCAGATCGAACGTTGCAGCCGCGCGCGGTTCGTCATGATTTTCAAGGAAGCGGGCAAGTTTATCCTGGTAATCCGGTACTGCAAACAAATGTTCTCGTACAGCTTTCGTATGGCCTTCTCTCAAACGGTCATATAGCCGTTTATCATAAGCATAATCAAACCCCAGTTGCTGCATGTCCCACTCCATTTCCCAATATACTTCGGCCATGAAGCAGAAACCGGGAACTTTTTCGCGAACTGCTTTTATAGCGGATGACCAGAAGGCTTGAGCCTTGCGTCCCCATGTCTTTTCAAAAACCTCGGGGAGGATAAGCATCGCCATATCGCAACGTACGCCGTCACACTGTCCTGAGATCCGAAGAAGTTCCTTGGTCATTGCTTTCACGGTTGCAGGATTACTATAATCCAGCTGAAGAGTATCGGGCCATCCTGCAAAATAAGGGTCCCTGCCGTATGCGAGTATCAATTCACCCTGATTACGTTTTACCCTTATGTAATTCTGCGGATAATGTTCAAGGTCACTCTCAGTTCCTGAAACAAAATAATCAGGGTGGTCCTCAAGCCAGGGATGGTCGGGTCCCATATGATTCGGTACAAAATCGAGCATGAGTTTAAGTCCACGCTTTTTTAACCTGGCACGGAGTTTCTTCAGGGCGGGATCTCCGCCAAGTTCAGGATGTACATGATAAGCTGCGATTGCAAATCCGGAACCAGCTATATCCTCCTCGTGAAGATCCGGCAATGTATTCTCAAAATCACCAAGCCATTCAGGGTTTTCGCGGGAAATTTTCCGCCCAAGCTCACCTGTGGTCCACACGCTAAGAAACCAGATCCAGTCAAAACCCAGATTTGCCAAGCGATCCAGTTCGATATCGGGGATATCATCAAGAGTGGCTTTCCGGCCAAGGTCCTGTGACAGTTCTGTGAGCCAAACCCTGGTGTTCACCTGGTACAAAGATGGATACTTCGGTCTCTTCATGATGTTTTCTACGGTTTCTGACCGTATCTCCCTGTTATTGAATCTTCTTTGTGCCGGCACCCTTTACGAATGCCGCATTTCTCCCGACTTCAAGCGCTTTCCCGGGATCCATAATCCCATAAAGCTCTATGATCTTCGCAACTACCCCGGTCCAGCCTGTCTGGTGGCTGGCCCCAAGCCCTGCTCCATTGTCGCCATGAAAGTACTCATAAAACAAGAGGTAGTCTTTCCAGTGAGGATCAGCCTGGAACTTCTCAGTACCGCCATATACCGGTCTGCGGCCATGTTCATCGCGAAGAAAGGTACTTGCAATACGGTTGGCAATCTCCTTACTTACCTCGAAAAGGTTCATCAGTTTACCTGAACCTGTTGGGCATTCGATCTTGAAATTGTCTCCATAATAGAGATAGAACTGTTGGAGCGCTCTTATGATCATGGTATTCACCGGCATCCATACAGGTCCCCTCCAGTTTGAGTTGCCTCCGAACATGCCGTTATTCGATTCGGCAGGCAGGTAATCGACCCTGTATTCCTGTCCCCCGAAATGGAGGACGTAAGGATTCTTTTCATGGAACTTTGAAAGGGAGCGAATACCGTGAGGGCCGAGGAATTCGTTCTCGTCGAGCATCTTTGTAAGAATTCTGCGGAGCCGTTCAGGGTTTACCAGGGCAATGATCCCCCGTTCCGCCACACCAAAGTGGCCAGGTCCCGTGGGATGGATTGTTTGGAGCAGTTCGGGCATCCTTCGCAAACGTTCCCTGAGACGTGCCATTGCCTGGGGTACCTGCTCCCGTTGCGCTTTCTCTATCACGGTTGTAGCGCATAACGGCAGCAGCCCAACCATGGACCGTACCTTTAGCCTAGCCGCCCTGCCATCGGGAAGCCTCAGAAGATCATAATAGAAGCCGTCCTCTTCGTCCCACATGCTGTCTTCACCGGGATGGTTCATGGAGGCTGCAATATAATAGAAATGCTCCATGAATTTTATGACCATGCCCTCGTAGTTGGGATCATGAACTGAAAGTTCCGCTGCAAGTTCTAACATATTCTGGCTGAAAAGAGCCATCCAGGCTGTTCCATCGGCCTGTTCAAGATGACCACCGGTAGGAAGGGGAGCAGAGCGGTCGAAAACCCCGATGTTATCGAGACCAAGAAATCCGCCTTCAAACACATTCTTGCCAAAGCGGTCCTTCCGGTTCACCCACCATGTGAAATTCAGCAGAAGTTTATTGAAAGTGGTTTTCAGGAAATCCACATCAGTTTCCCCTGTCAATGCCTTTTGTGAGAAATGAAGGAAAAGTGTAGCCCAGGCATGTACGGGAGGATTCACATCACTGAAGTTCCATTCATAAGCAGGCATCTGCCCGTTTGGGTGAAGGTATAAGCCGCTGAGCATAAGCTGCATCTGGTCCTTGGCAAAATCAGGATCAACGATTGCGATCGGGAGAGTGTGAAAGGCCAGGTCCCAGGCAGCATACCAGGGGTACTCCCATTTATCAGGCATGGAAATGATGTCCTCGTTAAGCATATGGTACCATTCAAAGTTCCTGCTTTGACGGAATCCTTTATGCAGGGGGTTGGATTTATGCTCGTCAAGCCAGTTGTCACCATCGAAGAAAAAGAATTGCTTGCTCCATAGCATGCCGGCTATGGCCTGCCGCATCACGTTGGCTGCATCTTCACTGACTGAAGGAGGAGTGACGGACTTGTAAAATTCATCGGCTTCACGCAGCCTGTCGGCAAATACTTCATCAAATGTTTTACCAAAAGGCCTGGCCTTTTTGCCATCAGCCATTTTAGTTAATCTAAGACGGACCACTGCGGACTTACCTGCGTCGATACTTATGTTATAATGCGCAGAGACTTTGGTGCCCTGTTTCTCGGGATTTATTGATTGCTGATTACCCTGTACGATAAAATCATTGATACCGTCCTTCGCATGAGGACTTTCATTTTTTGTCCCTAGGAAAAGCCTTTCATGGTTTGTCTCGTTCTCGGTGAAGAGCAGGGGCACATCTCCTTCACAGGAAAAAATGAATTCACCAAGCAATTTATGAGCAGCAGAAACAACGCTTGAACCTGCCCCGGCCTTTACCTGTTCCAACTTCGGTTTTACTGAAGCCCTGTTCGATTCATCGATCCAGGACGACCAGTCATTCCTGAACCAGAGGGTTGGCAGTATATGCAATCCGGCCTCCTCAGGTCCGCGGTTGAATGCAGTGATCTTTACAAGGATGTCTTCCGGTCCGTCTTTGGCATATTCTACAAAGACGTCGAAATAGCGGTCCTCATTGAAGACCCCGGTGTCGAGTAGTTCATACTCCATCTCCTCCCGGGAACGCTGACCGTTCGTTTTTACAAGATCTTCATATGGATAGGCTGCCTGAGGGTACTTATATAGGTACTTCATGTAAGAGTGGGTGGGCGTGGAATCAAGATAGAAGTAATACTCCTTGACATCCTCTCCGTGATTGCCCTGGCTGTTGGTCAGTCCGAAAAGCCTTTCCTTCAGAATGGGATCCTTCCCATTCCAGAGTGCAAGAGCAAAACAAAGCCGCTGTTTGTCGTCAGATATACCAGCGATCCCGTCTTCTCCCCAACGATATGCTCTTGACCTGGCATGATCATGGGTAAAAAAATTCCAGGCATCTCCGCCTTCACTATAGTCTTCGCGAACAGTTCCCCATTGGCGTTCGCTTAAATAGGGTCCCCATTTTTTCCACGGGCTTGTATTTTCCCTGGCTTCCTTTAATCTGATCTTTTCCATAGTTCTTACGGTTTTCCCTGACAAATACATAAGACAAATAGAAGAGAATGTAAAAACATCCTCTTCTATCTGCAAGGTTTAAAAAACAATGTGTATAATTGAATATTTACTTTTTCTTGGCAGTATCTGCCTTTTTTGGTTGTTCCTTTTTAACAGCAGCAGTGTCAGTCTTCTGAGGTACAACTGCAGGCACGGCAGCGGCCAATTTCATCTGGAACTTCCCTTCTTTATCAAACAGAAGTGATTGGGCATCATTACCTTTTATGATTTTAACTTCATATGCTTCATCGTAGGCATAGGCCTCCGTAAGCTTATACTCCATCTTTTTAATATATTTCGAAATGTCATTATCAACATCCTTGACAGCCATAGTGGTTCTGATCTGCACCGGATTTTTTGCCTTATCAGCTTCTGTTTCCGATTTCAGAAACTTCCCCTTCTGATCAAAGATAAACCATTCTGAAGCATTACCCTTCTGAGCTTTCATTTCAAAGAAAGGCAGATGCTTGTATGCTTCCACTGCTTTGTATCCATCAAAATTTTTCTTAATGTATTTCTCAATCTTTGAGTCTAGGTCCTTTAAATTCATGGTTACTTTTTCCTGAGCCTGGATAAGCCCGGTTAACAGAATACCCAAAACGAATAATGTAAATGCTTTTTTCATAATTTTTGTATTTAAGGTTTAGTTTATTGTAAAGTTCCAAAAAATCAAGTTCCATTCAGCATACCTGGTAAAATATTTCCTTAGACTCAAAGGATCATAAACCGAAGAGGACGAGAAAATGAAAAATATTCAAGTCAAAGGTATTCCCGCATTGAAGCAGGCACAATACTGATAAATGAGTATTTTTAAAGAACTTTTGTCATATGGCAATATCAAAAAAAATTCATATACTACAGATAATTAAGACGGTACGGATTACAAATTATTCCTTAAGTTCATTGAGACCTATACCCCGCCCAGATTCAATGGAACAAATTTTTAATTACATTTACATATAATTTGCAAAATGACCTGGCTTCAGCGATATCGTATTCTAAATTATTTCAGGAATTCAATCTGGATTCTTCCTTCCCTTGGAATGCTGGTTGCGATGGCAACAGTTCGCATTCTTAACGGAATTGAAGTGGAAATGGGATGGATAGCTGAATTCGATCCATCAACCTCCATGACAGTAATGGGTACCCTTGCGGCATCCATGTTCACACTCATTGTATTTGTTTGTTCCGCTTTGCTGATATCGGTGCAATTAGCCAGCGCTTCTCTCACACCCCGCTTCATCAGCCTGGTGTTCCGTAACCCTTCCATCAAACTTTCTTTGACCTTATTTGTTTTTACATTCACTCTCACATTGGCTGCTTTGCTGAGAATTAAAAGCACCGTTCCTATGCTTACTGCATATGTTGCTTGTTACAGTTGTGTTCTGAGCCTGGGGGTTTTTATTTATCTGGTAGATGAGGTTGGAAGAGCCCTCCGTCCAAGCGGGGCTTTGACCCTGGTAGCAAGGATGGGCCGTGATGTTATAAAAAATGTTTATCCACGACTCCTTTCCAATTTATCCGGAGCTGCACTTCAGCCTCTGCAAATCTTTGACAAGGGACCAAGGGCCACCATTCTGAATCCAAGGGAAGGGGTCATACTGGCTTTTGATATTAAAGGACTTGTTTCCTTAGCTCAAACCAACGACTGTGTAATTGAGATGGTACCCCAGGTAGGTGATTTCGTTGCGGCCGACCAACCCCTGTTCAGGATTTACGGAGAAGGTGAAATGCCGGCCTCCAAATCACTTTACCAATCGGTTGCTGTAGGGCCCGAGCGAACCTTACAGCAAGACCCCGGCTTTGCGTTCCGCATTATCGTCGATATTGCATCAAAGGGACTCTCGCCGGCAATCAACGACCCGACTACCGCTGTGCAGGCCATTGACCAGATTCAATACCTGCTTCGCCACCTGGGCGGCCGTCGTCTGGATGAGGGATTGAGAATGGATGCAAAAGGCTCATTAAGACTTGTTTACCAGACCCCCGATTGGGAAGATTTCGTTGGGCTGGCAGTAACCGAAGTACGTCATTTCGGAGGGACAAGCATACAGATCGCACGACGATTAAGGGCAATGCTTGAATCACTTATTATGACGTTAACCGAAAAAAGAGCTGCTGTTCTTCAACTGGAATTAAGCCTGCTGACGAGATCCGCAAGACGTTTTTTCCCTGACACCGAAGATCAGGAAATGGCTGATGTTAGTGATTTACAGGGGGTGGGTAGCAAAAAGTCTTTTAAACACAAAACATAGACAGGTTTCCCGAGATAAAATAATTTCCGGATATTATTATTTTTGACTCCTTTAAGTTGTTCACTTTACACAGTCAGAAGAGATGAAAGAAACTACAACTAAAGTTTTCAAAGTGGCATCATCTGCCTTCTGTAATTTTGTACTGACGATTACATTCCTTTTAACAACCTTCCCGATATCCGCCCAGAAAAGCGAAAAAACATTTAAACAGGACGATGTTTTCAGCATTTTTGTTAAAAAAGCGAATCGGGCAAAACGCGACAGCATTACGTTTCTGCCTCCTGTAATCAAGAAGCCATATTTTGCCACAACTCCGTTCATTGGCTACAATCCTGCCTATGGAATGCTGATCGGCGTGGGAACAACCATGGCAATTCACCTGGGTGATTTCAGCACGACGCCAGTCTCTTCAGTATGCGCTGCCATTAACCTTACTACTGCCGAGCAAACAATAATTACAGTCCGAAGCAACATAATTACCGAGGATTCAAAATTTATTTTACGCGGTGACTGGAGATACCTGATTTTTTCACAGCCTACTTACGGGCTGGGAACGGGCATCAAAATGCATACAAACCGTGGGATAATTTTTAATGACGGCGGACAAACTGCCTCACTGCCTCCTGATGCCCAACCTCTTAATTATGAATACATCAGGCTTTATGAAACATTTTTTATCAGGTTTGCAAAGAACTGGTATTTTGGAATAGGATACTGCCTGGATGATTTTTGGAATATCGTGGATCACAACCTGCACCTTGACAGTGTCCCCCCTCAACTCACAAGTCACTACCAATACAGCATTGATAACGGTTTTGATGCGACAAGCTATGTCATGTCAGGACTCAGTTTTGAAGTTTTGCTGGATAGCAGGGACAATACCATCCGCCCCACAAAAGGATACATGGCAAACATCGCTGTAAGGCCTAATTTCACATTCCTGGGAAGCTCAAAGAGCAGCTGGATGCTGAATACAGAATTCAGAACCTATATCAGTTTTTCAAAACGTCGTCCTGATCATCTTATCGGGTTCTGGTACCTTGGCCAGTTCAATCAGAAAGGAGCAGTTCCTTACCTGGGATTGCCTGCTCTTTGCTGGGATATGTATAACCGGGCGGGAAGAGGGTACATCCAGGGTAGTATCAGGGGTGTGAATTTCGTTTATGGTGAGACAGAATACAGGTTTCCTATCAGTCCGTATTCAGGAATTTTAAGCGGGGTCGTATTTGTGAATGCGACTACAGCCAGCTCTGGTGACGATACCCGGAAACTTTTTCAGTATTTTGATCCGGCTGCCGGATTTGGATTACGTATCATGTTCAGCAGGAAGACCCTGTCAAACCTGTGTGTTGACTTTGGTTTTGGGGCGGATGGCACCAAGGGGATATTCTTCAATCTCAACGAGACTTTCTGATTGTGCCGAACCAGCGATACTGATGCTTATTCGTTATCGGTTATTTCATTCAAAGAAGCCCTCACCAGCTCATCCAGTGAATCTTTCCTGCTGATATGTCCGAATAGCACTTCCACATCTTCGGCACGAAGCATATCACGCACCTGGGCATGGGCCTCGGCAAGCCTCAAAACAACACCCATATTCCTTAAATCCTGGTAAAGGCGCATAATTATTTTCGCCCCTTCCCTGTCAACATAGGGCGAAGTGCTCATATCCCAGATCACAGTTTTAAGCGATCCGTCAAGGCTCTGGATCCTGGCCATGATCAACTTCCTGAGGTTTTCGGCGTTAAAATAGAGCACCGAAGACTCTACCCTGAATAAAAGCATGCCAGGGATCTCCTGGTTATCGGGATGCCTGACCATATCTGAATATCTGTTTGTACCTGGGATTCGGCCAAGAAACGCGACATACGGGCTTGAGACTGATTTAATAAGTAAAACCAAGGTCATTACTGCAGCAATCAATACTCCTTCGAGTATTCCGAAAACGATAACCCCTGTAAAGGCGACTATAGCAATAAGGAAATCGAGACGGTGGAATTTCCAGAGATGAACGAATTCTTTTACATCGACCAGGCCCCTGATGGCAACGAGAACAACAGAAGCCAGGATGACATTCGGAAGATTCTTCAGTAACCCGGTTAAAAACAGCAGGCAAAATGCGATGGTGACTGATGCCAGGACCAATGCCAGAGGTGTTTTTGCACCTGCTTTTTCGTTGACTGCCGATTGTGACAGACCTCCGCTCACAGGGTAACCCTGTCCGAGGGCAGTAGCCAGGTTCGCCGCGCCAAGGGCAAGCAGTTCCTGTCGTGCATCGATGTCATACCCGTTTTTTCGCGCAATCGCCCGGGCTGCAGAAACTGATTCAATATAGGCCAGGAGAAAACAGGCAAACGCAAGAGGAATTATCCCTTTAACATCGCCTATGTGTAAAGTTGGCAGCCGAAACTGTGGCAGTCCACTGGGAATTATCCCTACCGTTTTAAAACCTTCTTCTCCCAGTGATGTAAGAGAAACAAGAATTATTGATATGATTACAACGATTATAGCTACAGGTCTTCCCGGCAGGGCTTTCTCCCCTGCGATCAGCACAGCAATTGCTGAGATCCCGAATATTAAAACAGCAAGGTTGGTTTGCGGCAACTGGGAGATAACAGCAATGATCCTCTCAAAAAAATTCTCTCCACCTCCGGGGACTCCGAAGAGCTTTGGTAGCTGGGTGAGTCCAATAGCCACTGCAGCCCCTGCCTTAAACCCAAGTAAAACCGTCTCACTGATAAAATTAATAATACCGCTCAGCCTGAGCAAATAGGCAAGAAAACTCATAAAAGCAAATACGATTGCAGTAAGTGAGGCTATTTCGGCCCAGCGCTGGGGATCTCCGTTGGCCATTCCTGCGATTGTTGTCCCAATCAGAAGGGAAATAGCAGAAGTGGGGCCAATGGCAAGCTGCCTTCCACTTCCAAGCATGGCGTAAAACAGTCCGCCGAGGAGATAACCATATATACCATACTGCGGGGGCAAACCGGCAAGCATTGCATAAGCGAGTGAAACCGGGATAGCATAAGCGGCAAGTGTGACCCCGGCGATTGAATCGCTTGCGAAAGTCTTCAAAGTATACCCTTTCAGCCATTCAGCTGCAGGAAAAAGACTTTTTAACCTGAACTTTGAATTCATATCACAAACAAATTTGTGAATACCCATGCTTTATCTGAACCGCTACAGTCCTTGAAACTGAGGGTCGATCTTTTTACACAGATTCAGTGATTCATTCCACAATTTTTCACCTTCAGCCTCATCATAAACCTTCTTATCCATCTGCTTGAGTTTGAACATATGCAGGTATTCGGCCGTTTTCCCTTCATAATCAGGTGAAATGCTCATATAGATCACAGGAAGGGCAGCCTTGCCGGGTGATCTGAAGATCAGGCTGAATATCAGGTTGAGCACCATACGTAAGGCAAATGGAGCTGCACGGGTGATATTGGAATGTACAGGACCCGGACAGATCACGTTCACTCCTACCCTCACCTTATCTTTGTTTATCCTTCTCGACAGTTCCACAGCATAGGTATTCAGAACCAGTTTAAAATAGCTGTAATTCTCAATCCCTTTGGATACGCCATAATCGTAATAGCGCCCAAATTCACTATAGTCAATAGCTGAACTTCCCTGGTGAGAATCTGAAGAGATAAATATTATCCGGGGAAGAAAAACTGAGGCTTTTTCAAAAGGTATAACCCCTTTTTTAAGCATCGCATTTGTAAGGATCACATTCGAGAGATAATTTACCTGGAACATTTCTTCCTGACCCGATTCCATCTTCCTGGGTTTGGGAAGAGCAACTCCTGCATTCAGAACAGTCGCATCGGGTCTTATACCTTCATTCGAAAGTGCGTCAACAAAATCATGAATGCTGCTAATCCTTGTCATATCAATGTATCTCAGCTCAACCTTATCGGAACCGCTGAGCCGGCGAACACGTTCGAGGGCTTCATTACTCCTGTTGCGGTTGGCCATTATAACCCTCGCACCCCTCCTGGCAAATTCAACGGCCAGGGCAAACCCCAGACCCGAATTGGCTCCTGTGACAATACATGTTTTGTTTTCAAAACGATCGGCAGAGCTAAAGCGTGAAGCCCTTTCCTGCTTCCTGAAAAGATCGAGAAAGCCGGCAAGGGAAGCAATTACCGGGTTATCAAAACGTCCATGCGACATAGTGAAAATAGTTTTATCAGTTAGTGAAGACCGAACGCAAAAGTAGGCATTCTTGCAAATTAAATTGTATTTTTGGAATCACTTGATTACACAGGAAGTAAAATCAAAAAAACAAACGTATGTTCGAAAAACTCAACAAACACAAATGGTGGATCATTATTCCCATAGGAATTGCAATAATTCTTTATATCGTTTTTACATGATTTTATTCAGATGAAACCAACAAACGATTATATTGCCGACTTCATTTGTTGTTGCCTGAAATCATGTAACATAGCGGACTATGGATCAGGATGAAAAAAACACAGTAAAGTCTGAGAACCTGAATGACATCAGGGTTGAAGAGCTTTTCGACCTTGACGACATTCAGCGGATGCAGGATTTATTCTCAGGAGCTGCTGGCGTTGCGTCATTGATTACTGCTGTTGACGGAAGACCATTGACAAGGCCCAGTAATTTCTGCAGGTTTTATACAAACTATATCCTGACTCAGGAAAACGGTCTGACCAAAAACTTCAGACTTCAGCCCCAGGATGAACCACTTTCGGCATCTTTAAAAGAAAAGACTATTTCAAACGACCATGGGTTTCTTGACGCCATTGCCCGGATAACAGTGAGAGGATGCCATGTGGCCAATTGGCTTATCGGCCAGGTGCGGACCAAAGATGTGAATTTGCAATGGATGATGGAATTCTCCGATAATCTCGGGGCCGACCGTAACAAAGTCATTGAGGCTTTGAATGAAGTCCCGGTGATGACGATACAACAATTTGGAAAGGTGTCGGAGATGCTTGTCGCCTTTGCCAATGAGCTTGCACGAAACGCAACTGCCACCCAGTTGCTGAAACTTCAGGTTGCCGAGAAGGAGAAAGCAGTTAAATCACTTAACGAAAGTTTCCAGAGGAACAAAGCACTTCTTGATGCCATTCCCGACCTGATATTTATGTTTGATTCTGACGGCAGGTTTTTAGATTTCCATGCCGAAAAGACTGATACTTTATTTGTCGACCCGGAGTTTTTCCTAGGAAAAAAGCCCGATGAAGTTCTCCCACATGAGCTTGCCATGCTTGCTAACAGAAGCATTAAAGCAGTGCATGAAAGTGGCAAACCTGATTATTGGACTTATAAGCTCGAGATAAGGGGCGACCTCCGCTATTACGAATCCAGAAGCGTTCCATACAGTAACGGGCAGGTGTTATGCATTGCCCGCGACATCACCGATCTGAGGAGATCCACAGAGCAGAAGAGAGAGAGCGAAGAAAGGTACCTGACTGTATTAAATGCTTCTCCCGATAATATCACGATAACCGACCTTGAAGGAAGAGTCACAATGTTCTCACCGGTTGCGATAAAGATGTTCGGTTATATCCATGAAGAAGACTATTTAGGTCACCCGGTCTTTGAGTTTATCCATCCCGAACACAGGGAACGTGCAGCCAATAATGTTGCGCTTATGTTTCAGGGAACTATGACTGGTCCGGCAGAATACCTGGGCCTTCGCAATGACGGCAGTACGTTTTATATTGAGGTAAACGCAGAGTTCATCCGCGGAGCAGATAAGCTTCCAAAACAGATTGTATTTATCTGCCGTGATGTTACTGAGCGGAAAAATGCAGAGCTCAGGCAGGCAGAGATGTTTATTAAAATTGAGGAAGCGCGCGAAAAAGCCGAAGCCGGGAATCGTTTGAAAACTGCTTTCATGAATAATATCTCGCATGAGATCAGGACTCCGCTTAATGGAATCCTTGGTTTTACCGACCTGGTCACACAGCCTGATATTAGCGAAGAGGAAAAGGAGAGGTTTTGTTCACTTATTAAAGCGAGCAGCAACAGGCTTCTTGGCACTATCACAAATTACATGGATATCTCCCTTATTGCTTCCGGGACCACGGAGGTTAAGAGTAAACCATTTAATCTGAACCGCTTTCTGAATCTCTTATTTGAACAATCAAAGCCTGTCTGCAATGAGAAGAACCTGGATCTCAGGCTTAAAATCCCTGTCCAGGCTAAAGCAGTGATCATTGACTCCGATCCTGAAATCATCCACAAGATAATGTCGCACCTGATTGATAATGCTGTCAAATTCACGCAGAGGGGAGAAATTTCATTTGGCTATGAGTTAAATAAAGGGATCTGTACATTGTTTGTAAAAGACAGCGGGATTGGAATCGGTAAGGATTCACTTTCAGCCATTTTTGAGAGTTTCGTACAGGAAAAACTCTCATCCACAAGCGGCCATGAAGGCAGTGGTTTGGGATTATCGATTGCACAGGGAATGGTTAACCTGCTTGGGAGCAAGATAGAAGTTGAGTCAGAAAAGCATTCAGGTTCAAGGTTCTTTTTTAAACTTCCATTCAATGAATCTGCAGATGAACAATTAAGCAAGCCTGCTGTCAATCACGCAATGACTTCTGCAAGGTCTCAACTCATCCTTATTGCTGAAGATGACGATGCAAATTTTGAATTAAGTCATGCTATGCTCCGGAAAAGTAATGTGAAAGTTATAAGGGCAAGGAACGGTTCAGAAGCTGTCGCTCAATGTCGTGCCAATCCTGAAATTTCACTGGTTCTTATGGATCTTAAAATGCCGGGACTGGATGGCTTGCAGGCCACCCGCGAGATCAAGTTGTTCAGAAAATCTCTCCTGATTATAGCAATCACTGCCTTTGCCCTCAGCGGCGATGAAAAAAGAGCTATTGAAGCAGGTTGCGACGATTATATTGCCAAACCCGTCGTGAAGGAAGTTCTGCTCGGAAAACTTAGAAGATACGGCATCGGTATGTAATTTCTAACCCTCTAACCCCGGTTAACAGGAAAACTTTTATGCTCAGATTGGTTCTCATTATAGGCAGCGGCAGTTTTGCAGGAGGCGTGGCCAGGTTTCTGATGTCGAGGTATATTCATAACATTACCGACAGCAGTTTCCCTCTTGGGACTTTAACTGTGAACATCCTCGGGTGTTTTTTAATAGGTATTTTTTATGGCATTTCGGAAAGGGGCAATTTTTTCAGTCCTGAAATGCGGATGTTTCTGACAGTTGGATTTTGTGGTGGATTTACGACATTTTCATCCTTTGCCGCCGAAAACATGGTACTTCTTAAGGATGGAAATATCCTGTATTTTTCACTCTATACCGGCCTCAGCGTATTTCTGGGCCTGATTGCAGTATTCATGGGAAACATGGTTATCAATAAAATGCTTTGATATATGGAGATCCTCGGAGAAGGCAGGCTTTTAAAAATTTTTATCAGTTCCACCGACATGTTCAGGCACAAGCCTTTATACGAAGTGATAGTGTATGCCGCTAAAAGATACGGACTATCAGGGGCAACTGTTCTTAAAGGATTTATGGGTTATGGCTCAAGCAGTGTTGTTTATTCGATGAGGCTTTGGGAAATTTCCGAAAAGCTGCCTGTCGTTATCGAGATCATTGACGAAGAAGCGAAAATCGACGGGTTCCTCGAGACAATCCTTCCATATTTTGAGAAGGTACCTAAAGGAGGATTGATCACTGTTGAAAAAACAACAGTTATCCTGCACAAAACCGGAGGCGTCAAATAATCCGTGTCCAGATGCAACTAAGTTTAGGCATCAGATACCGGTCCTCATCACAACTGTTTCCTGCCAAAATAATGTCTCCAGTCGAAACCCAGCCTTAATCCCACGAACCAGACCGTCCTCACCTCAGGTGCTACAGTACTATTTTCGGGGAGGACCACTTTTACCTTACCAGGAATATCAAACCCGCCGAAAATCTGAACAACCAGGCTTGCTGTCTGATTGGTTGAGAAAGTATGGAATGGCCGGTATTCCACTATTGGAAATTCAAGCTGTGTTGATCTCATGGCAATGAGGGCCTGGTCAGGCAGGTCATTCACAGTCATAGGCATAATATACCTGTCAGGATCCTTGGGGAATCCGTACAGATAAACCCCAACTTCCCTTCCCAGGATAAACTGGAACCTCCCGATCGAAGTGACAATACCTGATTGCCAGGGGATCAGCCCTCCATTAGCGGCAGTTGTGACCATTTTATTCATTGAGTTCTTGTCGAACAGGTATAGAAAAGGAGCAATCAGCAGGAGGTCTCCTGGTATTAGGTAGAAGGGGAGCCTCAGGCGAAGAAAGAATGCATCCCTGCTGGGGATGGCCGAGAGTATGCTTCCGTATTGCTTCAGGTCGGGGTCTGATTCGAGTTTCATTGAAGAGGCCCCGTCCTGCCTCCATCCGAAGTCGAGAAATATTAGTCCATCCCCTGCTTCATTCAGTACACCTTCTAATCCCAGGCCTACCCTGACAGCAAGCCCCAGTCCTCCAATCATACCTGCCTGGTTCTGCAGTGATCCGAAACCGCTGAAAACCGGGAACGCTCTTGCATCGGCTGTAAGCCCAATGAATGGCCCAACCTCGGCCCTGAACCTTGGTAATTGCCCGAGACCTTTTGCCAGTCCCGGAACCGCGGTCGGAAGCAGTATGTTCTTGTACCAGTCTGCCGAAATGGTATCAATCTTGCGCGAAGGCATGTAATTTGTTGTTGACACATTGAATGTGTCAGGTGTGCTGGGTACAACTTCGGAGGTCCGGAGAAAGATCCTGCCTCTGCCGGATGCCGCATCGATGATTTCCTCAAGGCTTTTACGAATGGTAATAGCTGCAGTCTCTGCATCTTCAGGTCTCATATAGGCATCCCCCATAAGGACCATCTTATGGCCATCCCAGGTTGAAACTTCAAGTCCTTTTTCATCATAATAATCATGGGTTCCTTTTCTCTGTGCTGCATTCCCCCATGTTCCGGCCACATGCCCTGATGCAAACATATCCTCAAGAAAATGGATTGCGAATGCTTCATCAGCTAAAGCAGAAAGAATCAACTCTGAAGATTGCGCTCCCTTTGCTGTGTCTTGTGCGTACTTTTCGGCTTTTAACAAAGCGCTTATATGATACCAGCTATAGGTACCCATGGCATTAAGCTCACAGCCCGGGGCGAGGCAGGTATTGAAATACTGATCGAGCATTGTATTTACATCAGGCCGGGCAAGCATGAAGTGCACATTATTGGAACCCGCCCTGGTAACGTATTCGGGGTCGACACGAAGCAGTTTCAGGTCCGAATCCCTTAGTTTATTAAGTCTTTCACTGTTGTCTCTTGCAGTTGCAATGCCATATTTCAGCTCAGCTGCCACATCAGAAACCTTCATAATCCAGTTTGTCTCAAGGATATTATGCAGCATATTGGCAGATGAGGTTGAATGGTCTCCTGCAATACCAGGCCAGGATGCGTAATCAAGATAATTTTGTGTAAGCGAAAGGCTTGTATCAATTGATAATGGATAAAGCCTTAACTCATGCCCTTTACGTGCAATTGCCCAGAACTGCTCAAGTGCAGAACGATGAGCCGGATCCATCTTCCGAATAGCAAGAACAGCGATGTCCCTGTGCTCAGGATAGATCCACCCGAGAACATAACTATTCGAAAGAAGTAGTAGAAATATTCCAAGTGACACTTTTTTTAACATAAATACGGGATATCAGTTTAAGAAAATAAAGATAGCAAATCCGGACTAACTGGTATTTTTATATTTTTGTGATGGTTATTAAATTTTGTAAAAATCCGGATATTGATTTTCATACCTGATTAATGGAATACGCACCTGGAATGTTTGACGAGCAAACTGACATTATAATCGGAGGAATTCAGTTTTCTGACCTCTTTGACCTTAATGAACTTCAGAAAATCCAGGATCTTTTTTCGGATGCCACAGGCGTTGCTTCAATTATTACAAGGCCCGACGGAACACCAATCACCAGACCCAGCAACTTTTGCAGGCTTTGTAACAATATTATCCGTCAGACCGAAAAAGGATTACATAACTGCTTCAAATCAGATGCCGTGATCGGGCGTCAAAGTACTTCCGGACCTGTTATCATGCCATGCCTGAGCGGAGGCTTATGGGATGCAGGAGCCAGCATTACTGTCGGAGGCCAGCATGTTGCGAACTGGCTTATTGGCCAGGTCAGGAACCAGGAGCTGGATAAAGAGAAGATCCTGCATTATGCCGATGAGATCGGTATTGAGCGTGCTGTTTTCATGAATGCCCTGGAGGAAGTCCCTATGATGTCACTGGAGCGGTTTACAAAGATCGCCCACATGCTTTATGCCTTTGCCGCAGAACTGTCGTCAAAAGCATACCAGACCAAGAAGCTTGAGCAGTTCATAGGTTTCAGGCAGCAGGCTGAGAAAAGCATTTCACGGCTTGAAAGTCGTTTCAGGGCACTTATTGAGAATTCTACCGAAGGAGTTGTACTTGTAAGCGCCGGGGGAAAATTTGAATATGTGAGCCCGACGGCCCTTAGACTTTTCGGATATGCTTCCGATGACATATTACACAGTGATCCTGATGCAATGACACATCCGGAGGATTTACCGATGGTTCTTCAAACCCTGAATTACCTGCTTCAGAATCCATTAAAAGTTCCAACAATACATTACCGCTTCAGGCATCGTGACGGGAGGTGGATCTGGATTGAGAGTACCTTCGGAAACATGCTTCATATTCCTGAAATCAATGCTATTGTAATTAACTTCAGGGATATTTCTGAACGTAAGCGCAGTGAGAAGATCCAGGAGATACAATATAATATTGCGAGTGCAGTGGTCACTTCGGGAAATCTCGAAGAGCTTCTCACTATTGTGCGCCGCGAATTAAACCAGGTCATCGATACTACAAATTTCTTTATCGCGCTTTACGACAAGCAAAAAGACATGCTTTCGAAGGCGATATGGGTTGATGAGAAAGATGCCTACACCCGATGGAAAGCCGAAAACTCGTTGTCGGGCCAGGTTGTGAGGAAAGCCCGCACAATATTACTGAACAGGCAGCAGATCAGAGAATTTGCCGTAACTGAGAATCTGAACCTTATCGGCACAACTGCCGAAAGTTGGCTTGGTGTTCCCTTATGGCAGTCGGGACAGGTGGCAGGAGTCATGGTTGTCCAAAGCTACACCGATCCTCAGGCATATGATAAAAGCAGTGCCGCGCTCATGGAACTGATCGCCCATGAGTTGAGCATTTTTATTGAAAAGAAAAAAACTGAAGACGAGCTGGTCAGAGCGAAAGAAAAAGCAGAAGACAGCGACAGGCTGAAATCGACTTTTCTTGCAAACATGTCGCATGAGATCAGAACACCCATGAATGCGATTATTGGTTTCTCTGGTATGATTGCCGATTCGGACCATTCTCAGGATGAAAGGATCAAATTCGCCAACATAGTACAATCCAGGTCAGACGACCTGATGCATATCATCAATGACCTGCTTGAGATATCACGCATTGAATCAGGGAATGCAACTGTAGTCAAAGGAACAGTTGTTCTTAATGACCTTATCGATGACCTTGAATCTGAGTTCCGGAGAAGGATTCTTCTGAACAAGGCTGAAACTATCAGGCTGATTGCCGATAAGCCGCTTGACTCTGCTCAGACCAGGATCTTAACCGACTCGTATATCCTGAAACAGGTATATTCAAACCTGGTCGAGAATGCGATTAAATACACTGATTCGGGTCATATCATTTTCGGCTACCGCCCGCCTGAGAATGGCACCATCACCTGCTTCGTGAAAGACACCGGGATCGGGATCTCCCCCGAAAACCAGGCTGTGATCTTTGAACACTTCAGGCAGGCCGACATTTCGGATCCTCACCGTTACGGAGGAACAGGCCTTGGCCTGGCAATCTGCAAAGGCTCGCTGGAACTTCTCGGCGGGACGATCTGGGTTGAATCCAAACCAGGTGCAGGAAGCACGTTTTACTTTGCATTTCCTTTTGAACCTGCCCCGGCACAGGAGCACAAGCCGGCTCCGAAAGGTATTCAACTTAAAAAAACACCCGGTTATTCATGGAAAGGCAAGAGGTTGCTGATCGTTGAAGACGAAAGTGCAAATATGGAATTCCTGATGATCATCCTCAGGAACACTGGAGCCGAAACTGTAGGCGTTACATCAGGCGCAGAACTCAGGAAACATTACAACTCTCTACATTTGTTTGATCTTGTGCTTCTGGATGTGAGATTACCGGATGCAAACGGATGGGAACTGGCAAGTGAAATCAAGGCGGTCAGACTTGATATCCCGGTTATCGCGCAAACCGCATTCGCCATGTCAGGCGACAGAAGAAAAAGCGAGGAAGCCTCCTGTGACAATTACATTTCAAAGCCTATTGCCAAACATGCCTTGCTTAAGATGCTCGACGGCTACCTTGATGACGGAGTCAACAAATCCACTATTCCTGCCTGATAAAGAAGCAAAAAATAACAGTACTTTTGCTGTCTTAAAAAAGTTTCGCATGTATACAAAAACTTTCAAACAGCTTGTATTTTTCATTTTTGCTATTCTGATATTTCAAAATCTTTCAGCCCAGACGGCCAGGATCAGGGTGGGTACATTCGACTCGAGACTTGTAGCCCTTGCTTATTACAATTCGAAAGACTACGATAAATTCATTTCTGATTTCAACCGGCAGTATAAAGTTGCAGAATCAAAGAAAGATTCAGTTACTATTAAAAAAATGCTGGTCAGGGGACCTGTTTTGCAGAGGATGATGAACGACAGGATCTTCGGTAAAGGCTCAATCAATCTTATCCTTGATAACTATAAAGACAAGCTGGATGCTATTGGAAAAGCCAATAATGTGATCATGGTAGTTTCAAAATGGGAGGTCGGGTATAAAACTCCTGGGTTAGAATTCGTTGACCTCACCTGGAAGATCATGGCCATTTGGAACCCAAGTGAACAGGTCATCAAATGGGCTAAAAACGGAGAAAAAGAGCTCCCGATCAAAGATGCTATCTTCGATAAAGTCGATTAAATTCAGGGAGCCAGTATTTCGGTAATCCAAACCTTCCCCGATTTCCTGTAAAGAATCCTTTCATGCAGGCGGTTTTCCCTCCCGGTCCAGAACTCCATCCTATTGGGTATAAGGACGAATCCCCCCCAGTTGGCCGGCCTTTTCGGTTCATTCTGATTGAGGTCCCGTTGAAAAGCTTCCGCCATAGCTTCAATGAACAACCTGTCGGGGATCACAGCACTCTGTGGTGAGACACTGGCGCTGATGCGTGAGCCAAGCGGACGTGAATTGAAATAATTGTCGGAGATCCTTGAAGGACATTTTTTTATGTTTCCTTCAATCCTGACCTGCCGGTAAAGCCCGGGCCAGTAAAACAACAGGGAGGCATTGGGATTTGATAAAATCTCTATGCCTTTACGACTCTCGTAATTGGTGAAAAAGCAGAACCCTGAGGGGAGAACATCCTTATAGAGCACCATCCTCAATGATGGCTTCCCCTGGATGTCAGCAGTAGCAAGGGCCATTGCCTCAGGTTCATGTTCTCCTGATGATTTCGCAAGATGATACCATGATCTGAACAGTTTCAACGGATCCGCAGGTTGTTTTTCACCTGTAATGTTCTGCTGGATTCCTGGAAGTGATGACTTTATAATGGCTTTTGTTTTCAATGTATATTCTGCCTTTGAAAATTAAACCAAAAATAATTAATTCCTATCTTTACACAAATTTAAATTTCCTGGCATGACCAATAAAATCACCAAACCGGAACTCAGTGAAATCAAGGAAAAGAACAAAGGCAGCCGTTCATATACCAATGGTGAGATCACTGTATACTGGAGACCTGATCATTGCATTCATTCTGCAAACTGCCTGATTGGGTTGCCTAAGGTGTTCAACAACACGGTCAGGCCATGGATCAACCCCCAGGGTTCAACAAGTGATGAGATTATCAGGGTTGTAAACACATGTCCTTCAAGAGCGCTTACGTATATGAAAAACTGTGGCAGTGCGGCTTCAGGCACTGAAAAAGCGCAGCCTGCCAGGGAGCCCGAAGTTAAAATTCAGATCCTTAAAAACGGGCCTGCACTTATCCGTGGCAACTATATCATTACCGGCACTGACGGCACTGAGATCAAATCTCCTAACCAGGTTGCCGCCATATGTCGTTGCGGAGCATCCAAAAAGAAGCCTTTCTGCGACGGAACCCATCATAAAATAGGATTCATTGACTAAAATATGCTTCTTCCCGGCAGAAGGCATATAGCAGCTAAATTTAGAATTTATGATCATAGGATTACTTAAGGATGAATTGCCCGAACGAAGGGTTGCTCTCTTACCTGAAGCTGTCAAGACTCTGACTGATATGAAAGTTACAGTGATAGTCGAGACTGATGCAGGGATGAATGCATTTGCTTCAGACAGGGATTATGAGGCCGCAGGTGCTTCTGTTAAGCAAAAGGAAGATATCCTGAGCTCCGCTGACGTCCTGATCAAGGTACAGGGGCCAGGTAAGGCTGAACTCGAGAGACTGAAGGCCGGACAGGTGTTCCTGGGGGTATTCAGTCCTCTGATCAACACAGGCCTGGTCAAGGAATTATGTTCCAAAAGTATAACCAGTTTCAGTCTTGACATACTGCCTCGTACCACCCGTGCACAGGCAATGGACATTCTTTCATCCATGGCAACTGTTGCAGGATATAAAGCCGTGCTGACTGCTGCAAACAACCTGCCCAAATTCTTCCCCATGTTCATGACTGCTGCAGGTACCATTATTCCAGCCAAGGTCCTGATTCTTGGAGCCGGTGTTGCAGGACTTCAGGCACTTGCCACCTCCAGGAAGCTGGGTGCTGTGGTCGAGGTGTTTGATGTACGTGCAGCGGTAAAGGAAGAGGTCGTGGGGCTGGGCGGAAAATTCATAGATGTTGAAGGAGCTGTAGAAGATAAATCTGCCGGGGGATATGCCGTTGAACAGGGTGAGGAATTCAGGAAAAGACAGGCGCAGGCTATACATGATCATGCTCTGAAGTCTGACGTTGTGATTTGCACAGCCCAAATCCCAGGGTGTAAAGCACCTCTTTTGCTGCGCAGGGAGACTGTCGAAGGAATGAAGGCCGGAGCAGTGATTATCGACCTCGCCTCATCGACCGGGGGGAACTGTGAACTGACAAGGGATAATGAATCCATTGTTCACGGGCAGGTCAGGATAATCGGGAATTCAGCATTTCCGGCCGAGATGCCCTCTGATTCCAGCAAGATGTTCGGAAAAAACGTGATCAATTTCCTTAAACTGATGATCAGCAGCAAGGGAGATTTCAATCTGAACTGGGACGATGACCTCATAAAGGGAACATGTGTAACCCATAATGGGGAAATCATTAGCGAACGAGTCAAATCTGTTATGAAATAATAAAACTCTTGACAATGACCGAAATCTTGAAATTTTTCATGGAGTACAGGGAGGCAATATTCATCATTATCCTGTCGATATTCCTGGGCATAGAAGTGATTTCTCATGTTCCTTCCGTCCTTCACACCCCTCTGATGTCTGGTGCCAATGCCATCCACGGAGTGGTCATCATAGGGGCAATCATCGTGATGGGGCATGCACAGAATACTCTTTCAATGATCCTGGGTTTTATTGCCGTGATCCTTGGTACTCTCAACGTTGTCGGTGGCTTCGTAGTCACCGACCGCATGCTTGAGATGTTCAGCAAGAAGAAAAAACAAAAGTAGGAGGAGAAATGGGAACTTTGGAAACCTTGACACGAACCTTTGAATTTTCGGAATATATTTCAATTCTTGAGATCTCCTATATTCTTGCCTCAATCCTGTTTATCCTGGGGCTGAAAAAACTAAGCCATCCTGATACTGCAAGAAGCGGCAACCTCTGGGCTGCAGCCGGTATGGGACTTGCCATACTCTTCACTATTCTTTTTCATAAGACTAAGACTGCGGATGGCACATACCAGGGCATCCATAATATCGGCTGGATCTGCGCGGCACTGGTTACAGGCAGCATCGTTGGCTGGATGGCTGCAAAGAAGGTAAAAATGACTGCTATGCCCCAGATGGTTTCCCTGTTCAACGGCATGGGAGGTGCCTGCGCAGCCCTTATTTCACTGATGGAATTCCCGAAAATGCAAAACATGCTTGCTGGTACAGGGGCCACAACTATGTTTAATGGTGAAGCCCTTGCCATTTTGCTTGGACTCATGATCGGGGGCGTTTCTTTCGCTGGCAGCATGATTGCATTCGGCAAACTGGATGAACGCATTGGTGATATCAAAACCCCTCTTCTCAGATACATCAACCTGTTTCTCCTTTTTCTTCTCCTGGGAATGGTTGTGTATATAATGACCATGACCCCTCAGAAAGACAGCAACATGATGATCTATATTCTGGCTTTGCTTGCTCTGCTTTACGGAATCACCTTTGTAATGCCTATCGGAGGAGCCGACATGCCCGTAGTAATATCCCTGCTCAATTCATTTACAGGAGTTGCAGCAGCGATGGGAGGTTTTCTATACAGTAACCAGGCTATGCTAACCGGTGGTATACTGGTCGGATCCTCGGGAACCATCCTTACCATACTCATGTGCAAGGCCATGAACCGTTCACTTCTAAATGTAATCATCGGAGCCTTCGGCGGAAGCTCAGCAGGGGCTGGTGAAGCAGGAGACAAAGCCGTTAAGGAAATTTCATTGAGCGACGCAGCTGTTCTGCTTAGTTATTCTCAAAAGGTACTGATTGTTCCTGGTTACGGACTGGCTGTTGCCCAGGCCCAGCATCTATGTCATGAGCTTGAAAATCTCCTCCAGGCCAAGGGTGTTGAAGTAAAATACGGAATTCATCCGGTTGCAGGCCGCATGCCCGGACATATGAACGTGTTGCTTGCTGAAGCTGATGTGGCCTATGAAAAACTTATGGAAATGGAAGATGCCAACAATGAAATGAACAATACCGATGTGGTCATTGTGATTGGTGCCAACGACGTTGTAAACCCCGCAGCTGAAGACGACCCCTCCTCTCCTATCGCAGGAATGCCAGTCATAAGGGTGTGGGAGGCAAAAAACACTATTGTAATGAAACGCAGCATGGCCAAGGGATATGCCGCTATCGAGAATAATCTCTTCTTCATGCCTAAAACAAGGATGCTTTTCGGGGATGGCAAAACTACAATGCAGAAGCTTGTAGCTGAGATTAAAAACCTCTGATTCCTACTGTTTGAAAAGATAAAAAAAAAGCCGCTCTAACAGGGCGGCCTTTTTTTTAATTGAGTAAGCTTACTTTTTCTTAGGAGCTTTAGGAGCTTTTGCTTTCTTGATCAGACCTTTCTTGATCGAATCTTCGTGTGCAATTGAATCAGCTTTCTTCTTTTCATCAGCTGCCTTTGCAATTGAATCAGCAATTCTCTGCTGTTCAGCCTGGACCATTGCTAATGAATCAGCTACGCGGATAGAGTCAGCAATTCTTTTTTCTTCCAGTTCTTTTGCGCTTGGGCCGCAAGCATACATGAAAGCTACAGCACCTACTACTAATAATGTTGCAAATTTTTTCATCGTTTCGTTTGTTTTTGAATTTGATGCAAAGATAAAGCAACAATATCATACGGACCAAATTTTTGGGTCACTTTTTTTTAACATTTTTTAACATTTGGCTTATTCCACTGAAAATCAACATGAATAATTTTAACATTTTTTAAGATATTAACAATTATTCATGCGAATAAAGGCGTTTAGAAGGCATAATTGTACATTTGTTCATTATGCTAATCCCCCTTGCCGAACAATTACGCCCCAATTCCCTTGATGAATACCTCGGGCAGGATCATCTTGTAGGGCAGGGGGCAATACTGCGGAAAGCGATTGAATCGGGGAATATTCCATCGATGATATTGTGGGGCCCTCCGGGTGTTGGAAAAACAACCCTGGCCTCAATAATCTCAAAGCAACTATCCAGGGATTTCTATACTCTCAGCGCAGTAAGCTCGGGTGTAAAAGAAGTGAGGGAGGTAATCGCCAGGGCAAAGGAGACCGGGACCAGTCCGTTCCTTTTCATTGACGAAATCCACCGTTTCAGCAAATCCCAGCAAGATGCTCTTCTCGGCGCAGTTGAGAAAGGGGTGATCACCTTCATTGGAGCGACCACTGAGAATCCCTCGTTTGAGGTCATTTCACCCCTGCTCTCACGTTGCCAGATATATATCCTCAAGCCCCTGGAGGAACCTCAGCTTCTTGCGCTGATGGAGGAAGGACGGAAGATGTTAGAGCGTCAGCTTGGAAAAGAGATAAGCATAGCCGAACCTGAAGCGATCCTGCGCATCTCGGGCGGCGATGCCCGCAAATTGCTGAATGCTCTTGAACTAATCGCCACATCCCTGAGCCATGGGGAAGATTCCATCCGCATTGACAATAAAAATTCAATAGGGATCATTCAGCAAAACCTCGCCATGTATGATAAAACCGGCGAGATGCATTACGACGTGATATCAGCTTTCATCAAATCACTCAGGGGGTCCGACCCGAATGCAGCTGTATACTGGCTTGCCAGGATGGTTGAAGCCGGCGAAGACCCGAAGTTCATTGCAAGGCGAATGCTGATACTTGCTTCGGAAGACATTGGCAATGCGAATCCGAACGCCTTATTGCTCGCGAATACTTGTTTTCAGGCAGTGGATGTGATCGGTTATCCTGAATCCGACCTGATCCTTTCCCAGACGGCCATTTACCTCGCCACATCGGTAAAAAGCAATGCATCCTACCTTGCCATCCGCAGTGCACAGAAGGCATGCAGGGAGAAGGGCGACCTGCCGGTTCCTCTACACATCAGGAACGCGCCTACCAAACTGATGAAAAAGATAGGATACGGCAAAGATTATAAGTACGCTCATGATTTTGACAATAACTTCGCTGAACAGGAATTCCTTCCCGACAAGATCAGTGGTTCTGTGTTTTATAAGCCGCAGGAAAACCCGAAGGAGAAAGAAATAAGGGCGAGGTTGAGAGCGCTGTGGAAGGAAAAATACAAATATTAATTACGAGTGACGAGTGACAAGTGACAAGTGACAAGTGACAAGTGACGAATGACGAGTGACGAATGTAATTTTAACTTGCATCTATAATTCGTAACTTAGTTAACTTTACCCATTAATTCGCAATTCGTAATTCGTAATTCGTAATTCGTAATTCGTAACTCGTAACTCATATGATTCCCTCAAACATTCCCCATCTAACCGTCAAGGACCCGAATATGTTCTTCCTGATTGCTGGTCCGTGTGTAGTAGAAAACGACACAATGCCGTATGAGGTAGCTTCCCGCATAAAACAAATATGTGAGAGGCTAAGCATACCATATATATTTAAATCATCCTATAAAAAAGCCAACCGTTCACGCAAGGATTCCTTTACAGGGATCGGAAATGAAAAAGCGATGAGTATAATAGCATCGGTTGGGAAAAGCCTTCATATCCCCACCCTGACTGATGTGCATACTGAGGAAGAAGCTGCATTCGCGGCTGAGTACGTTGATGTACTTCAGATCCCTGCTTTCCTTTGCAGGCAAACCGATCTTCTGCTGGCTGCAGGGAGAACAAAAAAAGCGGTCAACATAAAAAAAGGGCAATTTTCTTCACCTTCATCCATGAAGTATGCAGTGGAAAAAATACTTAGTACAGGTAATGTAAACGCAATGCTTACCGAAAGGGGCACGACATTCGGATACCAGGATCTTATCGTGGATATGCGCGCAATTCCTGAAATGCAGAAATTCAATGTACCTGTTATCCTTGATGTAACGCACTCCCTGCAGCAGCCAAACCAGGCCGACGGTGTGACAGGAGGAAAACCCGAACTTATTGGAACCCTGGCCTGTGCAGGAATTGCTGCAGGAGTCGATGGTATTTTCATTGAAACCCATCCCAAACCTGCTACAGCAAGATCAGACGGAGCAAACATGCTAAGGCTCGATCTGCTCGAGGGCCTGCTTGAAAGACTTGTGAAAATCAGGAAAGCCCTTTAGCAAGGCTATTCAATGCTGAGACTCTTGATACCCCCGGTTTCCTTATGATATAAGACTTTCCAGTTTGAAGACGGCAGGTTGGTAATAAGGCCTAACTGGCTTATCAGGCATTGCTGCTCTTCCTGTGTATTCTCGTCCACTTTTACTGTCACCCTTGCATATTCAGGGATACGATAGAAAAACCCATTTGATTTCTCAAATTTCCCTGCTTTCTGAAGGTAAGCCGAAACTGAATTGGTATTACCCACTCTCTGAATTTTAATGGTAATCACCTTTCCTCCGCCAGCAGCGTCAAGATCCTGAACTCCCTTAGATTTGTTGAATTTCAGGACAGGGATCTCGGTATTGATCTGATTCGGTGTAGGGATATACTTGTATGAGAACGTCATGGTTTTATGAATCCTCACCCCAGTAAACAGTTTAAGGTATTCTCTTTCGAGATTTTTCAGCTGGGCATCCATGAACTCAAGGGTTTCCTTATTGTAATTCACTTCCTGGAAACCGGTGATCAGGTTAAAGCGGTTATCCTTGATCTTCGAAAGAAAGTCGGCTGCTTCCTTTGCCTTCTGTTCCGGGGTTTTTTCCACCATGGTTTTCTTCAGATACTGCCTTTCGAGGGTCATCGTATCTATGTTGACTTTACGGCGGATGGTATCGATCTTTTCAAACACGCTTACATCGGTATAATTTCTGAATAGTTCACCAAAAGCATCTTTATCAAGCTCCAGCGGAGGTTCCTCAGAATTAAGCAGCTTATTCACCAACGTGACTGTATCGGCAGGTACCGGCAAAGTTCCCAGAATGATCCCCGCATCAGTGAGGGAGAGCAGCCCCGCCTTGACTCCCTTGCTTGCTTTACTGCCCAGTTCCACAAAATAATACTGATCGGGATCAGGCTCAAACGAGGTAGAGATGTTAATGTCTGAAATTTTATATTCAATGGTATTGGCCTGAACAACATTCTTCAGGCCCAGGTACCTTAGTGCATAATCGGCATAAGGGCCCTGGTAGTTCTCGATTCGGTCGATCTTCACAGTAATGTTGACAACGGTTCTGGGAAGACTGTAGAAGATACCCTCATTGGTCTGGGGGAAAGTATTATTGTCGATATGAACAACGCTGATCTGCGCATAAGCAATACTACTTCCAAGCAGCATTAAAACGAGCGTAATCCTTTGAAAAAAAACTCTGAAAGACATAGCTTCGGAATAAAATTAATGTATAAATAACAACTCCCTGTACTTCGGCAATGGCCATACTTCATCATCGACCATCAGTTCAAGTTTATCGGAATGATAACGGATCTTCTCAAAATACGGGAACACATGGTGGCAGTATGATTTGGCTTTTTCTTCGGGATCCTGCACCCTGTTGGCTGTTTTACGGGCTTCAGTCATATCATTCACATAGGTCATGATTTTATCGATATGTTCGGATATCTCGGTGATCTGCTCCATCTGGTTCTGGGAGATCTTGCCATACGTCTTCAGGTCAAGCACAAGTTTAAGTCCTTTTACATTGTCGACCAGGATATTCTGGTACCTGATCGCCACCGGGATCACATGGTTTGAAACCAGGTCGCCAAGCACCCTGGATTCGATCTGGATCTTTTTAGTGTAATTTTCCAGTCCGATCTCATAATGGGCATGCACTTCCCTTGGTGTAAGAACCTGTGTACGTTCAAAAACATCAACGAATGTCTGATGTATAAAGGCTTTAAGAGCATCGGGTGTGTTTTTATGGTTTGAGAGTCCGCGTTTTGCGGCTTCCTTCAGCCATTCAGCACCGTAATTATTCCCTTCGAAGCGGATAGCTTTGGATTCCTTGATATACTTCTTGAGCAGGCCGATTATAACCTCATCCACCTGGGCCCTTTTCTTCATTGCTGTCTTGAGGTCTTTCATGAAATTATTCAGCTGGTCGGCAACGATCATGTTCAGAACGATCATGGCCGGGGCGCAGGAATGGGATGAACCTACAGCGCGGAATTCAAATTTGTTTCCCGTGAACGCAAAAGGTGAAGTCCTGTTGCGATCGGTATTGTCGAGAAGTATCTCGGGGATCTTCGGAAAATTCTTGAGAAGACCAGTATCACTGTCAAGGTTGAATTTAAAGTTTTTATCACTTTTTTCGATTGTATTCAGCCAGTGAGTAAGCTGGGCACCGATGAACACCGATATAATTCCCGGGGGAGCTTCGTTGGCTCCAAGACGATGGTCATTGCCGGGTGTAGCGATAATTGCCCTGAGAAGGTCAGCGTTTTCATGCACCGCTTTGACAATGTTGACAAGGAAGATTAAAAATCTCAGTTCTGATTTCTGGGTGTCGCCCGGACTAAGAAGATTTTCCTTGGTATTGGTTGCCAGGGACCAGTTATTATGCTTGCCTGAGCCATTTACACCGCTGAATGGTTTTTCATGGAGCAGGACGGTAAAATTATGACGGCTGGCAACTTTCTCAATAAGGTGCATCATTAGCTGGTTGTGGTCAACCGAAAGGTTGGCTTCCTCGAACACAGGAGCACATTCAAACTGGTTAGGCGCAACTTCGTTGTGTCTTGTCTTTACCGGGATCCCAAGCCGGTGTGCCTCGAGTTCGAACTCCTGCATAAATGCAATGACCCTCTGGGGGATAGTCCCGAAATAATGATCTTCAAGCTGCTGGTCTTTGGCCGAAGAATGTCCGAACAAAGTGCGGCCTGTAAGAACGAGGTCAGGACGGGCGCTGAACAAAGCCTTGTCAACCAGAAAATACTCCTGTTCCCACCCCAGGGTGGAGAATACCTTGGATACGCTTTTGTCAAACAGCTGGCAAACTTCAACAGCAGCCTTATCAACTGCATGAAGGGAACGCAGCAATGGAGTTTTATAATCAAGGGCTTCACCGGTATAGGAGATGAAAACCGAAGGTATGCAGAGGGTCCTGTCCATGATAAAAGCCGGTGACGAAGGATCCCAGGCTGTATATCCCCTTGCTTCGAATGTGCTTCGTATCCCCCCGCTTGGGAAGCTTGAGGCATCCGGTTCTTGTTGGGTAAGTTCGATACCCCTGAATTTCTCTATTCCCGATCCGCCCTCAACCGGGCTCACGAATGCATCATGCTTTTCAGCTGTGGCCCCGGTAAGTGGAAGAAACCAATGTGTATAATGGGTAGCTCCCTTGCTCATAGCCCAGGCTTTCATTCCTGCGGCTACCTGGTCGGCAATGCGCCTGTCAATCTTCTCACCTTTTTCAATAGAATTTATTACTGCTGTATATGCTTCTTCGGTAAGGAATTCCTTCATGGCAGCCCTGTTAAACGTAAGTTCGCCAAAATACTCCGAAGCTTTTTTATCGGGGAACGGGACAGCCCTGGGTACTCTGTCCATCGTCAATTCCAATGCTCTGAACCTGATATTTTCCATATGATAAGGATTTACGAATTACGATTTACGATTTACGAATTACGAATTACGAATTACAATTTACGATTTACGGCTCATGGTTCACGACTAATGTTTTCCGGCTAACCATAAGCAGTCCAACAAATGTAATAAATCCGTTAAGAATCAGCAGCTCAAAACCGAATTTATATCCACCAAATATCAACACCGAGTAGTTGCTGAGTACATAGCAGATGCAAGGCGAAAGTACGGCTATACACGGGACCATTTTATCCCTGACCTGCCTGTGAGTAAAGAGCCCGAAGGCATATAAACCTAACAGAGGGCCATAGGTATACCCCGCGACAGTGAACAGTTTATCGATAACTGCCCTGTCATTTATCGCCCTGAAAAGGATTATCACGCCAAGCAGGACCAGGGCAAAGGATACATGGACCAGATACCTGATATTCTCCTTTTTTTTCTCATTGAGATTCTCTTTTTTCGGTAGACCAAGGAAGTCAATGCAGAAGGAGGTAGTAAGCGATGTGAGCGCACCGTCAGCGCTTGGGTAAGCTGCAGAAATCAGCCCGATAATAAAGATAAGTGCAGCAGCCGGACCCAGATAATTAATGGCGACCATCGGGAACAGCTCATCAGATCGGGCAGGCAGGGTTATTCCCCTGAAATCGGCGAAAAGAAAGAGTGTTGCACCGAGAAACAGGAAAATGAAATTAACGATCACGAGTACCCCGCTGAAAGTAAACATATTTTTCTGCGCATCTCGAAGGTTGCGGCAACTCAGGTTTTTCTGCATCATCTCCTGGTCAAGGCCGGTCATTACTATGGTGATGAACATGCCGCTGAAAAACTGTTTCACGAAAAACCGGCGGTCACTCCAGTCATAATTGAAGATTTTTGTAAAGCCGTGGTCGACGGCTTTCTGAAAAAGCCCTGGCAGACTCAGGTCCATATTCCTGGCAATCAGGAAAACAGACAGGATCACGGCAAGTAACATAAAGGTGGTCTGAACTGTATCAGTCCAGATGATGGTCTTTATTCCTCCCTTGAAGGTATATAGAAGTATCAAAATGATAAAAATCAATACAGTTACTCCGAAAGGGATATTCCATGCATCAAATACAAAAACCTGCAAAACATTCACAACCAGGAACATTCTGAATGAGGCACCAATCACCCTTGACAGCAGGAAGTAAAATGCCCCGGTTTTGTATGACCAGAACCCGAAGCGAGACTCCAGGTAGGAATAAATGGATGTGAGATTCATCCGGTAATACAGAGGGAGAAGAACCAATGCAATGACCGCATAGCCGAGAAGGTAACCTGCAACGACAAGAAAATAAGAGAACTGGGTATCTCCCACCCAGCCAGGGACCGACATGAAAGTGACCCCCGAAAGAGAAGCTCCTATCATTCCATAAGAGACCACATACCAGGGGGAAGCCTTGTTCCCTATGTAAAATCCCCGGTTTGTGGATTTCCTGGCAGTGAGCCAGGTGATAACGAAGAGCAAGGCAGTGTATACGAGAAAGGCGACAAGTATTGTTTGGGGAGACATATTGGAGTTACGAGTTACGATTTACGAGTGACGTTCGGCGAAGCCGAAATGAGCACCATTAAAATTAGCAATATTGCGAATAATTACGAGTTTCGAGTGACGAATGACAATTCTTTGGCAAAGGCATAGAGATCGGGGAACACATAATTTATTGTCTTAAATCCTCTGCGGATGTGTGGAAGGTTTGCTGAAAGAAATACGGTTTTCATTCCCACTCTTTTCCCAAATACCATATCCGAAAGAGAATCTCCAACCATAACCGATTGCCTGAACCTTATCTCGGGAAATCGTTTCCTCGCCTGCAATGCCATTCCTATATTGGGTTTTCGGTTGAAAGATCCCGATCTTTCAAGGGCTCCACAAAACAACACCTCGTCGATCCGGCCTCCCCTGTCCTTCACCTCTGCCATCATCCTCAAATGAAGGTTTTCAACATCTTTTTCACTCATCAGGCCTTTCCCAACTCCCTGCTGATTACTGACTACAATAATGCGGCCGAAAACCGATGAAAGCTCTTTAAGCGCAGCAAGGGTTGAAGGCAGGAACTCAAACTGCTCCCATCTCCTCACATAATCATCAACGATCCTGCGGTTGACAACCCCGTCACGGTCGAGAAACAATGACCAGTTCGTATCAATCTTTAAATCCTGCAAACTCATGCTGGGCCTTTTTATAATCTTCGGGTATCCCGATGTCGAGGAAATAACTATCTGCCGGGAAGCCGAACATCCTGGCAGTGCTGTAATACTTCTCAAAACAATCTTTCTCTATGGAAAATTTTCCGCGGAAATGAGGTTCCATAAGAAATGTCTTTTCAAGTATATAAACTCCTGCATTTATAAGTCCGGGGCCGGCGTTTTCATTTTTCTCTTCAAACCCTGTAATCCTCCTTTGCCGGTTCAGTGTAACCCTGCCATAACGACCGGTATTGGCAAGCTTTCTCAAAGCCAGGCTGGCCTGGGCTTTTTTTATCAGATGAGAATGCAGCAGAGCGGGTATGTCCATTCTGAAAATACTGTCGCCATTCATCACAACTGCCCGGTCACCATTGATCCTCCAAAACGAAAACCTGATGCCTCCGCCGGTGCCCATTGGTTCTTCCTCGATGGCATAATCCAGCTCGATGGTCCTGTAACGGTTGCCGAAATGAGAGCTGATGATTTCGCGTTTGTAACCAACCGAGAGGACTGCTCTCTGAATCCCCTGCCCGATAAGGTAATCAAGAAGATACTCAAGAAATGGCCTGCCGTTTATAAGAGCCATGGATTTAGGCACATCGCTTACGACCTTCTGCAAACGTGTTCCGAATCCGCCGGCAAGTATTATTGCTTCCAACGGACTATTCTTTAGGGAACAATGAGGTTTCAACAATCTCGCAGATAATATGTCCGATCATGATATGTGATTCCTGGATTCGGGGTGTATCGGCCGAGGGCACGTCAATAAGAAAATCCACAACGTCTTTCATCTTCCCTCCTCCTTCCCCGGTAAGGGCCACTGTAATCATCCCGATCTCGTTTGCAACTTCGAATGCGCGGATGACATTCCTCGAATTACCTGAAGTTGAAAGACCGATAAGGATATCGCCATCATGGCCAGAGCCTTTGACAATACGGGCATACACTTCATCGTACGAATAATCGTTAGCGACTGCTGTAAGGTATGATGTATTGACATGCAGGGCCTCGGAAGGCAAGGGAGGACGATCGTAATAAAACCTGCCTGAAAACTCCGCTGAGAGGTGCTGAGCATCGGCTGCACTTCCTCCGTTACCACAAAACAGCACCTTATTCCCGTTGCAGAATGCCGTTGTGCATGCTGTTGCCACATCTTCAATCTTCCTGAGCAAATCAGTATCGTTCAGGAGCTTTTGTTTTGTTTCGATGGACTGCTGGATGGAATCAATGATTCTGGACATATGTTATAAAGATTGAAGGGTTGAAGGATTGAAGGGTTGAAGGATTGAAGGGTTGAAGGATTCATACCTTCTGACCTTCATTCCTTCATTCCTTTATTAACATTGGTCAAATTTAATGATTTCATCGAAAGCTTTCCTCTTCAGGTGGCGTGATGTCTGGTCAGTTGTATCGGCCGGATACCCAAGGCTCAGGTAGGCAATGGGTTCGAGGTGATCAGGTAAATGGAGAGCAGCAGCGCACTTTACTGCATCAAAGTTACAGATCCAGCATGTCCCCAGTCCCAGTTCGGCTGCAGCAAGGGTCATATGATCGGCAATGATGGCTATGTCTATATCAGTATGGTCCTTGCCGTCACTGCGTTTCCAGCCCTGCAGATGGTTACCGGTAAACACAAGGATCACGGGTGCCTGTTTGATCCATTCCCTGTTGTATGTTTCACATAGTTTCTGAAGCAATCCCTCCTCCCTTACCACATTAATCAGCCAGGGCTGGTAATTTGCAGCTGAAGGGGCAATCCTACCACACTCCAGGATGTAGTTTAGTTTATCCTCCTCAACAGGTGTTGAGCGGTAATTTCTAACAGAGTACCTTGATTTTGCAAGTTCTAAAAAATTCATATCGATTTTCTTTATATCATGGATGCAGGATAAAGGATACAGGATGCGGGATGCAGGATGCAAGATGCAAGATGCAAGATGCAGGATGCAGGATGCAGGATGCAGGATGCA
>JBAXLI010000014.1:0-74842 GCA_037134895.1 Bacteroidota bacterium
GGTCCACATACCACTTAATCCGCCGACATCGAAAAAGTGATATGTAAAACTTTATTAACAGATGAATTATTCTGTGAAATTTGCCGTAGGTTTGATATGGTTTAATCTCAACCTTAATTACGATGGACCAGGCAAACCAGGAAAAGCTCCTGGAAGTAGATAATTTAACAGTAAGTTTCAGGCAGGGGAAAGAAACGACTTTTGCAGTTGACGGCATTTCTTTCGACATGTATCCCTCGGAAACCCTTGCCATTGTGGGCGAATCAGGATCGGGGAAGTCGGTTACCGCATTATCCCTGATGAAACTGATCAATGCCCCTCCTGGAATAATTTCCGCTGAGAAGATGGTTTTAAGGATCAGTGGCCGTGGCCCTGCAGAGATTCAGTCGCTTTCTGAAAAAGAAATGTCGGGAATACGTGGGAAACATATTGCCATGGTTTTCCAGGAGCCAATGACTTCACTCAACCCGGTATTGACCTGCGGGTACCAGATTTGCGAAGGGATTATGGCGCATTTTGATATTCCCGGAGCCGAGGCTGTAAACGCTACCATGAAATTGCTTGAGGAAGTCAAGTTGCCGCAGCCCGGTCGGATATTCAGATCATATCCTTACCAGCTATCGGGAGGGCAGAAGCAGAGGGTCATGATTGCCATGGCAGTTTCCTGCAATCCTGCCCTGCTGATTGCTGATGAGCCTACGACGGCCCTTGATGTCACGGTTCAGAAAAGCATATTGCAACTGCTGAAGCTCATTCAAAAGGAAAGAAGGATGGGGATCTTATTCATCACTCACGACCTCTCTCTCGTATCAGGTTTTGCCGACAGAGTGCTGGTAATGTACAAGGGAAAGATTGTGGAACAGGGCAGTGTCCAGAAGCTGTTTTCGAATCCCGAACATCCGTATACCAGGGGATTGCTTGCGTGCAGGCCACCCCTCGACAGCAGGCTTAAAAGGCTTCCCACCGTGTCGGACTATATTGAAGGTGGAGGGCAAACCGGAAGGGAAATAATTACCGGGGAGGAAAGAGCTGAGCGGTTAAAGAAATTATATAAATCCGAACCCGTTCTTAAGGTGAGGGACCTGGATAAGCAGTTCCCGGGTACAAAAGCGGTGGAAAAGGTCTGTTTCGATGTTTTTAGGGGTGAGACACTGGGTATAGTCGGGGAATCGGGAAGCGGAAAAACAACCCTTGCAAGGCTTGTGCTTGAGCTGATACCTCCTGACAAAGGAAATATTTTTTTCGGTAATGAGGATATTACTCAGATCTCACGTGAAAAAATGAAAGTTCTGAGGAAGCACCTTCAGATCATATTCCAGGATCCTTATTCTTCGTTAAACCCCAGGCTTACCGCGGGTTCTGCTATCATGGAGCCCATGAAGGTGCATAAACTTCACGGCAACGACAAGGAAAGGAAGGCTAAGGTGTTTGAACTTCTGGGAAAAGTCGGGCTGCAGGAGGAGCATTTTGAACGTTACCCTCATGAGTTTTCGGGCGGACAAAGGCAGAGGATCTGTATCGCGAGGGCTCTTGCGGTGGAGCCCCGGCTGTTGATTTGCGACGAATCTGTTTCGGCGCTAGATGTTTCTGTACAGGCCCAGGTTCTGAACCTTCTGAATGACCTGAAAAACGAATTCGGGCTTACTTATATTTTCATTTCCCATGACCTGGCGGTGGTGAAATATATGGCCGACAGGATAATTGTAATGAAAAGCGGGCAAATCGTTGAAACAGCTGATGCCGACCGTATTTTTACGAATCCACAGACAGCATACACCAGTTCCTTAATTGATGCAATTCCTCACCCGGAATTTCTAACATAAACATTAACCTCTTCATTATGCGTAAAAAGCCAGCAACAGCAAGGAAGACCGACAGCAGTAACATGGTCAGGTCGGTACTCGGGGTTTTCCAGGAAAATCCTTTCAGCAGTTTCAATTATAAGCAGATCTCGGCTAATCTGGGTCTGGATGACAGGGCAAGCAGGGATATGGTCAGGCTGGTGGTCGAACGACTTTTTATGGGCAAAGAACTCGTTGAGTCGAAACGGGGGAAATACCAGATCAATAAGGAGAGTGAGAGGTATAAAAAGGAAAGCAGCAGGGAGATCACAGGCAGGGTTGACATGAAACAAACAGGCAAGGCTTATATTATTCCTGAAGACGGGTCGGAAGACATTTTTATTGCTGCTGAGAATACGAATCATGCACTGCATGGCGACACCGTGAGAGTAAGTCTTTTCCCGATAAGGAAAGGGCATAAAAGGGATGGTCAGATCACCGATATCATAAAAAGGCATAAGAAACAATTTGTCGGCACGATAGAAGCAAGCAAAAATTTCGCATTTCTTATCCCCGACAATCCAGCGGTTCCCGTGGAGATCCTCATCCAGAAACCTGATCTCAACGGTGCCAAGAACGGGCAGAAAGTTATTGCAGAGATAACGGAATGGCCGAAACACTCGCAGAATCCTTTTGGCAGGGTTACACAGATCCTTGGGACTCCCGGGGAAAACCATGTGGAGATGCAGGCCATTCTGGCCGAATACGACTTCCCACTTTCATTTTCAGCGAAGGCTGAAGCTGAAGCTGAGCGCATACCAGAGGGCATTCCCGCGGAGGAGCTTCGGAAGCGAAAAGATTTCAGGAGCACATTCACTATAACGATAGACCCGGAGGATGCCAAGGATTTTGATGATGCAGTTTCGCTTAAAAAGCTTCCCAACGGGCATTGGGAAGTTGGCGTTCATATTGCGGATGTGTCATATTATGTTCAGAAGGGAACCGAGATCGACAAGGAAGCGGTGGAAAGGGGAACTTCGGTTTACATGGTTCACCGGACGATTCCCATGCTTCCCGAGAGGCTTTCAAACCAGCTGTGTTCACTGCAGCCCGACAAAGACCGGCTTTGTTTTTCGGCAGTATTTGAATTTGATGAACAGGGTAAAATTTATGGAGAATGGTTCGGGAAAACAGTGATCCATTCCTGCAGAAGGTTTGCCTACGAGGAAGTACAGGTGATTATTGAAACCGGAAAGGGAGAGTATGCCAGTGAGATCTCTGTCCTTAACGGAATTGCAGGGAAGCTGAGGGAAGAGCGGTTCAAAAAAGGCTCGTTCAATTTTGAGACACAGGAGGTAAGGTTCAGGCTGGACGAAAAAGGACGTCCGCTTTGCATTTACATCAGGGAAATGAAGGATGCGAACAAACTGATAGAAGATTTCATGCTGCTTGCAAACAGGAAAGTAGCCGAATGGGTTGGGAAGCAGAAGCCCGATGTTAAGCCAAAGACCTTTGTTTACAGGGTACATGATAAACCAAACCCTGAGAAGCTGGAAGTTTTCACACAGCTGGTCGAACGCCTGGGCTTTTCACTTACGCTATCCACCAAAAAGTCAATGGCTCATTCATTCAACCAGTTGTTCAGGGATATTAAAGGAACGGGGGCCGAGAACATGGTTGAGAGTGTTGCAATACGCACCATGGCCAAAGCCGTTTACACAACGAAAAATATCGGGCATTACGGACTGGCATTTCCGTATTATACTCATTTTACCTCTCCCATACGACGTTATCCCGATCTCATGGTTCATCGCCTTTTACAGGATTACCTTGACAACAAGCCATCAGTGCAGGCGGCAGAACTTGAAATGCAGTGCGAGCATGCTTCGGATATGGAAAAGCGGGCGGCAGATGCCGAAAGGGCTTCGGTGAAATACAAGCAGGCCGAGTACATGCTTGACAAAATAGGACAGGAGTTCGACGCACTGATCTCAGGTGTGAGTAAATGGGGAATATTTGCAGAGATTATTGGTACTAAATGCGAAGGCATGATCAAGCTGAGAGACCTTGACGATGATTATTATTATCTTGATGAAGAGAATTTCAGGGTAATAGGGCAGAGGAGAGGGAATGTATACAAACTGGGAGATCCGGTCAGGATCAGAGTAACAAAAATTGATCTTTCAAAAAAGCAAATGGATTACATCCTGATTTGATATGGACCTGGTTTCACCTAAAGATCTGGTAAAAGCCAGTAAAAGCTTACAATTATTAGGGGGAGAGAAGTTTGCCCGTTTATTGTTCAGGATCCTCAGGCTGGACCTGATCAACAAAATGTACAATAGGCATATACATCGGCCTCCCGATGAGTTCCTCACAAGTATACTCGGGGATTTGAAAGTTAACTTTACAGTGCCCGAAAACGACATGGAAAACCTGCCTGAAACCGGCAGTTTCATCACGGTTTCGAACCATGCATACGGGGGCATCGACGGCCTCATGCTGATTTCGCTCATAAACAGGAAGCGGTCCGATTACAAGGTTCTCGTGAATTTTTTGCTTACCCAGATAGCTCCGCTGAGAGGCTATTTTATAGGTGTGAACCCGTTTGAGACTCATAAGGATTTAAGGTCGAGTTTCGGGGGATTAAAAGATGCTCTTATCCATCTTTCAAATGGTCATCCGATGGGGTTCTTCCCTTCAGGCGAAGTGAGCAGTTACAAACTTAAACACCGTGCGATTACCGACAGAGAATGGCAACATTCTATGTTAAAATTTATCAAGAAAGCAAGGATCCCGGTTGTCCCGGTATATTTTTCGGGTCACAACAGCCTTCAGTTTAACTTTCTCGGCTTTATTCACCCGGTTTTGCGTACAGCGAAATTGCCATCCGAATTGTTAAATAAGGAAGGAAAACAGGTGCAAATCAGGATCGGCGCCCCGGTGACAGTTGAAGAACAGGATGAGTTTAAAGATATTTCTGATTTCGGCAGGTTCCTCAGGATGAAAACCTACGCCCTGGGTTTTACCGGCAGATCTGAAAAAAGCAGGTATACGCTTTTATTAAACACTCCTGAAAAGATAGCTGAACCAGTCCACGACCGCCTCATTCTCGAAGAAATCGAAAGGATCCGGAATGAACATTTGCTTTTCAGGGTTAAGGAAAGCTGTGTTTTTTGCGTACCAAGCAGCAAGATCCCGGTCATACTGAAGGAAATAGGCAGAAGGAGGGAAATTACATTCAGGGAAGTTGGAGAAGGCACGGGAAAAAGCATTGACACTGACCGGTATGATCCATATTTTGAACAGCTGTTCATCTGGGATGACTCCGATAAACAGATTGTTGGAGGGTACAGGGTTGGGAAGGGAAACCAGATCCTGACCAATTTCGGCATCAAGGGGTTTTATATCACCAGCCTCTTTAAGATAAATCGGAGATTTTCACCCATCCTGAACGTTTCGATTGAACTTGGACGATCTTTTATCATCAGGGAATACCAGAAAAAAATCCTTTCCCTTTTCCTGTTATGGAAAGGAATTCTTTACCTCCTTCTTAAAAATCCAAATTACAGGTATTTACTCGGACCAGTCAGCATCAGCAATGAATTCAGTTCATATGCAAAATCGCTCTGTGCCGAATTCCTCAGGGCTAATTATTTCAATTCCGAATTTGCCGAATACATAAGACCCAGGAATCCCTTCAGGCCCAGGACCGGGAGGGTGATTGAAAAGGAATTGTTTTTGAAGCATACCGAGAAAGATGTTCAGAGGCTTGACAATTTCATACAGGATTTCGACCCAAAGTACAAAACACCGATCCTGCTTAAAAAATACCTTAGCGTAAATGCCGAAGTCCTTGGTTTTAACGTTGACCCGCAATTCAACAATTGCCTGGATGCACTGATGATACTTGATCTTTTCGAAGTGCCGGTATCAACAATTGAGAGCCTGGCCAAGGAATTTGACGATCAGTCGCTGCTTGAAAGGTTCAGGAAATAAATCAGGCAAGCTTGTTTTTTTCAATCAGGTCGAAGAAATTCTTCCTGAAAGTCTCGCTTACGGGAATGTACTTGTCGAGTATTTTAATACGGTTTCTTTCGATGGATTCGATCTTGTCGAGGGCCACAAAAAATGATTTGTGCACCCTGCAGAAAAGCGGTTCATGGAGCACCTCTTCAAGCTTCTTGGAATTCATCAGGGTCATGATCCTTCTCGTTTTGGTGACAATCCTCCAGTAATCACCCATGCCTTCAACGTAAAGAACATCAGGGCATTCAATCCTCTCCATTCGCGTTTCGGTCTTTACAAAGAAATAGGAAGCCGCATTGCTTTTGACCTCCTGGGCCTGGGGCTTTTCCTTCCCATTGTTTTCAAGCTGCATACGCTCGTAAACCTTATTGACACCTTTCAGAAACCTTGCAAATGATATCGGTTTCAGCATATAATCAATGACGTCAAGCTCAAATCCCTGGATGGCATAATTCTCATAAGCCGTGGTGAAGATCACGAAAGGCGGGTTCTGAAGGGAATTGAGAAGCTGTATTCCCGAAAGTTCTTCCATCTGTATGTCGAGGAAAATCAGCTGTACCTTACCTGAACGTATGAATTCAATGGAATCAACAGCATTATCAAAAGTTTTCATCAGGTTAAGAAATGAAACTTTTGAACAATAATCCTTAATTATATCCAGGGCCAGGGGCTCGTCATCTATTGCAATACAATCGATCTGCATCAGTTCAGGATTATTAATTTGATACTAAATACATCATCTTCAGTCTTTATCTCAAGACTGTGTTTCTGCGGATAAAGGAGTTCAAGTCTCCGGCGGATGTTACTCAGCCCGATACCGCCCTGCTGGTCTTTCGGAGCATTCTGGTTTTTACGGATAAAATTCTTCACTTCGAATATCATTTTCCCGGGGCTTACATCCAGGCGAACAATGATGCCTGGAGCAGGTACAGTGCGGCTGGCATGCTTGAAAGCATTCTCGACAAAGGGAATGAGCAGCATGGGAGCGATCATCTGGCCTTCGGCTGAACCTCTGACGTCAAGCGAGACAAAATCCTTGTTCCTCAGCCTCAGTTTCTCAAGCTCGATAAAACTTTTCAGGTATTCGATTTCTTTTTCAAGCAACACTTTGTCGGTCGTTGCGTCATATAGCATGTACCGCATGATCGACGATAATTTCATCACCGCTTCAGGAGCGTCATCTGATTTCTGATATACCAGTGAATAGATGTTATTCAAAGTGTTGAAGAAGAAATGCGGATTGACTTGTGAGCGGAGCAGGGCAAGTTCGCTGATCTGTTTCTGGTTCAGGAAATCGGCCTGCATCTTCTGGTTTTCGAACCAGTTGATGGCAAGACGGATCAGAAGGCTGTAAATAACAAAGATGATGATCAGGCGGATGTCATTAAAAATCCAATCCCGGCTCATGGGCATTTTTGTCATATCATAGTGAACGATGTATTTCCAGAAGGGGTATTCCATCCCAAGCCTAACGGCAAGAATGAGGGCGGCAAGCCCAATTCCGATCAGCACGCTGAACGCTTTATTCTTTAGCCTGAACAGAAAACTGTAAGAAAAATAAAAAGCATAAAATGACACCATTCCGGTCAGCATATGAATCACAAGATCAGCGACCAGATGTTCATAGCCCTTGGTTAAAAAATACGGGAATACGGCCTGGTTAAAAATATACAGCCAGAAGACCCCGTGTATTAATATTTTGTACTTAAGTTTCATTCGATACGATTGAAAATCAAGGCTAAGATATGAATATTTTTTGCCGCCTGGCAAGAAATCCAGGCCTAATCTGCCATGACGTTAATTCTGTCGATAAAGAGGAACAATCTGTCGCTGAAAAATTTGGAAAAAAATTGAAAAACCCCCGGGATTGAATAAAAATCAAAACCGGGGGCTAGTAAAAACAACCATTCTTTTACTGAACCAAGGTGAGTTCGTTGATCAGGTTTGTTGCACCAGCGAATTTGTCGATAATGAAAAGGACATAACGGATGTCAACATTGATGGTTCTCTGCATATCAGGTTCGAACATGATGTCGCCACTCATGGCTTCCCAGTTACCGTCGAAAGCCAGCCCGATCAGTTGTCCGTCAGCATTAATAACCGGACTTCCTGAATTACCGCCGGTTATATCGTTGGTCGTAAGGAAGCAAACGATCATTTCCCCGTTCTCACCATATTTTCCATAGTCTTTTTGCAGGAAAAGGTCTTTCAATTTCTTTTCAACTATGAATTCTTCATTGTCGGGATCTTCCTTCTGCATGACACCTGCCAGGGTTGTGATATAATCATAGTGTACTGCGTCGGCGGGATAATAGTCAAGGACTTTTCCGTAGCTGACACGCATGGTGGAATTTGCATCGGGATAGAATTTTTTATCGGGGTCCATTTCGCGCATGCCAGCGATAAACATACGGTTCCCGGCCGAAATGACATTTCTCAAGGCCGTAACGCCGTTTGCATTTTTTGCTGCAGTTTCACTTATCGATTGTGAGAGTTTCCAGGCCATATCTTTTTCCAGTACTTTCATGCTGGGTTTGTCCAGGAATTTATTCAGTTTTTCCGGAGATGCGAAGATAGATGTGGCATAAAGCTTCTCGGCATAAGCATTGTAATCGCTGCCGAATTCTTTTGTGATCTCTTTGAAGACAGAAGGCAGCTGGTCGGCCGGGACGTTCTGGGTATAGAGTTTAAAAAGCTCTGCGAGCTTCTTCTTTTCGATGGCCAGGTCCTTATCTTTAAACATTGAAGCAAGACTTGATTTGAGGGCATCAACAGCTTTTGCAACGGCAGCTTTGTCTTTTTTCTCATAAGCTTCTTCAATAGATGAAGCCCGGCTTGCATTTTGTACGATATCAAGCCCGGATGCTCCGGTATTTGAATAATACATGGGAACGGCAATTTTTGCAAGATCTGCATAGGCTTTTTTGAGATTGCCAAGGACAGAACCGTATTTTGCCTTACGTGCAGGATCCTGGTTGCACCATGTTGTAAAGGCAGTTTCAATCTCCCGTTTCTTGTCTTCGACATGGTTGCGTTTCAACATTTTTGACTGCCCGATGAAATTTTTCCAGGTATTGGCGATACCGGCGTAGTTGCCGGCATATGCTATTTTAACGGCTTTGTCAACATCCATTCTTTCCTTCATGACTTCGAGATTTTTCCCGAAAATGGTGATCAGTGTGGGGTAGAGAACAGAAAGGTTATACTCTATGCCATAAGAAGTAAGATAACGGGTGGTGTTTCCGGGGTAACCCCAGATCATCGCAAAATCGTTTTTCTTGATTCCTTTTAAACTGATGGGAAGGTGGTGGGCGGGTTTAAAGGGTATATTATCTTTGGAATATTTTGCCGGATTGCCATCAGCGCCGGCATAGATCCTGAAGATGGTAAAATCGCCTGTATGCCTGGGCCACATCCAGTTGTCGGTATCGCCCCCGAATTTTCCGATAGAGGAGGGGGGAGCTCCTACAAGACGCACATCCCTGTAGGTCTTATACACAAAAAGATAGTACTCGTTGCCTGAATAGAAAGCTTTAACTGCGGCATCAAATTTGCCGTCTTCTTCGCCTCTCTTTTTCATCCTGTTGCTGATGTTCCTTATCTTAGTCTGGCGGTCGGTTTCCTTAAGAGTATCAGACAGGAAAGGAATAATGGAATCAGTTACATTCTCCACTCTTACAAGGAATGAAGCACACATCCTTTCGTTAGGCAGCTCTTCGCTTTTATTCATGGCCCAGAAGCCGTTGGTGAGGTAATCATGCTCGGTTGTGCTGTGGCTTTGAACGGCATTATAACCGCAATGATGATTGGTAAAGATGAGGCCTTCGTTCGATACCACCTCGGCAGTGCAGAAGAATCCCCCGCCGCCTCCGTTGGCAGAAAGCCCGACAATGGCGTCTTTAAGGCTTGAATTGTTGATGCTGTATAATTCTTCGGCAGTCAGGTGAAGCCCCATTTTCTGCATATCAACATAATTGAGGCGGTTTAGCAGCAGCGGAAGCCACATCCCTTCATCGGGAGGGTTTTCGGCAACTGCAGGCAACGAAATAGTCCAGATGAGCAAACCAAGTGCAGCCCAGGTCAGTTGTTTAAGCATGGATTTCATAGAATTTGATGAGTTTTTGTGTGTATATTAAGGCATATGTATAGTAATTCCACGGTAATATTCGAATAATGATCCGGCTATAACAAATGAACCTATGATCATGAACAGCAGCCCGACAATGCGGTTCAACCATAATTTCACATTCGGATTTCCAAGAATTTTTATCCTGTTGGCCAGCACGCATTTAAGGATATCGGTTGTAAGAACCATGAACAAAGTGCCGCTGAAGAACAAGGCAACAGCCCTCTGGTCTCCTCCGTATGTAGCATTGATCGCAAGCATTGAAGTGATCCAGAAAACCCAGAGAAAAGGATTGGCCAGGTTTAATACGAATCCCTTGAAGAAATAAGGCAGGAGCCCGGGTTTTTTGACCTTGATCTCGTTGATTGCTTCAACCTGTTCGGTCAAAGGAACTTTTTTAAAGAAAGTATAGATCCCGAAAATGGTCATGATCCCGCCACCGATTATACCGAGAATAAGGTGATAAAATTTGTCGTTTACAATCTGGGCTGCACCGAAATAGAACCCGATGACCAGGGCGAGGTCACTGACAAAGATCCCCAGGGCCAGGGAGATTCCTGTTTTAACACCATGCTTTACGCTGGTCTGCACAAGGGCAATAAGAGCCGGACCCAGAGTTATGGCAATAGTGATCCCCAGGATCATTCCTTCAAAAAGCGGATGAAGTATGGCCAGACTATTTAAAACCATAGTGTTTAAGATGCTCTTCCCAGGATTCCAGCTGCCGGTTTTTCAATACTCGGGGGAATTTATGAGCCCCGCCTTCTTTACCGCGGACTTTCATCCAATCATAAAAAGCCTGCAAAGGTACAATTTCCAACTGAATCTCCCTAATAGCTTCAAGCCGTTCAACGCGGTAATCATCGTTAAGGATTTTCAGATACTCATCAATTTTCCCGGCGAGAATCCCCGTATCCCCTTCCCATTCTGTTCCCAGGTACCATTTATGGCCAAACAGGCTTCCCTGCCTTGTACCGCATACGGTGAACTCATTGATCTTGATATTCATGTCGTCCTGTAGCATCTTTACAGCACGGTTCATATTGTCCTGCGACAAATGTTCCCCGCAAAGGCTGAGAAAGCTCTTTGTTCTCCCGGTAAGAAGGATCTCGCAGGTTTTTGTATCGGTGAACCGGAGCGTGTCACCGATAAGATATCTCCAGGCACCGGCACATGTCGAAAGCAGCAGTGCATAGGTTTTCCCTGTTTCAACCTGGTCAATGCAAAGTACTTCCGGGTTGTCCTTCAGATTGCCCTCATCATCGAAATTACTGTCAGTATAAGGAATGAATTCATAATAAATCCCGTTGTCGGTGATCATCGCCATCGAACTTTTACTTTCAGGATGCTGGTATGCAATATATCCTTCAGAGGCGAGATAGGATTCGTTGTATACAATGGGCTTTCCAAGCAGGGGCTGAAAACTGTTCACATAAGGTTCAAAAGAAACTCCGCTGTGAACGTATGCCCCGAAATCAGGCCATATGTCATGAATGCTTTTGAGCCTGTATTCCGAAATAATCCGTTCAAAAATGATCTGTATCCAGGCAGGAACACCAACAACTATCCCTATGTCCCAGTCAGGGGCATTACGTACGATCTCATTAAGCTTGACCTGCCACTCAACCTCCCTCGAAATATGTTTGCCGGGTTTGTAAAAATGCTGGAACCAGAAAGGAATATCTTTTGCTGTTATACCAGATACATCTCCCTGGTAATATGTCCCGTTGTATTGAAGATGGGTGCTTCCCCCTATCATCAGTATGCCTTTTTCATAAAATTCATCGGGGAAGTCGTACTTCGTGGTGCTCACGAGAAGCCTGATCGTTGCTTTGCGGATAGCCCAGAGCATATCGCTTGTGACCGGTATCTGTTTTGAAGATGCATCGGACGTGCCTGAAGTAAGGGCAAAGTACTTTACCTTTCCCGGCCAGGTCACATAGGCTTCACCATTCAGGCTCCTGTACCACCAGGAACGGAACATGGAGTTATAATCATGGATCGGGATATTCTCACTGAATGTTTTCCTGATATCACCGGAAGCCAGAATGTCGGGAAAGCGGTAATATTCACCAAAAGCAGTGTCCTGGGCTTTTGAGAGCAGCTTCCTCAGCACTCTTTTTTGCTCTCCAACCGGGTCCGGACTTTTTATATCAATCGGGAACCTTCGTATTTCGTAAGCTTTCTTAATTATTGACCCAAGCAGAGGCATCAGGGAAATATTATTTGAGGCTTGTAAAAATACTAAAAAAAGATACTTAACTTCGGGTCGGATTAGGCTTCTTAAAAGAAGTAGCCGGGCAGCAGAAATCAACGCATGAAAAAAATCATTCTTTTTACGCTTATTGCAATAGCAGGACTGTTCATAATTACGATCCTTGGCCTGATCGTTTACCTGCAGATTACCGAATACAGACCTCCACCTATTGAAATGGTCCAGGTGAACGGTAAAGGACAACCACTGCCCTGGAAGAAATACGAATTCAGCTTTCTTTCATGGAACCTTGGGTACGCCGGGCTGGGTAAAACGATGGACTTTTTTTATGAAGGGGGGAAGAAGGTCAGGGCATCGCAATCAGAAACCAAGGCCAATTTAAAGGGAATCAGCGATGAACTGAAATCCTGCGACAGCGTTGATTTTATGTTATTGCAGGAGGTCGACGTTGACAGCAAAAGAACTTACGGCCAGGATCAGTTTGCAGAACTGGGAAAGGCTTTGCCTGACTACAGTTCCACTTTCGCGCTGAATTATAAAGTAAGTTTCCTTCCTATCCCTGTTTTTGAGCCGATAGGGAAGGTTACAGCAGGTCTTTGTACCTTTTCGAAATATCCGTCAGAAAACAACGAGAGGCATGCATATGAGGCTTCATTTTACTGGCCAAAAAGTCTGATTTGGCTGAAGCGGTGTTTTATCACCTCCACTTATATCGTCGGGGGAGGGAAACAACTGATCGTTGTAAATCTCCATAATTCGGCCTACGATGCTTCAGGGGAACTTCGAAAGAAAGAACTGGCGCAGCTTCAGGATTATCTGGAGAGAGAATACATGAAGGGGAATTACATAATTGTTGGTGGTGACTGGAATATGAATCCCAGGGGGTTTAAGGAGAAAGAAGTCAGTTCAGGGGATAATGTGTTTTCAATAAAGCCTACTATGGACGGGGCGTTTATGCAAAGCTGGAAGGTGGTTTATGATTCTTCCAGGCCTACCAACCGGAATCTTACCGGGCCATATCAGAAAGGAATAATGCAAACTACGATAATTGACTTTTTTATCATATCCCCCAATATAAAGGTTTTATATTGTGTTACTGCGGATAAGGGATTTACCTACTCCGACCATAATCCCGTTTTTGCGAGATTCAGGCTTATGCAAGTTGGGGAGGGGGCAACAGGACTTTAATATCCGGAAATGCAGAACCAGTCAGAAAAGTATAGTGTTGAGCAGGAATCCAGCTTGCTGGATTTCCTGGCAGGGAAATATCCGCAGTCATCAAAATCTGCACTGAAGAAAATGATCAGCCACGGAAGTGTGAGTGTTAACAATAAAACCATTCGCAATCCTGCTGCTCTTCTGAGTAAGGGAGATGCCGTGAGTTATACCCGGCATACCATGGTTGCCAGGTCGAACGCTCCTTTCAGGCTGATTTTTGAAGATGATTCTATTATCATTATTGATAAACCTGCCGGACTGTTAACTTACGGTGAAAAGGGAACCAGCGGGACATCCGCCTACAAGGAGCTTAAAGACTATCTTAGCTCAGCTGCCAAGGCCAGGGTTGAACTGTATGTTGTACACAGGCTTGACAGGGAGGTTTCGGGAATACTGATGTTTGCCAAATCAGAGGAGATACAGGAGCAGCTTAAGGACAGCTGGCAGGAGTTTACCAAGAAATACCGTGCGCTGGCCGAAGGCAGGGTGCAGCAAAAGTCAGGAACAATGAAGAGCTGGCTGTCTGACAGCGTGGATTATAAAGTGCGTTCGGGCCCGGAGCGGGAGGGTGCAAGACTGGCTGAAACGACATTTGAGATAATAAAGTTACTCGACAGGCATACCTTCCTTGAACTGCAGTTGATCACGGGAAGGAAAAACCAGATCAGGGTACATCTTGCCGACATGGGCCATCCTGTGGTAGGCGACCGGCGCTACGGTGCCGATGCAAGATGGGAGCGAAGGATAAGGCTTCATGCATGCTACCTGAGAATACGCCACCCGAAATCGGGAGAATGGCTTGAATTTCACAGTGAACTTCCCAGGGGTTTCCTGCTCCTGCGCCCTGAACATGAGAAATATAAATGAACTGCGAGATTCAGAAACTGAAATCTCTCTGACGCCTGGCTTCGAAAACAAGGATTGCGGCTGAAACGGAAACATTCATTGAATCAATTTTTCCACTCATGGGAATCTTTATCACATGGTCGGAATTGCTTAGCCAGTGTTCGCTAAGTCCTGTTGATTCTGTTCCCATGATAAATGCCGAGGGCCCGCGAAAATCGGCATGGTGGTAATAGCAGTCAGTCCCGAGTGCTGCAGCATAGGATATGATGCCTTTTGTGCGGAGCCAGGCAAGGGTTTCAGCTCCTGAACTTACAGCAACAGGTACTGTAAAGATGCAGCCGATGCTGGAACGAACAGTGTTGGGGTTATAGATATCGGTGAGCGGATCGCAGATAATGACCGCATCGAGACGGGCTGCATCAGCTGTGCGGAGAACCGCCCCCAGGTTCCCGGGTTTTTCTACCGACTCCAGAACAAGAATCAAAGGATTTGCCGACAGGGGTAAATCGTCCACACTGAAATGCCGGGGCCGAACAAGCGCGATCACACCTTCGGCATCATTCCTGTATGCAACCCGGTTATAGATCGGAAGAGATATTTCATAAATAAACTGACAGGAAAGAAGACCTGAAATCTTTACCATTTCAGCTGCTGGCAACAACTCAGGGCAAAAGAAAACAGACTCGATTGAGAATCCTGAAGTAATCGCGAGCTTGAATTCACGTACCCCCTCAATAATAAACAGGTCCTGTTTTTTTCTTTCACGGGATTTTTCGGAAAGTAAAACCAGGTTTTTGATTACCGCATTCTGCAGACTTGTTATCGGCCGAATCATTGGCCGAAGGTACAAATATTCCTGTAGAGACGTTTACGGCCGATGTTTCAGTCTGGTTTCAATAAAGATTTTATAAAGAAATTGCATGCCGATTTGAAAAAAATCTCACCTTGAATGTAAATGGGGTTATAAAATTTTTATAAATTTGCGTATTGAAGTACCAAAAATATTCTATGTCAAAAATTTTTGCATTATCAGAAGCCGCGTCAATTGCTATTCACAGCATGGTCCTGATATCCCGTTCAGGGGAAGGGATTAATGCAGTGAAAATAGCAGAATTTACAGGCTTTTCCAAAAATCATATTGCAAAAGTTTTACAAAGGCTGGTAAAAAGCGACCTGCTGAAATCGGTCAGGGGCCCCTCCGGAGGGTTTACAATGAAAAGGGATCCGGCAGGTCTTTCATTGCTTGAAATCTATCAGGCAATTGAAGGTCCGATCGAACTTTCAGATTGCCCTCTTTCCTATGATATCTGCAATTTTGACCGCTGTCTGATGGGTAATGTGATCAACAAACTCACCTCTGAATTCAGGAAGTTTCTGGAGGAGCAGACCCTGAGCGCCTACCTGTAATTTTTTTTAAATAATAAAAGCAAAAACATACCTAAATGCTATAATAAAAATTATGTTAAGAAAAATCATTCAGATTGACGGGGAGAAGTGCAATGGTTGCGGCGTTTGCATACCGGGCTGCGAGGAGGGTGCACTTCAGATTATCGACGGAAAGGCAAGGCTGATCAGTGATTTGTCTTGCGACGGACTGGGTGCATGTATCGGCCATTGTCCGGAGGGTGCAATAGAGATCATTGAACGGGACACAGAGCCTGAACGAGTTGCTGTTCCATCCGAATTGAGGCAATGGCCGGTTCAGATGCACCTGCTCAATCCTCAGGCATCCTATTTCAGGAATGCAGATGTGGTTCTGGCTGCAGATTGTGCAGCCTTTGCGATGGGTGATTTTCATGCCCGTTATCTGAAGGGGAAATCACTGGCAATAGCTTGTCCCAAGCTCGACAGCAACAAGGAATCCTACATCGACAAACTGGCTTCGATGATTGCTGATGCAAAGATTAATTCACTGACAGTGATCATGATGGAGGTTCCCTGTTGCGGGGGATTGCTGCAGCTTGCAAGGACCGCAAGGGAACAGGCAAAGCTGAAGACCCCTGTTAAAAAGGTTTATATAAGCATTCAGGGGGAAGTTCTCAAAGAGGAATGGGATTAAAACCATAACAAAGAATTCTTTTTATATTATTCCTGATGGAGTTTGCGGGGCAACCCTTTGATAGATGTTGTGTTTTACATGCACAATTATCTTTATATTTGCATTTTATTACCATAATTTCAATTCCAATAGTTTATTATTTTCAATTAATTAATCGATTATGAAGAAAGCATTCCCATTTCTCCTGTTGATTTTATTGTCATTTCTGGCTTCATTTGTAAGCGGTCAGACAGGGCACAGTAATATCCGGAAGATCACCTGTCCCGACAATGTTGAGACCACTGTTTGTAAAGCCATCTATTTCGATGTGTCCCCTCCATTGATTGAAATGGCAAAATCAAAATCACCTGTTAAAAAAAGGAAGAATAAAGAACTTTTTGAAAATTTTCAGAATCCGAAATATGATATTTACGGACATTTGCCTTTTATGCTGGCTGAGGATCCGGTTTGGCAGAAGCAGGACGGGACTTACCTCCCGCAAACAACCGGTCCTATCCAGAACTTTGAAGGAGTTGGAGACCTTGATAATGTAATGCCCCCCGACACCCAGGGTGATGTAAGCAATGACAAATATCTCCAGGTAGTCAACTCAAGGTATGCCATCTTTTCAAAGACAGGCACAGTTATTCTTGCCGGAACACCGTTGTCGACGATATGGAGCGGTATTCCTGCACCTTATAATAATACCAATGACGGAGACCCTGTTGTGCTTTGGGACCAGGCTGCACAGCGCTGGATGATCTCACAGTTTTCTCTGCCATCCCCTTCACAAAATGCAGAGCTGGTTGCAATATCAGCCACTTCTGACCCTTCCGGTCAATGGTATCGTTACGTTTTCCAGTTTGGCAACCAGATGCCCGACTATCCCAAGCTTGGGGTTTGGCCCGACGGGTATTATCTGGCGTTCAACCAGTTTACAAATCAAGCCAATCCAAATGGAACCGGGGCTTGTGCCCTGGATCGCGCCAAAATGCTTATAGGCGACCCTAGCGCTCAGATGGTTTATAAAAACCTCGGATCTTCGGCAGACCCCTTCGCCATGCTTCCTTCCGATTGGGATGGAACACTTACTCCTCCTCCAGGAGACCCCAATTATTTTATGTATTTCAATGACTGGTCGGCAGGCGGACCGTATTTAAGGATATGGTCATTCCATGTTGACTGGGTAACCCCAACCAACAGTACTTTTACACAGACCTTCAGTTTGCCTACAGCAACTTTCAACTCAACTTTATGCTCAGCAAGTCGTGGTCGCTGCATTCCTGAACCAGGTGGTACAAGCGCATCGTATAAGCTTGAGGACCTGGCCGATCGTTTGATGTACCGGAACCAGTACCGTAATTTCAGCACTTATCAGACCATGGTTACCTCCCATACGGTTAATGTAGGCACCGGAGTGGCCGGTTGCCGCTGGTATGAACTCCGCAATTCAGGCAGTGGCTGGACCATTTATCAGCAGGGAACGTATTCCCCCGATGGCGTATACCGCTGGGTTCCAAGTGTGGCAATGAACGGAAACGGTGATATCGCATTAGGATATTCAGTATCTGATGCTACTTCGGTATATCCCGGGATCCGTTACACCGGGCGTCGTTCTACAGATCCACTTGGAACAATGACCGTTTCAGAACAATTAATAATAGCAGGAACAGGTTCCCAGAATTATGGAACAGTTGGCCGTTGGGGAGATTATGCAATGATGTCGGTTGATCCGACAGATGATCAGACATTCTGGTTTACATCAGAATATATGACAACAACAGGATCATTTAACTGGCATACCCGTATTGCATCATTCAAATTCAGTAATAATCCAGCGGTTACCACAACGGCAGCTACTGCCATAACCACAGTTTTGGCTACATTGAATGGAACGATCAATCCAAACGGACTTGCAACGACCTATCATTTTGAATGGGGGACAACTACTGCTTACGGAACAAATACTACCACAAACAATGCCGGTTCCGGGTCCGTTACACTACCTGAGAGTGCGAATATAACAGGGCTTACGGCAGGAACAACATATCATTATCGTCTTGTTGGTGTTAACAGCGACGGCACTACGAACGGCAATGATATGACAGTGACACCCGGTGCTGCAACAATAACTACCACGGCCGCCACCGCGATCACAATGACTACCGCAACAGCAGGAGGCAACGTTACAGCCGACGGAGGATCCGCGGTTTCTGCCCGTGGTTTATGTTGGAGTACTTCTGCCAATCCTACTATCACCGGCAGTCATACTACCGATGGCTCAGGCCTGGGTGTGTTCACCAGTAACATGACAGGTTTAACGGCAAACACCCTTTACCATATCAGGGCATATGCAACGAACCCGACAGGCACCTGGTACGGAAGCGACCTTACGTTTAATACACTTTGCGGTGTTTATACACTTCCGTTCAGTGAATCCTTTACAGGAACGACCATACCTAATTGCTGGTCACAGGTTGACCACCAGGGCAGCGGACAAATATGGCAGTTCGGAACAATCACAACCGGAAACCCGAACCCGAACCTTACCGGGAACTACGCTTACCTTGACTCTGATGGTTATGGCAGCGGCGGATCACAGAATGCCGATCTCATATCGCCGGTTCTTGACTGTTCAGCCTTTTCAAATGTGACCCTGCAGTTCAGCCATTATTTCAAGTCCTATACCGGTTCTTCAGGAACTCTTTCTTATACGATTGATGGGGGAACTACATGGACTACCTTGCAGACTTTCACTACCACTTCGGCTACCAATCCGGCAACCTATAACCAGGTCATTACTGCGGCAGCCGGGCAATCCCAGGTTCAGTTCCGCTGGAATTACACAGGAAGCTTTGCATGGTATTGGGCGTTCAATAATGTTCAGGTTACTGGTACTTCGACGAATACATTGAGCGTGACTCCTCCAAACCAGAATGTGCCTGCATCTCCTGCAGGATCAGCCATCTTTAACGTAACTTCCACCACCTCCTGGAGCGCAAGCAGCAACCAGAGCTGGTGTACTGTCACACCTTCAGGCACAGGGAACGGAACAATTACTGCGAATTATACAGTAAACGCCCTGGTAGGAAACAGGGTCGCCACAATTACCGTTACTGCAAGTGGGGCTCCCACTCAAACAGTTACTGTAACACAGGCAGGTATACCTGCCACTTTAAGTGTGACACCACCCAACCAGAATGTTCCGGCTTCGCCCTCGGGGTCCACAGCTTTCACTGTAACTTCCAATACAAGCTGGACGGTGGTTTCAGACAGTGCCTGGTGTATTGTCACACCTTCAGGGTCGGGTAATGGGACGATCACGGCATCTTATCCGGTAAACCCTTACACCATTACCAGGGTTGCGCATATTACTGTTACGGTTGCCGGACTGACTCCGGTTGTTGTCACGGTTACCCAGGATGCATCTCCGCCAAGCCTCTCGGTGGTCCCTCCTAACCAGAATGTTGCCTACCTGCCCGGAAACACTACTTTTACAGTTCTTTCAAATTCTGCCTGGACTGCTAGCAGTGATTCTTCCTGGCTGACCGTAACACCCTCGGGAACAGGAAACGGTTCCATAGATGCAGCTTTCCTTGAAAATCCATATTATACATCAAGAATTGCGACGATCACCGTTGTTGTAGCCGGAATTCCTTCACAGATGGTCACTGTGACCCAGGCCCAGTCAACAGTTTCAGTCACTGAGCATAGTGCCGGATCATTCAGGATCATACCGAATCCTGCAAAGGGAACTTTCCGTGTTGATGTAGGTGACTTGAAATTCAAATCCCTCAACGTCACTATCACCGATGTGAACGGGAAGATCATCCTGTATAAACTCTGCTGGGAAAAGCAGGATATGAAGTTTGATCTTTCAGCTACTCCTGATGGATTGTATGTCGTAAAGGTATCTGGCGAGGATATCGATGTAGACCAGAAACTTATTTTAAAGCACTGACAGTTTTTCAATTTTTGATGATTTCAGCCGGGGCATAGTCATGCTTCGGCTGAAATTTTTTTGGAAAACATGGACGATCCGAGTAGATTTGTATGCTTAGAAACACTTTGAATTATGAACCTGGAAGAAAAAATAAACAACGACATCAAAACCGCCATGCTTTCGAGGGAACAGGAAAAACTCGAAGCAATACGTGCTGTAAAGGCAGCGATACTGCTAGAAAAATCCAAGGAGAGCGGTACCGGTACGATTGATGAAGCGGCTGAAATGAAGATCCTGCAGAAGCTTGTAAAGCAGAGGAAGGAATCGGCAGAGGTTTATTCAGCAGGTAAAAGGGAAGATCTGGCAATAAAAGAGCTCTTTGAAGCTTCCATCATCGAGAAATACCTTCCCCAGCAGATGAACGAAGAAGAAGTTACCACCATTATCGGTAAGATCATAACTTCAAGCGGTGCTTCATCGATGAAAGATATGGGTAAAGTGATGGGCCTGGCCAGCAAGGAATTTGCAGGCAAGGCCGACAATAAAATGATCTCTGAGATCGTCAAACGCCTGCTGGGAGGATGACCATGGATCTTCTGACTCCCAACAACTGGAAGGATTATGAGCTCATTGATACCGGTGGACTGGAAAAGCTGGAGCGTTTCGGGCAGTATATCCTTGCACGCCCTGAACCACAGGCGGTATGGAAGAAAGCCCTCCCTGAAAATGAATGGGAAAAACTTGCTCATGCCAGGTATAGCAGGATGAAAGGCACAGACCCTGCAAAATCTGAAAACCAGGAAAGAGGAGAATGGGTCAGAATTAAGAAAATGCCGGAACAGTGGCAGATCGGGTATGTGTATGACAGAATGAACCTCAGGTTTCGCCTCGGCCTTACATCCTTCGGGCATATCGGGCTGTTCCCCGAGCAGGCGGTGAACTGGGATTTTATGTATGATCATATTTCTGCACATAAAGCCGGGGTTCAGGGGTTCAAAGTCCTCAACCTGTTTGCCTATACAGGCGGTGCCTCACTTGCAGCCAAGGCTGCCGGAGCTGATGTGGTGCATGTTGATTCCTCAAAACCCGCACTCAGCTGGGCCAGGGAGATCATGGAACTCTCGGGACTAAATAACATACGATGGGTTGCCGAAGATGCACTCAAGTTTATCAGGAGGGAAGCAAAAAGGGGAAATAAGTACAATGGCATAGTACTTGATCCTCCGGCCTATGGAAGGGGTCCGGAAGGAGAGAAATGGATGTTGCAGGACAGCATTGACGAAATGATCTCACACTGTTTGGATATCCTGGAGCCATCAGGCAGCTTCCTGATATTCAGCCTCTATTCCATGGGCTTTTCGGCCATGATCGCTGAAAACCTTGTAAAATCAAATGTCACCCTCAATCCCGACATTGAAACCGCTGAACTTTATTTTCAGGACAGAGCCCGAAGAAAACTACCTCTCGGGACCCTGCTGAGAATGATAAGCTAAGGCAGCAGAAGCGGATTGAACAGCAGTTTGAAAGTAGCCTGGGTTGAAGCTCTGAACTGCGGACTGAAACCGTAAAGGAAAAGCTGGCCCTTCCCTTTTCTCAGCCAAACCAGGACTGATTTATCAGCCAGTTTTTCAGGTTTTTCGCAGTAGCCACTTAGCAGGATGTTTTCCTCGGGAAACTTACCAACCACTCGCCTGTCCATATCAAAATCTGGTATGGATGTAGCAAATACCGGCTCACCGCGGAAGAAGATGCCTGTTGAATGCTGCATTCCGGCAGTCATTAGAGTACCCGGCTCGAGTTCCATTTTTACAAATGAACCGGGGCAGAACAAGCCTTCCTTTGAAAGCCGCTTTGAGATATCCCTTACCGGCAGGCGGAACTCCCTGGTCGTATCACCTGCTTTAACTGTAAGCAGACCCGTGAAAAGTTCTGTAGAGCCGCACCATGAAAGTATCCTTCCACCCTGGTTCAGGAAGTCGATGAGTTTCTGCAATCCTTTTTTTCCCATTCCTTTTGTAAATTCAGGTGGATATGTGGTCGGATAGGACTGTCCGTCGGATTCATATTTGCCGTCGATTAAAATGGATTTCTCATTATCGGGAAGAATAACAACATCAAAGTTTTTAATGAAGTCGGTTTTTTCAAATTCACCGGGCCTGACAATTTTATAAGGAATATGATAGGAATCGAAGACGTACCTTGTCCACCCGGCATCCATGTCATGCATCCAGGTTTCAACCAGGGCAATCCTGGCTATTTTTAAAGGATTTGAAGGGATTTCAGCCCCGGTGGAAAGGTATTCAGGAGAGACCGATAAAAGTTTAAGCAGGCTGTCGAGTTTCGGTTGTCCTCCTCCATCTCTTTTAATAATAAAATCACCTGTTGAATTCCGGTTTACCTCAAGTTTTGCTGCAGATGCCATGAATACGGCTTTAAAGCTTTCATTGCTGTTTACAGGGAAACATACTGCGGAATAATTCTCAGGAGGAGGATTGTTCAGGGTGTAAGGTGTATTTACCGGAGTGATACGGGATGCAAGAGCCGGGATGAGGGAGTCTACCTCGATACAGCTGACTCCCCGATGAAGCGGGAGTGACCAGCTGGCAATATCATATGGTTTCATAACTTCGCCTTCGGGAGTATAATGACGCACAGGATACTTTTGTTTTTCCATAATCTCTTTGATGAAGGACCTGAATGGTTGTGCAAGTGGTACGACAATGCTGCCCTTTGCAAAGACCTGCGAATTAACTACTGTTTCTGACTGCAGCTGATAAGAAGATATTCCATGGTCGGAAAGGAGGTTCACCAGTGAAACAAGTTCACTCCTGTCGTGCTGGGCTGCCGGAAGGATGTAATAATACGGGGCCTGGGTGCGGCCTTTGTTCACCTCGCTGCGGCACATGAAATTCCTGAACTTCAGGATTGCCGATCTGTTGTCGGCCGCTGTTTTCAGGATGGAATAGGTTGAGGAAGTCTCCAAATTGATAATATCGCCGAGCCTCCACCACCCACCCTTCCAGGGATCCGGAAAGTTGATGCTTTTTTTATTTTCCGAAAGCCCTTTTCCCCCAGGATCCAGCTCGTTCTCTTCGCAAAAGATGGGTGTTGCAACATGAACGCTTGCCGCTTCGGTGAGGAATGCGATCACATTTTTCCACAGGCAGGTCTCGGTTGATCCGGGCCAGTAATCGTCGAAGAGGTAATTCTGGCTTATCCCCTTAAGTCCATCCGCAGTCATATCCTTCATCAAACCCGAACCGAACACACTGATCCAGTTCCAGATCCCTGCATCCACATTTTCGGCAATAGGATCATGCGGAGGAGGAATGAAATACCTCACCCCGCCTGATCCCATCTGGTGTTTTTCGACCATGACCTGCGGAAACCAGTCTTTGCTGAAAAGTCCGTCAATAGCCCTTGTGTCATCCTGTGTAAGCGAAATGAAATCACGGTTGTTGTCATGCCCGGCATACTTATGGTAGATCCCCGGAAGCGAACAGCCTTCAAATTCGGTGCCCAGGTATTTCAGGTAATTTTCGATCACCATATCCATTCCATCGGGGTTATGGCAGGGAACGGCCATATACACTGCCTCTGTAAGAACATGGAGTTTAACAGGGTCATTTGTGGTGGCCAGTTCATAGGCTATCAAAGGCAGTGATTGTGAGGGGCCAACCTCATTTGAATGCATCGACAATGTGGCAAGAACGAACACTTTTCCTTCTTCGGTAAGTTTGTCCAAAGTCTCGGGCGAAAGATCCGGATCCAGTGCAAGCGTTCGGTTGATCTCTTTAAGCCTTTCAAGATGTTTAATGTTGTCGGCGGATGAGATACACACAACATACATAGGTTTCCCAAGGGGGGATTTTCCTATCTGCTCAACTTTGACCCGGTCAGTGGATTGTTCAAGGAGTTTCAGGTAGTCAACCAGTTTCTCATAGGTAAAGAGTTTGCGGTCGGTCCCTGGTTTAAACCCGAAAAATTCTTCTGGTGTTTTGATGTTTCCTGATATTGCGGGGCCCAGGCCAATGACAATTAAAGCTGAAGCAAGAAAAATAAAACGCAAATTTTTCATGGGATAAAGTTAAGGACCGGCAATATTAAGAAATATCAAGAAACAGATCGGAACTGATTTTATCGGCAAACAGTTTTCCCTGATCGCTCAGGGTATAGATCCCGTTATTTTCGATCATATCCCCGGTAATAATATACGCCCTGGCCCGGATTATGAAATACGAAGCCATATCCTCTCCGAATTCTGTTGCGATATGGTTGATATGTGATCCCCACATTGTTCTCAGAGAGACCATCACGTATTCATTGTATTTCTGTCCCTGACTGAGAACTTCCGATTCGAAAAAGTCCATGCCCTGAGATAACTGCCGGCAATATTTGCTGATCCCGCTCACATTCCACTGCCGCGAGGCACCGTTAAAAGAATGAGCCGATGGGCCAAGGCCAAGGTAGTGCTCAGCTGTCCAGTATGAGGAGTTATGTTTTGAATAATAGCCAGGAAGGCAGAAGTTGGAGATCTCATAATGTTCATAGCCCCTGGAACGCAGGTACTCCATCAGGAAGCTGAACTTCCTTGACTGTTCCTCGTCATCCGGCTCCTGGAGCAGGCCTTTACGTATCATTACAGCCATGGCCGTATCGGGTTCAACAGTCAGGGAGTAAGCTGAGATATGCGGAATTCCCAGGTTGACAGCCCTCTCAAGGTTTATGGCGAAATCATCATCCGACTGACCGGGCAAGCCGAAAATAAAATCCGCAGACAAATCAGAAAAACCTTTTTCAAGGGCCAGCTTCAGGGCCAGTTCACTCTGCTTCCCGCTATGGATGCGGCCCAGGTACTTCAGGTCTTTGTCTGAAAATGACTGAACGCCTATGCTAAGCCTGTTGATCCCGGTATGTAGCCAGGACTCAAGGTTCTGAGCAGTGACATCATCGGGATTGACTTCAATCGTGATCTCAGCATCAGGCGAAATACTGAATGTTTCGTTAAGTTTTGAGAGAATCAGACAGAGTTCGGTGGCTTCCAGCACAGAAGGTGTGCCTCCCCCGAAATAGATCGTGCTGACCAGGCGTCCGCCCAGGTAGTTCCTTTGTAAATCCATTTCAAGAAGAAGGGCTTCAACAAAGGCAGTTTTTGAGCTGAGGGAAGCAACGGAAAAGAAATTGCAATAAGGGCATTTGCTTTTGCAGAAGGGGATATGCAGGTAAATCCCGGCCATCAGATTATTTCTTCAGGATGATACGGAAGGTGGTTCCTTTTCCGATAGTTGAGGATTTTACAAAGATCTTGCCGCTATGGTAATTTTCAACAATCCTTTTCGAAAGAGTAAGTCCCAGTCCCCATCCCCTGGTTTTGCTTGTATATCCCGGGTGGAAAATGGTTTTAAACCTTGATTTGGCAATCCCCTTGCCCGTATCGGCGATGTCAATATGGATATGGTCGATATCGTCGCTTATTTCGATGTTGATAAGCCCGCTGCCTTCCATAGCATCCACGGCATTCTTGCAGAGATTTTCAATGACCCATTCGAAAAGATGAAGGTTTACGGGGATTTCAATCACTTTGACCGGGGGTGGGCTTACTTCAAATTTAATTTTCTGTGAAGTGCGCGAGCTTATATAGCCTACTGCATCATGAACAACCTTCACGATATTCAGTTTTTCAAGTTTGGCGGCAGATCCGATCTTCGAAAAACGGTCGGTAATGGTTTCGAGGCGCTGAACATCTTTTTCTATTTCCAGCACCGTTTCATTATCAAGGCCTTTTAGCTTGAGCAACTCAATCCAGGCTGCCATGGATGAAAGGGGAGTGCCGAGCTGGTGAGCGGTTTCCTTTGCCATTCCTACCCAGACCTGGTTCTGTTCAGATTTCCTTGCATAACTGAATAACAGATATGCGATGGACAGGAAGAGGGAAATGGCTGCAAGCTGAATATAAGGATAATAAAAAAGTTGTTTCAGAAGGAATGAATCTTCAAAGTAAATGAGGTGGACACCGGTATTTGCAAGATTAACCCTGATAGGTGTATTTTCCGACGCCATCGATTTCAGGGTTTCTTCAACAAACCTGGGGTTCTCCATCTTTTTTTTCGGGATGTTGCCGTAACTGGTCCAGTGTTTCCCCGTGCTGTCAGTAACGATCACAGGAACCGAAGCAGAGTTCAGAACCACCTCCGAGAAAAAGGAATCAATCAGTTCGTCAATAACTCTTTTTAATTCAGTAAAGATATTGGAGTCGGTATAATAGAGGTAGATTTTCTCATCCTTATAATACTTCACAATAATCGGTGAATATTTTGTAAACCGCTGTTTAAGTTTTCCTTCCAGTTTTGTCCCAACCAGCCCGAACAGGGAATCCTTTCCCAGTTTGACATTCCTGGCAAAACTTATAGTCCCGTTAACATCCGTAATAATTACCGGTATATTGGTGTTGTTTGAGATTATCTCCAGGAAAAAATTCAGGTCTTCGTTGGAAGTTGCAGTGATTAACCTTCTCTGTGCTTCGGCCAGGGTCACGACCCTCAGCCTTTCTTCGCTCTTGATCTGTTCAAATAGTTTATTGGTAACATTAACAAGATCAGCTTTATGGTGGATGGCATCGGCCCAAATCTCGACATTTTTGCGTTCGTCCTTACGAATCTCATTGACCAGGATGTTGGTGTAATACAGGGAAACTGAAACGATCCCTACTGCAATGGCAAACAAGATCAGCTTCCAGCGTCTTTTCCTGAGGTAGATATCCACAATAAGAGTTTTCATAAATTAACGCCGGAAAACCGTATTTATTTTTTCTTCCGGTTATAAAGAATTGAAAACAAATATATTTACTTTTGTAAGAAGCACTTTAAATGAAGTTACTTATGAGAAAAAAATTCATTTTATCCCTGATCTGTTCAGGGATTCTTGCACTTTCTTTTATTATGGAAGGATGTAAACCCGGAAAACCTGCCCAGGTGAGGCAGATACCACTTGAGGATTTTTTTAAAAATCCTGAAAAATCTCGTTACCAGATCTCTCCCGACGGAAAGTATTTTTCGTTCATGGCACCATACCAGAAGAGGATGAACATTTTTGTACAGGAAATCGGGAAGGACAGCGCAATGAGGCTTACTTCAGAAACCGACCGCGATATCTCCAACTATTTCTGGAAGAACCCCACCAGGATCCTTTTCCTGAAAGATACAGGGGGTGATGAAAATTTCCGATTGTACGGGGTAAATGTCGATGGAAGCAATCTTAAATGTTTTACCGACTTCCCTAAAGTCCGCACTGAACTTTTCGATGAGATGGAAAACTTCCCCGATGAGGTGCTGATCGGGCTTAACAAGAGAAATCCCCAGGTATTTGACCCGTTCCGCCTTAACATTGTCACTGGTGAGATGAAACAGCTCGCCGAGAATCCGGGTAATATACAGGGATGGATGATGGACCATGATGGCAAACTTCGGGTTGCAGTTGCAATCGTCGACGGGGTGAATTCCCAGATCCTATACCGCGAAAAGGAAACCGACAAGTTCAAGCCGGTCCTTACCACGAATTTCAAGGAGAATGTTTCACCGGTATTTTTCACTTTCGACAATAAGAACGTATATGCAATTTCGAACCTCGGAAGGGATAAATCGGTGGTCGTTGAATTTGACATTGCCAATGGGAAGGAGATAAAAACCCTTTATGAGAATCCCAATTTTGACATAAGCTCTCTGAATTATTCCAAAAAACGCAAGGTTCTGACCACGGCCGACTATGAATCGGCTAAGCTCGAGCGTTATTTCTTTGATGAAGAAACAAAGAAGATCTACGACAGGGTACAAAAAGAAGTGGGTAACCTGAATGTGAACATCCCGTGGGCCACAAAAGCTGAAGATAAATTTATCGTACGCGTATACAGTGACAGGTCCCTTGGGGCATATTACATTTACGATAAAACTGCGGATAAGCTCACAAAGATCGCCGACATTGGCCCCTGGCTGAAGACGGAGGAGCTTGCAGAAATGCTGCCGATTGAATATAAGTCACGTGATGGCTTAACAATTAGCGGGTACCTGACCCTTCCGGTTGGTTATACTTTGGAGACTGCTAAAAATCTTCCGCTGGTTGTGAATCCTCATGGCGGTCCGTGGGCACGTGACAGCTGGGGATTTAACCCTGAGATCCAGTTCCTTGCAAACAGGGGCTACGCTGTTTTACAAATGAACTTCAGGGGTTCGACCGGTTACGGGAGAAAATTCTGGGAAGACTCATTCAAACAATGGGGACTGACCATGCAGGACGATGTTTCCGACGGATTGAAATGGCTGGTCGATAAGGGGATTGCCGATCCAAAGCGTGTTGCGATCTATGGCGGAAGCTACGGAGGGTATGCTACCCTGATGGGCATTGTGAAAGATCCCGATCAGTATGCAGCTGCAGTGGATTATGTAGGTGTTTCGAACATGTTCACCTTCATGAACACCATTCCTCCTTACTGGAAACCCATGCTCGACATGTTTCACGAGATGGTTGGAGATCCTAAAAAGGACAGTGCACTTCTTGCTTCAGTTTCACCGGTATTTCATGTTGACAAGATCAAAACCCCCCTGTTCATCGCACAGGGAGCCAATGATCCGAGGGTGAACAAAGCCGAGTCGGACCAGATGGTTGAGGCATTGAAAAAGAAGGGAGTTGTCGTTGAATACATGGTCAAAGACAATGAAGGCCATGGCTTCCACAACGAAGAGAACCGCTTTGATTTTTACAGGGCGATGGAGAAATTCCTGGGGCAGCATCTGAACAAAAAATAATAAAAAAAGGGGGCTGCATTGAAGCCCCCTTTTTTTATACATATTTCTCGCCCTTCTCCAGTCTCACGTCATTGACGAACTGACGGATCTGCTGTTCATCAGCCTTACGGCATACAAGGAGCACATTGTCGGATTCCACAACGATATAATCGTTCAGCCCTTCAAGGACAACAACCTTATCGTTCGGCATATTCACAATGCAATTGTTCGAATCATATAAAATCACATTCTTTCCAACAACGGTATTAGAATGTTTGTCTTTGGGCCTGTTCTCGAATAAAGAACCCCAGGTCCCCAGGTCGGACCATCCGAAATCAGCAGCAAGGATGTATACATTACTTGCCTTTTCCATGACACCATAGTCAATGGAAATACTTTTACAGATGGTATATGTTTCCCTGATAAAAGCTTTCTCTTTTGGTGTCTTGTAAATTTTGATCCCCTTCCTGAAGAGTGCGTCCACTTCGGGCAGATGCTCCTCGAATGCCTTGATAATGCTTTTGACCGACCAGATGAAGATTCCCGAATTCCACAGGAAATCCCCACATTTCAGGAAGGTGATCGCAAGATCGAGGTTTGGCTTTTCGGTGAAAGTTTTTACTCTCATGATGTGAGGGTCTTTCGGGTAAACCGTGCCTTCATTGAACTGTATATAGCCGTAACCGGTATCGGGCCTGCTGGGTTTGATCCCCAGGGTCAGGAGCCAGTCGTTCTCAGAAACCGCTTCAAGAGCAGATTTGATATTGGCAACGAACACATCTTCTTTAAGGATGATATGATCTGACGGGGCCACCACGATACGGGCCTCGGGATCCCGGTCAAGGATGCGGTAGTTGGCATAGGCAATACAGGGAGCAGTATTACGCCTCGAAGGTTCGAGAAGAATCTGGTCGGGCAGCATTTCGGGGACCTGCTGGTGTACGAGGTCAAAGTAAATTTCGTTGGTCACAACGTAAATGTTCTCCTTTGGGCAGATTTTCTTGAATCTCCTGAAAGTTTGCTGGATCAGGGTCTCACCCGTGCCAAGAATATCAATGAATTGTTTGGGATGGCTGGTCCTGCTCATGGGCCAGAAACGGGCGCCTATTCCGCCGGCCATAATAACACAAAAATTATGCTTCGATTTTGCCATGGTACGAACTTTCTATTGCAAACATAATTATTATCCCGACGAATTACAATACTTTTTCTTCCTTCTGAATTTTTATATGTAAAACCATAGCTTCAGGACTAAAAAGATACATCCTGCCAGTCTTAAAACACTGGCAGCGATAGCGTTTCCTGAGTTGGTCTAGCTTGATGAACATTCTTCCGGAACCAATTTTAAACAGCTCTCCTTCAGGCAGTTCACTTATCCTGATATGATCCCCCGGAGGGTCGTGGGCCTGTAAAAGCCTGTTCAGCCGGCTGTCGGCCGAGGAAGAAGCTTTAGGGTCCCTGAAGTATTCGGCAAGAGCCTGTTCAATCTCAGCCGGAAATATATTCATGCTTATGAAAGGCTGCATCAGGCCTGTAAAACGCTTTTTCCACTGAGGCCCGTGGGGTTTGGGACGATGTTTTCGGATAAGGAAAAAATTGGCTTTCTCGGTATCAAGGTATACAAAGAAGTGTGCAATCTCATGGATCAGCGTAAGCAGGAAAGCATACTGATTCAAGTCCCCGTTGACCGTGATCTTCGATGGCTGTCCTTTCCCAGCCTGCCTGAAATCACCTGTTTTGGTAGAGCGCTTTCGGGTGATCCTGCAGTCAAGGTAATGCCCCTGAAGGCAAACGATCAGCATATCCATGGCTGCAGCAGGGATATGCTTCCCGAACATACCTGAAATCTTTTCTGGGGTCAGGAGGTAGCGTTTATCGGGGGAGCGCTCAAATAGCCGAATTGAGGGCAGTTGCAATTTTTCGGGTGTTTGGGTTTGGAACGGGAAGGGTAACGCTGTGAAGAACATGAGGATATCACAAATACCATCATAGATGCAAAAATCAAGAAAATCAGTATCCGCATGAAGGCCTTATGCATATAGTTATTAACAGTAGAATTAAGCTGTTGTTTCATTAAAACGCTAATTTTGATAAAAATGGTATCTTAGCACTGGATTTATGTTAAGACCAATCTCAACAATCGGAAGTTATGTACTGCTGATGCGGCGCGTTTTCACCAGGCCGCAGAAAGGAAGACTTTTTTGGCAGGCTTTATTATTCGAGATCGACCAGCTCGGAGTTGATTCAATTGGCATTGTTGCCTTTATCTCGACGTTTATGGGGGCCGTTGTTGCCATCCAGACTGCTTATAATATCGACAACCCCTTTATTCCTATGTCAATGGTCGGCTGGACAACACGCCAGTCTATTTTCCTTGAGTTTTCCCCTACGGTGATCAGTCTTATCCTGGCAGGAAAAGTGGGATCACGCATAGCTTCACAAATTGGAACTATGAGGGTAACTGAACAAATCGATGCGCTGGAGATCATGGGTGTTAATTCTGCAAATTACCTCATCTTTCCAAAGGTAGTTGCCCTTTTACTCATTAACCCGGTGTTAATTGTTTTCAGCATGTGGCTTGGCATCATTGGAGGATTAGGAGCAATGGTCTTTTCGAAACTAGTTACCATGCATGATTATATTCATGGAATACAGATTGATTTTCAGGCATATGTGATTTTTTATGCCCTGACCAAAACGATTTGTTTTGCGTTTATCATTGCCACAGTATCGGGATTTTTCGGGTACCAGACGGAGGGCGGGGCTCTTGAAGTGGGCCAGGCAAGCACGAAGGCCGTTGTCGTGAGCAGTATCGTGGTCATACTGTTTAACCTTGTCCTCACTCAACTCCTTCTGGGATGATCGAAGCAAGAAATATCAATAAATATTTCGGTGAGAACCATGTGCTCAGGAATGTTTCGTGCAGGTTTCATCCGGGCAAAACAAATCTGATCATAGGCCAGAGTGGTTCAGGCAAGACCGTGCTGATGAAATGTCTGGTTGGCCTTTTTGAGGTTGATGACGGACAAATCCTTTACGATGCAAGGAACTTCTCGGCAATGACCATTGAACAGAGAAAGGAGATAAGGCAGGAACTGGGCATGTTGTTCCAGGGTGCCGCATTGTTTGATTCCATGAATGTTCAGGAAAATGTGATGTTCCCTTTGAACATGTTCACCAATCAGCCCATGGAAGAAAAACTTGAACGGGTGAATTTTGTATTGAAACGGGTGAACCTGGAAAACAGAAACAAGCTTATGACTTCTGAGCTCAGCGGGGGAATGAAAAAGCGTGTTGCCATTGCGAGGGCTATCGTGATGAACCCGAAATATTTATTTTGTGATGAGCCAAATTCTGGATTAGATCCAATTACATCAAATCTCATCGACCTGCTGATCCAGGAACTTACTTATGAATACGGGATCACAACCATTGTCAACACCCATGACATGAATTCAGTGCTTTCGATAGGGGATTCCATCGAATTTATCTATCAGGGCCAGATATGGTGGTCGGGGAACAAAGAAGAGATACTTCATATGGGAAACCAGGAACTTAATGATTTTGTTTTCGGAACTGAATTAACAAAAAGGATCAGGAAATGAATTTTTTCGATGTGCTGGTCCTGGGCTTTATTGCCCTTTTTGTGATCAACGGGTTCCGTAAGGGATTTATCATCAGCCTGGCTTCCCTGATTGCCCTGATCCTGGGGATCTACCTTGCTGTCAATTTCTCGAATTTTGTCCAGGGACTTCTCCAGGATAATTTTCATCCTTCAAAAACCTGGCTGCCAATACTCTCCTTTGTGATAACCTTCCTCGTGGTGGCCATTCTGGTGCTTATTGTTGCCAGGGTCGTCGAAAAGATAGTGGATGTTGTGGGGATGGGGGTCTTTAACAAGCTGGCTGGTGGTTTGCTAGGACTGGTGAAGGGGGTGCTTGTTGCAAGCATTATCCTGTTTATCGTGTATTCGGCCGACAAAAAGCAAAAATGGATTACCCCCGAAGAGAAGAAAGAATCTTTTAGCATGAACACGGTTGAAAGAGTCTTTCCCAGGATAATGACATCCACGGGAACAAGCCTTCATTTCTCTCTTTTCGGGGATGAACAGAAGAAAGCAGATCAGAAGTAAAGCAGGTTAATGGTTTCTGCTTAATCCAGGATGGCTTTAATTCCCGGCAGTTCCTTTCCTTCGATGTACTCAAGCATGGCACCTCCACCGGTGGATACGTAACTGACTTTGTCGCCCAATTCGTACTTGTTAATAGCTGCTACCGAATCCCCTCCGCCTATCAGTGAAAACGAGCCTGCTGCAGTTGCATCGGCAATAGCAAGAGCGATGCTTTTAGTGCCTTCCTCGTAATTATTCATCTCGAACACACCCATAGGACCGTTCCATAGGATTGTGGAAGATTTTTCGATCACATGCCTGAATTTCAGAATTGCGGCAGGACCGATATCGAGGCCCAGCCAGGGCAGGGGAATATCGTAAGCGCTGGAAAGCTTTTTGTTTGCATCATTCGAAAAGGCATCGGCGATGATTGCATCAGGAGGGATATACAGGTTCACTCCCAGTGATTTAGCTCCTTCTATGATATTCTTTGCCAGTTCGATGTATTCGTCTTCAACCAGGGAAGCGCCGGTCTCACCGCCCAGGGCCCTGATAAAGGTGAACATCATGCCCCCGCCAATGATCAGGTTGTCGACCTTGTCCATCAGGTGGTTGATGATCTCGATCTTGGTCGAGACCTTGGCTCCCCCCAGGATTGCAGTGAAAGGCCGTTGTGCATTTTTAACACATTTATCGAGATTCAGGATTTCGCTTCCCATAACATAGCCGAACATCTTTGTTTCGGGAAAGAACATGGCAATGATGGCTGTGGAGGCATGGGCACGGTGGGCTGTTCCGAATGCATCGTTCACATACAGATCTCCAAGTTTGGCCAGCTTCCCGGCAAAGGCCTCGTCACCCTTCTCCTCTTCCTTGTAAAAGCGTAGGTTTTCGAGAAGCAGCACATCTCCCGGCTTCAGGTTGGCGGCCAGGGTTTTTGCTGACTCACCGATGCAGTCATCGGCAAACTGAACAGGGCGGTTAAGTTTTGACGAAAGGTAGGGAACGAGGTGTTTAAGGGAAAATTTATCTTCAGGACCGCCTTTTGGCCTCCCCAGGTGGGACATCAGGATCACTGATCCTCCATCGTTGAGTATTTTGTTTATTGTCGGGATAGTGGCTTCGATCCTTGTGGTATCGGTTATGTTGAACTGGGCATCCAGAGGTACATTAAAATCAACCCTGATAAGCGCCTTTTTACCTGCAAAATTGAAATCATCAATGGTTTTCATAAAATCGAGTTTTAATCAACGGCAAAATTAAAATTTTTACCCACGACAATGCATATCTTTTTAATTTTACCCTGAATTTCAATCATCTCACCATGCAGGATTTAAGAGTAGCGTACATTCAGACAGGGCTTAGCTGGGAAGAAAAAACGGAGAACCTGAAACGGTTTGATGAGCATTTTGCAAAAATACAGGAAGATGCAGACCTGATTATACTTCCAGAAATGTTCAACACAGGGTTTTCTATAAATCCTGAACGGTTTGCCGAAGAGATGGATGGACCGGGTGTGAACTATCTGAAGAGGAAGTCAAAAGAATTCAAAGCTGTGATCATGGCGAGTTTGCTGATAAAAGCCGAAGGAGGGTTCGTCAACAGGCTAATTGCTGCACATCCAAATGGAAAATGCGAGATATACGACAAGAGGCATCTGTTTCGTTTAAGTGAGGAGTACAGGATCATCAACGGGGGCAATGAACGACTTGTGGTTAAGGTGAAAGGGTGGAAGATCAGGCCCCTTGTTTGTTACGACCTCAGGTTCCCGGTCTGGAGCAAGAATACATACTCTGAGGGAAAGTATGAGTATGATGTGATTGTATTCATTGCCAACTGGCCTGCAACCAGGTCAAATGTCTGGAAAACGCTGATCGCGGCCAGGGCGATGGAGAACCAGGTTTATTGTATCGGTGTTAACAGGATAGGCAAAGACGGGAACGGAACCTGGCATTCGGGAGATTCCATGGCAGTTGATGCCAAGGGAAACATATTATCATCAGTCCCCGAAGGTGAAGAGGCTGTGAACATTGTGAATTTGTCAATGAAGGACCTGGAGCTCTACAGGGATTCATTCACCCTGGGGATGGACTGGGACAGGTTTAGTATTGAAGAATAAAATATGCCGGCGATATCAGCAGTGATCATAGCGAAAAACGAAGAGGACAAGATCCTTCGCTGTCTTGATTCCCTTAAATCATTTGCTGCTGACATCGTGGTGGTAGATTCCATGTCGGCCGACCATACGGCCGAGGTATGCCGCAATTATGGCTGCAGGGTGTTTCAGAGGGAATTTGACGGATATGGGAACCAGAAACAATTCGCCGTTGACCAGGCTTCCAGTGACTGGGTTTTGTCTGTTGATGCGGATGAGGTGGTATCAGATGAACTGCAGGCTGAATTGAAAGAAATTTCAACTGCAGACGACCTGCCATTCGACGCGTACATTATCCCGTTTTCTCTTGTTTACATGGGAAAAATATTGAAACACAGCGGAGTGGGACATGAGACTCACCTGAGGCTCTTCAACAGGAAGACCGGAAAATTCACCAACACCCCGGTTCATGAAGGCATTGTCACTTCCGGCTCTACGGGAAGGCTCAGGAACCGCATACTTCATTATTCGTACAGGGATATCCGCCATCATATTGAAAAGATAAATATCTACACTTCCCAGGCAGCAGAAGGACTGGTAAAAAAGGGGAAACATTATTCAGGACTGGAAATTGCACTGAAATTCCCTTTGAGTTTTTTTACGCATTATATCATCAAAGGAGGAATTCTCGACGGTTTCCCGGGCTTCATCTGGTCCTGGCTGTCGGCATTCTACGCCAGCCTGAAACTTGCAAAAACAGCTGAACTTCAGAGAAAAAAATGAACGTTTTAGAGATCCTGATTCCTGTTTTGTTTTTCATTGCAGCTGGTTACCTGACTGTTGAATACAGCTTGCTGATCCCGCCTTCAAAGGGACTGCCGGTGCTCATGTACCATAATATTTCAGATGGACTTGCCGATGGATTAAGCATCCCGGCCGACAGGCTTGACTTTCAGTTTATGTACCTTAAGGAAAAAGGGTATGCATGTATGTCGCTGAAGCAGCTGAGAAACCTGGTGAATGAAGGCGGGAGACTTCCAAAGAAGTCGGTTTTGATTACATTCGATGATGCTTACCAAAGCATTGAAACAAAACTTCTGCCTCTGCTTGAGCGATATGACTTGAACGCAGTTGTGTTTGTTCCCGGGGCGTTCATTGGGAAATCGAATCTTTGGGACGATGGCGGCATCAGTGTGATGACAGCCGAAACTCTGCAAAAGATTTCGAGAAATCAGCATATTGAAATTGCCTTGCATTCTTTTCTTCACCGTTCCTATAATGAAATGGATATTGAGGATATGAAGGAAGACCTTGCCAACTGCAGGCAGACCCTGGAGTTTTACAAAATCCCTTATATAAATGCGCTTGCGTATCCGTATGGCGCATATCCAAGGAAAGACCCCGCACTGAAAAAGGAAATGTTTGAAATGTTTGGTAAGACCGGCCTTGAATTTGCTTTCCGGATTGGGAACAAGGTTAATCCGTTTCCGTTGAGGGAGAAGTTTGAGGTTAAGCGTATTGACATCCGGGGCGGAGATTCATTTTTTATTTTCAAAACAAAGCTGAAGAAAGGCAGGGCAAAGTTCTTTGCCTGAAACGTATGAGAATATCCTTTGTGGATTTTTGCAGGTTCTGGTATTTGTTAGCCCTGGCTGGACTGGTCGCCATGCTTCCGTTTTCGAAATATGTGATCAGCATGTCCCAGATGATTCTGACCGTTACCTGGATCGTTCAGAGGTATGAGTATAAAGAGCTTGGGAGTTTTCTGAAAGGACATTCAGGCTTTGCTGCTGTTTGCCTGGCATTTCCATATTCGGTGTACCTTGTTTTTAAAGGGATTGGAAAGGGATTTCGCGAGCTTTATGAAAATAAGCCTGCCCTGGTTTTTTTATCGATTTACCTTCTGCATGTCGCGGGGCTTATTTTTACAACCGATTTCGATTATGCCATTAAGGATCTCAGGACAAAGGCTCCCATCTTTCTGATCCCTCTTTTTATCGGGACTTCAAAACCCCTGGGGCGGAAGCTTTACAATGCCTATCTTTTTCTTTTCCTCCTGGCGCTCCTGGTTGGAACACTGATGTATTCCTGGAAGATCTACCATCTGAAGTATGTTGACATCAGGGATGTTTCAAGAAATGTTTCACATATTATCCTCGGACTGGAACTTGCGCTTGGACTTTTTATCATGGCCTGGTTTGTTTTGAGGAAGTCATTTCCGTTATGGAGCAAGCTTTTGTTTTTAATGGTATCTGCCTGGTTCGTCATTTATATTTTTTACAGCAGGTCATTTACGGGCCTGGCCGTTTTTGCCATTTCTGCAATGATACTTTTACCGATTCTTGTGTTCAGGCAAAAACGGCCAGGCCTCAAGATGCTCCTGGCTGCGGTGATGATCGTAGTTGCCGCTTGTGCAACATTTTATGTGAACAGGGTCGTCAGGGAGTATTATACGGTAAATCCGATTGATAAAACCCGTCTCGACAGTCTTACTTCCAGTGGCAATCCATACGTACATAACAGGACTTCAGATCTCACCGAAAACGGTAACTACCTTTACATTTACTGCCAGTTCGGGGAGATCAGGGAAGCCTGGAATAAACGGAGCCGGATCTCTTACGACAGCGCAAGCCTCAGCGGTGTAAAGATTGAGCATACGCTGATCCGTTATCTGACATCAAAAAACCTCCGCAAGGATGCTGACGGAGTGAATGCACTCAGAGATGACGAAATACTCGCGGTTGAACGGGGTGTGCCCAACTATCTTTTCCTTGAATCTTTCAGCATGAGGCCAAGGATCTATGAGCTTTTAAGGGGATATGATATGTATAAACGTAACGGGGATCCCACCGGGTATACCCTGATGCAAAGGATAGAATTCTGGAAAGCTTCCGTAGGCATTATCGGTGAGAACTGGCTCACAGGGGTGGGCACAGGCGATATGAATGAAGCATTTCAGCAGGAGTATGTAAAGATGAACTCCAAACTCCCCCCCGATCAGAGATGGAGGTCGCATAACCAGTTTCTTTCAATTTTTGTGGGGTTCGGATTGTTTGGATTCCTCTGGTTCCTGCTAGCTTTGTTTTATCCCGCCTTTAAACTCAGGGGATTTACCGACTACTTCTTCCTGGTGTTTATGATCATTGGAACCTTGTCGATGATGACAGAAGACACCCTGGAATCCCAGATGGGTGTGACATTCTTTTCATTTTTCTACTGCTTTCTGCTCTTCGGACGAAAGGAGTATGACCGGATTTGATTGCCGGGATTAAAAAAATGAAAAGAATGGGATCAGGGGAAGAAGATAGCGATCTTGAAGCCGACAAAACTCAGTCCGGTTTTATTGCTGATAAGACTTCTGACGGTTATTGTAGAATCTCCTTTCTGAGCAGTATAATAATTATAGTAGCTTGAATTCACTGCCTGATATTTGTAAAAAACCTCGTATCCGAATTTAAGTTTTTTACTAACTTTCATTTTATATCCTACTCCAATCATTAAAGCGAAGGCGCCGGTACCCTGAGCGACATATGAAGGATTACTGTCAATACCGCCATAGGAGTACCTCGTCCCCAGTCCGTACCCCATGTAGATATTAGCAAAAAATGTATTATCGGTACGCTTGAAATTATATCCCAGGTAACCATAGATAGGCCAGAATAGTCCGTATCTCCATTTTTCAACTCCTAAACTTACCCCGAGCAGCCAGCGGTTATTATACATAATGCCGTTCACAGTCTGAAGAGTTGCAATTATTTCGTCGTTTTTTACTTTTAAAGTACTGCCGTTGACTATATTATTGGGGAATGAGCCCAGCCCAAAGGACACTCCGAATTCAGTCTTATTAAAGTACTTCAGGGTATTGGAAGTTGTATCGCTTTGCTGGGACAAGGCAAGCTCCGGGAACAGAAAGCAGGCAATAACGATCAATATTAGCCGGTTCAATGGTAACATAGGAATCAATTTAATTGCTAAAATTACTGCAAAAAGATTTATCTTGCCTCGCTATTGTTACAAACATTAACGCCTATGGCTGAATTTTCCCGGAAATGGTTGTTCATAGTCAATCCTAACGCCGGAAGCCGGAAAGGCATCAGGGACTGGCCAAAGATCGAAAAACTCATACTGGAATCCGGAATTGCTCACCAGACTGTTCTGACGAACGGACGGGGACATGCCAGCGAACTTACCATTGAAGGGATAAGCCAGGGATTCAGGCGGATTGCTGTTGTTGGGGGCGACGGTACATTGAATGAAGTGGTCAACGGAATCTTCTCACAAAAGGCTGTCTCCACCACCGACCTTATTGTAGGAATGATCCCGGTAGGCACTGGTAACGACTGGTGCAGGAATTTCAATGTCCCCTTTGATTATCCGGGAGCCCTCGGAGTCCTGATGCAGGAAAAGACAGTTTTGCAGGATGTCGGGAAAGTGGTTCATTTTTACCATGACAAGGATGAACCGCGTTATTTCGTTAATGTAGCCGGGATGGGTTATGATGCCCTGGTGGCCAAGAAAACCAATATGGTTAAAGAAAAGGGCAGGGGAGGTCCGCTCACTTATTTTTATTTTATCTTCACAAGTCTTTTCCAGTACTCCTTTTTGGATGCGGTCATTGAAGTTGACGGCTCCACAGTTTTTAAAGGTGAGATATTTTCGATGAATGTAGGGATCTGCAAATACAGCGGAGGAGGGATGATGCAGGTTCCCTATGCTGTATCTGACGACGGGCTCCTGGATGTCACACTAATTAAGAAAACGAAGAAATACAAGGTTTTTCAGCATGCCCATCGTTTATATGACGGTTCGCTTGTGAACCTTCCCTTTGTAGCCACATTCAGGGGCAAACACATCAGGATACGGTCAACGGGGAAAATTTATATGGAAGCCGACGGTGAATCCCTTGGGCATACTCCTTTTACCTTTGATATTATTCCGCTGGGATTAAGGGTTATTTCGGGCTAAGGTTTACAGGCAGGATCGACCCAATGCCCGTTTTCTTTGATAAGGTTGATGAGTTCCTTCACTGCTTCTTTCTCAGGGATGTTCTTGCACACTGCCTCTCCTCCTTTGTAAAGCATCACTTTCCCCTTTGCTCCTCCAACATATCCGTAATCTGCATCGGCCATTTCCCCAGGGCCGTTGACGATGCATCCCATTACCGCGATCTTGAGTCCTTTGAGATGGGAAGTTGCAGCTTTTACATTTTCCACGGCATCCTGTATGTTGAACAAGGTGCGGGCACATGAAGGACAGGAAATGAATTCGGTCCTGGTGATCCTGACTCCTGTTGCCTGCAATATTCCGTAGGCAACCGGGATCTCGAATTCCGGGTCTTCGGTGATCGAAACCCTGATGGTATCCCCTATGCCGTCGGCAAGCAGGCTGCCAATCCCGATGGCAGATTTAAGCCTCCCATCCTCCCCGGCCCCGGCTTCGGTTACTCCAAGATGCAGGGGAAAATCAAATCCGGCGATCTTCATAGCCTTTACAAGGAGCCGGTTCGACTGTATCATCACCCTGGTGTTGCTGGCCTTAAGCGAAAGAACAAGGTTCCTGAAACCAGAATGATCACAGATTTGGGCGAATTCCATGGCCGATTCGACCATTCCCCGGGCAGTGTCGCCATATCTTGTCCTGATCCTCTCTGACAAAGAGCCATGATTGACCCCGATCCTGAGCGCTGTACCGTTTTCTATGCAAATCCTCAACAAAGGCTCAAGCCGGTTGGCAATAATCTGCAGTTCCCTTTGATAATTGATGTCATCCATCCAGTAACCTGCATCCTGCATCCTTCCTTTTTTATCGATATAGTTCCCTGGATTGATCCTCACTTTTTCAACTAAACGTGCAGCCAGTTCGGCTATTGCAGGGTTAAAATGAACGTCGGCAATAATGGGGGTATTATACCCCTCATTACCGAGTTTCTTCCTGATGTTCCTCAGGTTTTCAGTTTCCTTAATGCCGGGTACTGCTATACGCACATACTCACATCCTGCTTCTATCATCCTGATAGCCTGTGAAACAGTAGCACGGGTATCAAGGGTGTTGGTATTTGTCATCGACTGTACCCTCACCGGGTAATTGCCACCCATAGGCACACCGCCTATATCGACGGTGCGGGTCATGAAACGCTTGTAGGAAGGAGCAGACATGCAGCAAAGGTAAAAAAGGAATGTCGAATATTGAATAACGAATATTGAATTTCGAATTCGTTCAACATTCGACATTCAATGTTCGATATTATTTACGAAATTGTTCATTTTAATGGTGTTCATTACGGCTTCGCCGAACGACATTCATTAATGAAGTCCCCTGACCCTGGGTTTTCCTGCAACAAAATCTTTCAGGTAAAACGGTTCGAAATAAGCCAGGTTCTCAAACCGGGCAGCATTGAATTTTTCCAGGGCCAGTGGGTATAAAAACCTTGCGGAAAGCTTCAGGTCGTCGATAAAAAATGCATGTTTATGATGAGCGATCAGGGTTTTGCATTTGGCAGAACCTTCACCTGCAAAGATTATTTTGGTGTTTGAAAGGTATTCTGCAAAGGAATCTTCCGTAATGATTTCTGCTGTAACCTGGCAGATTTCATTGAGGTTCCAATCAAACAATGCAGTATATACTTCCATCCTGCGGGCATCAAGCATGGGGCATAGAAGGGATTCCCTGTCGCCTGTCATTTCACGCATGCTGTAAGCAAGGGATTTGAGTGTTGAAACTGACATCAGGGGTTTATCGAGGGAGTAGCAGAACCCTTTTGCCGCTGCAACCCCTATTCTTAAACCCGTGTATGAGCCCGGGCCCATACTTATGGCAAACGCATCAATTGCCGGGAGCTCAATCCGGGCTTCGGAAAGGGCAGCTTCTATCAGAGCATTAAGCTGTGAAGAATGGGCATTCTCCTGTTCAGACTCACAACAACTGAGGATAACCCCGTCAAGGCCCACGGCCACAGAACAGGCCCGGGAGGAGGTTTCAAGACAAAGGATGGAGCCCATAGGCTATTTTTCCTTTTCAAAAAGATCTTTCTTGTCGACCTTTTTCACCTTGTCCCCATCCTTGAGAGTTTTGGAAACAAGTGAATAAGGGGCAATGATGACTTCGTCACCGTCCTTCAGTCCTGAAAGGATCTGGATGTTTGTGTTATCCTGTATCCCGGTTTTAACATCAACCTTTTTGGCAACGCCGTCAACATACCTGAAAACACATTCCTTCACCTCATCAGACTTTTTCTTGGTGCTGACGATAATGGTCTTATCATCTCCATCATCCCTGGTTTTCTGGGTTTTCTCATTTAACTTGTCGAGGCTGTCTTTTGCAATCCTTGTTGTAACCGCCTGGATCGGAACCGAAAGCACATTAACAGCAGTTTCGGTCTGTATCTCAACAGTACATGACATGCCAGGGCGGAAAGGAGAAAAGTCAGGCCTTGCAGGGTCAAGCAGATCCTGGTAAGACTCCTTAATCAGATGGATCTTCACATTAAAGTTGGTGACCTGGTCAACGCTCACTCCGGTGGTATTGGCTGAAGTGGCTATTTCGGTAACAAGCCCCTTGAATTTGCGGTTCAGATAAGCGTCAATTTCAATAAGTGCCGTATCTCCCATTCTCACTCTTACGATATCGTTTTCATTGACCTCAACCAGGGCCTGCATTTCATTGAGGTTGGCAATACGCATGATCTCGGTTCCGCTCGAGAACTGGGATGCCCCTGTAACCCGTTCGCCTTTCAGAACACCAAGTTTGGAAACAGTACCGTCGTTGGGGGCGAAGATAGCAGTACGGTTAAGGTCTTCCCTTGATCTTTTAAGTGCAGCCTCGGAATTCTTAACCATGAATTCGTAGGCATTGATGTCCTGCTCTCCTGCATTAACCTGTGCAGTTGCGACCTGGAAAGAAGCTTTTGCCTGGTCATATTCGGCTTTTGAAATGACATTCTGCTGGAACAGCTTTTCCTGGCGTTCGAAGGTAAGCCTTGAGTTTTCAAAGGTAGCCTTCGATTGCGCCAGACGGGCTCTTGAGTTTGCCAGGTTGGCTTTCTGGGTATTCAGAGAAGCTTCACTCTGGTCAAAGGCCGAAATATAGATTTCCGGATCGATTTTTGCCAGTAAGTCGCCTTTCTTAACCTGTTCACCTTCTTTCACGGTAAGTTCAACAACCTCACCTGAAATATACGGGCTTATCTTAATGTCTTTTTCAGGCTGGATCTTGCCGTTTGAAGATACTGTCTGGATGATAGTACGCTTTATTACTTTCTCAGTCGAAATTTTCTGGATGTCGCTGCCTTTCCCTTTTAGTACGGCTATTACCACGATTACTGCGATGACAGCAACGGCGGCAAGTATGATCCATAGTTTTTTGTTGGATTTTTTCGGGCTCATGAAACGGATATTAATATATGATAATCAATCTTTTACTGCACGATCCTGATCGGGTTCCCCATGTAGAAATCAAGAATGGTTGTTTTGAAAATAAAGTCATATTTGGCCTGGAGAAGGTCCGATTCGGCTTTTGTAAGATCCTTTTTACTGTTGTTGTAATCGAAAGATGTCAATAATCCGACATCGAATTTTTGCTGGCTGTACTTAAAGGATTCAGTCTGGGCGTTAACTTTGTCACTGGAAGAGTTGAACTTCTGCAGCGAGGCGACTGCATCTGCATAGGCCTGTTCAATAAGTTTACGCAGGGACCTTTTCTCAATATCAAGGTCGATTTCGGCTTGTGTTTTTGCGATTTTTGCCTGGGTGATGTTTGTCCGGCCCTGCCATCCGTTAAAAATCGGAATACTCAGGCTGAAGCCAACACTCTGGTTATTGTTTGTCTTTAGCTGGTCGCCAAATGACTTTACGCGGGTGGCATAATTAAGCTGGTATCCCAAAACCGTATCCCTTGAAAGCTCTGTTATGCCCATCTTATACGATGATATTGTGGGGTTGACATTGGGGTCGATCTCCCTTGCAGCGCCTGAATAACCTGTTCCCCAGGATCCGCTGACCGACAAGGTGGGAGTGATTACACCCCTGGCGATTGCAAGTTGTTTCTGGGCCGCTTGTACGCGTAGCTCGGCAGCTTTGATCTCGGGCCTGTCTTTAATTGCATGCTCATAAATGATATCGGCAGTAACCGGCTGTTTAGGGGCTTCAACAGGTTTAAGGTTTGGTTTTTCAACATGGAAGTCCTTAGAAACCGGGTAGTCGATCACCTGCTGCAGCGAAAGATAAGAAATGCTGAGCTGGTTGGCGGTCTGAACCTGGGTGAGTTCCTCGGTAGCTTTCTGGGCTGTGATGTTCAGGAGATCTCCCCTGGCTGACGAACCGGCTTCAACCATTTTCTGTATACGTTCAACCTGGAGTTTGGTGATGCGAAGCTGCTCATTGGCTACATCAAGCAATTCCGAATTGAAAAGGATGTCAAGGTAATATCCGGCCACCGCCAGTGAAATATTATTTTTCCTTACGTCAACGTCATACTGGCCTGCCATGACAAGGAGCTGGTTTTGCTTTACAGTATTGAATTTTGTCAGACCATTGAAAAGGACCATATTACTGGCAATATAGAAGTTGTTGGACCTGACCGTTGTAGTGGCAAATGTATTGGTATACTGGTCAATCGTCTGTCCGAAGTTCCAGTAATTCGTTCCGCTGGCATTCAGGTTTGGCAGCATTGAAATCGCACTCTGGGTGAGGTTGGCCTTATAGGATTCAACATAGGTGATCTGTTTCTGGATATCCAGGTTATTCTCAAGGGCATAGTTAATACAGTCTTCAAGTGTCCAGACCTTCTGTGCCCCGGACTGGAAAGAAACCATCAATAGAAAGGTCAGAGCAATCGTGCCCGCCTTAAAGATCTTTGTTACCCGCATTGCGTTTGGTTTTTTTGTTTAGCAAGGTTTGGGAACCTCAAAATTAGTATATTTCATATGATCGGAACATTAAGACGAGGAAATGGGTCAAAGGTTACACAAAAGACTTGCACTTCCTAAAAAAATTTCTACCTTTGCACAAGCATATAAAATATGTATTATTGTAATGGAATTCAATACAATAAACGAATCAAAAAAGTATATAGTATTTTGTTATTTAAATAATCATGTATGCGTAAAAGTTTTTTTGCCATTCTAAGTGCATTAACATTTTCATGGCTGATACTGTTTTCAGGATGTACCTCCAAAAACCCTGAAACCGGCACAATAACGGTCATGGTGGTTGATTATGTGACCAATCTGCCGGTTCCTAACCAATTGACATATATAGCTACGAGCTATCAAAATCTCAGGAATCATATCTGGATTAATTCTTTGTATACCGATGCCAACGGCAAAGCTTTTTTTCATGATCTTGTCCCCATCATAGTTTACTATGACACAGAACAATGGGAAAACTATGGAGCAATGCAGATTTATGCCGGGATTGACCAGACCGCCGTCCTTTATGTAAACAATCCCTTGCGCAAAAAATAGGTATTGCACCAGAAAATTTCTTAAAATTGCAGTTTTGATTACAGGCGAACAATGAGAAGACATTTCCCGGCAATTTCAGGTTTCATACTCAGGTCATTGTTAATCTTTTCCTGTTTTATTCTTTTAACCTCCAGACCGTTATTTGCAAGCTCGCAAGAAGGTGTAAACCTCATTCCTGCAGCTGACAGTGCAGGGGCTGGTAAAGAATCGAAAGAAAAGGGATCAGAGAAATTCAATGCCGGGGACATGATCATGGAGCATGTGGTCGACAATCACGAATGGCATATCCTTGAAATTGGTCATTTTGAGCTGATGATCCCCCTGCCCGTTATTCTTTATTATGACGGAAAGCTGTACACTTTTTGTTCTACAAGGTTCCATAATGAAGGCCGCTCATACCTGGGCTTCAGCCTGCCTCTCGAAGGCCCCCAAAAAGGGAAGATCGTAAGAACTAATCCGGCTCCGGGAGGCCCCAGGGTATATGACTTTTCCATAACGAAAACAGTACTTGCCATAATGATCAGCGCTTTGCTGATGCTGTTTATTTTTATTTCAGTTGCAAGGGCTTATGCCAGGAATATCAATAAAGCTCCCAAAGGAATGCAGTCGGCGCTTGAGCCGCTTATTATTTTCATCAGGGATGACATTGCAAAGAGTTCAATAGGTGAAAAGAAGTACGAGAAGTATATGCCATATCTTCTCACAATATTTTTCTTCATCTTCCTCAACAACATTCTTGGCCTTATTCCGATCTTTCCGGGAGGGGCAAATGTTACAGGAAATATAGCAGTAACCATGGTCATGGCGGTATTTACGTTTGTGTTGACAACCGTAAACGGGAACAAACATTACTGGGTTGATATTATTAACACACCCGGGGTTCCCTGGTGGCTGAAGCTTCCAATCCCCCTGATGCCGGTTGTTGAGATCATTGGTGTGATTACAAAACCCTTTGTTCTTATGGTCCGACTCTTTGCGAATATTGCCGCCGGGCATATCATTGCACTGGGTTTTGTAAGCCTGATCTTTATATTCGGGGCAATAAATGTTGCCGTCGGTTATGGGGTTTCGGTTGTTTCAGTTGCCTTTATGATCTTTATGAACCTGCTGGAATTACTTGTAGCCCTTATCCAGGCTTATGTTTTCACATTGCTTTCGGCCCTGTATTTCGGCCTCGCCACCATTGAACCCGAACATCATTAATTCGTAAATCATACTTCGTAAATCGTAAATCTAGTAGTAACCCTTAATACAAACATCATGGCTCTTTTAGCAATTTTACTTCAGATCGCTGGCAGTTTTGCAGCGGTTGCGAAAATGGGTGCAGGTTTGGGAGCAGGGATCGCCGTTATCGGTGCCGGACTCGGTATCGGTAAGATCGGTGGAGCCGCTCTTGAATCCATTGCACGCCAGCCGGAAGCAGTAGGCGACATCCGTTCAAACATGATCATCGCTGCCGCTCTCGTCGAAGGAGTAGCATTTTTTGCTATCGTCGTTTGTCTTCTGATCCTTTTCATCTAAAGACAGCGGCAGGTTTTTTACGGTACGACGGTTGGTCGTATCGTAAAAAACCTTAATTAAACGATAAAAGAACAAATTATGGAACTGATAACCCCCGGATTGGGCCTTATTTTCTGGATGACCCTGGTCTTCCTGGCCCTGCTTTTTCTCCTGAAGAAATTTGCCTGGATCCCCATTCTCAAAGCCTTGAAAGACCGTGAAGATGCGATCACCGACGCTCTCACATCCGCCGACAGGGCAAAAGAAGAAATGAAGCAGCTTAAGTTCAGTAACGAGCTGTTACTGGCTGAAGCAAAGAACGAAAGGGATAATATTCTGAATGAGGCAAGGAAGATCAAGGAAAAGATCATTGAGGAAGCACGTGCAAAAGCAAGCGAAGAAGCAGGACATATTACTGCCAGTGCTCTTGAAAATATAAGGAATGAAAAAATGTCGGCTCTCACCGAGCTTAAGAACGAAGTGGGACAGCTTTCAATTGAAGTTGCAACGAAGTTACTCAGGCGGGAGCTTTCAGATCCTAAAAAACAGGAAGATTTTGCGCGCCAGCTTCTTGATGAAATAAAGCTAAACTAAGATTACCCAGATGAACGTTACACTGATCGCCGAACGTTATGCGAAAGCCCTTTTCGATCTGGCTTTGGAGCAGAAGGTCCTTGAAGTGGTTTACGGTGATATGAAAAATCTTGCAGAACTTATAAGGGAAAACAAGGCTCTTAAACTGTTTCTTAAGGCTCCCATTATCAATCCGGGTAAAAAACGTGTGGTGATGAATGAGATCCTGCAAGGATTTAATCAGCTGACTATCGCTTTTGTTGATCTCCTTGTAAGAAAAAGGAGGGAATCGACGATTGCAGAGGTGGTATTGCAGTTCATTGAACAGTACAATTTGTATAATAATATAGTTATTCTCAGAGTGGCAACACCAGTCCCTATGAAAGAGGAGCTGAAGACGAAGCTCAGGACGGTTATGGCCGGTTATACAACGGCAAACCTTGATATCATCGAGGAAATAGATGAGTCGGTGGTCGGAGGGTTTGTACTGACCTGGGACGATAAGCAATATGATGCCAGTATCCGCAAGCAGATTGAAAGAATGAGAAAGGGACTGGCCAGGATTAATTTATATGTAAAAGAAATCTGATATGGCAAACATTAAACCCGCTGAAGTTACTGCGATTCTGAGAAAGGAACTTTCCGGTTTTGAGAATGTGACCGAACTTGAAGAGATCGGGACCGTTTTGACATTAGGCGACGGCATTGCAAGAATTTACGGAATGAACAATGTCGGCTCCGGAGAGCTCATTGAATTTGAAAACAATGGTGTGATGGGTATCGCTCTCAATCTCGAGGAGGACAATGTGGGGGCGGTTATTCTCGGAGATTATTTCGATATCAAGGAAGGGGATAAGGTTAAACGCACCGGGAGGATTGCATCCATTGATGTTGGAGAAGGTTTGCTTGGTCGTGTTATCAATACGCTTGGACAGCCTATCGACGGCAAAGGTAGCATCCAGGGTGAGCTTTACCAGATGCCGCTTGAGCGCAAAGCCCCCGGGGTAATTTTCCGTCAGCCTGTGAACCAGCCACTGCAGACAGGTATAAAGGCTATCGACGCCATGATTCCTATCGGGCGCGGACAGCGTGAGCTTATCATCGGTGACCGTCAGACGGGTAAAACTGCCATTGCCATCGACACCATCATCAACCAAAAACATTTTTATGATACAGGGGAGCCGGTTTACTGTATTTATGTCGCAGTCGGTCAGAAAGGTTCAACTGTTGCAAACATTCTGAAGACCCTTGAAGATAAAGGAGCTTTGCCCTATACTGTTATTGTATCTGCCACCGCATCGGACCCTGCAGCCATGCAGTTCTATGCACCTTTCGCCGGAGCTGCAATCGGTGAATTTTTCCGCGATACCGGAAGGCCTGCACTGGTGATTTATGATGACCTTTCCAAACAGGCTGTTTCTTACCGCGAAGTTTCACTGCTTCTCCGCCGTCCTCCTGGACGCGAGGCATACCCCGGAGACGTTTTTTATTTGCATTCCAGATTGCTTGAACGTGCTGCCCGGGTGATTTCTTCAGATGAGATAGCAAAACAGATGAATGACCTGCCCGAATCGATCAGACACCTGGTTAAGGGAGGCGGGTCTCTTACCGCCCTGCCGATCATCGAAACACAGGCTGGTGACGTTTCGGCTTATATACCAACCAACGTAATCTCCATCACCGATGGTCAGATCTTCCTTGAGACGGGATTGTTCAACGCAGGGATTCGCCCTGCAATCAACGTAGGTATTTCGGTATCCCGCGTAGGTGGAAATGCCCAGATCAAATCCATGAAAAAAGTTGCCGGCACACTCAAACTCGACCAGGCAGAATTCAGGGAGCTGGAAGCATTTTCTAAATTCGGTTCAGACCTTGACGCGGCAACCAAGCAGGTTATCGATAAAGGCGCCCGTAACGTTGAGATCCTGAAACAGCCACAGTATTCCCCAATGCATGTAAGCAAACAGATCGCTATTGTATTCTGCGGCACGAGGAATCTTCTCAGGAATGTCCCGATCAGGAATATCATCAATTTTGAGGTTGAATACCTCCACTTCATGGAAACCATGCATAAAAATGTTCTCGATAACCTCGGAAAAGGACTTCTTCTTGACGAAGACACAAAGGTTATGGAACAGGCTGCTTTGGAGATCTCAAAGAAGTACGAAGACAAGAAATAGGGAAAGCTCATGGCTGGTCTTAAGGAAGTTAGAATTCGCATTGCATCTGTAAAATCGACTCAGCAGATCACCTCTGCCATGAAGATGGTAGCAGCATCCAAGCTCAGGAGGGCCCAGAATTCAATTATCAAATTGAGGCCATATGCTGCAAAACTAAGGGAAATGCTGCAAAACCTGAGCGGGAGCATTGACAACTCGAACGAAAGCAAATTCTCCGAACTGAGAGATCCGCAGAAGATCTTGCTGGTTGTCATAGCATCCAACAGGGGGCTTTGCGGCGCCTTCAACTCCAACATCATGAAAGCCGCTGTGGCAAGGATTGAAGAGAAATACAAGGTTCAGTTCAGCAGCGGCAACGGAAGTATTATTACAATTGGGAAAAGGGCGACTGAGTATTTCACAAAACGGAATTACAAGGTTCTCGCCAGCCATGATGATTTTTTCGACAAACTGAATTTTGCAAGCATTTCACCTTTCGCCGGATACCTGATGCAATCATTTGTAAATAAGGATTTCGACAGGATAGAAATTGTTTACAACCAGTTCAAAAATGCTGCTGTTCAGAATCTGGTTTGCGAGCAGTTCCTCCCAATCATGCCAGGGACTTTGACGAATGGCAAGTCATCCCAGGCTAAGGCAATGGCCGACTATATTTTCGAACCCGACAAGGAGACTGTTGTAAGGGAATTACTCCCCAAAACACTCCGGATCCAGGTATTCAAAAGCGTTCTGGATTCCTATGCAGCGGAAATGGGTGCCAGGATGACGGCTATGCAGCAGGCTACGGATAACGCGAAAGACCTTCTCCGCAATCTTAATATCACTTATAATAAAGCCAGGCAAAACCAGATCACCAGCGAGCTTATAGAAATCGTTTCGGGTGCTGAAGCGCTGAAGGGATAATACAAAATTACGAGTTACGAGGTACGAATTTTAGCAGGCCTCTTCCCCTACACTTTATTTATTTGGGATTTTTTCACTGTTCAATAAGTTTTAACAGACGGTTATACCAGGACCGGCCGTATTTCCTGATGAGGGCTAGGTCAAGGAATCTGTACAACTGAATTTTCTCCGAATGTCCCTTCTCGATTGCCTTTTTGCAAATACCCCATTTGTGATAATTCAGTCCTTCGTTGCTGCCGCTCAATTTCTTAATGCGGATAGGGTAGAGATGGCATGAAATTGGCTTGGCAAAGGGAATAACTTTTTCCAGGAAAGCTTTTTCAATTGCACATCCGGCTATTCCTTCCTGAAAATAAACAAACGCACATTCCCTGTCGTGTACCAGGGGAGTTACAAAATTCCCTTCTGCATCATAATCAAAAACGCCCATGGATTTCACAACATCTCTTCCGTCGGCAAGCATGTATGGAAATATAAAGGCAATATGATCCTCGAGCAGTGAAATTTCTTCTTCTTCAAGAGGGGCACCCGCATCGCCTTCAATGCAGCAGGCCCCTTGACACTGCTGAAGGTCGCAGCAGAAGAAGCAGTCACGGATGTCGTCGGAAATCAGTATGTTATCAAGATAGATCATGATTCAAGCTACGAATTACGAGTGACGAATTACGAATTACGAATTAAGGTCCACCCAGCGACCCAGCTATCAGTTGGTAAAGATAGCCACAATTCTCAGGGGTGATCCGCTTCCTCCCTTGATCTTCATGGGCAGGGCTATAACGTATCCTCCTGTAACAGGCAGCTGGTCGAGATTACACAGATTTTCATATATGGTCAGCCCCGCTGCTGTGAGGATCCTGTGTGTGAGAAAATCCTTTGACTGTCCGTAATCTATGCTTGGTGTATCGAGCCCGATTGCATTAACTTTGCGGTTTTCAGTTACCCATTTCGCTGCCTCCGGTGACAGCCCCGGAAAATGAAGTTCAGCCACGCCTTCCTTCCCTTTTTTCAAAGTACCTGTATATTTCAGATGATCGTTCCAGTATTTCTCAAAACCAGTGTAAATAAGAATGACGGAGCCTGGCAGGAACCTCCCATGCTGATGCTCCCAGCTGTTGACATCATTTGCAGTAACCAGGTAATCCCTGTTTTTCGCGCATTTTTCACTAACGTCGATCAATACCAGCGGTCCATGGAGCTGGCTCACGGGAACTTGTTCAATGGTCAATCCTCCCTGGTGAAAATGTACCGGCGCATCGAAATGTGTACCACCGTGTTCTTCTGCAGCATATTTGAAGGATGAATAGAAGTATCCTTTATCGGTCATGCCGTAAAACACGGTATCATGCCTGAAGTTCACATCAGTTGGCCAGTAAACCGTGTTTGAGTCGTAATCATGGGTCAGGTCAATCCATTTTGCGGATTGCAGCATTGCAGAAAGGTCGGGCCGGGTGCAGGCGAAAGCTGCAAACAGGATCACGGGAATCAGCAATCGTTTCATCATTGAAAGGATTTTGATCAAATATAGGCATTTTCCGGGAGATGCAGGATAAGGCACTTCGTGCCGATGCAAGATGTCAGATGCAGGATATCCTGTATCCCGCATCCTGTATCCCGCATCCTGTATCTTGATTTTTTTTACCTTTGAGTTTCATTCTTAACCCATTCAGCTATGTTCAAGACAAACGAATATTTTGATGGAAAAGTTAAATCCATCGCCTTTACAACTCCTGAAGGTCCTGCAACAATCGGCGTTATGGCTGCCGGAGAATATGAATTCGGAACTTCTTCGGTTGAATACATGAGTGTCGTAAGCGGAATAATGACTGTTAAACTCCCGGGGGAGGCTGACTGGAAGACCTTTAACCCCTTCGATACATTTGTAGTTCCAAAGGATTCAAAATTCCAGCTCAGGATTTCGGCAGATGCAGCTTATCTTTGCCTGTATCGTTAGCCTTTGGATGCCCGTTGACAAATCTCAACACCCCTAATGATATTTAACGATGCACATCTTCCAAGTATCGTCATATCAGCTTAATACTATTTATCTATATAGTTTGATGATTGCCATTAGTTAGGTTAAGTCAGATAAATTTTTAATTTTGCGGCCAGATCTGTTAACAAGTTAACATTATGAGTGCTGAAAGCCTGATTCTATTCTTTATAGTCGGGGCATTTTTGGTTGGTATTGCCCTGCTATTTTCGAGTTTCATCCCACCAACTTCGACTAACCCCCAGAAAGCAGAAGCTTATGAGTGCGGGATCCCTTCAGAAGGGCTCACCTGGCTGCAGTTTAACGTAGGGTATTATCTCTTTGCCATCATTTTTCTGGTTTTCGATGTGGAAGCTGTGTTTATCTTCCCATGGGCTGTTATGATGAAAACAATGGGGATGCCTGCCTTTATCGAGATTGTTATTTTCTTTTTCGTATTAGGTGTGGGACTACTCTATGCCTGGAAGAAAGGAGCTTTGAAATGGGAATAAAAAGCATGAAGGAGACGGATTTCCGCGATAACGAAACCCTTGAGTTATTCAAAAGGACCGGCGGAAATTTTCTGATGACCTCGATCGATGCAATCATTGACTGGGGACGTTCAAATTCTGTATGGCCTCTGACTTTTGCAACAAGCTGCTGCGGTATCGAGATGATGGCAACCGGAGCGGCCCGCCATGACTTTGCCCGCTTCGGGATCGAAGTTTACCGTGCCAGTCCCCGCCAGGCCGACGTCATCGTGGTTGCAGGAACCATCGTCAATAAAATGGCCCCGGTGCTCAAGCGTCTGTATGACCAGATGTCGGAACCAAGATATGTGATTGCAATGGGGGCCTGTGCTGTTTCAGGAGGCCCTTTCTATTATAACTCCTATCACGTTGTAAGGGGAGTTGACCAGGTTATCCCTGTAGATGTTTATATACCGGGCTGTCCGCCCCGCCCTGAGGCTCTGTTGTATGGTATCATGCAGCTCCAGCGTAAAATCAAGATGGAAAGCATCACCCGTCCCGAACAAACCATGATACTTAAATAATTTCTCCATTTCACTATTTCACCATTTCACCGTTTAGAATATGGATAACGAAACCCTAAAAGCCAGGATCCTTGAAATTGTGCCCGATGCACAACCAGAGGAGAATAAGCAGTATCTTACACTGCTGGTTCCTGCAGCAAAAATACATGAGCTGGGCAGCACACTTAAAGACACACAGGATCTGGCATTTGATTATCTTTTCTGTCAAAGCGGGGTTGACTACGGCAAGCAACTTGCTGTGGTTTATCATCTGAGTTCGACACAGCATAAACATGCATTGGTCCTTAAGGTCAAAACCGAAGACAGGGCAAACCCGGTTTTTGACACAGTTTGTGATATCTGGCGTACTGCCGAGTTCCATGAGCGGGAAATTTACGACATGTTCGGGATCAGGTTTAACAACCATCCCGACCTCCGCCGCATCTTCCTCGAGGAAGACTGGAAAGGCTATCCTCTTCGCAAAGATTACCAGGATGAAGTAAATATCGTTGAATTCTAGTTTATGAAAGAGATAACTAACCTGCCTGTCAGCAAGATAGAAGAGGAGGAATACCATATCAATATGGGTCCCCAGCATCCTTCAACGCATGGAGTACTCCGGCTTGTAGTTTCCCTTCAGGGCGAGATCGTGAAAAGCCTGAAACCACATTGCGGGTACATCCACAGGGGTATCGAAAAGATGTTTGAAAAAGACACTTATCCGCAGATCATTCATCTTACCGACAGGATTGATTACCTCTCGGCCCACATCAACAATCATGCGGTTTGCCTGCTTGTTGAGAAAGCCCTTGAGATCGATGTACCGGAACGTGTAAGGTATATCCGCACCATTATGGATGAGTTGGCGAGAATACAATCACATCAGCTCTGGTGGTCAAGTTTTGGAATGGATCTTGGCGGACTTACTTGTTTCTTTTACGGTCTCCGCGATCGTGAAATGATACTGGACATCTGGGAAGAGACGACGGGTAGCCGTTTCCTTCAAAGTTACAATTGCCCAGGCGGAGTGATGCAGGACCTCCATCCAAACTTCCAGAAAAAGGTTCACGCTTTTATTAAGACATTCAAGAAAAAGATCAAAGATTATGACCGCATTCTTTCGGGCAATGTGATCTTTGAGCAGAGAAGCCAGGGAGTTGGAATGCTTTCTAAGGAAGATGCCATCAGTTATGGTGTCACCGGTCCGTCGGGCCGTGGTTCCGGGTGGTCATGCGATGTACGCAAGATCGAACCTTACAGCATGTATGGCAAAGTACAGTTCAATGAAGTGCTGCGCTACGGATGCGACACCTATTCAAGGTATATGGTTCGTATGCAGGAAATGCACGAATCGATGAACATCATTGAGCAGCTTATCGATAACATCCCGGCCGGGGATCATTCGGCTAAAATGAAGGCCGTGATCAAGCTTCCCGCCGGGGAATATTTTCAGCGGGTTGAATCGGCCAGGGGGGATCTGGGTGTTTATGCTGTAAGCGACGGGAACAAAACCCCATACAGGATGAAATTCAGAACACCGAGTTTCTCAAACCTCAGCGTTCTAGACCATATCAGCCGCAACATGAAAATTGCCGACCTCGTGGCTATCGGCGCATCCCTCGATTTAGTAATTCCTGATATTGACAGATAAAAACAAGGCAATATGACCTTTAATATTTACGATTTTACATCATTCAACCAGTGGATTGACAAGGGGCTCAACAGCATCATGTCGCCTACCTGGGCGCTGATCACCGAGTGGTTTATCATTGGGATAGTCTTCCTTCTCTTCTATGCGGTTGTCGGCTTATTCCTGGTGTATGCAGAACGAAAAGTCTGCGCCTTCATGCAGAACAGGGTCGGGCCAAACAGGGTCGGACCATACGGGTTTTTCCAGACCATTGCCGACTTCATTAAACTGCTGATGAAAGAGTTGGTTTATATCAAGGATTCCGATAAACTCCTGTTCAATATTGCGCCATTCATTGTGATCATTGCCTCGTTCATGGCCCTGTCAGCCGTGCCTTTTGCAAAAGGTTTGCATGCCATCGATTTCGATATCGGAATCCTCTATGTGATTGCCGTATCATCACTTGGTGTCGTTGGTGTACTGCTTGCCGGCTGGTCGTCAAACAATAAATACTCGCTTATCGGCGCCATGAGAAGCGGTGCCCAGATTGTCAGTTACGAACTTTCGGTCGGACTTTCACTGCTTACCATCATTGTACTTGCAGGAACCATGCAGTTTTCAGAGATCGTCGAATTGCAACGAAACGGCTGGTTCATTTTTAAAGGACATATCCCGGCCTTCATCGCCTTCGTGATATTCCTGATCGCCAGCACGGCCGAAACCAACCGCGGGCCTTTCGACCTTGCTGAAGCAGAGTCAGAGCTTACTGCCGGATTCCATACTGAGTATTCAGGGATCAAATTTGCCTTCTTCTTCCTGGCTGAATATATGAACATGTTCCTTGTCGCGTCCATTGCTGCTACTGTTTTCCTTGGAGGCTGGATGCCTTTCCACGTTTCAGGATGGGCAGGGTTTAACAACATTATGGATTACATCCCGCCCTTCGTATGGTATTTCGGCAAAACAGCATTCATCATCTGGCTTATGATGTTATTCAAATGGACATTCCCGAGACTGCGTATCGACCAGCTTCTTAACCTGGAGTGGAAATATCTGCTCCCGATCAACCTGGTCAATATTCTTTTGATGGCATTTTTAGTATTAATGCATTGGCATTTTTAACATACTATGAACAGCTTCTTTAAATACTTTTCAGATATTTTCCATGGGGTGAAATCCCTGCTTATAGGGATGTCGGTCACAGGCCGGTATTTCTTCAGCCCCGGGCAGATCGTAACTCAGCAGTATCCTGAAAACAGGAAAACCCTGCAGATGTTTGAGCGATTCAAAGGCGAGGTCATCATGATCCATGACCAGAACAACCAGCATCGCTGCAACGGCTGCGGCATTTGCGAAAACAATTGTCCGAACGGCTCAATCGAGATTATTTCGGCTAAGGTCACCGGGGAGGACGGAAAATCTAAACGCATCATCGATAAGCACATATACCATCTTGGTATGTGCACTTTCTGCGGATTATGCGTTAAGAACTGCCCCTCCAATGCCCTGGGATTCGGACAGGAATTTGAGCATGCAGTGTTCGACCGTTCCAAGCTGAACAAAGTGTTAAATAAACCGGGATCATCCATTATTAAAGGTGTAGAGTAATGACGAACAATCAATTCATGTTTTTGCTTTTTTCGGCAGTGATCCTGGTCTTTTCACTGCTGACGGTGACCAGCCGGCGCATATTGCGTGCCGCTACTTTCCTGCTTTTCGTACTGGTCTCCACGGCGGGACTGTATTTTCTGCTCAGGTTCAATTTCCTTGCAGCGATCCAGCTCACCTTGTATGCCGGGGGTATAGTGGTCCTGATCATTTTCTCGATCCTCCTTACCAGCCATATCAGTGAAAAACTTTCAATACCGCCGGTTACAAAGAGGATTTATGCAGCTGTTGCAGCCATCGCTGGCGCTGTTCTCTGCATTGTCACGATTCTTAAAACCGATTTTGTTCAGAAAAGCCTTGATTCATCGCGGGTCGACATCAGGACCATCGGGGAAGGCATGTTAAGCACTGATAAATACGGTTATGCGCTTCCTTTCGAAGTGATCAGCGTGCTCCTTTTAGCTGCAATGATCGGATCAATAATACTGGCTAAGAAAAGAAAAGATTAATATTTATAATACTCAGCATATGTTTGAAGGTGTACCCATTCAATGGTTCCTGGTCCTGGCCACGGCTATGTTCTTTATCGGGATTTACGGTTTCCTGGTTAGAAAAAACCTCATCACCATGCTGATGTCGATCGAGCTGATACTTAACTCGGTTTGCATCAATTTTCTGGCATTCAACAAGATACTTTTTCCTGAACATCTCGAAGGGATGTTCATGACCTTGTTCATTATTGCCATTGCCGCTGCTGAAGCTTCAGTTGCAATAGCAATAATCATCAATATCTACCGCCGTATTGTGAATATTGATGTTGAGAAGATGAATGAAATGAAATATTAGGGATTAGGGATTAGGGATTAGGGGTTAGGGAGAAAAATAATTCCCTAAACCCTAACCCCCAACCCCTGACCCCCAAACTGACAAGTTTATCATAAATGCATAATAACAACAAGATATGATCGATTTCAGTTACACCATCTGGATACTGCTGATACCTCTGCTGGTATTCGTGATCACAGGGCTTTTCGGCAACAGGTTCAAGCCCATCGTGACAGGGATTATAGGTACCACGGGCCTTGGGATCAATTTTTTACTTGCAATCATTACTGCCTACAAGTACTTTTTTGTACTTGGCAGGGCTGACGGGGCGTTTCAAAAGGTATTGGGGTTAAATATGAGGTGGCTTAACCTGACCGATAAGCTGCATATCGATATCGGGGTATTGCTTGATCCCATCTCAGTGATGATGCTTATTGTTATCACCACCGTATCGTTCATGGTACATATCTATTCTATCGGTTATATGAAAGGGGAAAAAGGATTTGCAAGATTCTTTTCAATCCTTTCGTTGTTCAGCTTTTCAATGCTCGGTCTCGTGGTGGCCACGAATATTTTCCAGATGTATATTTTCTGGGAACTTGTTGGCGTTTCATCGTTTCTCCTGATCGGATTCTATTATGAAAAAGACTCCGCAGTCGCAGCAAGTAAAAAAGCTTTTATCGTAACCCGTTTTGCCGACCTTGGATTCCTTATCGGGATACTGGTTCTGTCATACACCACCGGCACTTTCGACTTTATTACCCTCACCGGGCCTAACAGCCCTGCATTCACCACAGGACAGGGGATTATATTCCTCGGTATGTCGACCATGACCTGGGCGATGCTGCTCATCTTCATGGGAGGTGCAGGTAAATCGGCCATGTTCCCGCTTCATATCTGGCTGCCCGATGCCATGGAAGGCCCAACACCCGTTTCAGCCCTTATCCATGCCGCAACCATGGTTGTGGCCGGTGTTTATCTTGTAGCCAGGATGTTCCCGATATTTCATCATGAACAGTCGGCGCTTGACGTCGTTGCCTGGGTGGGAGCGTTTACATCCCTGTTTGCTGCAGTGATAGCATGTACACAGTATGATATCAAACGTGTTCTGGCGTTTTCGACCATGTCGCAGATTGGATACATGATGCTTGCCCTGGGTGTTTCAGGATATGGCGGCGAGGAAGGCCTTGGTTACATGGCTTCAATGTTCCACCTGTTCACCCACGCCTTTTTCAAAGCCCTGCTCTTCCTTGGCGCCGGTGCTATTATCCATGCCGTACATAGTAATCATATGAATGAAATGGGTGGATTAAGGAAGTATCTCCCCATCACACATATAACTTTCCTGATTGCCTGTCTTGCAATTGCCGGGATACCGCCGTTTGCAGGATTTTTCAGCAAGGATGAGATCCTGGTTGCCGCTTTCCATCACAACAAAGTGCTGTTTGCAATGGAATACCTCGTGGCCGGCATGACCGCATTTTATATGTTCCGACTGTATTTCAACGTGTTCTGGGGGAAAGAACCTCATTATCATCATGCACCTCATGAAGCTCCCGCCACAATGACTATTCCGCTTATCATTCTTGCCATTGGTTCAACCTTTGCAGGGTTTATTCCTTTCTCAAAACTGGTCACATCCGACGGACTTCCCTTCGAAACACATACCGAATGGAGCATTGCAATTCCTTCGGTGCTTATTGCCCTGGTTGGTATCAGCATTGCCACAATGATGTATATGAAGAAATCGGAAACGTCTAAAAAAATATCCGGTGCCCTGGGAGTATTCTATACGGCTGCTTACAACAAGTTCTACATTGACGAGATCTATCTCTTCATAACAAAGAAGATCCTTTTCAACTATGTCTCACGTCCGATTGCCTGGTTCGACCGCCACATCGTTGATGGCACAATGAACCAGCTTGCATTTGTCACCAACGTGGTTTCCGACAGGATCAAGGGATTACAGAGCGGCCAGCTTCAGCAATATGCCCTGGCCTTCGTTTCGGGTGTGATTGCACTGGCCTTGTTATTCATCTATTTATGGACCAATTAAAACGATAAGATAATGAGCTTTCTGATATTATTCATCATAATCCCTGTTCTGACTTCCATAGGGATATTTTTCAGCAAGACCCATATGCAGGTCAAGTGGACTGCAGTCATCGGTATGAGCTGTCAGCTTATTCTCGCCGGGACACTCATTTATCTTTTCCTGGCTGCCAGGGCTGCAGGGAATACAGCAGAGATCCTGTTTTCGCAGGATGTTGTATGGTACAAGAACCTGAATATCCACTTTTTCATTGGAGTGGATGGCGTTTCGGTTGCAATGATTGGCCTCACTTCGATTGTGATCTTTGCCGGGATCTTTGCTTCCTGGGATGTTACAGACCTGCCAAGGGAATTTTTCACTTCACTGATCCTGCTTGCTGCCGGGGTTTTCGGCTTCTTTATTTCCCTCGATCTTTTCACCCTCTTCCTGTTCTATGAAATTGCCGTTATCCCGATGTACCTTCTGATCGGCATCTGGGGAAGCGGCCCGAGGCATTATTCGGCCATGAAACTTACCCTTATGTTGATGGGTGGGTCGGCACTGATCATGCTCGGCCTTCTTGGCCTTTACTTTAATTCTGCCCCGAACGGAGGGCCTCTTACGTTCAACCTGATCCAGATTTCAAAGGTTACCATCCCCATGGCGGCACAGCGTTTCTTTTTCCCATTCCTGTTTATCGGTTTCGGGGTTTTAGGAGCCCTCTTCCCGTTCCATACATGGTCGCCCGACGGTCACGCCTCAGCTCCGACTGCAGTATCTATGCTTCACGCCGGCGTGCTGATGAAACTGGGAGGTTACGGTTGTTACCGTGTTGCAGTATTCCTTCTTCCCGGTGCTGCCCATGAAATGGCATGGATATTCCTTATCCTTACGACTATCGGTGTCGTGTATGGTGCATTCGGCGCAATCTGGCAGAAAGACCTCAAATACATCAATGCATATTCATCGGTGAGCCATTGTGCACTGGTGCTTTTCGCAGTGCTCATGATGAACCAGACTGCCATGAACGGAGCCATCATGCAGATGATCTCCCACGGCATCATGACAGCCCTTTTCTTTGCCTTAATCGGGATGATCTACGGACGTACCCACACCAGGTATATCAACGAGATGGGCGGACTGATGAAAGTCATGCCTTTCCTCGCAGTGGCTTATGTTATCGGCGGCCTCGCTTCACTTGGCCTTCCGGGATTCAGCGGGTTCGTTGCAGAAATGACGGTCTTTATTGGTTCATTCCAGCACAATGACGTGTTCCACAGGGTTTGTACGATTCTTGCAGCCTCATCCATCGTAGTCACAGCAGTGTATATTCTCCGTGTTGTCGGGATCCTTTTACTTGGTAAAATCAGGAACCCCGAGTTTAATCATATCTCTGATGCAAAATGGTTTGACCGCATGAGCGTGGTTACCCTGATACTTGGGATCACAGCCATCGGGATGGCGCCGCTCTGGCTGAGTGATATGATCAATAACGGACTGGTTCCGGTAATGCAGAGGATTTTGCTTGCAGGCCCTATCATTCATTAATTCTAAAGAAGTAAAAAACAAATAAATATCTGACCCATGTTGATCATGAGACACGAATTACTGCTGATTGCCATCACGGTGATTCTTTTGCTTGTTGAGATTTTTCTGCCGGCCGGTAAAAAGAGCAGGATAATCACTCCTGTCATCCTCCTGATGACGGCGGTGATGATCCTTGGCTTCATTCCCGGGCCCACAGGAACACTGTTCGGAGGGATGTATCAGACCTCTGCTTTGGTGATTATGTTTAAGAACATCCTGAATATCGGGGCATTGATCGTGATAATTCAGAGCGCTGACTGGCTCAGGAAGCCAGAAAACGCGGAAAAGATCAGCGAGTATTATATACTGCTTCTTTCCACTCTGATCGGGATGCAATATATGGTCTCATCGGGGGATTTCCTTATGTTTTACCTCGGGCTTGAACTGGCCACCATCCCACTGGCAGCACTCGCTGCGTATGAAAGATTCAAGGAGAAATCAGCCGAAGCAGGGGTTAAACTCATCTTTTCCTCGGCTCTCTCATCAGGAATTCTTCTTTATGGCCTTTCGATGGTATATGGTACGACAGGCACTCTTTACTTTGCCGAAGTCGGTCCTGCGTTCATTGGTACCCCCCTGCAAGTTCTTGGCTTCATCTTTTTCTTTGCAGGCATGGCTTTCAAAATCTCCCTCGTGCCTTTCCACCTCTGGACCGCCGATGTGTATGAAGGGGCTCCGATAAATATCACTTCCTATCTCTCGGTTGTTTCCAAAGGGGCTGCCGCATTCATCCTCACAATTCTGCTGTTTACTGTTTTCAGCAAGATTGCCATGTTGTGGAGCAACGTATTGTACATCATCATTATTCTCACGATCACCCTGGGTAACCTTTTTGCCATCCGCCAGCAGAACCTTAAAAGATTCCTCGCATTTTCATCCATTGCGCAGGCCGGTTTTATCCTCCTGGGTATGATTGGCCAGAGCCAGTATGGCATGGCAACGGTGATCTATTTTATACTTATATATATATTTTCAAACCTCGGAGCTTTCGGCGTGGTTTCTATCATCTCAAACCGCACCGGGCTTGAAAATATCGACGATTACGACGGTCTTTACCGGACGAATCCAAAGCTTGCGATGACAATGATGCTTTCGCTGTTCTCGCTGGCGGGAATTCCTCCTGTTGCAGGTTTCTTCGGCAAATTCTTCCTCTTTGCCGCAGCTGCCAACCATGGGTTGTATATTCTTGTCCTTATTGCCATTATCAATACCATCATTTCATTATACTATTACCTGCTGGTCATCAAGGCCATGTTCCTTAACCGCAGCGACCGCGCTATCCCAAAGCTCAAAAGCGACTTTTATTCAAGCCTTGGCCTGATTATCTGCCTGGTTGGAATCTTCGCGATTGGGATTTTCAGCACTATTTTTGAAGTAATCAATGGGCTAAGTTTCGGACTGTATTAATTCAGGGATTGGGGATTAGGGGTTAGGGTTTGTTAAAATATTATAAAATGCTTAAAGGGAAACATACAGTTGTTGAAATAGAAGGCGTTCGCTGTTCTGTTGTGGAAACCGGCGCTTCGGATGGGAGGATACAATTTCTTAAAGAGGTCCTCGAGTTTAATAAATACGAAGTAAAGACAGAAAAAGAAAAGGCCAAGGACGGAACACCTGCTGTCACTTCTGTTATCGGAGTAACAGACATGTTGTTCAACCCCATGATATATCTTTATGAGAGAAGACTCCGGCGTAAAGACAGCCATGTTCTCCTTCCTGCATACTGGAACCAGTGGCCTGATGAAGACTGGGATATCCCTTATTATCTCGTGCAGAGATAGGAGAATCGAGTTGCAAGATGCAGGATAGAAGATTTTCTGCATCCTGCATCCCATATCCTGCATCAATCCATGAAAAAATATTATAAATATTTCGCCATCGCAGTTGCCCTGCTTTACTTTTTCCTCGGGGCGTATATCTTCTTCACTCCTTCATTAGCCTACCTTCCCCAGACTGTTAAAGTGATCTTTGCAGTTTTCCTTTTCCTCTACGGAGGCTTCCGGCTGGCCCGAATATGGTCCAAGTCGCGGGAAGAAAACGAGGAATGACCGATTTTTCTTGTATTTTCGCTACATTCCTCTTATTTTAGCTTTGAAATTTGAAGGCTGCAATAATATTATTCATAAATTTGTGTTTCATTTTATATAAACCTGCTTATTTCAAGCATTTAAGGATATTAGGGACATGTTAAGGACTGCAATTTGGGCTTCCAGGATCACCGGAGTTGTTTTCCTGTTTTTTCTGGCCTCATGCGGAGGAGGGAATCCAGGTCAGAAGACTGACAACCCAACATCCGGGAAAATCAAAGTAGGAATTGACGATTCTTACAGGCTTTTACTTGATACCGAGATCTATACCTTTGAGTCGTTGTATAAATATGCAAAAATTGACCCTGTATACGGGAGCGAGGGAGATATAATTGACCTTTTCATGAAGGACTCGGTTCCCCTTATGATTTTAAACAGGAAGCTTACTACTGATGAGGAAAAGTACCTGACATCCAGACAGTTTATCCCGAAAACAACCTTGATAGCTTTTGATGGAATTGTGTTTATAGTCAACAATGCCAATCCCGACACCAATTTATTTTATGATAAAATCGAGGGGATCTTCAAAGGAGAAATAAAAACCTGGAAAGAAGTTAACCCAAAATCAAAACTTGGGGAACTCAAAGTGGTGTTTGACAATTTCAAGTCGGGTAATCCCAGGTATTTCAGGGAGAAGTTCAATCTGAGCAAACTGCCTCCAAGTTGTTTTGCAGTGAATTCCAACGCAGATGTCATTTCATTTGTTGAGAAGAATCCCTCAGCGATAGGTATAATCAGTGTGAACTGGATCAGTGACAAGGCTGATACGGTTTCGAATAATTTTTTAAACAGGGTTAAGATTGCCGGTGTGAGTACTCCTGGAAACAACGACCCATCTGCAAATTTTTACAGACCGTACCAGGCATATATTGCACAGGGAGATTACCCCTTCACTCGCAATGTTTATAGTATTAACAGGCAAACCTACCATGGACTGGCTTTCGGTCTATCTTCTTTCATCGCAGGGGAGAAAGGCCAGCTTATCGTGCTGAGGTCCGGGATGGTTCCTGCAGCTATGCCAGTCAGAATAGTTCAGATTAAACATTAATCCTACTACATATAACCTTATGATAAGCAATTCAAGAAAGACGGGACTGGTTATAGTTTTAATGCTGATATCCGCATTTCAACCGACACTACACGCACAGGATCTTAAAGCCGCCATCAGGCTTATGCGCAGTGAACAGTTTAGATCTGCAGCTTCTGCATACAAAGCTTTGTTAAGGCAGAATCCGGGCGACGGCGAGGCGTATTATTATTATGGGCAGAATTTCATCAATGAGTATTTTTCCGACACCTCAAATAACTCACTCAAAGAGATCTCTGACTCAGCTAAGATGATTTTTACGCTGGGCATACAGAAAGACCCTGCAAATCCTCTCAACATTGTTGGCATGGGGGAGGTGTCTTTTCTTAATAAGGACAGGACTGCCGGCCAGGATTTTTATGCCAAAGCCCTTGCATTGTTACCAAGCAAGGCAAATAAAAGCATTGTGATGGAGCCCTCAAAACAGGCAAATGTTCTGATAAGGATGGCCAATGGATTTGTGAGGGCGGGTATCAAAGACACAACGCAGATCTTTAGTTTGCTCAGGGCTGCCGAAAAACTTGATCCAAAGAATTATGAATTGTTCATTGTCAAGGGAGATGCCTATATCTTTCTTCTTAACGACGGTTCAAATGCCATCACTAATTATAATATCGCCCAAAGTCTTAATCCGCAGTCCCCCTTTGCAAAAGTCCGTATTGGCCAGCTTTGGATGAGGGCTAAACAATACAAGAGTGCTCTTACCTATTATGATGATGCCATTAAAATTGATTCAAATTACGCTCCGGCATACAGGGAAAGAGGATTTCTTCTTGCCAAAGCCAACAGGAATGATGATGCAAAGCGGGATTTCGCAAGATTTCTGAGGCTATCCGCAGGAAACACAACTGCAAGGATACAATATGTAAATGTACTTTTCGATATACAGGATTACAAGGAAGCCATTAATCAGCTTACAGAAGTATACAAAGTTGATTCTACAAATAACGACCTTAACAGGGCCCTTGCCTATGCTTATTTTGAGACGGGGCAGTATGACAAAGCCTTGTATTTTGACAGAAAATTTTTCGCCCACGAAAAACCTGACCGGATTCGCGCCGCTGATTACGTTTATTACGGGAGGATACTTGCTAAAAACAAAATGGATGAACAGGCTTATGAGCAACTGCTGAAGGGTTTTGAACTGGATTCAACAAAGCCCGAGCTTCTTTCGGAGGCCGCTTTATGCCTCACTAAAACCAAAAAATACGATAAAGCTATTGAGACCTATCAGAGGAAGATCCTGTTGAAAAAGGCAGCACCTATGGATTATTACAATCTCGGCAAGGTATATTACAATGTCAAGGATTTCACCCTGGCTGATACCAACCTGGCAATTTTCAACCAGCTTCAACCTGATCATATTGCCGGTTTTGTTTGGAGAGCCAGGACAAAATCGAATATTGACTCAACCAGCAAGCAGGGTTTGGCGAAACCCATTTATGAGACCATTCTTGCCAAGACCCAAAATGATACTGCAAAGTATGCCAAGGAGAGAATTGAGTGCAATTACTATCTTGCCTATTATTACTTCCTGCAGTACGCCCAGACCAAGAACAAGGATTATGCTGTTCAGGCCATAGCATACAGTAACAAGGTGCTTGCGATTGACCCCAAAGATGAGAAGGCTGATAAGGCAAAACAGATCATTGAAAACCTTAAAAAGTTTGTAAATTAGAGCATATTGGTAATCAATCAATATTTTTGTACTTTTGTCACCCCTGAAAAAATCGCTAAAAACTAATAAATTCAAGTATTTTATAACTTAAATTCAATTAACGATGAGCAACAAAAGCAGCAAAGGCGGATTAATGGACGCCTTAAGATCGGTGTTTACGTTAGGTGCGATGGTCATTGCCCTTATCGTATCTTACTTAATTTTCAAGTATGTGATGGGCTCCCCTATCAACTTCGAAGGTGGAAACCATGATGGCACTCCGCTACCTGGTAACTATCTCGGGATCATTTACAAAGGGGGTATGATCGTACCTCTTCTGATGACGGTTAACCTTATGCTGATCATCTTCTCAATTGAGCGAGTGATCACACTTACCCGCGCACAGGGGAAAGGCCGTATTAACGTATTTGTAAAGAATCTTCAAGGCCTTCTCGATGCCAATAAGATCGAAGATGCGATCGTGGCATGTGACAAGCAGAAAGGGTCGCTGGCCAACGTTATGAAAGCCGGACTCGTACGTTACCGTGCTCTTCAGGACGACAAAACCATGGTAAAAGATCAGAAGATTGTTGCCTTGCAGAAGGAATTTGAAGAAGCTTCAGCTCTTGAGCTTCCTATGCTTTCAAGAAATCTCGTCATCCTGTCAACTATTGCTTCAATCTCCGTTTTGATCGGTCTTCTGGGAACTGTTCTTGGTATGATCCGCGCTTTCGGAGCTCTTGCGCAAGCTGGCAGCCCTGATGCACTTGCTCTTGCAACCGGTATTTCTGAAGCTCTTATCAATACTGCTTTTGGTATCACCGGATCTTTGCTGGCAATTGTGCTTTATAACAGCTTCTCAACACAGATCGATAGTTTTACCTATAAAATTGATGAGGCAGGTTTCAGCCTTGTACAGTCATTCGCAGCTTCTGCCAAGTAATATTTTTGGCGTTTCAGAAAATTAAGTACATAATACTGTGTATTTTTAATTTAAAACCAGAATTACATGCCAAAGATAAAACCACCGGTTAGAACACCGCATATAGACATGACACCCATGGTGGATTTGTTTTCTGTGCTCCTGATCTTTCTGTTGCTTACGGCTTCATTCCGTCCTCAAGAGGCTGCTGTCATTACAACACCTCAGTCGATCTCGGAAAAGCAGGCTCCTGATGCAGACCTGATGACCATCTTTATTGCTAAGGATGGCAAGGTCTTTTTCAATATTGACAACGGTAAAGATACTTCGACTCATTTCCGCAGTAAACTGCTGGAAAAGATCGGGGAGCAGTATAAGATCAAATTCTCCAAGGCGGAAATTGCCAAATTTGGCACCATGTCATCTTTTGGATTACCGATCAAGGACCTGAAAACATGGCTCAATACCAAGGATTCCAAAGAGAAAGATAAACTGCAAACAGGCATCCCAATGGATTCAACCGACAACCAGCTCGCATGGTGGGTACGTGAAGCCCGTCTGACAAATGTGGGGGCCGAAGTCGCCATCAAAGGTGATGCTGATACTGACTATAAAACAGTCAAAAAGGTCATGGACTTGTTACAGGATAACAAGGTGAACAAATTTAATCTCGTTACTAACCTGCAAAAACAGGAAGTTTCGTTAAAGGAACTTCCACCTTCAGCAAAGTAAAGAGAAACTACAACGTTAAAGAAAATCCTATATGGCCGAAATAATTCAAGAAGAAAAAGGTAAAAAAGGTAAACGCAGGCCGAAGAAGCACGGTACGCGCATCGACATGACCCCTATGGTCGACCTGATGTGTTTGCTGATCACTTTCTTCATGCTTACCACCGCTTTCAGTAAGGCAAAAGTAATGGTCATTACGATGCCCGAGAAGGATAATCAGGATCAACAGAAAGACCAACCACAGATTTCTGCTTTCCGTACCTTGAATATTATCCTTTCAGAAGGCGACAAGGTGTATTATTACATTGGAATGGCTGACCCTAAAAAGCCCCCACTGCCTGCGCTGGTCAAGACCGACTTCAGCAAAGACGGAATCCGTAAAATTTTACTGGATAAAAACCGTGACCTGTTCACTAAAATTGCCGAATATCGCGACAAACGGGTAACAGGAAAGATTGTGGTGGCTGACACAACACTCGACAACGAGATCAAGAAAATGAAAAGGGAAGACAAAAGAGGCCCCATTATCCTGATCAAAGCTGATGAAAAAGCAAAGTACAGGGACATTGTCAACATTATCGATGAGATGGCTATCTGCAACATTGCCAGTTATGCAATTGTAGATCTGAGTCCCGTTGAAAAGGATATGTTGAAGACTGCTCCTAAATAAGTTTTAATGAACGTTTAAAAATTTAACGTATGGCAATTGAAGAACAGCGTGTAGAGTCGCTGGAGGAAATCGTCTTCAAGAATCGTAACAAGGAATACGGATCATATGTACTTCGCAAGAAGTACCGCCGGTATCTTACGATTTCGCTGATCATTGGCCTCCTCGTCATTATGTCAGCTGCCGCATATCCTTTAATCAACGCATACCTGAACAAGGAAAAATTGCTAAGAGAAAAGGAGAAGTCGGTAACTGCTGAAATGCTGAATATGCCCAAAGAAGATCTACCCCCGCCGCCGCCTCCCCCCCCACCACCTGAAGCATTGGTGGAAAAGGTGAAATTCACAGCTCCCAAGGTTGTTGAAGACACCAACGTGGAGTCAGATTTCGGGAAGCAGGACCTGCTTAACCAGAAGGGCAACACTGAGGTACCGTCTGAGGAAGTCCAGGTAGAAGAAAAAGAAGTAAAGACCCAGGTCATTGAGCAGAAAGTTGAAGCAGAGGTATTCCTTATTGTGGAAGAGCCTCCTACATTCCCTGGCGGGGATGCAGCTCTCTACAAATGGCTGGGTGAAAACCTGAAGTACCCTGAAGAAGCCAAAGAACTGGGGATACAGGGACGTGTGTTCGTTTCTTTCGTTGTTGAGCCTGATGGCTCAACCAGTAATGCGGTTGTGAAAAGAGGCATTGGCGGGGGATGCGATGAGGAAGCTCTTCGTATTGTAAAAGCCATGCCCAAATGGGGTGCTGGAAAGCAGCGCGGACAGCCGGTACGTGTACAGTTTAACCTGCCTATCAAGTTTACATTGCAGTAAGATTTTATTCTGCATGAAGTACAGAGGGCGCGGGAACCATATAGTTTCCGCGCCCTCATTTTTATTGGGATGAGAGAACCTTTTAATTGAATCGAATCACCTGCCTGAAGGCCTTGTTGCAAAATGCTTCCAGTCTGCTGTAAACGGGCAAATCCTTTTCGCTTAATACATTTGATTCACAGGTGAAAAAATAGTCAAGGATAATATTATCCTTATCTTTGCCGCATACAATCTCCAAGGCAAATGGGCCTTCTCTGAAGTTCCCCGATTCGAAACAAACAACATCAGATGCTGCTCCAATATCCACCACCGCATGAACTCTGATGTTGAAAGTGCTGCCAAGGATAATATCACAACCGTCGGTTGCCTCTTTTGCGAACCTAATTGGTGGCGGAAGGAAGCCTGCTGAAAGATAGGATACAGCATTCGTTTTCACGAGAACTGAAGGCCCGAATTGAATAGAACACTCAAGGTACAGGCTGTCGAACCGACCCCTTAAATCCACATTTTCGGGAAGAGAATTCGGAACATGAAAACGCACGTATTCCTTCCCCAGAAGCTCTCTTTTCCCGTCCTGAACTCTGGAGGCCACATCGATAAACGCTGAAGGCATACCCCTGGCAAAGTATCTAAACCGGCCGTTCAACCGGCCTCCTGTTGTTTTCAGATCAAAACTGAATTCTTCAGAGTTGAGTTCAGAGGCTTCAACCGGAACTTTTATAAAAGCATATTCATTATGCCCTAAAACAAATACTGTCCTTCCCTGGATCGAAATACTTATCCTTCGCGGCTTGCAATTTTCGTCGGTGGGATCCAGAAAAAACCAGATGTCATCTCTTTTAAGCAAACATACCATATGATTTCCCGACGCAAGACTCGGAAAATCCATATCGCAGCGAAAATCAACAGTAGAAGCCATGGCAAGATATGCGTCAAATCCCTTGCTTCTAAGGACCTGACATAACAGGTTTGACTTCCCTTTGCAGTCGGCCTGCCTCTCCCGCAAAATACTGCCAATGTCAAGTGGCACAAATGATCCATAACCTACCTCTACATCAAGGTATTTGATTTTTCGGGCAACAAAGTTCAGAATCCGCACAAGGATTGAATCCGCATCGGGATCTTGTCCACAGATACTGTCGATCCGGCTCTTCTCCGTATCAGGAATGATGGTTGAAGCAGAAATCAAAGACTGTATCTTCATGCCGAAATAATCTTTTTCCCTGCCGGCAAAACCAACAGGTGTGACGATAAGCCTTACCATACATGCTTTTCTGCGGATTGTATTGTCAGTTGGCTTGAAAACGACGTTCCCTGCAAAATGGAATCGGGGCACCGCAGTGAAAAAATATGACTTCCCTTTAGGGCGCATTACAGTATCAACTCTGAAATAGGAAAGCATTCCGGGATATGGAATGTCGAATGCGAGGTTTAGCCCCGTAGGTATCCGGATTTCGTAAAAGAAGGTATCAACAGGCATACTGGATGACAATAAAAGACCTGAGAATAAAAGCAGGTCGCTGCATTCACGCTGGTATTTGATGCGGAAGGACGTTTTCGCAGGAAATTCAATTCGTTTACTTCTCAGGCAAGAATAGAAAACCGAAGAAGGAAGCTGTATGTCCTCAATAAGGAGGTTATTTGATCGTGATTGTTTGCCGGAGGCATCAAACACTGAAAGCTCTATCTTCTTGATTTCTTCAAGGCTGGTGTAAGGAATATAGTATTCCACTGCCGGATTTGAGTAATTTATCTCAATAACTTCACTGGTAAATCCGCGAACAGTATCTCTAACAGTAATTATCTCTTTTCTGATTCTTACTGGTGAAGGCAGGGGTCTGCAAAAAGCTTCTTCCGCCAAAAGGCAAAGACAGAAAAAGACGATAAACCAGAAGAATCTCATCCTGTCAGTTTCTTGATGTCTTGCCCGTTTGTTCCTGTTTTAACCTTACAATGAAACTGCTGTTTCTGAACAACGACCATTGTTCATAAAGCTGTTTTAGTTGGCTGTATTCGGTGGCAGGAAGCATTGCCTTTACAATTTTATACGTTGATTGAACCTGCACTACCGTATCAGAGATTTGCGTGACTGAAAACAAGTAGCTTCCGAAATTATTAGTTATACTACAACTCAGTGAAGATGGATTCTGTACTTTGACTGGCGCCTTGAATACATAATAATAATTAAACAGTTCTGAATATCTGAAGTCAGGATAGAAATCAACAAAACGATCGGTCGAGGTAGGCTGAATTACTGAGTGGTCGAGCCAATCACTGAGATCGATTGAGTAGAGACTGTCGGCAAGCCTTACAATCCTGTCTTTCTGATGTCCGTTGTAGTGAAAGTAGTACTTAAAAGGGAATACAGAATCAGGACCGGTAAAGTAGCTTGTGTCAACAACAAAGTTTTTTATATCATTATTGAGATAGCGGTTAATCTGGGATTGAAGAGAGTCTTTTGGTGAACGGTAATCGAACACGCGGTCAAGAAAGGAGAAGGCCCCTGACTTAATGGTGACCGCATTAAAATTCATGGAGTTGAATGAAAGATCAACATCAATACGGTTCTTTCTGGTTTTCATGTTATAGGCACATGGAAAATCAGGCAGTTTGCCAAATGCATGCCTGCCTTTCTCTTTCGGATACATCAGCATAATACATGAGCCGAAATAATACGGACTGATCTCTTCAGGGCAGGTTTTCATAAGAGAGTTTTCGGGAAACACATACCTGAGAGAATCTTTTTCATCCTTGAAAGCGAAGAACAGTATGGAATAATCAGAGGAAGAGACCATGGCAGTATCCAGTTTGCCCCGTGCCTTCAGAGCTCCAAGGATATAAAAATATTCCATGCCAAGCTTTTCAAAAAGGTCTGAATAAATCCTGTATACGGCAGTATAGGGTATTGACCGCCGGCTCAGGTAATAACCTGAACAATATTCAGGTTTGGCTTCGCTGTAATATACCTTCATGCTATCAGCAATGCAGTCAAGCATTCGTTTCAGGGCAATTCGGGGAGACTCCTTTCCTTCACGGTAATGTGAAGCTACAAATTTATCGAGGTATTTAGCCTTGCTGTTCTTAAGCTCATTGTCAAATTGACTTTGAATAAAACCGGCTGAGAATTCGGTCCAGTTGTTAACCGATATTTTGATTCCGTCGGGGGATATTTCGAATGGGCTCCGGTAGGAAACGATCTGGTACCTGCAGTAGGGCATTTCGTTATAAAAAATAGCATGATCATAGTCGCGGAGAGCCGATAAGTTATACCTCGAATATTCCATCCAATAATTCCCTGCCTCTGAACCTGTTATTGGCGATTTTAACCCGTTGTAATTTTTAACGCTGACCACAAGAGAGTTAGAAAAAGAAAGACGAACAGTTGACTGAATAACAGGCAGGTAACAGCTGAAGAAATAGTCTCCATTGGTTGAAAAGGAAGGTTTATTTATGAAATATTCTATTTCGATCTGGTCTCCGGCTTCAACTCCCGGGACTGAGAACCTGTAATGGGCCATCTTCCAGTCAAATGTACCATCAGTCACATTCTGCATTTCCTTTATATCTTCCTGCTTCACGACTATTTCCCGGCCATCAGGTTTGATGGTTTTTGCCGAAATTTTTACAATATTTCCCTGGGTGTTTTTAGGAATGTAGATTCGAGAATACTCATCGGCTCCTTGCCTGGTGTTGATCAGAATCCGTTGATATACATGCTCAACCGATCCACCTGCTGCACTGAGCTGATGTGACGCACCCATTGAATGAGACGAATTATTTGGGTTAAATCCGTAAGGATTACTGTTCGATGACCAGGAGTTATATATCAGCAAATGGCTGTATATTGTTCTGTATTGCAGAAGCATTACGGCGTCTTCTTCAAGGAATTTCCCCTCCTTGAATTTTTTGTAACAAACCCCGGCCAAGGAATCAAACTTTTCAGGAATTTGTCCGAAAATATCAATCCAGTTAATCATCAGGGAAAGAAAAAGGAGGGTGGCGGCAGACAGGCGTTTAGTCATGGATAGAGCGGAGTTGGTTGCCAGTAGTAATATTTGTTCGGGTAGTTATACAAATATACGGTATTTGAAATAACGACACTGATTTTTGCCTGAAAAAATCTGCAAAAATGATTTTATTTAACTTGCGTTTTTTTTCAAATAAGCATCCCATGGGTATTGTCAACCTCTCTTCCTTCATCAGCTCAAAATTCAAATTCTGGTCATTCATCTCGATGGTCCTTCTTGTATTCGTTCACGGATACAATATCCAGGATCGTTACATGCAGCCCTGGACCATACCGAGCGATCCATTTTCAATTTCCGGTTTTATTGAGTATTTTCTGGCAAACGGCATTTTCCGTTTCAGAATACCCATGCTGTTCATCATCTCCGGATATCTTTTTTCCATACATGACTACAGGCCATATAAAACTCGTGCATGGAAACGTTTTCGCAGCCTGTTCATACCCTACCTTATCTGGAGTGCATTTGGCATCATCTATACATATTCGGTTGAAATAATTCCATGGGGCAGTGCCCTGGTCTCCGCCTCTCATGTGGTCCAGATAGACAATACCAGGCTGCTGCTTCATGATTATAAATGGTATGAGCTGCTCTTTCGATGGCTCTTACTTCCTGTACCTTACCAACTATGGTTCATCCGCGTGCTGTTTATTTATAATCTTGCTTATCCCGCGATCAGATGGTGTATAATGAACCGGATTGCCCGATGGTTCTTTTTCACTTTCGCGATTCTTTTGTGGCTGGCTACCATAAATGTGGGGTTGATCGAAGGAGAAGGTTTGTTATTCTTCTCTCTTGGGATATGGATGCAAAAGAACAGTTTCAATATCGAAAGCCCTTCATCCCTCACAAAACCGGCATTTTGGGGTTTTTTATTCGTTTTCTTTGCATTAATAAAGACTTATCTGGCATGGAAAGGACTGGCATTCATGGGTAATGCATTGTTCCCGGTCCTGACGTTAATGCATAAAGTGGTTGTTATAAGCGGACTGATTGCATGCTGGTATGGCCTTGATCCTCTTGTAAAATGGTGTATGAATCATTTATGGTTCACCTGGCTGAGTGGTTTTGCCTTTATAATTTACGCTCTACATGCACCCCTGGTAGCATATCTGATTACACCATGCCTATCTCTTTTCAAAACTATGCCCGGCGGCCATCTGATCGCATTTATTTTGCTGCCATTATCGATCATTTGCTTCTGCATAATTACAGGATTTTTGCTCCGCCTCCTTGTTCCGAAAATCTACAGTACACTTACGGGCGGAAGAGGCATGGGAGTAACTTAACAGTTATAGGTTACGAATTACAAGCTGCAAATTGACTATGCCTGAATAGTGTTGACCGTTTTTAAAAGATTCTTGTAACGGTTTTC
>JBAXLI010000015.1:0-67072 GCA_037134895.1 Bacteroidota bacterium
AAAACCGTTACAAGAATCTTTTAAAAACGGTCAACACTATTCAGGCATAGTCAACGAGCCACGTGTCACGTGTCACCTGACACCTTTCGTGACTGGAAGAGTTTTTTCCCGCCGTATACTGCACCCATAACAAGCAGTATCCCTAGTCCACCGTCAATAGGCGCCCCTGCCGGACCCTGGTTCCCGCCTGCACCATGTTCAGAGGGAGGAGGCGGGGCATCAGGACCATCACTGTATGCCGGAAAAGCAGTCATCATCATGAACCCGCATCCCAGCACTATTAGCTTTACCTTTGTTTTCATATTCTAATGATTATTTGATGAATAAAAGTTTCTTTGAAACCCAGGCACTTCCTACCGATATGCGAACTGCATATACAGCTGGCGCAAGATTCAGATGAACCCTCGTTATCCCTGGAGGAATAAGCTGTTCAACTATCCTCTTCCCGGCCATGTCATAAACCCCAAGCATCTCGCAGCCCAGGAAATCTTCCAGTCCTTCTATCCTTAGATCTCCTTTATCGGTGTATAGCTTTACCTTGTTTAAGATCGTGGGTGCATAAGTACCTGATGTATTTCTGTAATGAAGGAAGAATCTTGAATTCTCCTCGGGATTCAGACTTATGAAATTATAGAAAGGCTGTTCCCTCAGGTCGATGGTCTTTCCTTCTATGCGGTCTTCAAGAAGAAATACATCTTCGGCTGAGAATGTTTCCAACCCGCTGAATTCGAATCTCAGGGTGTCGGTATTGCCTTTTTTGATTCCCAGGGGGATTATACAGGTTCCGGTAAGGGTATCAAGCTGCAAAACCGAATATTTCTTCATGTTCTGAAACAAATACAACTGAGGAGCCTCCCTGAATCCGGTAAGCTTTGCAACATTGTACAGGGATCCCGGGGGGCCAGACAGTGGTCTTGGATTATACAGTACTGTTTCATCAGAGTAACTTCCACCCAAGAGCTTCGTTTTTAATACAAGGGCTGTCGTCGAATTTTTGTAAGCACACTGGTTGCTGTGAATGCGAGAGGCCTCTGGTATGACAAGCGAGGGAGATGGCCCGTCTGCTTTTACAAAAAAGCCCTGCATTGCAGGTATTTTACCTCCGTCAAGTGTTCCTGTAAAACCATTCCAGGTTTTATAGTTGCCCGATATCGCATCCCACACCCAGACAGCATTCTGTATATTGGTTTTAGGCCAGGTATGTATATCAGCATTAATGGCTGATGTGTAAGGATTGCCGGCAAGGTTGTATCCTGCATAACTACCTGGGGAATATGATACAGGAACATCAAGATTCTCATTACATGGGGTGCCGGTGAAGTTTTTGGTCACATCGCTGGCATATGCTGCCAGGTAACCTGTTCCGGGTTTGAAGATCCTCTGATCCCCTGGCTGGAAGGATGTATTCCATAAGCCTGTGACTGTTTTCGAATTCATCCATTGGGATGATACTTCATCCCAGCGGTAAAAGTCGGTGCCGGGTTCAGGGGGGTCGGCGACGAATTCAGGCTGAATATCCTGAGAACCGACAGGAGAGGATATCAGGTGATAATTTGCATCATCCGGAGTAAGGTATTTCGGGATAAATCTCTCAGCTTTCAGAGTGCCGGTCCCGTTAAGGGTTCCATGATAGATAAATGAACCCGGAGCATTGTCAGCGTTCCCTGACTTCAGTATAATCCCATCCGCAGAATTAAGATCAAAATCTCCCTGAAGTGTCACAGAAACCGATTGCGGAATTACCAGGCTGCAGCCGTTGTTTATAATCAAGTCTCCATTAATCGTGAGTTCTCCCGGGCAGACTCTCTTCTCTCCGGATCCGCTGAGTACCAGGTGCCCGTAAGCTGACGGATTACCCACGTTCTGGGCCGAGGTTCCTGAATATTCTATAGTTGATGCGGGTGAGAAGTTATATGAATTGTAAGCCAGTCCGATGTTTCCCCAGTCGCCTGATGTAAAATTCAGTTTTCCTCCGTCGTTGATGTTCGTCATATGGCATGCAGAACCACTGCTGGTGCAGACAACCGAACCTGTATTGACCACTCCACCGTTATTGATGGTAAACGATACTGTGTAAGCTGTGGAATTGTTATCGGTTGTGAGGTATAGTAATCCGCTTACAGTGAGAGTTCCATTCACGATGACCGACCCACCGTAGCTTGATCCGTTGGAAGCGTTTGATCCGTCAATGCAAACGTTACCAGGGGTACCGCCGCTGCCGGGACAGTTAAGAGTACAGCCCGGGCTGATAATGATATGAAAATTTGAAGCTGACTTGTTGTTATAAACAGCAGTGCCGTTGTATCTAAGGTTCACGGTCATCCCTATGGTCAGGGTTGTGGATGAATTCAGCCCGGCGTTCTTGCGTATCCTTGAAGCATCGAATGTACCACTGCCGCTGATCAGGCAGCTTGAACCTTCGAAATTAAATGAGATCCCGTCAAGTGTTGAGTTATTCCCGATGGTCCCATCGCAGATAATATTTCCATAGATATCGACATATCTCTGGCTGCCGCCTGTGTTGGCATAGAGCTTTCCCCCGCTTTCAACGATGAGATTCGTGCAGGATTTCGTCCCGCTGCTTGGAATGGTAACGGTATGGCCGCTTTTAATGGTCGCCTGGTCGCCCTGTACAGGGACTACGCCTCCCACCCAGGTTGAAGTACTGGTCCATGAACCAGACTGTGCTGAAATAATATCAGTTGCTTCACAATTAAGTGATAACCAGGATAATAGCCAGCAGGCTATAAGTCCTTGAAAAATGTTTCCTTTCATAAGCTTTTTATTGCTTAATCCGGGAAGTCTTAAAAAGTGATAGGGTCTGAGAGGAAAAAATGCCTATTTTTTATGAACAGGTTTGCGGAAGTAGATTTTTCCTTTGGAATATTTTGAGCTTTTTTTGACGGTGTGAGGCGGAGCAGGACTGGCTCTTTTGCCGTTTACATATTTTGCAATGAAGGCATCGGGGATCTCTTTTGAAGTCCTCAGCGAAGTCATCAGCTTCCTTGCATCATTAACATTCACGAAAGATCCAATGGTATACCGGTACCAGCCTCCTGAAAACTCTTTTGAAACGGCCTGGCTGAGTTTGAATTTCTCTTTTACCTGTTCGGCTGTGTATGTATTCTCTTTAAAAGCGTAAATCTGGACCCTGTAAGTGACCCCTTTTACAGCTTTTACCGGGGATGACATTATATTCGTGTCGGGTATAAATTCTTCGGATATATTGGTATCGGGCAGAAGCAGGTTTTCCACTGGATGAAGACTGTCACTCTGCTGGACTTTCGGTTTGGAATTGGCATTTGCAACTGCTGCTTTTGCAGCCAGTTCTTTTTGTCTTTCAGCTTCAATCTCTGCGGCCAGCAAAGGTTGAGGAGGGGGCGGACCGATTTGTTTCTGGTATGAAGCCTGCCCGAGCTTATCATTTGAAGGTTTGTTGAAATTATAGGTAACATTAAAAGCCAGCAGGCTGTAGGAGTCATACGGGAAGCCCCCGGGCGTAGCATCAAGGTTGTCGCTTAAAAGGCTTCTCAGGGTCCATTCCAATCCGAGATTTACTTTGTCTTTAATGCTGAAATAAGCTCCAAGTCCGGCCGGCACCACAAGGTGAAGATTGAGGTTCTCCCAGCTTCCGTCCCTGCCGATAATTTCACCGGTGGTTATATCTTTCTTTTTCGTGATCCAGTCAACAGCGCCTGCACCCAGGGTGCCGTAAACAAAGAAAAAACGTTTCGGATTGTATCGTCCAAAGAGATTGCTGAAGTTGATGGTTGTGTTCACGTTTAATTCGAAAAGGGTGCTTTCGAAATATTGGTTACACGGGCTCCCATCCTTATATTTGGTCTTTTCACCGGCCAGCTGTCCGTAAAGGAATTGTCCGCGTAACATGAAAACATGGCTCAGCTGCCGGTTAAGCGAGAGGGTTCCTGCAAAACGTAGTTCATTAATCGGGCTTGTAGCAGGAAAAAAATTGTTCTCTTTAAGGTCTCCGAAAAAAATGTTTGGCCCACCGCTCAGGCTCACCGACCAGTTGTCCCAAAAGCGTTTACCCAGGAGCCCGTTAGTCTGGGCCTGAGCACCGGAGCCAAAAAATAGCAAAAAGAGGATGATCAGCAGTGGAGTAGATTTATGCATGCAGAGTGTGACAACTTGGATCCGGAGTAAAGATACGTGCATAAGTTTTAGAAACACTCTCTGATGGAAGAACTTTATTAACAACCCATTGTTACTTTTTAAGTTGGAGAGCTTTAGAAAAATCGCTTACCGAATTGGCATAATCACCCATGGCCTTGAGAGCAAATCCCCGGTAATAATACCCGTCGGAAAAATCGGGTTTAAGTTGAACCACAGTTGTGAAATCCGCCACCGATTTTTTGTACTCCTGCATTTTCAGGTATACCAATCCACGGTTGCAAAGTGCATCGACCCCGCCTTTGTTTTTACGTATTGCAGTTGTAAGGTCCGACAAGGCCCTGCTGTATTTTTCCATATAAGCAAAAAGGCACCCCCGGTTATTATAACCCATATACGATGGGTATTGGCCCAGCAACAGGTCAAAGGCTTTCATGGCCTGGATATTATCCCCCGAAAGCCTGTATAGATAACCCAGATCAAGAAGGATCAGACTGTCATCGGCCGGTTTAAGTTCGTGCACCTTCACAAGCATGTCGATAGATTTCTTGTACCTGCCGAAATTATAACTCCATGTCGCATAATTGTAATAGGCCTCAAGGAATTTCTGTTCCCTTGAGCAAAAACCATAAAGTGCATCAATAAGCAGGGAATCGCTTGGCCTGGTTAACACCTGGTTGGTCCCAAGTATATATGAAATGAAAATCCTTTCCTGAGTAAACTCCGCATTGTTCCAGTAATCGGGCTTCATCAATTGCTGTGGAGGAACATTCAAGGTCGTACCGCATATATTAAGCACGCTGTCGTTCCAGTGAAGCTGCATATAAGAGAGTGCAATGAAAAAGTTACAGAAGTTCCTGTTGATGTTGCTATCGACCCTTGCAATTTTGAAATCGCGGATGGATTCGAAATACATTCCCTGTTTCAGAAGGCTGATGCCACGGTAGAAATGGATTGCGCTTTTGGCATTGCTCTTGGGGAAAAGATCCTCCTTGTATTTATCGGCAAGAGATGCAAAATCGGTTTTATATTTCAGGATACAGAGTTCCCTTAAGGGCGGAATCTGGTCTTTTCCCTGTTTATCACCTGGATTGACAGTTGCTGTCGGGCTTGTCTTTGGGGTCGCTTTCTTCTGAGCATGGCAAAATGCAGGCAGGACTAAAATTAGCAGGGCTGCAGCAATGTATGAACACTTTCTCATGAGAAGCAAATATAAAGCATTCGCATCTAATTTTACAACATACCCGCTCAAGATATTACTGGATTATTAACAACGATTTCAATGAAATGCACTTGGTTTTTTACGATTGCGGATGAGGAACACCGGAGTCCATTCGATCGAGACCCAGGCGTAACTTACAGGCTTCCCGTTCTGGAAGCTCCAGCCGTTAAAATTTTGCATGCCTGCACCGGGAAAGAGAAGTGAATAATCAAATATAAGTTCCAGGTTGGGTATGGGAAGCCAGCTGAAATTCAACTCGGCGATATGCATGAAGCTTGGAGGGACCTTGACAATCCTGACAAGCATGGAGTCGGGTACAAGCTGTCTTATATAAGGGTGTGGAAGACTTAACCAATGATAAGTCGCTTCGATAGAGACCTTCTCTGATAGAATGAAGATGGCCTTGAAGGAAAGGTTATTGAGTCCCTGGTGCTCATTACTTCGGGTCATCCCGGTAAACAGCCCGCCAGCGCCGATATTTTTTGCGGTATTGCCATAAAGCAGGCTGAAACCATGAACTGTGGTCTTCATTCCAATGGAATCAGACAGGTCGTTACCACCAAAATGTTCGAAAGCAGGCACCAGGTTAAACCATTCAAGCGGGTGAAAGGCAACATAAGCCGCATAGTAATTTGCAGAAAGCCTTCTGCCGTCAGGAATATGACCGAACTGATAGTACCCCACCAGGTTTACGTCCCATGAAGGCCAGGCGATCCAGGCAGTCCCTCCAATCGTATTCTTGATGTAAAGTGTACTCAGGTCGATCCCGTTGTCGTTTGCATCCCATGTGTCGCTGAATATCAGCGTGAGCTGACCGTCAAACAGTTTTTTCATGCCATATAACCAGCCCATGTAACGGTAATTGTTTATATCGGGATCGGTGCTGAGTATAATATACTCTTTCCCCAGACGGTTGAATGCAAAACCAATGTCGGCCCAGAGTGAAGTGTCAGGTTTCAGGTAATGCAGAATAATGGCATTATGAGAAGTGACAAGCCGGTTCCAGTCCCTCGACTGAAAAAACAGGTTAGTCGTGTAATCGATCTGTATCCTTCCTGCCTGCAGAGACAGATTTTTATTAAAATTAAATCTAACCCAGGCTTCATAAACGTTGGCATTGAAATAAGCAGGAACGTTGATGCTATAGAGGTTGCTTCCTTTGGTGAAAGATCCTCCCAATGATAAATAAGCCCCGAACCTTCTGCTGTTATAACGCAGATCCAGTTCACCATATCCCAGCACATTGTACAAATTGCTTCTTGTAGAATCGGAAAACGTTCTTCTGAGGTTGTAGTATTCTCCCCTGAGGCTGAAATCTCCTGAAAAGATGAACTGTGCTTTCGCCGGTTCAGCCCAGGATGCCATCCGCAGTAAAACAAACAGGAATAAGATTCTGTACAGGAAAATTTTATGAGGAGAGGAAAGCGTCATCCTGAAAATTTGAGCAAAAATAGTTTATTTGTTATAATGCAGATATCATTATCGCGTTATACTTTCCGATAATCAGCAGTCTTTTAGTATTTTTACCGACTTCAAAGAACCCTAACATCATTTTATGAAACAATTCCGCAAATATAATACGATTGCAGGATGGATAGTATTCGCAATCGCCGCTATTGTTTACATTAAAACCGTGGAGCCCACGGTTAGCTGGTGGGATCCGGGCGAGCATATCGCCACTTCATATAAGCTTCAGATCGGGCATCCTCCCGGGGCGCCTACCTTCCAGCTTATGGCACGCTTTCTCTCGCTTTTTGCATTCGGAGATACCAGCAAAGCTGCGGTAATGATCAATATGGTTTCGGTGCTCAGCAGCGCTTTCGTGATCCTGTTCCTGTTCTGGATCATCACTATGATTGCCAAAAAGATGCTGATTAAACCCGGAGAGGATATGACGCAGGAGAACATGTGGACTATTCTTGCTGCAGGTTTTGTAGGGGCTATGACATTTACCTTCACCGATTCCTTCTGGTTCTCGGCCGTGGAAGCCAATGTGTTTGCCATGTCGTATTTCTGCACTTCCGTCGTGATCTGGGCCATTTTTAAGTGGGATGAGATGGCGGATGAAAAACACAGTTACCGATGGCTGATTTTCGTAGCTTTCATGATCGGGCTCTCAATCGGGGTTCATCTTCTGAACCTTCTTACCATTCCTGCTCTGTCGATGGTTTATTATTTCAGGAAATATAGTCCGACAAAATGGGGAATAGTTACCGCCATGGGCATCTCATTCGCCCTGGTAGCCAGCATGATGTATTTTGTAATACCATGGATCCCTAAATTTGCAAGTTACTTTGAACTGGCTTTTGTAAACGGACTGGGAATGCCTTTTAATTCCGGGACAATCATTTATTTCCTGCTCTTTTTCGGACTGCTCATATGGGGTTTATGGTATACAAGAGCAAAAGGGAAGACGGTACTGAACACCATCCTGCTTTCACTATCATTTCTGCTGATCGGATATTCTTCCTTCGTTTCTCTTGTGATCAGGGCAAATGCCGACACACCAATAAATGAAAACAAACCCAAGGATGCTATTACGCTTGTTTCTTTCCTGAACCGCGAGCAATATGGAACCTGGCCTTTCCTTTACGGACAGTATTATACAGCCCCTGTGATTGAATATAAGGACGGAAGCCCGATCTATAAAAAGAATGCGGCAACCGGGAAGTATGAGGTTATCGACGACCGCAAGGGAACAATCCCGGTGTACGACCCAAGATTTACAACTCTCCTGCCCCGTATGTGGTGCACAAACCAGGACCGGCCCGGAAGTTCTGAATTTTTCAAAAACTGGGGAGGACCAGGTATCCCCATGGACATTACAGGACCCGATGGCAAGCCACAGACAGTAAGCAAACCGACCTTCGGCGAAAACCTGAAATTCATGTTCACATACCAGTTCAACTGGATGTACTTAAGGTATTTTCTCTGGAATTTTTCAGGGAGGCAGGATGATATACAGAGTTTCGGAAGTGTCAGGAACGGAAACTGGATCACAGGGATCCCTTTCATTGATAAATATCATGTGGGAAACTCTCTCACCGACCTTCCCGACAGCGTGAAATCAAGAGCTTCTCATAAATATTTCATGCTTCCGCTAATCCTGGGATTAATTGGATTCTTTTTTCAGATCAAAAAGGATTACAGGAACAGCATCATTGTCATCCTTCTGTTTCTGCTGACCGGGCTTGCGATAACATTTTATCTTAATCAGAAACCTTTTGAACCGAGGGAACGGGATTACTCCTACGCCGGATCCTTTATGGCGTTTTCAATTTGGATAGGTCTCGGGGTGATAGCCCTGGTTGATTTCATCCGGGAAAAAGCAAAACTGAAAGGATTTCTGCCGATAATCCTGGTTACAGTCATTACAACCCTCCTTGTTCCGGGAGTTCTTGCCCAGCAGAACTGGAAAGACCATGACCGCACCGGAAAATATTCGGCCAGGGATTTTGCTGCAAACTACCTGAATTCCTGTGATAAAAATGCCTTGCTGATAACAAACGGTGACAACGATACCTTCCCCTTGTGGTATAACCAGGAGGTGGAAGCAGTGAGGCCCGATGTACGAATTATCAACAGGGAACTTGCTTCAGGCTCATGGTATATCGAACAACTGTATAAAAAAATGTATGATTCGGAGCCTGTGAAACTCACCATTCCCGTTGAACAATACCAGCCTGGAACCAATGATATTATAACGTATTATGATGTCGGACTGAAAGGATATGTTGAGCTTAAAGATCTTGTCGACTTCATAAAAAGCAAGGATCCACAGACTTTTGTAACCATGCAGAACGGGGAAAAGATCAAATTCTTCCCTGCGAAAAAGATCAAGATCACGGTAAATAAGGAAAATTGCCTGAAATACGGGATTGTGCCTGAGTATTTCAAAGACAAGATGGTTGATTCAATCACTTTCAATATCAAATCCAACCTGTTATACAAAAACGATATCATGACTCTTGACCTGATCGCCAGCAGCGACTGGACAAGGCCGGTGTATTTTGCAGCTCCGAATTCGGTACGCAATTTCCTCGATATTGAGAAATACTGTTATATGGAAGGCTGGGTCTATAAATTCATGCCGGTAGCTCCCGATTCGACCAATTACATACCCTCGCTTGGAAGTATCGATGCAAAGGGTTCCTATGACATCATCATGAATAAGTGCAAATGGGGAAACCTCGATGCTCCTGGTGTTTACGTGGATCCTGAAAGCCTCAACAGTTCGATGAGGCCAAAGATGGATGCATTGTTTGTGGGACAGATGCTGCTCGACAAGGGAATGAAGAAAGAGTGTAAAGCCCTGGTAGATCTTTACCTGTCGAAATTCCCTGATCCGAAATTCGTGTATGATATGTACAACCTCCCCTTTGTCGAAATGTACTACAAAACCGGAGATCCGGCAAGCGCTGTGAAGCTGAGCAACAGGATCGCCGAGGTGATGGGGCAGAACCTTGATTATTATGCTTCATTTTCGTCTGCATTAAAGCCTGATTTTCTTGAGGATGTTCAAACTGCACTGGAAGTGCTAAACCGACTGAAGGATGCAGCTGTGCAAAACAACCAACCCGGGCTTGCTCAAAAAATTGGGGTATTGATTAAGCAGAAGAATCCCGGGATTTAGTATATTAGCATGCTGTTGAGGTCCTTATGCAACTTTTTAGTGGTAATAAGGGTCTTGAGTATTAAAGATGTCATTATGATCAGTAAATTCTGGCTCTGCCAGATCATTTTCGTATTGTTATTCTGTTTCACCTGTTCAGCCAACGCTCAGGCCAGGACCCCCGATACACTTGGCGCAGACCTCAGGAGAGACTATATTCCTGTTACCAAAGAACAATACAATCTGCTGTTGATCTTTCAGAATGCCAGGTATGCCAGAAAACAGAATCCTGCCAAAGCAATTGAATTATACCAGGAATTCTATGACAAATCGGTTAGGGAGAAGGAAATGTATTATGCCGCTACAGCCCTTTTTGAAATCTGCCGGGTATACATGGACCAACATCTGTATTTCCAGGCGATGGAGTATTCCTTAAGGGCTTACCAGGTTCTTGCCGACAATGATCTTGAGAAAAAGTCGAACTACTTCATGATCGGGATAGGCAATTGCTATTTTCAAACGGGGAATTACCTGATTGCCGAAGGGGATTTTAAAAAGGCCGAACAGCTCTTCGTTCAGAACAATGACCATTTCGGGATTGCCGTTGCTCAGAATAATATAGGGCTATGCAAGCAAAAACTTAATCAGCAGGATTCTGCCCTGGTTTATTTTAAGAGAGCTTTATCGCATCGCAACAAAACAAGGCAGCCCGCAATTATCGGCCATTCCTATTATTACATCGGGACCGCATATGCAAACCTTGGAAAAGTTGAGGAAGCAAGGCGGTATTTCAACCTTGCCATACCACTCCTGAATCTGATAGTTGATGATATCTTCCTCAGGCATGATCTGAGTTCGACCCTCGGCGAAGTGTATTTTGAACTCGGAAAACTGAATGCCCGCGAGAAAGAACCAAAGGAGGCAATCCTTAATTTTACAAAAGCGCTTGAGATCTTTGACACAATTGCAGAGCAGGTCAAAGAACCCCCGGTATACATTGCCATCGGCTATAGTTATCGTGACCTAAAGGATTTCCCTCTGGCGATGAAAGCATACAGGGATGCTTTAAGAATTGCGTACTCCAAAGAATTGCTTGACGTGGAAAAATCCTGTTATCAAAACATGATCCAGGTCTTCCAGCTGACCAATAGAACTGATTCGGTTTCGGTTTACCTGGAGAAATTCTATCATGTAACCGATACGATTCAAGCACAGATGATTAGCAGCCGTTTCAATGAAATCCGCCTGGCGCTTAAGATCAGGGAAGCAGAAAATGAATCCAGGACTCTTCAGCAAAAGAGCGATTACGCCATTGTTTTTTTCGTGACAGTTGGCTTCCTGATGCTTCTGCTGATCATTATTTCCCTGATATACATACGCAAGCAAAGAAAAAACGCAAAGATCGCTGCAGCTGAAATAAAAGCCAGGGTTCAGGCCGAAAAGGACTTGGAAAAGCTGAACCTCGAACTCAAGGAAGTCAATACCAATAAAGACCGTTTTATCTCAATAATGTCTCATGACCTCCGTAGTCCGTTCAATGCCTTATTGGGGTTCGCAGATCTTCTTGTTGAAGAGACTGCGGATAAGAACATCCCTGAGATCAGACATTATTCGAAAATTGTGCAGCAGATAGCCAGTGCGACCTTCCAGCTGCTCGAGAACCTGCTTACATGGTCGAGGCTTCAGATAGGAACAATACCTTTTCAACCTGCAAACCTTCATCTGTACGACGAAGTATCGGTTGTTATCGACACCATGATGGTTCTGGCTTCCCGCAAATCGATCCGTATCCGTAACCTGGTCAGCGCCGACGCCATGGTGATCGCCGATAATAACATGATCCAGGCAATATTTAGAAACCTGATCTCGAATGCCGTAAAATTTACAAAAGCTGAAGGCACAATAGAGATCAGAAGTGAATATACGGAGGGCTTCTATATAATCAGAATTTCCGACAATGGGGTCGGGATACCTCCTGAGATCAGCGGGAAACTGTTTCTCGAAACTAACGGACTGGTTTCTACCAATGGCACGGAAAATGAAAAGGGGCACGGATTAGGGTTGCTTTTATGCCGTCATATGGTTGAGAAGAACGGCGGGCGCATCTGGCTGGAATCGACTTCCGTTAAGGGAAGTACCTTTGCCTTTACATTGCCTCCGGTAAAAGATTAAAAATCACACCTTGCCTGGTTGAAAACCCCGGTATCAAGATCCATTATGCTCAGGAAACGCCGGTGCCCTGCGCCTGTATCCATCATGAACACATTCGAAAGCCTTGCAGGCTCATCCTTGAAAATAAGCTGGGTTGGAGAATGTCCGATGTAGATCTCACGGAATTCCTTAAATATCCTGCCATCTTCGTGGTATTTTAATGCATCCTGGTAAAGCGAACGGTTCCAGAGAAGGGTCCGCTTGTCTCCCTTCTGCTCTTCAAAAGGCCTGTCGCTGTCAAATCCGCCGTGCACGAACAGCCTGTTTTGCTTATCAATATGGTATAGCCGGGCAGTAGCAAAGAAACCCAAATGACTTTTTGCGGATTGAGGATTTATTTCATAATCCTTGATCGTTGTATGTGCTCCCTGGTAAACCCAGTCGGGAGAGATAAACCCAGTCTTCAGGTATTCAGAACACCATAAATCATGGTTCCCCATGATAAAAACCAGGTTTCTGACCTTCATCATCTCATCCACCACCCTGACGGGTTCCGGCCCCCTGTCGACGAGGTCACCAAGACTTATCAGCCGATCATTCTTATAGTCGAATCTTACCTTGCCGAATAATTCAATAAGTGGTTTGAAATTCCCGTGAATATCGCCGATTACAAAGGATCGGGGCATAACCAGTGTTTAAGGCGGATGAGGTGACTACTCAAAGAAACCGGGAATTCCGGAGTGGGATGTACTGGATTCGAACCAGTGACCTCGCGCGTGTGAGGCGCGCGCTCTGAACCGGCTGAGCTAACATCCCGGATTGAGGCAAAGATAGAAATTTCCGGGACACGGGTAAAAAGGTGAATGTCGAATATCGAATAAAGAATAACGAATATTGAATGAAAATAATTCAATGTTCAATGTTCAATGTTCAAAATTTGATATTCAAAGGCTTTCCTTTGTTCCTCTTCCAGGGGCTCGATCTTTTCGAAGTTTTTCCATTGGAAATTTACCCGACGGCCGTGTTCATCCCAGGAATAAACATTGTCGAACATCCGACCGAACCTGAATTTTGTTGAATCGTAATACACTGCATGGGCAACCTGTTCGCCTGTGCTGATATCGTTACCGATGAATGCATATTTTACATGCAGAAGGATTTTTCAGTCAAGTGAATCGACCAGGGCCTGCCTCAGCTTTAATGCCGCGGGCTCATCCAGGCAGATATCATAGTATAAAATGCTTTCCATATCAGCCATCTCTTCATCGTACCTGAATATCCTGACCCTGGTGTTATCCTGAACGATCCATGCCTCGAATTTTCCTTTCATGTCGATGATAGCTCTGCCTTTGTTTCCGAGGCGGATTGAAAGAAACCATTTATCCTTCCGCAGACGAATATAAACATGATGGGTAGTAAAGATATCGTCTCTTCTGCGGATGACGAAGTACACAAGGAAGCCGGAGAAAATTGCCGTGAAGAACAGAGAAGTGAACGCTTCGGTCATAAGGATGAGCCTTCCCGAAGTGGTAAGCGGATATATGTCGCCGTAACCTATGGTATGAAAAGAAACGATACTGAAATAAATGGCTTTTTCAAAATCGATGGGTTCGTACACCCTCTGTATTGGCCTGTAAAAACCTATGCTGTTGGTGTTGTAATACAGGATCGCAAACAGGAATATCAGGCATGTATAAATCACAATGGTTGAGACAAGGAACCAAAGGATCTCACGGGTTTTGGTTGTCAGTTGCATCTTGAAACTGCTTAGGTATTCCAAATATAAGAAAAAATCGTGAATCGGTTCCTGGTTCCTGGTGCTTGGATATTGGTAAGACTCACGGCCTCCAACATCTTCTTTTTCACAACATTCGTCATTCGTCATTCGTCATTCGTAACTAAATTATTTGTACCTTTGCACCCCAATTTGAAAATCATGGCTTTAAACAGAGTAAGAAATATAGGGATTGCCGCTCACATCGACGCAGGCAAGACTACAGTAACAGAACGTATACTTTTTTTCACCGGCGAAACCCGTAAAATGGGAGAGGTGCATGACGGTCAGGCAACCATGGACTTCATGAAGCAGGAACAGGAGAGAGGCATCACAATCGCATCTGCAGCTATTTCCTGCACATGGAATAATCATGCGATAAACCTTATCGATACCCCGGGCCACGTGGATTTCACCATTGAAGTGGAGCGCTCGCTCCGCGTAATCGACGGTATGGTCGCCGTTTTCTGCGCCGTTGGAGGCGTTGAGCCCCAGAGTGAAACGGTATGGAACCAGGCCGACCGCTACCGGGTACCACGTATTGCTTTCATCAACAAGATGGATCGCGTTGGTGCCGACTTCCCTGCAGTCGTCGAACAGATGAACAAATACCTCGATGCCAATGCATTTCCTTTTCAGGTGCAGATGGGCGAAGAAGAACATTTCGACGGCATTATCGACGTGATCGAGCGCAAGGCATACAGGTTCGAGGAAATGGAGAGGGTTGAGATCCCCATCCCCGAAGATTACAAAACAAAGGTTGAACAGGCCAGGGCAAAAGTTGTTGAAAAGGTGGCAGAATTCAACGAAGAGATCATGGAGATGTTCTTCGAAGAAAAGGACGTACCTTCAGACCTCCTGAAACGTGCTGCCCGCGAAGCTACCCTGAAGCTGCTTATCACTCCCGTGTTCTGCGGTGCTGCATATAAAAACAAAGGCATTCAGCTTATCCTTGATGCCGTGACCGATTACCTTCCTTCCCCCATCGACAAGGGAGCTGTCACCGGAACCGATCTTGATGATCCTGAAAAACTTCACACCTGCCATCCTTCACCCAAGGAATCTTTTTCGGCACTTGCGTTCAAACTCATCCATGACCCTTACGTCGGACAGCAGACCTTCACCCGGGTATTTTCAGGCACCCTGAGAAGCGGTATGCAGGTCTATAATTCCACCAAGAAAAAGCATGAGCGCATAGGCCGTATCATGAAGATCCATGCCAAAGAGAGGGAGGAAGTTGCCGAAGCCGGTCCGGGCGACATTGTAGCTCTTATCGGGCTCAAACTCACTAAAACAGGGGATACCCTTTGTGCCGATGAACATCGGTTGCTGCTTGAGAACATCCATGTTCCGCCTTCAGTTATTGAATTGAAGATAACACCTGCTAAGCGTGGGGACCAGTCGAAACTCGGTGAAGCTCTTCATAAGCTGACTACCGAAGATCCTTCATTCAACGTTAGGTATGACGAGGAAACCGAAGAAACCGTAATAGCCGGGATGGGCGAACTACACCTCGAAATAATCGTCGACCGGCTTAAACATGAATTTAAAGTCGATGCCATCGTTGGCGAGCCTTCTGTTGCATTCCGCGAAACCATTACCATGGAAGTCGAATCCAACCACAGGCATGTAAAGCAGACCGGGGGCAAAGGTCAGTTCGCACATACCGTTATGCGCATAGAACCGAATCCCGGCAAGGGCTTCGAATTTGTCGAACACATCAAAGGCGGTGCGATCCCTGCAGAATTTATCACTTCGGTAAGGAAAGGTCTCGAAAAGAGCCTTGAAAAAGGGATCATGGCTGGCTACCCGGTTGTAGACGTACGTGTAACCCTTCTCGACGGAAGTTTCCATGCAGTCGACTCATCCGATATGGCTTTCCAGACCTGTGCAGCAGTAGGCTTCAAGCAGGGATTCATGAAAGCCAGTCCCATTCTTCTCGAGCCTATCATGAAGGTAGAAGTGAATACCCCCGACGAATACATCGGCGATATCGTAGGCAACCTAAACCGCCGCCGCGGAAAGATCGAAGGCATGCGCCGCTACCGGAAAGGATCGCAGAAGATCAACGTATTTGTCCCGCTTATGGAAATGTTCGGTTATTCTAACCAGCTGCGCAATGTATCCTCGGGCCGGGCCAACTACGCTATGGAATTCTACCAGTATCAGCCGTTGCCGAAAGCAACACAAGAGGAAATTCTGAAGAAGATTGCAGCGGAGAAGAAATAATAGTTATCCGGCATTCGTTTGGATAGAAACAAAAAACATATGCGTTACAATATATTAGGAAACACAGGGGTCCTGGTATCAGAACTCTGTTTGGGAGCCATGACTTTTGGCGGAAGGGGTTTCTGGACCAATATCGGCAAACTTCCGCAGGAAGAAGTCACGAACCTCGTTAAGATCGCTGTTGAGAACGGCATCAATTTCATAGATACGGCGAACGTATATTCCGAAGGACTCTCAGAGATCATGCTGGGCCAGGCGCTGAAAGACCTTGGCATCAACCGACAGGATATCTTCATTGCCACCAAGGTAAGGGGACGGATGGGCGAAGGTGTAAACCAGGTAGGCTTGTCAAGGCTGCATATTCAGTACAGTGTGAATGACAGTCTGCAGAGGCTTGGCCTTGACCATATCGACCTGCTTTATATTCACGGCGTTGACCCTGCGACCTCTCTGGAAGACACCATGCGCGGACTCGAAGAGGTGGTTCAGTCGGGAAAGGTGCGTTACCTTGGCATCAGCAATCATCCTGCCTGGATGGTCGTAAAAGCCAATGCCATCGCTTCCGCCATGGGATGGAATAAATTCGTCGCCCTTCAGAATTATTACAGTATCGCAGGCCGCGATATCGAACGGGAGATCGTTCCCATGGCTGTTTCAGAAAACCTGGGCATCATGCCATGGAGCCCACTCGCAGGAGGATTCCTTTCGGGCAAATTCACAAGGGAAACTCAAAAAGCCGGGAACAGCCGCAGGGACGATTTCGATTTTCCGCCGGTAAATAAAGAAAAAGCCTACGATATCATTGAAGTGATGCAGGAGATTGCATCAGGGTACAATGTCAGCGTCGCAAGAATTGCTCTCGCCTGGATGCTCCGCAAGAAAGGAATTACCAGCATTATCATCGGCGCCAAAAATGAAAACCAGTTACGGGAAAACATTGCTTCAACAACATTATCGCTGACTGCGGATGAGATGTCCCGTCTCGACGCTGTAAGTGAATTAAGCAAGGAATATCCCGGGTGGATGGTCGAACGCCAGGCGGACGGTCGCTTACCGAAGTAACCGTGAGCCATGAGTCGTGAGCAGGATCACGAATCACGATTTTTTCTTCGCAGCACCATTGCCATGACTGCTACGGTCTAAATGAGCTCACCATTTGTTTTCCCTTAGTTTTAATTCAAATCTCTGTTCGCTCATGTAGCCCTGAGGCAGCCCTGGCAAGGTGCTGCGAATTACTCACGGCTCACGGCTCACGATTTACGCAGGCTGTACAAACCAACTCCAAACAGATATACCATACACCCGATCAGGACATAGATGCCGGCGATCACAGAACTGACGTCGGTGACCCAGCCGATTAAGAGAGGGATTACAGCTCCGCCGCTGATGGCGCTCATCATGAGGCCTGAGATTTCGTTGGTACGGTCAGGGTATCTTTCAACAGCAATCGAGAAAACAAGGGGCCAGATATTGGCTACGAACATCCCTACAAGAAAAACAAGAACCCAGGCTGCGGCAGCCGATGGAATTGCGATCATTGCCAGCAACGCAAGAATTCCGAGAAAGGAAGTCCCCATCAGGAATTTCCTTGACGACATTTTTGTGAGCATGATAGCGCCTGCAAAAGTTCCAAGCATACGTCCGAAGAAATAAACGCTTCGTCCCGATTCAGCTGCAGTCTGTTCGATACCGAAATGTTTGATCAGGATCTGTCCGGAGTTTGAATTGAAACCCACGTCAACCCCGACAACAACGAAGATCGCAAGAACCATAAGGAATATAAAACCATTGCCCAGCAGGCTGAATGCCGATCCGAAGGTTACATTGACAGATTCCAGCTTCCGCTCATCCACTTTGGTCATTCCCAGCCATACTGCAGTAAGTATGGAAACAATCCCGAAGACCAGGAACAGAAGCTTCCAATCGCCGAATTTCAGGGCGAAATAACCGGCAAGAGGAGCACCTATCATGGAGCCTATGGCCTTGATAAATTGTGAAAAACTCAGGAAACTCGAAGCCCGGTTTGAAGGCACCACATCCACGATCAGGGGATTTGCCGAGACCTGAACGATGGTGTTACCAATCCCAAGCAATGCAAACCCGAAGAGTACCATAGAGAACGAGTAGATGAAGAACGGGACCAGCAATCCGCAGGCAGTTACAAGAATACCGATGTTCAGCATATTGCGTTTACCTATCCTTGCCTGCATGATGCCAACCGGGACCGAGAGCAGCAGAAACCAGAGAAAGGCTGCTGAGGGGATCAATTGTCCGAGGGTGGCGCTCAGGCTCATGTCTTTGCTTACGCGGTCAACGCCAATTCCGACCAGGTCAACGAAACTCATGACGACAAAAGCCATCAGCACCGGCAGCAGTTTGGGGATATTCACTTTTTTTGTTTCCATGAAATTTTTGTTAGGGTGATCAATGAATGGCAAATATATAAAACTCCACCGACAGGAATAAAAAAAAGCTGCCTCCCCAAAGGAAGGCAGCCATCAAGCAATCAAGTCAACTAATCAACGTATGACGTCTGAACTAAATCAGGCGAAAAGACAGTTTAATGCGGTAATACTGGTTCAGCGGGCTTTCAAGTTTGGTGAATTTGATCTGTGCAAGCTGATCCTTGATATAGTCCGAAAGCTCTTCGTTGCTGCTGATGATGCGCTTGACGAGCAATTTGCCTTCGGTAGTTACGGTGAACAATACATCTGCGCAGCAAAGATTATCCTGGACTTTAATATATCCCGGATGTTTTACCTGGTGCTGTATGGCTTCCCTGATTGTAGCTGCGGTATCTTTAATGGTTTTCCCGGCGAAGGACGAGCCTCCCAGGATCAGAAGGGTGGTCAGAATGAGAATGAATTTTGAAAAGGTTTGCGGTTTCATGGTTGGTTCCTCCGATATATGTTGTGTGATATATGAGTCGTTTAATTTTTGGAAATGTTACAATGTTTTAAATATTTAACACATGTTTAACATTTCCTTAAGTATTGAAACAAAGATAATTCCATGCAAGTATCAGATCAAAAACCAATCGGTATTTTGATAGAAAGGAGTTGTAGGATTCAACTTATCGTCGCCCAAATCGTTAGGATGATATAATGGCAGGGGAAATCGTCGCCGAAATCGCTTTTTTAATGTGTGAAATTCAGCAGGCCTCAAAAGAAAGGCGATGGATATATAAAATGATTTTATTACTTTGTAGTCGGATTCTGAGCAATCATAAAATCAAACCATATGAAAAAGTCATTCCTGATTATTCTGATCGCCGCGCTGGCACTGGGCTCAACGGCAATTGTATCATGTAAAAAGAAAACAAATGACCCTACCTATCCTCAGTTGGTAGGAGCATGGAAAGGGACTACCAATCAGAACATTCCCATCGAGGTTGATGTAGCCAATAACGACGGAGACCTTTATGTGACCTATGTCAACATGAAATGGTCGCACTCTGCCGGAGATACGGCATCAGTTACCAGGTATGCGAGTACAGGATTATACCAGATGTCAGGAACCACGTTTTATATTTTCCTGGATGGCACTGCCCCGAACCAGACGACTATCGGCGGCACTTATAAGCTCGACACTCTGAAGCTTGTAGGGACTTTCATCGGGTATTCGGGCAATCCGCCTGTGGCGACCTCAGGAACCTATACCGCGACCAAACAGTAATCCCTGAGCGTCGAGGTTTTTGGAAGGTTTTATAATGATCCTTCCACTGTAAAATGAGTATGTGGTCACTTCCCCTTCGCGGTATATTGCTCCATCACCTCAACCAGGCTGCGCTGGCAAACTTTGCAGAAATGGATGTGTCGGGTGTACATGATGCAGTCGAGCTGGGAACGGTAAAGGCCTTTTGGCGTATAACCTGCTCCTTCGAAAGCACCCACGACATCCTTGTACTTTTCTTTTGAGAAGTATTCGTCCTCCTGCTTGTATTGCTTCATAAACAAAGCCTCCATCTCGGCTTCGGGCACGTTGGCTTTGCGCATTTCCTGCCTCTTCTTCTGGATCTCATTCCCGAATTTATCAAACTCTTCCTTGTTCCATGGAGTTGGAAGCGGGGTGGACGGATCAACAAGGTCTTTCCATTTGAGGTTGTTCTTGTCGAGCATGGCAGTGATATTCGTTTCCCAGGGCTCGAGCTTGATATCCGGCGCCTCGTAAGCAACTGCCGAACTGTAGTATTCATCGGCCAGTCCGGCCATATGATGCCCCAGCTCATGCACCATGATGTAATCGGCGAATTTGTTGTCGCTCGATACGGTTGTATAAAGGTTGTAGATGCCGCCTCCTCCGTAAGTGCGTTCGTTCACGAGGATCACCATGAAATCATAGGGTACCTGGGAAGCTACATTTCTCACGGTTTTATTGTCGAAAGTAAGCGCATAACGTTCTGAATCGAAAGCCCCGTACTGCACGCTCAGCGGGGTGCGTTTGAACACACCCGGATGAGGTTTGCATACTCCCGAAACTTCCGAAGGGGTCTCAACGGCCCGGATATTGATATCTTTTTCATGACTGCGGAAGGGTTCCTGCGCCAATAGCACGGCCGACAAACGCTTTGCGTCGCTCCTGAATTTTGCCATTTCGGCTTTTGTATACCCGTCGCCAAGGATCACGATATCGACTTTTTCGGCAGCCGGACCGTTTTCCCGGATCACGTCAACAACATTGGTGTGTGTGAGATCTGCAGGGTTCACTTCTCTGGCCGACGGATCCACATCCGCAGTCCATATTGTTTTGAATTTATTGGTCTGCGGATTGCGTTTTCCCATCAGCACAGTCACCGGTTTTTTCGGCCAGGGAAAACGAATGGATTCATTGAATGAACCCCAGGTCTGATCAGCTTCAGGAGTACTCTGCCATTCGCCGAAAATGCTTGCAAATCCGCGGGAAAAAAGCAGTGTTTTGCTATCCTTGTCGATGACCTGGAAAAAGTACGGACCGAGTTCAAGTTTATCGATCAAAACGAATTTGTTCCCGGGCCAGGCCCCGTCTGAAACAATTCGGTCGGTCGCAAAATGTTCTTCCTTGGAAGTGCCGCTGTGATTGTAATCAAACCGCATGGTTTTATCGCTGAAATACTGGTCAAATGAGACATTGCCGTTGTCGACGACCTTGATCTCAGTTTTAATGGAATCGGATTTCACCGAAGCAGTTTGTTGTTTTGCAGGCTGGTTGCATGAAGCCAGCATTCCAGCCAAAGCAAGAAAGAGGAAATACTTTTTCATATAAAGTGATTTTGGGTTCGGGAATGTAAAGTTAATCATTCCCGTCTAATCACTTCAGCTTTACCGATCCTTCATACATTTGAAGTTTTACTGCAGACGCTGTATTCTCATCCCCTCCCTGGGTTACACCCAGGTATTCGAAGTCTTCGTCTTCCTTATGATATTTGATTTCCCTGAATGCCGACTTAGGATAATCGAAGCTGGTGTATTTCATTTCGGCATCAAGCTTGTAGGGGGTGCCGTATTCGAAGAGCAGCTCGAGTTCGGTATACTTGCTGTTAATACTGATCCCTGTGAATTTTTTGCCCACCTGCAGCACGGTGATCTTGTCTTCGAAGCTGTTTAGGAAATTCAGGTTGCCGTCGAGCCGTGAAATCCTGTAGGTGCTGTAATTTGAACTGGCTTTGAGGTCCCCTGTTTGCTCACAATTGAATTTATTTTCAAAGGAAGATGTAAACACGATAGCTTTACAGGAAATGAATTCCACTGAACTGTATTTTGCCGCTATGGCGATGATGTTCCCGTTTCCGGCTTTTAACTTGCACTCAAACAGGTCAAAGGTTGACTTGTTGAAATCGGACAGGTTCAGGGTAGTGTATTTCGCCCTCACATTGAGATCTCCATGACGTTTCACGGTGACCTTGTCTTCATAGGAATCAATATTCAGCGAACCGGCAGTACCGATTTCGTTTTCGGAATACTTTGAATCGAGCTTGATATTCCCTGCATGCCTCAGCGTGAGATTATTCTCGTAAAGCTTGAGGCTGATATCCTGAACAGAGTCTATTTCGGTTTTCCCGTATTTCGCGGTGATGTCCCCGCAGTTCGGAAGCTTTCCGGCTGAGAAGTCAGTCTCGTACAGGTCGAGGATGATCTTTCCGTCCAGGTCTGGCAAAGTCGCGTTTTCATAAGCCTGGGTAAGGTTCAGCGCATTGCTTTTCGGCATTGTAAGAACAAAGGAAAGATCGAGTTTAGCCAATTTTGCAGTGCTGCCGTCAAGAAAAGTGATCTTAAACTTTCCGGGGATCATCCCGTTCATCATGCTATAGAACCTGGTGTTGAATTTCACTTTGTCTCCATCCTGAACGAAGGCCATTTTTTTAATTTCCTCCAGGGCTTTCTGCACCTGTTCTTCGTCCCCGTCGACCGAGATTGAAACGTCAACTTTAACAGAGTTTTTCTCCCAGGTTTCCACCTTGAGAGCGCCGAACTTGTTCTCAAATATGATCTGTGTTTCTGGTTTGACAACCCTTTCGAAAGAATAGGTTTCTTTTCTTTCTTTTAATTCGCTGGCGGATGTCATTAAGGGGAATGCCAGGCAGCCCAGCATCAGCAGGCTATAGAATATGCTTTTCGTTTTCATACTTTTTGTTCTTTTCGATTTCATTCAGTGTTTTTTCAATCACCCTGATCTTTAATTCATAGCAGCGGATAATGCCTTTTAATATTTTCGGCTGGCTGCCGAGTTCATGAAGGTCGCTCATGTAAGTCTGGTACTGCTTGTCTATCTGCTCCAGTTGCTGCATCATTTCATAATAGTTGTCGCGACTGGCCCCTGATTTTTTCACCTCCTCCATTTTCTGCAATACTGTAAGCCTGAAAAAATTCTCCTCTTCTCCCAGTTGCTTCGATACATTTTGAAGTGAAAAACTGAGTTCTGAAGTCTGCCTGTGTTTTATTACCAATGTAGCGGCTACGCCGGATGATATCAGCAGAAGAATCACGGCTGCGGCGCTGAGCAAGCGGATCCTCAGCCTCCGGCTTTTATTAAGCTCTGCTGAAATCCCTTTCCAGATCTTCTCATCATCAGGAACCTCCACATCCTGCATCCCGCATCCCGCATCCTGCATCTTGCATCCTGCATCCTGCATCCCGCATCCCGCATCCTGCATCCCGAATCCCGCATCCTGCATCTTGTATCTTGCATCTTGTATCTTGTATCTTGCATCCAACATCTCTTCAAACTTACTTTTCATACACCTTTTTCATTAGCGATTCCTGAAGCAGGCTTACAGCCCTCCGGTATTGAGATTTCGACGTCGACTCCGAAATCCCCAACATCCCTGCGACATCCGAATGCCTGTATCCTTCGAGAAGGTGAAGTACGCATACCACTCTTGCACCTTCGGGAAGACGCAGGATAGCCTGGTGGATCTCATCCGCCGTGATATCATCAAAAGAAAACTCCGGATCCGCAGCATCCGCCATATCCTTATCCTTATCCTCAAACTCAACGAATACCGGTTTTTGTTTTCGTATATGGTTCAGGCATTGGTTGACAACAATCCTTCTCAGCCATGCACCCAGGGTACTCTGGAAGCGAAACGAGGGAAGTTCCCTGAACATCTTCACAAAAGCCTCCTGCAGAAGGTCTTCAGCTTCGGATTTGTTCGAAACCATTCGCAAACATAGGTTGTACATGGTACGGGAATATTGCTTGTACAAACGATACTGGGCCACACGGTCGCCCCGGATACACGATCGTATAAGTTCCTGGTTGATATCCGGGATGTTTGACTCCAATTCCGTGTTGTTTAATGAAAAGACACCTGTACTATGCGAAAGTTGGAATTAAAGGTAAAAAATCTTTTTCTCCGGAATACCGTTTAAATTACTTGTAACTCAGGAGACTTTATAACGTCCTACATTTATTCAATGATTTCACAATATTCAAAACAATAGTTGCCTTATGAGAAAATTCACAGTTTCGTTTGCCATGACTGGCTTGTTAATCCTGATGATGTTGACAGTTAAAAGCTTTGCTCAGTATACAACAATCGAGGGCGCAAAGGATTATATCAATGACAGACTTTCGCACTCTATAATCCAGAAGGTTGATTCTGCCGGAACCGTGACTATCAGTGCCCCTGGTGAAAAAATTAAATTCAGATTACAGGATGTCTCCTTTAATTATAATGGTGGAAATAATGATGACCGTGTGAGGGTTTATTGTGATAATTGCATAGAGCATTATGAGCACAAAGAGCTCTCTGAAAAAACCAGCCGGCAGTCATTCCTGTGTGAATCAGAGAAAGAGGCTTATGAAGTGATCAATGCTTTCAGATATCTGAAAAAAATGACTGCCTCGAACAAAAAGGGTGTAATGACCTATGGAAAAAAATTGAAAGTTATCGATACAACATTCGGTACAAAAAGCATAGGAGAAGCCATTGATTTCATCAACGACAATCTGTCATTTTCGATGGTTATGGGCATAAATGATGAGGGCCTTATGACAATCAATGCTCCTGATGAAGTATTCGAAATTGATTTGAGAGAAGCTGAATTCGGATATAATGATCTCGAGGATGCCTCGAAAGTGAGGATTTACGGAAATTTCTGCATTGATGTCAAGAACAATCACGGGAAGAAAGAATACCTTTCACGTAAATCATTTCAAACGCCGGGCAGGGTGAAAGCGTTTAAAGTTATAACAATTTTATACTACCTTAAATGCACTTATAACAATACGGATCCTTCGACTCTGTCCATATTAAAAAATCTTGGTAAAACCAGGACCGAAGCTTACAAGAATACTACGGAAGCCATTGATTTTATCAATAGCCGTCTTTCTTATTCAATTATTATGGGGATCGATAACAGCGGGAATCTATCGATTAACTCCCCCGATAATATATACGCATTTAACATTCATGATGTGAAGATGTCTAAAACAGATCACAGTAATCTGAGTACCGAATGGTTCAGCATACCGTACAAACTTGAATATACACCTGGAGTTTTAATGGAATGCCAGGATTGTATTAAACAGTATGATGCACCAGGGACATTTCATACAATGCGTGAACAGGTATTTCAGTGTGGGAGCATGACAGAAGTGAAGGATGTGCTCAAAGCGTTTGCATATATTCAGGCCCTGGTAAAAAAGTGAGGGATCTCTTACAGTGTAATAATAAAGCTTGTGCTTTCGGCGGATGACTCAAGGTGTATATATCCGTGGTGCAGCCTGAGGATCTGGCGTGAAAGGCTCAAACCAATGCCCGAACCATTGTCTTTCGTGGTAAAGAAGGGGATGAAAATCTTTTCCTGCACATCTTCAGGGATAAAAGGTCCGTTATTGCTGATCCTGATCACCGGACGGTTCTGACGGGAGAGGTCAACCCATACTTTGATCTTCCTGTTTTCAGATATGTCTTCCAGGGCCTCCATTGCATTGTTCAGTATATTAATGACAACCTGGGTGAGGAGTTTTTTGTCACCGGGAATATTCGTGATCCTCGATTCAATTTTCAATTCATGCTGAATATTCAGTTTTTCCATCCTTTCCTTTGAAAGCAGCCAGATCTGGTCAAGCCATTCTTTCACCGGGAAGGGGGCAAACTCAGGCTTCGGGATCCTCGTAAGTTTGCGGTAACTGTCGACGAAATTGACCAGCCCTTTGCCCCGTTCTTCAATGGTATCAAGGCCCTGGATTACGTTCTCGATGGTTTCTTCATCGACTGTTGAGGGATTGACAGGGTTTCCTTCCTCGAGAAAAAATCTTCTGAGAGTCCCGGTAAGCGAAACTATAGGCGCTATGCTGTTCATGATTTCATGGGTAAGCACTCTGATCAGTTTCTGCCAGGAATCGAGCTCTTTCTCATCCAGCTCATGCCTTATGTCCTGCAGGGATATGAGTTTAGACACTTTCCCGCCGTAATGAATCTCCTTTGAACGGATTAGCAGGTTGATCTGGGAATCCTTGCTGAACTGCTTGAACGAAGAGGCCTCACCGGGTTTGATTGCTGCAAGCAAGGTGAAAAGTTCCGGATTTCTCATTGGGATCAGGTGAAGCGGAGTGAAAGAAGGGATACCGGCATAATCAAAAGCCTTGTCATTCATGATCTCCACTTCATTATCCTGGTTGATGGCCATCAACCCGGTTGCTGCATGCTGGATAAACGTCCTGAAATATTTCTCAAGGTATTCATTCTGCAGCTTGATCTGGTTGATCTGTTCGTTCAGCTCGGTAAGGCTTTTATAGAGATGACGCAGGGATTTCTGGCGGATCTGGGTGGGAAATTTCAGGGATGAATCTTCGTTGCGTATCGCTTCGAAAAAGAAGGCGATCTGACGGTTCGACTGGTTGAAAGTGTAAATTATGGAATAGGCTGACACAGGCACAGGAAGCAAAAACATCAGGTACCAGGAATCCATATGATAAGCTGTTAAAAATCCTGCCAGGAATACTGCAATCAATATGACTGCAATATGTATCATTGCCCTTAGGGTGACATGTTTATAGCCCATATTTTTTCATTTTTTTGTACAGGGTGGTACGTGAAATGCCCAGGTTTTTAGCAGCAATACTTAAACTCTGGCTGTTGTTTTTTAGTTCATTTTCAACCATGCGTTTTTCCATTTCTTCAAGGGTGAGGTTTTCTCTGCTCACCGATTGAGATGACTGGAATAGGTTCAGGTCTTGTGGGGAAATTTCCCTGCCTTCGCAGAGGATCACCGCTTTTTCCATGGTATGCTGCAGCTCCCTCACATTCCCCGGCCATTCATATTTCCTTAGCCGGTCTAAGGCTTTTTGTTGCAACCTTACGCAGGTCTTTTTGTATTTCAGAGCATATTTGCTGATGAAAAAATTGGCCAGGATCTCAATATCCTCAGGACGTTTGCGTAATGGAGGAAGTTCGATCTGAATGGTATTTATCCTGTAAAGCAGATCCTGCCTGAACTGCTTGTCCTGCACCATCTGCAAGAGGTTTTTATTTGTAGTACATATCAGCCTGATATTTACCGGCAGTTCCTTGTTTGAACCGACAGGGATTACCACCCTGTTCTGAAGCATATTCAGCAGTTTCGACTGGAGATGGAGAGGCAGGTTGCTGATCTCATCAAGAAGCAATGTCCCTTTATCGGCAAGAGCGATTTTCCCGGTACGTTCTTCATATGCGTTGGTGAATGAACCTTTGGCGTGCCCAAACATCTCGCTTTCAAACAGGCTTTCGGCTACCGATCCCAGGTCAATGGCAACCAGGAGTTCATTATACCGTTCCGACTGCCGGTGGATCTCTTTGGCAATAAGTTCTTTTCCTGTGCCGTTCTCACCCGTGATCAGGATGTTGGCATCGGTGCGGGCAACTTTTTTCACAAGGTCAAGGATCTGTTGCATGGCCGGAGAAACACCGATGATCATCCGCTCATCCCGGTTCATCTCGGTTTTGAGATCCTGTTCTCGTTTTATCAGGTTCCCCACAGCCTGGTTCGATCTGCGCAGTTTTAAGGCAGCTTTAAGAGTGGCCAGGAGTTTTTCATTTTCCCAGGGTTTCAGAACAAAATCTGCAGCGCCTTCATGGGTGGCTTTGACTGCAGTTTCTATGTCGCCGTATGCTGTAAACATCACAACCTCAACATCAGGTTTTCTTTGTTTGATTTCCCTGAGCCAGTACATCCCTTCATTCCCCGAACTTTCGCCTGCCTTGAAGTTCATATCGAGCAATACTACGTCGATTTCCCTGCCCTCTATCTCATGAGGCAGGGTATTGGGGTTTGAGAGTGTGATCACCTCAAGGAAATCGAACTTCAGGAATAAGCGCAGGGCATTAAGCACGCTTTTATTATCATCCACAATCAGTAAGCGGCCTTCTTTAATTCTTTCATCCATAATCTGAAAAGTTTATACCCCCAGGCGGCATTCTCCTCCAACTGAACTAAGTACGATGGAAGGTTTTGGCGCAAAGAGAGTGTAATATATCTCGTAAAAAGTTTTTAAATGTACAGAAAATTAACACCAAACTGTTCAGTATGTTTACAAAAAATCACATGAAACATATTATAAATAGTTATAAATCAATCATATAAAATTTTTGGCATAAATTTTGCAATAGTATGTATCAAAATTAAACAATATACCAATGATAAAAACAGTAAATCTAACCAAACGGTTTATCACCGACGAGATCGAAACCACTGCACTCAACAATGTGAGCATGGAGGTTAAAAAAGGCGAATTCATTGCCATTATGGGTCCTTCGGGTTGCGGCAAATCAACTTTGCTTAACATCCTTGGAATGCTTGATAATCCAAGTGACGGCAATTACATCTTCAACGATGTTGATGTTTCAAAATACAAGGAAGGGAAGCGAACCCAATACCGCAAGGGAAACATTCAATTCGTGTTTCAGAGCTTTAATCTCATCGACGAACTGAACGTTTATGAAAACGTCGAGCTTCCCCTGCTGTATCTGAAGAAAACAACAGCCGAGCGCAAACAGATGGTAACCGATATCCTTGACCGGATGAAAATCGGTCATCGCAAAAAGCATTTTCCGCAGCAACTGTCGGGTGGACAGCAGCAGCGTGTTGCAATTGCCCGTGCAGTGGTACCTGGCCCTCAGTTGATCCTTGCCGATGAACCAACCGGTAATCTCGACTCGAAAAACGGTATAGAGGTAATGAATCTCTTATCTGAACTGAATAAGCAGGGAACCACCATTGTGATGGTGACCCATTCGCAAAGGGATGCAGCATTTGCTCACAGAATTGTCAATTTGTTTGACGGACAGATCGTAAGTGAGGAAGTCGCCCATAGCCAGCAAGCCGTATAAAATGAAATGCCAAACGAACATACTGCTCCTGTTTTTGCTTGCATTCTCCTGCCAGGGAATTTTATTTGCCCAGAAGTCCTGGAACCTCGATCAATGCATAAACTATGCCTGGGAAAACAATTTCTCTGTTCACAACCAGGAGCTGGGTGTTAAAATCAAGAAGACCGATTACAGGCAGGCCAGGAATGATTTATTGCCCGACCTCGGTTTTTCAACTTCATACACCCAGAACTATGGACGCAGTATCGATCCGACTACAAATTCATACATCGATGTACAGTTCTTTAACAATGGTTATGGGCTGGCGGCTTCAGTTGACCTCTTCAACGGGTTTATGAAGGTCAATACGATCAATATGCAGCGCTTGAATTATGAAGCGGAGAAGAACAGGCTTCAGCAAGTCAGGAACGAGGTTGCATTTACAGTGATTAACAGTTATTTCAACGTTTTGCTTCAGCAGGGGCTTTCGTCAATTGCAATGGAGAATTTCAAACTCTCACGCACCCAATTGGATTTTACTACTGAATACGTCAGGCTTGGTCGTAAACCGGGTACCGATTTGCTCGAAACAGAAGCCAACCTGGCCTCCGACAGTTTCCTGCTGGTTCAGTCTTATAACCTGCTTGAACAGGCAAGCCTGGGGCTGAAATACCAGATGAATTTTCCGGTTGCCGACAGCCTTGTCATTGATACTGTTGTGATGTCAATCTTCGCAGGTTCAATCGATACGCTTTCGATGGACGAGTTATACAGGGTTGCAGCTGTTGCACTGCCTGATATAGTATATGCAAAGAATAACATGCTGGCTGCAAAAAAAGCGGTACAGGTAAGCCAGGGCTCATTTTCACCCAGGCTTGGATTTTATGCCGGATGGAATTCGCAGTATATGCAAACAAGCCGAGACTCCCTGAACAGGATCATTCCTTATGGCGACCAGATGAAAAACAACTCAAGCGAATACCTGAGTCTTGATCTCCAGATACCATTGTTTTCGAGATTTTCTAAATACACTTCCCTGAGTAAATCCAAACTGAGATACCAGCAAGCCAGGATACAGTATGATGACATCTCATATAAACTCATGATGGGCGTCGAAAAATCGCTTACCGAATGGAGAGCTTCAAGGGCGGAATATGAATCTTCACTCAGCCAGCTTGCAAAGAACCTTAAAGCATATCAGGCTGCTGAAAAGAAACTGGATAAAGGCCTGATCAATATCATAGAATTCGATATCCAGAAAAATAAATGGATCAGGGCAAAAGCCGAAGTTTTAAGAACCGGCTTGCAGGTATTGTTAAAGGAACGATATATCAGGTTCCTGATGACCGGATCACTGTTATCGGGGAAATAAACGTAAATCGGGCTTCGTAAATCGTGAATCGTAAATCGTAAATAACACAGTATGGTAGCTAATGACACAACCGGGATGGATAAGGTAATCGTGGAAAAACGGTGGATTAAAAAAAAATACTGGAAATACATCATTGGCGGAGGTTTGCTCCTGGCGGTCGTTCTCTTTTTTCTTTTAAGGGATTGGACCAGCACGGTAAGGGTTGAAAGGGAGAGAATCAGTATTGCTCCTGTGATCAAGGGGATTTTTAATGATTATATCACCAATGACGGGATAGCCGCTCCCATCTCCACCGTATACCTGGATGCTTACGAGGGCGGAAAAGTAGAAGAGATCCTGCTCGAAGAAGGAACCATGCTGAAAAAGGGAGACGTTATTATCCGGCTGATGAATAACGATATCAACCTGAACATCCTTAATAGCGAAGCCCAGCTGGCCGAGAAATCGAATTTCCTTAGGGAAGTCAGGATACGCATGGAACAGGAAAAACATTCCCTCGAAAGGGAAGTGCTTAATGCCCGTTTTGACCTTATTGCCAAAAAAAGGACCTATGAACAGAATAAAGAGCTTTATAAAGACCAGCTGATTTCCCGGGATGAATACCTTCGTTCGGAAGAAGCCTATCAGCTGGCCGATAAAACAAAAGAGCTGGTTTATCTCAGGCAAAGGCAGGATTCTTCCTTCCGGTCCCTTCAGATTGAGCAGATCAGCGACAACCTGAAGAACATGCAGCTGAACCTGGCTCTTGTAAAACAACAGCAGGATTACCTGAATGTAAAATCCCCGGTCGATGGACAGCTTGGCAGCCTTATGGTAGAAATCGGGCAGTCGATCCCTCGTGGTTTCCGAATCGGGCAGATCAACATCCTCACTTCCTATAAAATTGAGGCGGATGTGGATGAACATTATATCGACAGGATAAGAACAGGACTAAGCGCCTATATTGAAAGACCGAATGACACCCTGCCTCTTGAAATTAAAAAAGTGTATCCCGAAGTCCGGAACGGCAGGTTTAAAATAGACCTTGTGTTTACAGGAAAACTTCCTGAGAACATCAGGATAGGACAGTCCTATTTTATTAAGATCAAGCTCGGACAGGCTGTCGAAGCTATACAGATTCCCCAGGGCGGATTTTATCAGACTACCGGTGGACAATGGATTTTTGTTGTTGATAAAAGTGGTCTGTTCGCTGTTAAAAGGAACATCAAGATCGGAAGAAAAAATCCGCAGTATTATGAAATTCTCGACGGGCTTGCTCCCGGAGAAGAGGTCATTGTTTCGGATTACACGATTTTCGGAAACAATGATAAGGTTGAATTAAAGTAAATCATGAAAACATGTTAAAGAACACCTTTAAAATAATATTCCGCAATATTTCCAGGCAGAAGGGCTTCACCTTTATAAATGTAGCCGGACTTGCAGTTGGCCTTGCAGCAGCTTTGCTGATCCTGATGTGGGTCATGGATGAATTGAGTTATGAAAACTTTAATGAGCATGCCGGTAATATCTATATGGTTCACCAGGACCAGTTCTATACAGGGGATCGTTATCGTGTACCTGTGACACCTCATCCCTGTGCCCCGGTCTGGAAGGAACGGATTCCTGGGATAAGGGAAACAACGCGGCTTGTCAGGCTTCCCAAGCTCCTGTTTCGCGTTGACGACAAGGTGTTCTTTGAAGACCACATCAAGGCAGCCGACCCGGGAATCTTAAAGATTTTTACATTTCCGTTGTTGTTAGGGGACGCAAACACGGCCTTGCTTGATCCACACTCAATAATTCTTACGGAAAAATTGGCAAGGAAATATTTTGGAGATAAAAATCCGGTCGGAAAGAACATAAGTCTCGAAAACAAGAATACATTTACGGTCAGCGCTGTGATGAAAGACATCCCGAAAAACTCTGTCTATTCTACCGCTGTTGAAAACGGAATTGGTATTGATGCGATTATTCCATACTCCTTTCTGAAGGAGATTGGAGTGTCAGATGACTCATGGGGCAATAACAGTATTTTTACTTATGTATTACTTGATAATGGGGCCGATATAAAATCCGTTAATAAGAAACTAACCGACATTGTTGTTGAACATAGACCTGAGACCAGGACAAAATTCTTCCTCTCACCATTATTGGATTTACGCCTTCACACTTCGTTCGGATTCCAGGTTGGCAAAGGGGCTATCGTTAACATTTACATATTTGTTTCCATTGCCATATTTATTCTTCTCATCGCCTGTATTAATTTTATAAATCTTGCCACTGCTAAAGCATCCTTAAGAGGGAAAGAGATAGGCATTAAAAAGGTTTCAGGGGCCAACCGGCTGAACATGATTGTCCAGTTCATGGTTGAATCACTGGTGATCGTAATGATTTCTTTATTTTTTGCACTGGTGCTGGTCGGCTTGTCTCTCGCGGTTTTTAATTCGATATCAGGGAAAAGCTTTACACTAACCGATATTTTCCAGGTAAAATTCATGGTAGGATTTATCATAACAGGCCTGGTAACCGGAATCCTTGCCGGGATTTATCCTGCATTTTATTTATCCTCTCTGAAACCGGTCCTGGTGCTTAAAGGAGAAACGATATCCGGAAAAAGAAACAGCCTGTTAAGACGAATCCTGGTAATCGTCCAGTTCTCTCTTTCGATATTTATTGCACTTGGTTCTATTTTCATGTACCTGCAATTAAAATTCATGCAAGGAAAGGAACTGGGATTTGATAAGGAAAACGTCATATGCATCAACATGCCCGACAACATGAAAACCAAATACTATTCACTGAAGAAAGAGTTGCTTCGGGAGTCTTCTGTACTTGGTGTTACAGCTTCATCGCATAATCCTACAATGATCGGCAGTAATGGTGGTGGTGCATCATGGGCAGGAAAGGATCCGAAAAAGGAAGTACTGATAGGGCAGAACATCATCGATTACGATTACTTAAGTACCATGAAGATCAAACTGGTGTCGGGACGGGATTTTTCGCGCGATTTTCCCGGTGACATGGGTGATACCTTGGGTAATTTCCTGGTAAATGAAGAAGTCGCAAAACTGATGGGAGGAGGGGATGCGGTTGGTAAAAGTTTCAGGTTTATGGGACAGAAGGGAATTATTGTCGGGGTGATGAAAGATTTTCATTTCAGTGGAGCCCAGGAACCGATTCAACCCATGGCTTTTGCGGTTAGCGACAGCAAATCCTTTTCCAATGCGCTGATAAGGTTGGCGCCGGGCAATCTCCCCGGCACCCTGGAGACCGTGGAGAAAATCTGGAAAAAAATTGTTCCTGATTATCCGCTCGAGTACAGTTTTCTTGATAAAGATTATGAAAATCTTTACAGGACAGAGATGCGGATGAGCCTCTTGTTAAAGTATTTCACAATAGTTGCGTTAATTATTGCATGTCTCGGGCTCTACGGATTAAGTGCATATGCAGCCGGCAGGCGTACCCGCGAGATAGGTGTGCGTAAAGTGATGGGAGCAGGAGTGGTCTCGGTGATTTTCTCCCTGTCTAAGGAATTTCTCCTGCTTGTGATCATTTCGATTGCACTGGCGTTTCCGCTTGGCTGGTATGCCGTAAATAAGATGCTGAATGAATTTGCATACCGCATAGACATAAACTGGCTGGTGTTTGGTGAGATCGGACTGGGTGCATTGATCGTTGCCCTGGCGACGGTAAGTTTCCAGGCATACAGGGCTGCTGCAATTAACCCGGCGGTGGCTTTGAAAACGGAATAACATCCGCCCACAAAACAAACGGAAATCATGATAAAGAGTTATTTTAAAACCGCAGTGAGAAATTATTCCCGGAACAGGGGATTCACTCTGATCAATATTGGAGGGTTATCTGTTGGCATGACATCTGCTTTAATACTCATTCTGTTTGTTGTAAACGAGCTTAGTTTCGACCGCTTTCATAATAAAGCAGACCGTATCTACAGGGTTGAAGAGCAGCATGGCCCCGACCCCGCTAACCGTGGATTTTTCACCTCTCCTCCTCTTGCTCCGGCTTTGAAATCGATGTTCCCTGAGATCCTTGATGTTACAAGAATCATGCTTTGGAAAAGGAATGTTCTTGTAAGCTACAAGGATAAAAAGTTTGTTGAATCAAATATTGCCCGGGCCGATTCTTCACTGTTTGATGTTTTTACTATTCCTTTTCTCGAGGGAAATCCGAAAGAGGCGTTAAGAAGGCCCAATACTGTTGTCATCACCGATAAAATAGCGAAAAAATTCTTTGGAGATGAAGACCCCCTCGGGAAATCGATCAATATTAATTCAAAAACAGCTTACGAAATTACCGGAGTTGTGCACGAATTACCCCAGAATTCTCATTTTTTCTTCGATTTTCTTATACCCGCGAATTACGAAGGGTTGAACTGGGGTGATGGATGTTTGCAGACTTACCTCACACTACCTGAAAATTATGATAAAGCACAGCTTGAACAAAAGTTCCCTGATTTTATTTTACGATATATGAGTCCCTGGCTGGAAAAGGAATATGGGCTTCCTGTTACCAGGATTTTTAAAGACAAAAACAACCAGATCAACTATTTCCTGGCTCCCCTTCGCAATGTCTATCTGCATCATAATATGGAAGGCCTCCCTGGTCTGGATGGCCTGATGATGAAATTCGGAAGTTTAAAAACGGTGATTCTTTTCTCGATCCTGGCTGTGTTTGTCCTGCTTATTGCCTGCATTAATTTTATCAATTTATCAATTGGAAGGTCGGTTAAACGAACATCGGAAATTTCGCTTCGGAAAGTAATGGGGGCAAGAAAGAGTTCCCTGATCAGGCAATTCCTTATTGAATCGGTAATGATCAGTTCTGCCGCCTTGATACTGGCTTTTATCATTTTGAGAATTTCGATCCCGTTTTTCAATAATTATCTAAATACCTCCATCGGCTTTTCTAACATTTCTTTGTTGTTTCCCGTTTTTGTGATTATCACCTTCCTGGTTGGAATCCTTTCGGGCTTGTACCCTGCATTCTACCTGTCGTCAATCAATCCCGCCGAAATCCTGGGTAAAAAGTCAGGACCCCCTTTGCTGAGGACCTGCCTCAATCATCTCCTGCTTACAGTCCAATTCATTATTTCCATCGGGTTGATTATTTCCACTGCCACGATTTTTTTACAATTGAATTTCGTGAACAAAGTAAAACTCGGGTTCACGAAAGATCATGTCATGTTGATTGAAAGAGCCGGTGCATTGGGCGAAAACCAGCATTCATTTACTGAATCATTAAAAAGAAATCCGGGTGTACTGGAAACATCCTATTCTAACTCAGTTCCCGGGCGCCATTTTGAACCGACTGGTTACAACCTCGAAGGAGCCCCGAGATCAGAGTCATTTTTTTTAATGACCATGAATGCCGACCAGGATTTTCTTAAAACCCTCGACCTGAAACTTGTTAGAGGGAGGTACTTTTCCAAAGGAACAGCATCCGGGAATCTTGAAGCGGTAATCAATGAGAAAGCAGTGGAAAGATACCGGTGGAAGGAGCCTCTTGGGAAAAGGATAATCTATGAAACAAAGGAAAACGGGGAAAATGTCTATGCAGAAATCATCGGTGTGGTCAGGGATTTTAATTTTGAACCATTATACCAGGTCATCCAGCCAATGATGATCTGCAACCTGCCTTATCCTGGGAACCTGCTTGTCGTAAAACTCAGACCTGAGAATTTGAATAACACAATTGTTTATATACAAAATCAATGGAGCCGAATGACGAATGCACAACCTTTCCAATACTGTTTTCTGGATGACGATTTCGGGAAATCCTATAAGCCTGATCAGAGAAGGGGAATCCTGTTTCTTCTTTTTTCCATTTTGGCAATATTTCTTTCATGTATGGGTATGCTGGGTCTCGTAATCTCATCAACAGAGCAAAGAACAAAAGAAATAGGTATCAGGAAAGTCAATGGTGCCACAAGCATGATTCTGCTGACTCTTTTTTCAAAAAATTATTTACGATGGATTGGCATTGCCTTTCTGGTGGCCTGCCCGGTTTCATATTATGCAATGTACAGGTATCTTGAAAATTTTGCATTCAGGATAAACCTTAGCTTGTGGATTTTTGTTTTTGCCGGCCTTTTTACCATGCTGATCACCATTTTAACCATTACCTGGCAGAACTGGCTGATGGCTTCCAAAAATCCGGTGGAAATGCTCAGATATGAATAAAAACATCATATGATAAGAATTGCTTTCACAACACTTTCCCGGACGATCAGGAAAAACGTTGTTTTCTCGTTTATCAACATTTTTGGACTAACCTTGGGAATTGTCAGTTTTTTACTGATGATGATGTTTGTTTTCAGTGAACTAAGTTATGACCGGTTTAACCAGAACTCAGACCGGGTATACCGCCTGTGTATCAGGGCCGGGATAGGGGATACAAAGATCAACCAGACGTATTCCTCGTCCAGAATTTTCAGGGAAATGCTGGCAAAATTTCCCGAGATTGAAACCGGTGTAAAATTTTCAGGTTGGCAGGATGTCCTGGTCAGAGTGGGAGAAAAAACGATCTCTGAACCGACAGTAATGTTCGTGGACTCAACTATATTTAAAGTTTTTACTTTGCCGTTGATTTCGGGTAATCCATCATCTGCGCTCGGTCGCCCAAATACTTTGGTGATCAGCGAATCCACTGCAAAAAAATATTTCGGTGAACAAAACCCGGTAGGTAAGATCATGGAGGTTGATACTGGTGGTTTCGGGCGGTTTGAAGTGACCGGCATATTTAAGGACATCCCGTCAAACGCTCATTTCCATTTCGGATTGATGGCTTCACTGGTTACATTCCCTCAAGGGCTAAGGGAGCAGGAATGGTCTGCAAACAACTTCGTCACCTATTTTCTTCTTAAACCCGGAAGTTCTGCAAAGGAGTTAGAAAATAAATTCAAAAAATATACCATTGAAACGTATGGTGAAGAAAATTATAAAAAGCAGGTAGCCAAAGGAAACTTTTGGGAATTTTATCTTCAGCCCCTGACTTCCATCCACCTGCACTCCGACATCAACGGGGAATTTGAACCAAACGGAAATATTAATTATGTCTATATTTTTATTGTAATCGCTTTCTTTGTCCTAATCATCGCCTGCATCAATTTCATGAACCTTTCCACGGCAAAATCGATGCTGAGGGCCCGTGAGGTCGGGATCAAAAAGACCGCTGGATCGACCCGGGGTATATTGATAGGACAGTTCCTGTCGGAATCGGTGATATTCACATTCGTTTCGCTGATCCTTGCGATCATCATTATATATACTTTGCTTCCTGCCTACAATTCATGGCTGGGAAGGGAATTGTCGTTCAACATATTATCAACCCCCTTGACAATACCGGGCCTGGTAGCTTTTGGATTGGTAGTTGGAATGGCAGCAGGCATTTATCCCGCATTTGTACTCTCATCTTTCAACCCGGTTAAAGTCCTGAAAGCCCAGGCAATTTCTGAAACCAAAGGGATCGGATTCAGGAACATACTTGTCATCGTACAGTTCTCCGCGTCTATTTTTCTGATCATAGGGACTTTGGTTATAAGCAGGCAGATGGATTTCATCATGAAAAAAGATGTTGGTTTCACCAGGGAAAATATAATCATCCTTCGCACCCCACCTGCTTTTAGCAGGGTCAGTAAAGCGTTCAGCGATGTAATCAGGCAGCGTACGGGTGTTACCGCAGTTTCAGCATCGAATACAATACCGGGTTTTGGTTTTTCAAACTGGGGTTTTGGCGCAGAAGGGGTTGAAAAATGGTTTACCCTGAACCAGATCATCTGCGACACGGGGTTTTACCGGACGATGGGGTTCCATATGGCCGAAGGACGTTTCTTCTCCCGGGAGTTTCCCACTGATTCCTCAGGCATCATTTTAAACGAAACAGCAGTCAGGGTTTTAGGATTAAAACATCCATTAGGAACTAAGATGTTTGCCGGCCGAACACCCCGGCGCAACTATCATGTGATTGGTGTTGTAAAAGATTTCAACTACGAATCGGTTCATTCCGAGATACGCCCGATGGGACTGGTTAACCTGAACTCACTAACAGGCAGTTATTTAAGCATACGGTTTGATCCGGGAAAATCAAAGGAGATCCTGCCACTGGTAAAAAGCACCTGGGAGAAGCTGCTGCCTGCCACACCGTTCTCCTATAGCTTCATACAGGATGATTACGTGAATCTTTACCACAATGAAATTCAGACGAAGCAGGTATTTACCATGCTGGCCGGTCTGGCTGTCATCGTTGCCATCCTCGGTATCCTGGGACTGGCTTCTTTCATGGCCCAGCGAAAGACCCGTGAGATCGCCATCCGTAAAGTTTCGGGTGCAGGTATCGGCACGATCATCATGCTACTCAACTGGAAATTCGTTAAATGGGTGTTGTTTTCCTTTCTCCTGGCAAGCCCTGTTGCATGGTGGGTGATGAACCGCTGGCTGCAGGATTTTGCATACAGGGTATCCCTCAGCGCCTGGATCTTTTTACTGGCAGGTGCAATTGCCCTGTTACTGGTTATCATCACGGTGAGCCTGGTCACTTTAAAAGCCGCATCGGTCAACCCTGCCGAAAGTATGAAATATGAATAAAAGGTCTGATGGTTTGAAATAACTAATGTGTACGTAAGATCCGGACTAATCCAACAAACTGTATTATGATAAAGAGTTATTTTAAAACAGCAATTGCCCATCTTTTCAGGAATAAAACCTATTCTTTGATAAGCATTCTGAGCTTGACCATCGGATTGGCGGTTTGCATCCTGCTTTTATTGTACATCAGGATTGAACTAAGCTTCGACAGGTTCAATAAAAATGCAGACAATATTTACAGGTTGTGCAATCCCGAACATCCTTGCCATTCACCCCAGACCGCGAAATTCCTGGCCGATAATATCCCTGAAATAAAAGGATATACAAGGATCTTACCCCGGGTAAATGAAATTGTCGCATACAAGGATAAGAGGTTCAAGGAAAACCGGGTTGCTTTTAGCGATGCAGCTTTCTTCAGTATCTTCTCTTTTAAATTCAGACAGGGAAATCCGGAAAACGCTTTAAATCTGCCTTTCACCATCGTAATTTCTGAAAAGACCGCACATAAATATTTTGGAAACGAAGACCCGATAGGTAAGGTGCTGAAACTGAATAATGAATCCAATTATACCATAACGGGCGTAATGGACGACATGCCAGGGAATTCACATTTCTGTTACGACATGATCCTGACTCTTGCAGGCACCGATAAAGAAGAAGGAATGGACAACTGGGGATGGCAGAACTTCCTGATCTATTTTCTGTTTCCTGACCACTTCTCCAAAACTGTAGTGGAAGCAAAATGCAACAGCTTAATGAAAACCGTTAAAGACCCGAATAATCTTCCTTCTCAATATTCCCTGCAACCACTGAATGACATACACCTCTATTCCTCTCATTTCAAGACTGACATCCAACCCCAGAACAGCATTTTATACGTCCTGATTTTTTCAGCAATTGCTTTCCTGGTCCTGCTCATTTCCTGCTTCAATTATATCAACCTGTTTACTGCCAGTACCACCACAAGAGTTGTGGAGATCGGCATGAGGAAAGCTTGCGGCGCATCACGCAAACAGCTCGCAGCACAATATATTTTCGAATCTTTTTTAATGGTTGTTGTCTCGTTTATTCTGTCACTTCTTGTTGTAGTTCTTAGTTTGCCTGTATTCAATGAGCTGTCGGGTAAAGACCTCTCAATCCTCGCACTGATCGACGCTAAAACAATCTGGGGTATTTTCGGGATCCTGCTGCTCGTAGGGATTCTCGCAGGATGGTATCCCGCTTTTGTGCTTTCATCGTATAATCCCGTCAGGGTGTTTCAATCGTCCAAAACCACCAGGGAGCAGAAATTTCAATTCAGGAAGATCCTGGTAGGCGCCCAATTTACGATCGTCATTGTCCTGATAACCATTTCAATTGTCATGTTCCGGCAGATAAGGTTCCTCCAATACGGAAACCTGGGATTCGACAAGGAATATGTCCTGGTATCCGAAGTCGGGAGCTTTGGGAATGAAGGAAAATACCTGACCCTGAAACGGGCGCTTCTTGACCAGGCTTCAGTGCTCAGCGTTTCGGCAGCCAGCCGTGTTCCTTCGGAAGGCCTGAACAATATCGGTGCGGTCAAACTCCAAGGACAAAAAACCGCTTCAAAGATTCCCTATGTCCATGTTCATTTCGATTATTTTAACACATTGAACATTAAAGCTATAAAAGGACGATTATTCTCAAATGCATATAAAACAGATACCAGCCAGGCTCTGATTCTGAATGAAGCTGCGGTGAAAAGCCTGGGAATACAGGGAGATCCAATCGGGCAGTCGGTAAAATGCAACTGGCCAAGGTCTGAAAGGAAGATTATAGGAATTGTTGGCGATTTTCACTTCGAATCTCTGTATGAAAAGATCAAGCCCGCTGTTTTTGTGATAGATTTCAATGAATGCTGGGAGCTTATGGTCAAAGTGCAGCGGTCCAATATACCAAGCTCCATCAGTAAAATAAATGAGATCTGTAAGACCGTTTACCCCGACCATGTATTTGATTTTCATTTGTTGGACAAGCAACTTGAGCAGCTCTATCAATCCGATGAAAAGAGATTTCACCTGATGGGATATTTTACAGTGCTGGCAATTGTTCTTGCCTGTATGGGACTATTTGCGATGGCTTCTTTTATCATCACAAGCCGTACGAAGGAAATCGGGATACGAAAAGTCAACGGTGCAACTGTTCCTCAAATAATGCAGATGCTGAATTTAAGTTTTATTAAATGGATAGGCATCGCATTTGTAATTGCAAGTCCGGTTGCCTGGTATGTCATGTCCAGATGGCTCGGAGGCTTTGCCTACCGGACCAGCCTTTCGTGGTGGATTTTTGCAGTGACTGGGGTCATCAGCTATATTATAACAATGATTACCATCGGAATCCAGTCATACATGGCTGCAACGGTAAACCCGGTGAAAACACTTAAAACGGAATAACGTTTTCCAAATTCAATACAGGAAGTAAACCAATATGAATGATTTAAAATTTGTCCTGAGGATTTTAAGACGCAACCCGTTCATGCTTATTACAAACGTGACAGGGCTTGCAGTGGCATTGACCACTGTGATCTTCACTCTCACATACATTCGCTATGAGCTGAGTTATGACAGGCATTTTAAAACCAGTGACAGGGTTGTAAGACTGTACAGCCGGGTTACCGATAATACGAGAACCGAAGTATATGGCATCACCTTGCGCACAGCTTATACACAGCTTCCCGGGAGAGTTCCCGAAATTGAGTCAGCCGTTCAGTTGTATGGATTTAATCAGACTTCAGTTCAAACAAAAGAAAACAAAATTCAAAAAATCAGGATGTTCTATGCTGATCCTGAATTTTTTAAAGTATTCGGACTTTCACTGAAAGCCGGCGATGATAAAACCGCATTGCTTGGAAGTAAAAGTGCGGTGATCTCGACTTCTGTTGCAGAAAAACTGTTCCACACGACCAACTGCATTGGAAAGGAAATTGAATCGGACGGTGAACATGTGCTGATTACAGGGATAATGGATGAAATTCCGAAAAACTCTCATCTGAGTGTCGATCTGTTGATTTCCCTGTCAACCCTTAATATGAAATGGCTTGGGTCCTCTCTTGAATTTCAAACATACTATTTGCTAAAACCGAATATTGATTCAAAGGCTGCAGGCGCTAAGATTGCCAGTGCATATAATTCACTTATGCAGGACTGGGCCAGGACCTTTTACGCAAAGGTGCAATCGGGGGTTGAGCCACTGACCGATCTGTACCTTCATTCTGTCGCAAAGGACTATATCCCGACCCATGGGAGCACGAAACAAATGCTGATCGTGGGATTGATCGCCTTGTTTGTCCTTCTCACGGCATTGCTCAGCTATATTAACCTGTTTATCATCCAGGGCGAAAAACGCATTACCGAAATATCAACCCGCACCATGTTCGGAGCCACAAAGGCAAGCATCGCCAAACTGTTTTTTCTGGAAACACTCATTGTCTTTCTTTTTTCAGCCATATTAGCATTTATGGTCATCTTTAAATCGATGCCATTCCTTTCGACTTTGTTGCAGTCGAAAGTTGATCTTTCGGATTTGTTTTCTGCAGGAGGTATTATTTCCTGCGCTATTTTGCTGGCAGTGCTTCTGGTGATTACATCCGGTTATCCAGTCCTTTATCTCTCCAGGATGAAATACGCACTGGGATTGAGGGGAAAAATCTCAAGTACAGGAAATAATAACTGGCTTTCTGCAGCCTCGGTATTGGTGCAGTTTACAGTAGCCTCGTTTTTTATCAGCTGTGTCGTAATTATATTGTCGCAACTGGCATATATGCACGAAATACCGATGGGATTCGACAAGAATAATGTCATCACTGTCAGCAATTGCAGCATGCCTGTATCCAGGAAGTATGAAAGCATTAAAACGGAATTGTTGAAACTGCCTTTCATTACTGCTGTTTGCGGAGGGGAGCATTTTATGGGCGGCGGTTGCAGCGGACAGAGCATTAGAACCATGGCTGAGGGGGAAAGCAGCGACAAAGCCATCAATGAATACCGTGAAAAACCCGGTTTTGGAGAACTCATGCAGTTTAAGCTGGTCGATGGGAGGTTTTTTCGCCAATCAATGGCCGACAGCCAGGCTGTTGTTTTAAACGAATCGGCAATCAGGTACCTGGGAATAAAACCAAAAGCCGGACAAACAATCCTTTATAAGGATGAACCGGTTGAACTAATTGGTATAGTAAAGGATTTTTATTATATGAGCAATCCAGGCGAACCAATTGCTCCCCTTGTTATCGCGAATTGTTTCTGGGGAACTCCGAACATTTACATCCGCAGTAATAATAAATTGACAGGAAGTCAGCTGATGCAGATCAAATCGGTTTTCCATCGCTTTGATGAGAATTTTATTTTCAACTATAATTTACTGGCGGATATCTTTGACGGGATGTACAGAAAAGAAAACCGGCTTGCTGAATTGGTTTCCCTTGGCGGAGCTGAAGTGGTTTTCATCAGCCTGATCAGTTTACTGGCCCTGACCGTTCTGAAAATTTCGCGCCGTACCAGGGAAATCGGGATCCGAAAAGTGAACGGGAGTTCAGTAAGCCGGATAATCGCTGTTTTGTTCAAGGATATCCTGGTCATTGTGGTCGTCGCAATTATCATTGCTTCAGCAGGCTCTTATATTGTCATGAGCCGATGGCTTTCAGATTATGTCCAACGTATCCTGCTGCACCCGGGATATTTTTTAGTTAGCGCTTTGTTTGTATTGGCGATAGCCGTTATTGCCACAACATGGCAGGCCTGGAAAGCAGCTACACAAAACCCGGTAGAAGCATTAAAGCATGAATGAATAATACTTTATTATGACCAGCAAATTAAGATTACCTGCCATCATGCTTTTTTCCTGGGTGTTGATACCGCTCTTCTCCTGCCAGGGAAACCGATTGAAAACCGATGAAAGGAAACTTGCAGAAGACATGCTTGGAAAAGAAAAGGAGGCAGAGGAGGCTGAACGAAAGTCTGGCGAACAAAGGCTTTCAGATACCCTCAGAAAACTGCCCCCGGGATTCAGATTCAAAGAGGAGCGTAAGGCCGACCCGTCCAAGCCTCCTGTTGTGATTGATATTGCAGGAAGCCTTGGTAATATAAGGGAATTCAAGCTTTCAGATGTAGCCTCAAAAATAACTTACATCAGGATCCAGAAAGTTCCCGATACCGGCTTTGCAAGGGCAATGAAGTTCAAGTACTGCCTGATGGAAAAGAATATCGTTGCAGTAAATCCATCAGGCATACTGCTCTTCACAAGGGATGGGAAATTCATCAGTACGATCGTAAAAAATGAATTTACAGGCATTGAAGTCACATCGAAGATGATGGTAGTAAGGGCCGATAACACATTTATCGGGGGAGGGAATTCGGTTTGGGCGCAGGGCAATAACCTCTATTATAAATACAGGAATTCTCTTACCGGGCAATCTTATATCATGGAGTACGATTGTTCCCAGGTTCCCATCAGCCTCAACACCGCGTTTGATCCTGAGAAACCCCGTCAGATCAGGGCCCTGGGCAATATTGCCGTTGATCTCAACCCGGGAAGCAAGTCTCCCCCGAAGAAAGGCCCTTCAAATGGGATGTGGAGCGCAGGATCAGATTATTTGTATAAAACCGTTGGAGCTTTCATGCTTGATAAAAATACCTACTCCCGGCAGCTTGGAGATATGTTTAATCTTAAAAGCAACTACATGCTGGGAATTTTTAATACAAGGGGCGATACACTTACAACTTTCACCCAGTTTGAAAAACTCCAGTCTTTTAACAAAAGCCTGATGCGAAACACCGACGGGGGTGAACAATACGAACAAAACGGGAAGCTCTTCTTCCGGAATGCGTTTAATGATACGGTATTCAGGGTGATTCCCCCCAACCGGCTGATGCCTGTGTATGTTCTGAATCTCGGCAAATTCAAGCTTTCTAAAAAAGAAGGACTTGACCCTGATTTCAATCTCAATGGAAAGATCATCCCCCAAAGCTGGGCCGAGGGCAGGAACTATGTTTTTATAACATTTTCAAAAGACAGCTATGATTGCTTCAATACAAGAAAAAGCAAACAACTGAAAACCTATTTTGCCCTGTTTGAAAAAGCAAGCCGCAAACTGTACATTGTGAAAGGTGATCCGCATAACTATGAGGAGGAAATCCTGCTGAACAATATTGATGGCGGATTGCCGGTTTGGCCCTCCGCATATATGATCGGAAATAACGGCGAGATCATGGTTTCACTTAAGGGAAGTGACCTGAAAGCAAGGGTCAGGTCGGATCAGTTCAAAAGATCAGCAGCCCCTGCCAGTAAAAAAAATGAATTAAAGAAACTTGCTGACTCTGTATCTGATTCAGAAGATATCCTGATGATCGTTGAATAATTATTGACCCATGATCTGGCAACTGAAAGTACTGACCCGGAATTTCATCAATAAACCTGTTTATTCCTTTATCACGTTTATGGGGTTCACGATTGGCGTGATGGCCAGCTTATTGATCTATTTGTGGGTTTACAACGAACTCAGTTACGAAAAATTCCATCCTGATCATGATAGGATATACAGGGTGCTCACCCTGGTAAGAGAGGGAGATGAAATTGTGAAATCGGCGGGTTGCTACCGTCCTTTGGCCAAAACCCTGAAGGCTTCGTTTCCACAGATCGAAAATGCCACATACCTTAGTTTTGATTCGGAAGATTCCCCTTTGTCGGTTGAAAAAGGAGGTGATAAAATTGAAGCCCGCGGACTGACTACCAACGATGATTTATTTGCTGTTTTCGGCGGATTTGCATTCATCGAAGGCACTCCTGAAAAGGCATTTTTGAACCCCTCAAATATTGTGCTTTCTGAAGATGTTGCGAAAAAGCTTTTCGGGAATAAGCCAGCCCTTGGCAAAACGGTCATCAGTGATAAATATGACAAAGAGGTCTACACAGTAAGTGGTGTTGTGAGGATCCCCCGCCAAAGCCATATAGCCTTCGGGTTTATCCTTCCCGAAAGAAGCCGTCATTATGCAAGGTTTGCAAATGACTGGAGTGACAAGGCTCATGTTCGCGTATATATTAAGCTAACAGAAAATGCAGTTATAGATGAGAAATTCCTCGGGGAGATCACCAATCATCTCAGCCGTGTTTCCCGGTTTCCCGATAAGCTTCTTTTTCAGCCTCTGACCGATATTCACCTTCATACCGATTACCCTACTTACTTCTATGACAAAAATATCAGCAGTTACAAATATATCGTGATATTTTCCTCCCTGGCATTCCTGATCATACTAATGGCGGCTCTTAATTTTTCAGTACTGTCGGTAGCAAGGTCTTCGGAGCGATCGACGGAAATTGGTCTTAAAAAGGTCTGCGGAGCCGAACGCACAGAAATCACAATTCAGTTTATGGCAGAATCCATGCTGCAAACATTCGGTGCCACTGTACTTGCACTCTTCCTCATCTGGCTCATCCTTCCCTGGTTCAACGGATTTACCGGGCAGGATCTAAGCCTGCGTTTTTCATTCGGATTTCTTCTCACGTTGTTCATGTTAACAATATTGGCAGGGGTTGTTGCAGGTATTTATCCATCCTTGTATCTTTCTTCCTTAAAACCTTTGAATATCTTCAGGGGAGGGAGCCAGACCGGATCCAAAGAGGGATTTACCCGTTTACTGGTCGTTTTCCAATTCGGCATAGCAGCCTTCTTCATCATAGCCGCAACAGTCTTTGTAAAACAGCTGAACTACATCAATGGCAAGGACCTGGGGTTCGACAGGAATAACATAGTAGTTGTCCCCACAGGACTCTGGTATGAAAACAAAACTTTTAAAAATGAACTCCTCCGGAACCCGAACATCCTGAGTGTTTCAGCAACCACTTACGCTCCTGTTGACTTTGAATGGCAAAGTACATTTGCTGTGGAGCATGGTAACCGGATTGACAGCATAAGGGCTTCAATGTTTTGGGTGGATGAGGATTTTGCTAAAACATACCGGCTACAGGTAACCAAAGGACAGTTCCTGCAGATGGATTATGATGCTTTCTGGAAAACCACGGAAAAGGATACCGCGAAAAAAGCACCTGGCAGCAGCGGCTTTTCTTTACCTGTCGTCATCAATGAAGCTGCCGAAAAAGCGCTGAGGTTTGAAAACCCCATAGGGCAAAAAATAGGTGAGTACGTGATTGTTGGTGTAGTAAAGGACTTTAACTTTCGTCCCCTTCAGTATGCAATAGGGCCATTGATTATGACTAATGACCCACAGAACATCATGACCATGAATATCAGGATTTCGGATAAAAATAAAGGGGAAACCCTTAAATTCATCCGCGATACATACAGGAAAAACAGGGATTCCAGGAGCTTTTCATACAGCTATTTTGATGAGCTTATGTCACAGAAGTACCAGGATGAGATCCGTTTGAGAAACCTTACGCTGGTGTTTTCATTCCTTGCGATCATTATCTCGATGCTTGGAATACTTGGGATGGCAGTTTTTTCTTGTGAAAGGCGTACAAGGGAGATCGGCATCCGCAAGGTAAACGGGGCATCCGCAATCCAGATGGTATTCATGCTGAACAGGGATTTCCTCAAATGGGTTGCGATTGCCGTAATCATTGCCAGTCCGGTCGCATGGATTGTCCTTAACCGCTGGCTTGAAGGATTTGCCTACAGAACAGCCCTGAGCTGGTGGATCTTTGTTCTTGCAGCCATCTCCTCAATCGCCATAGCCATCACGGCGATCAGCTGGCAAACCATCAGGGTAGCAACAGGAAATCCTGTCAATGCCTTGAGAAATGAATAAATCAGAACCTCTAACAATCTGAAATTATGTTCAGGCACATTTTAAAGATCACGTTCAGGAATTACAGCAAGAACTTGTTGTTTACCCTGATCATAGTATTCGGACTGGCCGTAAGCATGTCGACGATACTGGTTATTTCAAGGTATGTTATACGGGAATACAGTACCGATAAATTCCATAAAGAGTATGATAACCTGTTTCTTCTGCTGAACATTGCCTCTGATGGCAACAGTTCAACGGTAAAAGAGGATTGGGCCGAAAAACTCAAATCAGGCTATCCCGAGGTCAAAGAATATTGCCGCATCGACAGGATTGAACTCGATATGGTAAATCAGCAAGGACCAGTCAGGATGAATAAAGTCTTGTCAACAGATCCCTCATTTTTCAAATTGTTTTCCTTCCCTCTCGTAAAAGGGGATACATCGGGGCCACTGAAAGATATCCAATCAATAATTCTCACCGAAAGCACCGCTAAAAAGTTTTTTGGAAAGGAGGATCCGATCGGTAAAACGATCAGAGTAAAAATGGAGAAAGAAGAAAGCATATTAACTGTAACTGCCTTAGCCAAAGACCCGCCGGCCGAGTCGAGGATACAGTTTGAAGCCCTTGTTTCATTTGAAAACAAATCATTCCATTTCAGGATGATGTCTTTCGGTAACCCGAACAAACCAGGCGGTTACACAACGATCTTTATGTGTGATATATACCTGCTCCTCCACAGTAAAGCAAACATCCCTCTTATCGATAATAAGCTGAAGAAAGAATCCTATACATCTTCGAAGGAACATGATTTTTTTTTCTACCTGAAACTTCAACCTTATTCAGATCTGTATTTTGACAAGTCGGGGAGCGACAGTTTCAAACATGGCGACAAGATGATGCTGTTTGTGTTTTTATCACTCGCGGTGCTTCTGATATTGCTGGCCTGTATAAATTACATAAACCTAAGCACGATCAAGGCATTTTCGAGGGCCAGGGAGATCGCCCTGAAAAAAGTTTCGGGTGCTTCACGCCCCATGCTTGTAAGGCAATTCCTGTTTGAATCGGTGGGATTATCATGCATTGCTTTCGCTCTTGCCCTTGCCTTTTCAGGCTACATGGCAAATGCATTTGGGAAAATGGTGAATACCGAGGTGGATGTTTCCTGGTTTTATCACTTTCCGCAGGGTTTATGGATCTTCATGATCACGGTGGTTCTCGGCCTTATTTCAGGATATTATCCGGCCATGTATTTGTCAAAATTCAAAACTTCGGAATTATTCAAAAGGCAGAGATTCAGCGGGAAATTCAGCTTGTTCCTTCCGAAAAACCTCTTCATTTTTCAGTTCACTATTGCAATCGCACTCATCATATCAGCAATTGTCATAAAAAACCAGCTGAGGTTTATCAATGACAAGGATCTTGGATTTGACAAGAACCAATTGTTGCATATCAGTCTTCCATCGGATATCAAACCATTTGCATTGAAAGAGGAATTGCTGAAATACCCTGGCATTTCAGGGGTAACTTTATCTTATGGAATTCCCGGCAACCTGGCTGCAACAGATGGGACAAACTGGTTTATGTTCATCGATTCTTCATTTATTTCAAGCTTTGACATTAAGCTTATAGAGGGAAGGAACGTTGCACCCGGGGATAAGAATGTATGCCTGGTAAACGAGACTTTGGTAAAGGCAAATAAGTGGGAAAATTACCGGGGAAAACTTCTGGGCAACAATGAAGTGATAGGTGTTGTAAAAGATTTTCACACCAGTTCCCTGTACGAAAAAATTGTACCTCTCGAAATGGATTTCAATACATCCTATCTCTCTGATATGACAATCAGGCTTGAAGGTAAGAGCGTTACAGGGACTATTAATCTCATCAAATCATCCTGGAAAAAAATGGCCCCATATTCTCCTATGGAGTATTTCTTTTATGACGATTGGTTCGACAAGCAATACAGGAAAGAAGAAGCCTTCGGATCGCTGATCTCGGTATTCACCCTGATCGCAATAATAATCTCCTGCCTGGGTTTGTTCGGCCTTCTGGCATACCTGATAGAGAGAAGATCAAAAGAAATTGGCATACGGAAGATCAACGGGGCAAAAATTATTGAGATTATGGTCATGCTCAATAAAGACTTTGCCAGGTGGGTTGGTATTTCCTTTATCCTGGCCACTCCCATTGCCTGGTTTGTAATGCATAAGTGGCTTGAGAATTTTGCTTACAAAACAAAGCTTGACTGGTGGTTCTTTGCATTTGCAGGCATCATCGCCTTGCTGATCGCTTTATTCACCGTGAGCTGGAAAAGCTGGTTTGCTGCAAGCCGCAACCCTGCTGAAGTCATCAGGGAAGAGTAAGATAATAACATTAAAAACTGAAGGCTGAACATTCGGTTTCAAACTATGATCCGGAATTTCTATACTACGGCGATAAGGAACCTGTTGCGCGACAAGATGGCAAATCTTGCCAACATCCTGGGCTTGTCGTTAGGGATGGCCACTTTTCTTGTAATCATCTTATGGGTTCACGACGAATTAAGCTATGACCGTTTTCATAAGGATTTCAGGCAGACCTATAAACTGGTCAACAATATGGGCAAGGGCTGGTTTGAGACCTCACCGTTTTTACTCACAGAACATCTTAAACAGGATTTCCCTGAGGTTGATAAAACAACCAGGGATTTTTCAATGACGCGTTTGATCAGTTACAATGACAAGCACTTTCGTGAATCCTGCGGATTTGTTGACCCTGATTTTTTCAACATTTTTTCTTTCCCGCTGGTTCGGGGGAGCACCGAACATATTTTCGATATCGAAAAATCTGTCGTTATAAGCGAGAATATGGCAAACAAACTTTTCGGGAATGAAAGCCCGGTTGGGAAATACCTTGATGTCGCATTCAGGGGGAAATACCTTGTAAGCGGAATCATGAAAAACTTACCCGAAAATACAACATTTCAGTATGACATTCTTTTTCCTTTGAAGGATATTCTAAAACAGAAAATCTTCAACGGCGACGATATTTGGGGATATGATGTCCAGTCCTATGTGAAACTTAAACATGGAACAGATGTCGATGCATTCAGGGCAAAAATGGCCGGTACATGCAATAAATATGATCCGCGCAAAGGTGATTTCACATGCATAAATGACATACAAAACATTGGAGAACTAAGGTTATACGCAAGGAACGGGACCCAGGGGATATTGTACGTAAAAATTTTTATACTCATTGCGATCTTCATTCTCGTGATCGCCTGCGTGAATTTCATCAATTTCACAACAGCACGCTCCGGCATCCGCAATAAAGAAATCGGCATACACAAAGTCAACGGCGCCACAAGGTTTTCGCTGGTAAGAAAGTTGACCGGGGAAGCAGTTCTTATATCATTCCTTTCGATGTTCATAGCATTTTTGCTGGTCACCGCAATCCTTCCGGAAGTCAACACGATGATGGATAAAAAATTGTCATTCGGATCGTTTTCCGGACTCTGGCTGGTATGTATTTTCGTCATTATCCCGCTGTTCACAGGTATCCTCTCAGGCATCTTCCCTTCCTTGATCCTTTCTTCACTGAACCCGGCCACAACGCTTTCATTAAAAGCACTACCTTCAAGTACTTCGGCATTTCTACGGAAATCACTCGTTGTTTTTCAATTCAGTATCGCGATCATTATCATGATATGCTCATGGATAACTTACAGGCAACTCAACCTGATGCTTGACAAGGACCTTGGTTTTGATAAGGAAAATATCCTGGTCTTCAGCAACAACAGGTTACTTGGGAAAAATTATTATGCTTTCAGGACAGAACTTCTCAGGAACAGCAGGATCAGCCAGGTTACTTACGCAAGCAGTCTTCCCGTAAACATATCAAACAGCAATCCTGTGACAAAAAAAGGACAGTCGAAAGATGAAGGGATTTTCGTCAAGTATGCAAGAGTTGGAAATGATTATTTCAGTCTTTTCGGCATGAAGATCCTAGAAGGCCGTGATTTTAATGCAAATTTTAAGGGTGATTCGGCGAGTTGTATTGTCAATGAAGAATTCGTCAGGACCCTGGCGATCAGTAACCCTGTTGGCTCTGAAATCGTCCTTTGGGGAGCAAATCTTAAGATCACAGGAGTTGTTAAGAATTTCAATGCCCAGTCCCTGCATTCTTCAATTCTTCCTCTCTTGATTTTACCGGCAATGGATCCGTATACAAATTTCGTTTTTGTTAAAACTGCGGATAAGCCTGACCCGGAAACCATAAAGTTTATCCGCAAATGCTGGACCGGATTCTCAGGGGATTATCCGTTTGAATATACAATGCTCACCGACAGGTTCAGGCAGCAATACGGATTTGATGAGCGCCTGGTTAATTTGTTACTGTATTTCACCCTTATATCGGTTTTTATTTCAATGCTGGGATTATACAGTTTATCAACTTTTATGATCAGGCAGCTCAGGAGGGAGCTTGCAATACGAAAGGTTTTCGGAGCCCTGCCGGCAGGCAATGCCCGTTTGCTTGCCACCAGGATTGTAAGGCTGATCCTGTTATCGAACCTTATTGCATGGCCTCTTGCATGGTTGCTTGGTAATCGAATGCTTCAGACGTACTCTTTCAGGACAGAAATTTCACCCTGGATCTTTTTAATGTCCGGCATGTTGACTCTTTTATTGTCATTACTGATAATCGGGGGTCACACCCTGAAAGCTGCAAGGCAGAATCCTGCTGAAGTATTGAATAACCAGTAATTTGCCTGGTAATGCCTTCCCTTCAAAGTGTACACTGAAAATACCGCATATCTCCTCTTTTCAGATCAGCTCTTCCATATTAATATAAAAACAATCCTGTTCATTATTATTCACGGAGTTCATGACTGTCTGATATCATAAGCCATCAGCACCTTCCCATGCCGTATAAACAACATGCCTTTTGCGATTGACATATGCGCCAGACAGGGACCTGATCCGATGGTAACCCTGAAAGAACCTGCAACATCAACATTGTTACCGTTTGGTTTCAGCAAATAGACTTTCCCATCGTTCCCGTCATAGGAGTAGATCCGGTCTTTTGTGGCAATCAATGAAGATTCTTTAATGGTTTTATTTGAAAATACCAATTTACCGGTATTACGGTCGATGCAGTGAAATCCCATGGCAGCATTCCGGTTTGTCCCGAAGATATGGTCCCCAACAGCGACGGCCCCGCCCATATATGATCCGGGAACCGAATCGCACCAGGTGAAAGAAAAATCATTATTCTCCGGATTGTAGGAAAATAGTTTTCCGCGTTGCCCATCGTTGCAGTAAATGCTGGTTTTATTCACAAGGGTTGGAATAATTCCAGGCAAAGAAGTGGTCTTGAAAAATATTTTCCCTGTACTTAAATCAGCAGCAAAAAAGTATTTTCTTGTCCCGGCAAAAATCATTTTCTTATCCTTATATTCAATGAACACAGGTGATACGTAATCACAGGTATCACTTAAGGATTCAGATTTCCATACGGTTTCACCATTTAAATAGTTGAGCGCTACCAACGTCGTTTGATTGCCAGCTGTAGTGAGAATTACCTTATCCTCAACAACCAAAGGGGATTCACAAAAAGCAAACTCGGGATTTCCAACTGCACCAAATTTTTCGGTACTGTTGAATCTCCACAAAATGCTACCCGTTTTACTGTCGAGACATGCGAAATCTCCATATCCGGTAAAAGCGTAAAGCTTGTTTTTGTAATAAGTGGGTGTACACCGGCTCTCAGGCCATTCTCCTTTGTGTGCCCTGCCAAAAGCCTGTTGCCATAATACTTTTCCAGTAAAATCGATAGCTGTGAGATATTCCAGTGAATCAATCTTTCCAACAGTAAACACAGTATTCTCGCCTACAATTGCAGAGGTAAAACCATCCCCCACGCTGTTTACCGCCCATATGCGACGTGGTCCTGATACAGGCCACTCCTTCAGCAGATTTTCTTCGGTGCAGATGCCATCCCGGTTTACTCCCCGCCATTGAGGCCATTGGGCATTAATACTTTCCGTTACGCCGAGAACAAACAGGAAGAACAACAATAATTGACAATATAGCTGATTTTTCATATGATATTGGTTTTATGAATTGAATTATAAATTACGAATCATTGGCGTCGCTTTCTTTCTGACTGGATTAAGAGAAAAATGAACCTGCTGTCATTTACCCCATTTTGCATTCTTCTTCATTTCGTTCACAAAATCAGAACTCACCCAGAAAATATCCTGACTGCTTTCGGGAGTACGTCTTACGAAGAAGAAGAATTTTCCATCGGGGCTCAAGCCCGAAAACAATTCATTTGCAGGAGTGTTAATAGCTTCAACAGGAGCCGGAACAGACCAGATATTTTTTTGTTTATTATAAAAAGTGATATACAAATCCTGAACTTCAGCGTTTCTGAGTGTAAAAAACATATAGCTTTCATCCGGAGCAATTTGGAACTGATAATTCTGGCCAGCCGGATAGGCTATCCGGGTAATCGTATCGGGTTTCGAATAGACTCCGTTCTTCTGGGTAATGCGCAGGGTTTTCATGTCAAGGCTGTTGCAATATATCGTTCCATCTTTTGTGACCGAAGCATAAATTCCATCGGCCACTTCCTGTGGATTTACCCATTCATTATTAACTTTGGTATAGCAGATGATCTTGCAATTTCCAGGCATACCATATTGGAATATTGGTGTTCCACGAAAAATATAGAGTTTTTTCCCATCGGCGGATATTTTCGGGTAACCTTCAAATTTATTTCCACTCGAAAAGGAGGCTCTTTGAGGTTCGGTCCAATTGTTTCCAACCTTTTTAGTAACCATAATTTCCTGATAAATTGAATCTCCTTCACGACGGATTATTGTCCAATAAACCTCCTTCATGTCAGGAGAGAAGCAGGGAGCTGAATTCTCAGTTTTATTGGTACACATATATTGCGGCGCAAATCTGACGGCCGTAGTCCCCGGATCGATTTGATTAATATAGTCAGACAGTCCGGCTTGAGACGAAAAGGATTCTGATTTATTGGGAAATACAGGTTTACTGATTTTTCCTTCAAATTCTGCATAAAGGCTGCCGATTTCATTCGGCTCCAGTGCACGGTTGAATATTTTCACCTCGTCAATATTCCCGTTGAACCAGGTGCAGTCATCTTTCTGATAGCCGATATACAAGGGAAGTTCAGATCCGGTGATGTCGAATGCGATATCAAAGGATTCAATCTGCTTCCCGTTTAAATAGAGCACAATTTTTTTTGCTTTTTGACTGAATGTCGCTGCGACGAATGACCATTGCGAAGATGGAATGGAGTCGAGCGTGGTATAATAATCTGCTCTGTCCTTATTCCAGTTGCCAAACCCCCACTCGTTTGAACTGACATCTCCAAAACCGAACCGCCACTGCGAACAACGATTCGCTTTTGACACCCATGATTTGTAGATGCCTTTATTTTCCGGGGCAATCCAGCAACTGATGGTCAACGATTCGGTGAGGTTGATTGAAGGTGTGCTTTTCACCTCAATATACGCATTGGCCCCATTGAAGTAAAAGGAGCCATTTTCTTTTCCTTTCAGATCAGCGGTAAGAACCGCATTATAAATTCTCGACTTTAATTTGCTTCCGCTTGCATCTTCAGCGTTCCCGTTAAAGGGAAACCAGGCAACCAGGGATTTATCCGGTGGGTTCTTCTGGCCATATGCCGTAAAACAATAAAACAGAATAATGGGAATGATCAGCATTTTTCTCATAAATTTTTTTTTAAAAACTGTTTTCGTTTCATATACTGATGTAGGTACGATTAAAGGAGGTGTTGACTACCCAAAGCAACAGAAAAAAAGCAGGCAGAGCCCGATTCCGGGGATTATTCGAGACATAACAGTGTTTTAATAACTACATTGACTACCCTTTCAAATATAAGGCTCTTAATGCAGCTCTGGTTTCAAATTTCGACCAATTGCCTATTTCGTCTGTAAATGGTACAATTCAATCGGCAAAGATTGCTTTACCTTTAAAAATGATCATCTATTTATTTTTCAGGAAAAGAGCGGCAAGATCGGAAACCTATACATCCATGATACCAGTTCACACTTCGGATTAATCCCGGTGCCGGGGCGTTTAACAAAAGGTTTAGTTGACCAATCCATCTTGCCGTTTAACGAGTTTAAATGACCTTTCGCCGATTGCCGATTTTTTTCTATAAATGATATATCGATTTTTGCTTTAACAACCTTAAAACAATTTCAGTACGAAAAATACACAGATATTTTTGTTGCAAGCTGGGGAGGAGGCGCTGGAACCACTGTACTGAAGATCACCCCCGGTGATTTCAAAATTTTTAAACAGACTCTAAATCGAAAAAATTAGCCATTGAAGTAATGCAACACTTCCTGACGAAAACTAAGATGAAAATCAATACAAAGATAACGCCCATAATACTTGCAAGTGTGATATTCACACTTCAGGCTTCTGCAGGTTGCGCTGGTGCCATTGATCCCGTTAAGATTAATGTAACCCAGGTGCTTGATAAATATATTCAGGCAATGGGGGGAATGGCTTTAAAACAAGTAAAAACGCTATCGCGTCAAGGCACTCTGGTAAAAGGAAATCAGGGCAAAGTTCCCTTCGAGGCGTACTCGGAAAATCCGGGAAAATGGAATTATAAACAAATTTTTGCTTACGGGGACGTGGTCTGCTATGCAAGCGACGGAAAAGACTTTTGGGTGCAGGATACAAAAGGCGTTACTCAAATACAGGATAATGAGCGCATGGATCTTCAGCTGATGTTTGATATCATGTTTCCGTTAAAACTGCATGATCTCTATCCTGATTTGAGGATCAGGGAATCGGGTCCCTCCGACAAACTGAAAACTGTTTCACTAATTGGCAAATCGGGCGGCATTGAAAAAGAATTTGAATTTGATCTGGAAACCGGGTTTTTGCTGCGGGCAGGGGATCTGTATTTCACCGATTACCGCCAAAGCGGAAAACTAAAGCTGCCTTTCCGCATTTTCATTGGCGAATCCACAGATAAAGAAAGCCTGAGATTAAAAATGGAGGTTTCAGTAGTTGTTTGGGATTCAGCAATGGATCAATCCGAATTTGATAAACCATCCTGCCCGCTTAAGGCTCAGAAATCACAGCTTTACACCTTGAGAAAACAGGTTACGGTTGATGATGGAGCTATGGAAGCCTGCGTTGGAGTATACCGCAATACTTCCGACTCAACATTGAAATACATTGTCTCAAAGCAGGGGAAGCATTTAATGTATGAAATACCAGGCAGATCTTCAAGGATTGAAATTAAACCCGAATCGGAATTGGATTATTTTGTCAGGTTTTTGAACCAGGAATATCATTTTGTTAAAGACAGCAGGGGAAAGGTGGTTCAGCTTGAGTTTGGGTATGAAAGGAAAATAAAAGCAAAAAGGATTGATTAAAATTGTTAACAGGAACAGGTTATGGATCGTAAGCAGTTTTTATTGAAATCAGCCCATACCTGCCTGTTTTGTTGCAGTGCGGTTGCCGGTTTCGGATCAGTTCCTCCCGGCCATATCCCCGCTGATGATAAACTCAGTTCTGATCTTGGAAAGCGAATGTTGGATGGAGCAAAAAGCCCTGACTGGCGGAGGGCCGAAAAATCTCTTTCGTGGATCAGGAACATGCTCGATGTAATGGATGAGCATCTTGATGAAGAAACGAAAATAAAGCTTTTAAACGCTTGCGGACGTTCCTGCTATCTTTTCGCTGTTGGAGTGGCAGATGAAAAGAAACCGACAGCAGGGGAAGCAGAAGAATATCTTGCATGGCTTGATGTGAATGGCTTTAAAGTTGAACGCAATAAGGGAATGACGGTAATTAATTTCGGCTGGCATGGCAAACAAAGTCCGCTGGGATTAAGCATAAAAGAAGGTTTCTGCCTTTGCCCGATTGTTGAAAATGACTTGCAGGGTTTATCAAAATCATACTGTAATTGTTCTGCAGGATATGTGAAAGAGATTGTCGAACGAAGTACCGGAAGGAAAGTTATACGGGTCGAGGTCGTGGAATCAATCAAACGGGGCGGGAAGGATTGCCGCTTCAGGGTTGAATTAAACAATGCGTAAGTGGAGGCGGGGATGCACTATTCGTGATAATCATAAAAACAACCAACATGAAAAAGCAAATAAAATTAGCCGCGATCAGCCTGTTTTTCATTTATCAGGCGAATGTTTTCAGCCAGACAATGAATGAAAAGTTAACATTCCTTAAACCGATTTTGGGGAAAAGCTGGACAGCCGATTTTAAGTCACCCAATGGTCAGACAACAACGAAGGTCAGCCGCAGCTATGAACTCATGTGGAATGGGGAAGTGATAAAATTCACGAATTCAAATCCGCAGCTCAAATATTTCGAAGAAGGATATTTTTATGTGGAAGACGGCACCAATAAAGTAATGTTTTTTTCGGTTTGCAACAAAGGAGGGGCACAGAAAGGCGAAGTCCTTCCTGAGGAGGGGAAAATTACTATCCAGGGGCAAACAACGATACGGGATAAAACCTTTGATTATAAAGACACCTATGAATTTACTGCTGATGGCAAAATGACTGATCGCTGGTTCCAGAATGCCAGCGGTTCATGGAGGCCAGGTCACGTTGTTGAATTCACCAAATCGATGTGAAATGAAACATGTCACATCAATTTCTTTTCCGGGCGAATTTTTATGTCTTTCGTCTTATAGCTTCTGCCTGTATAGTAACCTGTTGTCTCCGCCGCCCGGAGTTTCGTAGAGATAGTAAAGATAATTTTTATGCACCCTTACCTTTTGAGGAAAGCCGTGTTCAGCGCCGAGTATTTGCTTCAATTCGCCGGTATTCAGGTTGATCCTGTACAAGGTAAAGTAGCCCCCGCTTTTTAAAAATGAAGTGTACGCCCTATGATCTATCTTATCAATGTAGATATCAGAAGTCCATTGATTTGCACCAATATCGGGGATGGGCATTTTCAACCTGGAAGTGAAAACTCCACCCATGGTAAAGAGTTCCAGGGTATAATCCGCAGTATTGAAAATACACAAGAGTTCATCTATCCTGTGCAAAGAGGATGTGTTTTTTCCGTATATAATTTTTTTCAGCCATTGCCAAGCGAGTACATCCTCATAATTGCGGGGAGGGTTTTCCATGACCAGGTAACGGTAATCCTCCGGATTACGGCTCAGCATCTTTAGTTTTTCCTTATCACTGACGGAAGACAGGATCTGCCTTCGGCTGGTTTGGCGGTTGACCTGGTAAAATTCAACGCTGAGCTGATCAGGGCTTTCGGTACGAAAAAACAGCAGGCTTTCGGTTGATGCCACGCAATCGGCCAGGAATGACCTGAACCGTCCGATTTCGGCCGTACAGCAGAGATCGAGTGTATCGCCATGACGGTATACCTGGTAAGACGAATCTTCGTTCAGTACATGTACGTTGCCCATGCAATCGAGGAAAAGGCCTGAAGGTTTGAAGGGTAAGCTTCCTGAACGGGCAATTGTATCTCCATCCAGCGATTTATAAAGGAGTTCCGATTTTTTTAACCTGAAACGATAGATCAGGAGATAGACCCGGTTGCTATCGACTTCATAATCAAGCACAGTGTATTTATTATCCTTGAAGAAAGGCTGGGGCTCACTTTTCGCTTTGACTTCAACCTCCTGTAAAAGGCGAACAGATTGAATCAGCAATACTGTAATTGATTTCGAGGTGCTATCCAGCCAGATCTTCTGGGTTTCATACCCGACATGGCTAACGTTCATATAAACCGGCGGATAATAGAAAACGAGTGAAAATTCACCATCCTTATTGGTTACGCAACCACGCCGGGTTCCTGCAATGCTTATGTTGGCACCTGAAACAGCAGCCTGTGTTTGCCGGTCAAGCACTTTCCCTTTCAATTGCATACGATGATTCTGGGCTGTAACTGCCATACAGCAGAAAACAACAACAGAAGCCACCGTAATAAATTTAACCATGTTAATTAAGACAAACCCTACTTACTGATCAGTTTCCCGCTTGAAACATTTCCCATTTCATCAGTAATCCGGTAAATATAGCAACCAGGATGCAGTTTTACATTATTTATTTTTGGGTTGGATCCTGTCAATAAAGAGGTAAAGACAACTTCGCCCCGGGGGTTTAAGATTGTGAATGTCGTCTTTCCGTAAATTCCTTCCACAACAAGAAAATCATTCATGGGATTGGGATATACCAAAACCTTAAGGTCCGTGTTTGCTGTACGGGGCACAAAGGTATATAATGATGATTTGATATCCAGCAAAGCGCTCTCAATAACAGTAAGTGAATAGGGGATCTGCTGAGGCGGCAATGTGTACCAGCCATTAGCCGATCCTCCCCACCCGAAATTAAAATGATAGAACTCATCTGTGTTGTACCCGTCGACAACAACATTATGCCCGCCTGAACCGGTCGAACTCAGTAATCCCAGGTGGACAGGAAGAGCCTTTTTAACATTGTCGGCGATAAGAGTGTTTAATGTGGTATCCTTGGGATATACGAGCCTGGATTCGTCAAACCCAAACCTCTGAAATGCCATTGCGGCCTGTTCCATCCCGAATGTCCCGGATACAGATTTACTGTAAACCTGGTGGGCTGCAACCCCACAGGCAAAAGACAAAGCGGCTTTCTCTGAATTTGACAAGGTACCGTTTACTGCAAATGTTTCTTCGAGAGTGTCGAGCCAAAGGTTTAAAGTATCAAAGGATGGGAAATCATGTTCAAGATGATCATCATCTATCCAGTAACTGTTCCCCGAACCGAAATTATGGTAATAGTCGTCAGTGGAATCAAACCTGGTATGGTTGATCTCACGATGATAATTGATTATCTGGGCCATTGCAATGGCCGGACATCCTGCGACGCTCCTTGAGCCTGCATTCAGGTCTAGCGGGCACATGATGTTATAAGGAGCCGACTGGGTGTAGTTTGTCACAATCCATCCACCCGTTGGGGTTGATCCCTGTGGAGGCCATTGTTCGAACAAGCGGTTTTGACCAAGGCCGATATGGGAAACACCGGCCAGAAAATCAGACCAATCTTTTGAGATCCCGGCAGCATTGTAACTGGTGTTATATGCAGAAGCCTTTACCCGGTAATCAAGATCTGCCGACATGATTCCTTTCATTACTTTTTCCTCATCCGCTGAAAGTTTAACATTCCCTTCAACAGAATAGGCATAAACCGGGTTAACATCCGCAGAAGAGGAAACGATCAGAAACCCGGAAGGCGAGTAGCGGAATAAATAACCAACGGTTTCTTTTTGCCCATTGAACAAGGTATCGGTTTTTTCAAGAGAGCTTCCCTGAAGCCGCATTTGCATAAAAGCATTGGCGGCTTCTGTAATTGAAGGCAAAGGGACTTCTGCAGAAATTCCGGTTAGAGTGATCCACAGCAGAGACAATAAAAGAATCAAACGTTTCATGGCAGGAATAGTTTTATTAGAGTTCGCCCGCAGAATTCTAAAGCAAAGGGAAAAGCCGACAAATGCAACTATTAATGGAAGGCTTATTAGATTTGTCATTGGTTTATAATTTTCTGTTATTGTAAATATTGTTGATCTTATTTTTTACTTTTTCAATTTCTTCAATTGATCTACCGCATTGGCATTTTGAGGATTTAGCTCCAAAGATTTTTCGTAGTTCTTAATGGCAAATTCTTTATTGCCTGCCAGCATATAGGCTTCGGCAAGGCTATCGAAGGCATTGGCCGATTGCGGATACAAATTTGTATTCTTTATAAATATGTTGATCGCAGATGCAATTTGATCGTCTCCAAGAAGTGAATATCCTAAAGTGTTTAAGAATCGCTCGTCATTGTTCTTTTCGATTAATTTATCAAAAATAATTTCAATTGTTTTATCGAGTGCATCTTTACTTTCTGTTTTGATGTCCGGTTCAACACCAATACCTTCACAACTGATTTTTGTAACCGGGCTGATAACATCCGATATTGGCATATCAACCACATAATAATCATTTAATATTTTTGGACCTCCTGTTCCGTGAGCTCCAAAATTTGATTTTTCCCCAACAACCACTGCCCTGCCAAGTTTTTGTAAACTATAAGCAAAAATTTCTCCGGCGGAATAGGTGTTTGAACTAATTAGTATATAAAGTGGGATTTTATCCATTCGCTTACCTGGGATATAAGGTAATGAACGATATTGGACGATCTCGTTGTTTTTTCTAAAATGTTCTTCAAATAAAATAATATTATCAGTTTCTTGATAAAAATAGCTCGCTAAAAACTGTATCATCGATTCCCATCCACCTCTAAAATTTCTCAAATCAAAGATTACAAAATCTGAATTTGAAAGAAATTTCATTGCCGAAATAGCCGTCTCACTTGCTAAATCTAGTCGTTCCATTCTTTTCAATCGCAAATAACCTATATTGCCCGGAAGTATTTTAATATTCTGAAACCAATAATTAACTGGTCTTCCATCGTCTAGTATATCTTTTACCCAGTCCTCTCCTTTTTCGGAAATAGCTTTTTTAATGATCGCTACGGTAGAAGGATTATAATATATACGAAAATGTCGATCATGTGCTATTTGGAACATATCGTCTGTAAGTACTCTGCCTAATTGACCAAAATTATCAATCGAATCATATTTCCCATTTTGCAGATTAATAGTTAATTGATTTGACATTTTTGTTGCAATATCCGGATTGACATAAAGATCGTTAACCATTACGCTGAGTTGTTTAATTGTTTCAGACCGTAATGAAGAGGTTAATTTAATGCTTGATTGAGCGAACGCCAAGTTTGACAGAATCACTAATTGCATAGATAGCATCAATATTAGACCAATTTTCGGTTTCATTTTAACTTCCTTTTGATTTGTTTTCTAATATTTTTGCTTTACTCTCAACTTTTTTAATTGCTCCACAGCATTAGTGTTTTGCGGATAACTCAAACGATTTTTCGTAGTGCTTAATTGCAAGTTCTTTATCGCCGGCTTTCATGTAGGCTTCACCAAGACTGTCAAATTCGCCTGGCTGCTAAAAACAGCGCCTTGGCTAACAGTTTTAAGTTAGTTTTGTTGCAATAAGCGTCAGGTTGGTTCGTGCATTTTTATGTCATTCCTGTTCTTATCCATTTCGCCCAATCATCGTCGTATGCTGGACATCCCACACTGCCCGGATTAATAATGGTTTTATTACCTGTCTCGACTATTCTTGAAACGTGGCTATGTCCGCAAACAACAATTTTTTGCCTGACATTTTTTAATATGTCATCAATTTCTGTTGTTTTGCCATTCATTATGTGTTGTTTTTATTTAATGAAACATAACGCCTGGCCTGCAAACGAAACAAAGTCAGAGGCTTTGGCAGCAAATTGCGTTAGCATTGTTTCGTTTGCAGGCTCATTATGGCCACTAAAATTCATTGAATCATCTTCTGATAAGTTACCCTTAATCAAATTTCACAAGGTCTTTGAAAAGGTCTTTAGACGCGTTGATCTTGTCGGCATTACCATAAACACAGACTGCTCTCTGCTGCAGCATGTCGTTGATCATCTTTGAAAATCCTTTAATGTCGGAGGCTTTGGTAGTTAAAATTGCGTCCCTGTCCTTTTGGATTTCCTCCGGTTTCCTTTTGGAGAAATAATAGTTCATTGCCGATTCTCCCTTCTGGCTGTTGGTCTGGGGAATGTCAAGAGTGGAGATTGTCCCGATAATATATCTTGTCATTGCAGTTTCATCGGCATCGAATTTATTCAGAAAATCAACAGTGGCGGAATACACATCGAATGTTTCCTTAAGGTTCGGATCACGGTAAGAAGAAAACGAGATTAATCCGGTAGCAGAGATATTTGCAGATGCGCCATAAGCACCCCCCACAACACGGATTCGCTGTCTCAGCCAGTCCCTCGATAAGATCAGGTTAAGCACCCTCATTTTACCGTCCCATGCATAACCCAGATTTTTGAAATTGTAACCTTCATAAACATACTGGACTTTTGAAGCAGTAAGAATCCCCTCGTTCTTCTTTTCGAAATTGAAAGTCCAGGTTTGTATCGGGTTCTTTGCCTGGGGCAAGGTGTTTGTAAAAATTCCAAGTTCCTTTTTAAAGGTTTCCAGTTCCTTTGTGCCGCTTGTGGTTGCTGCAATCAGGTTTTCTTTTGAGAAGAGCAGGGCTGAAACTTTTTTCAGGTTGGCAATGGTCATTTCATAATTCTTATCGAACCCTTTGGTAAGATCATTCACAAACCAGTAATAATCGAGGCCTGAAGTCAGTTCATTAAACATGCCCGAATTACTGTAGTACGATGGCAAACGGGTTGCAGCCACCTGCGCCCCTTCCTGTTTTTTCGAGGCTTCTAGCTGTGACTGGTGCCTTGTAAGCAATGTTTTTAGGCGGGATGTATCAGAGAAATCAGTTTTGCTGATGATCTCTGAAGTCAGTTCAAAAGCCTTGCCAAGTTTATCACTCATGGCAGATGAAACGACAACAAACTTCGGCAGAAGCTGTTTGTCGTCAAGGTTTTCTGAGTAGGTCCTGAGGGTTGTATAGAGATTACCGGTATTGATATTCATGGCTTTATTCAAGTCTCCGTAGCTGTAATTTTTTGTATTCATTGAGCCGAGAAGGTTAGAAAGCAGGGAGGCCCAGGGGATCATCTCCTTTGGGAGGGTGCGAACGTCAAAGTACAGGCTGGTGTAAACCACACCATTTGTAAATTCCTCATGGAACAACACAGGCACTCCATTGACCTGGTTTTGAGCGACCCCATACCAGGTTGCTTTGGGATCAATATCTTTTAAGGTAAGCATTGGAATTTTTGCCAGGGCTTCAGTTGTGTTTTCCCTTTTCTGAAAAGCCACAAGGTCTTTTGTTTCTTTTACCAGTCCATCAACAGCCTCGGGGCTGAGTTTTGATTTATAGGCAGCAAGATTTTCCTGAACTTTTGCATTTTTTTCCTTATCCAGTCCTGGTTTTGGAATAAGTGTGAGCAATACTGAATGGTTGTTGCCGATAAAATATTTTTTGAGAATGGATTCAAAATAATTGCCTTTCAGCGCTTTTTTTACCTCTGCAAGCGGTTTTTCATATTCCAGTCCCTGGAAGGGGTTGCCTGCAAACAACCATCCCGGTTCGATCCAGCTTATATAAGAGATTCCTTTCTGGGCATCATTACCTTCTCTGAGACGGAATTCAGTACGGTTTATAACCCCCTGGATCTCGCCTTTGTCGAAACCTTTCACACTGACGTCGCGGATGGTGTTCATCACTGTTTCATAGAACCTTGCTTTGTCATTGGGATTAGCATTCTGAACGGTGATCTGAATAACATTCTGATGGTAATTGTTGACAGAGGCATTGACATCCTGCCCGATCCCGGCTTTTTGCAAAGCAAGCCTTACCGGGGCTGTTTCCTGGTTAACCAGCAGGTCGGTAATCATTCCCAGTGCCCATGTCAGCGATTCATCGGTATTATATCCTGCAACAAGACTCAGTGAAAGGAATGTCTGGTTTGCTGTATCTGCACCTTCCATCACCGGGTAATAACCCGTGATATCCTTCATCGCTTTAAAAGGTTTCTGGTCAGGCAATGCCGGTTTGAAACCTGAGCGGGTAAATGCTGAAAGGTATTCCCTGTCTATGAACTCGAGTTCCTTATCGAGGTCGGCATTTCCGTAAAGAAGGATATAACTGTTTTCAGGGTGGTAATACTTTTTGTGGAAGGCGACAAATGCTTCCTGGGTAAGTGTTGGAATTGCTGCCGGAAGGCCGCCTGATTCAAAACCATACCCGTTGTCGGGGAACAAATTTTTATAGATCTGGTAACTCAGTTCTTCTTCAGGATTTGAAAATACTCCTCTCATCTCGCCGTAAACCACGCCCTTGTATGTGATCGCGTCATCTTTTCCTGCCAGGTCATAGTGCCATCCCTCCTGTTTTAATATCCGGGGATCAGAATAGAGCAGGGGATGGAAGACAGCATCGAGATAAACATTCATCAGGTTGAAATAATCCTTATTGTTCATGCTTGCGACCGGGTAAGCTGTAAAATCCTTACTGGTAAATGCATTCAGGAAGGTTTTCAGGGATCCTTTTGCAAGGACGTCGAACGGACTCTTAACCGGGAATTTTGTCGATCCGTTCAAGACGGAATGTTCCAGGATATGAGGAGCGCCATTGTCGGAATCAGGAATCGTCTTGAAAGAGATTGCGAACGTTTTATTCGGATCGTTTGCTGCTATTTTAAACAGCTTTGCCCCGCTTTTAATATGTTCATAATAGTAACAATCGGCATTTACTTCTTTGACGAATCTCTTTTCAATCAGTTTGAAGCCATATGTGACTGTCTGGCCTTGAGAAGCCTGAGTAAATGCAAAAATGAACATCGATGCCAGGATAGACAGCCCGGTCAATGAATGTAAGAATCCGATTTTTTTCATGTTTAATAAGTGTTTGAATAAATATTTAATGGTTTACTGTTTTGCAAGTTTGAACTGAAAGATAGCGTAAGCGATAAGATACGTGAGCAGGCCGGTAAGAAGGGCAAAGCTATAACCATAGGAAGAGGCGATGAGGATGATCCCCACAGATCCTATGACTGAAGCGCTTCCGGTGACAGCAAAGGCCCAGTCAACCTGTGAGCTGATCCTGGCAGCAGCTTTCGGAAAAGGCATGCCCATGAAGTATCCAAGGGGAGCAATCAGAATTGCGCTCAGGAACATCCTTGGGAACAGGTCCCAATCACCGAATAAACAAAATAGTTGCCGGAAAAGAAAAATATCTGCCAGCAGCCATACAGCAATCGATATAAAGACCACATTCGGAGAAAACTTTTCAGAATGCAGGCTGCCAAGGCCGCTTGAAACAAGCATTATCATCAGGACCAAAGCTATACTGTAGATTGAAGACCCAATGAACAAAGTATATTGCTGGATCAGTATCACTTCAAGGATCATATAGCCCATTCCGATAAAAAAGAAATACAGCCAGGGAAGAAGTTTTAATTTCTCTCCTTTAAAAAGGTACGGCAGGAGGTTAAGCGGGATAATCAGGACAACACAAACAATGAGAATGATGATCATGATCACCCGGCTCAGGGGAAATCCTGTGAATTCATATAACGGGATCTGGTCGAGGCCCGATAATTTGATATTTCGGAGCAGTCCCTGCTGGGCAATGAACGGACGGTCATCGGTACATGGGGAAATATCGACTTTGGCATTTATTGCCATTGGTCTCCATCCAAACAGAACAATGCGGTTGTAAATGTTGTTTTTATTATTCTCCGATGGAGGGTATAACAAATGGATCTCTTTATAATTTTCACGTGTCAGCTTACCATAGGCATTTTCAATGGTTTCCCTGTCGAGCGGCTGTTTTGAAACAAGCAGGATTTTCCTGCGCATTCCCGGTAGGTTGTATACTGCGAAATGAGATTTCGGGTCAGGGACTTTCAGCAGGGTTAAGG
>JBAXLI010000016.1:0-66852 GCA_037134895.1 Bacteroidota bacterium
GTAGCCTCATCCAGGCTGATCAGGTTCTGGTCGGGGGCCCCTCCCCTCACGCTGAACTGGTTGGAACCGTCGCTCACGGCCTGAACGCCCGGAAGCAGCTGTACCGCCTTGATCACGTCCACCTCACCCATCAGGGCAGGGATCTTCTGAATGGTTTTCATATCCATTCTCACCGTGCTCATTTCGGGTTTCACGATGTTTTTGTTTCCTTTCTCGCTCAGTACAACGACTTCGTTCAGGTTCTTACCTGAGGACTGAAGCTCGAGGTCCAGTTTCAGATGGCCCGTGACTGTGACCGTCTGGCTCACAGGGTCAAAGCCTATAAAAGAAAAAACTACAGTGAACGTCCCTTCGGGCAGGGTAAGAGAATAATTTCCGTAGGCATCGGTCACCGTGCCGATCTTCAGTTCAGGAACATAGATCGTAGTTCCGGGAAGGATTTCGCCATTCTGCTTATCCCTCACCACCCCGTGAATGCTCCATTTCTGAGGCAAAGGGCCTTCTTCATTCGCAAAAAGAAATCCGCATTGATTCAAACCAAGAATAACAAGAAAAACAAAGAGTCGCTTCATAGATTTTTCTTTGAAGACAACTCAGAGGGGGGATACCCCTATTGGGTAAGTATTTTAGGACTGATCCTATGCAAAGATTTTATTGAAAAGCATCATGGCACAATGCAGATATTCAGTGAGGAAAATAAAGGTAGCACTCTCATCATTACTTTTCCCCTGAAAGATGTTTAATCGCTTAAGGGTTTTACTTAATAGATCATTACCTTTTTTATAACAACACCCTTATCAAAAATTACTTTAAGGTAATAAATCCCTTTACTGCAAGATGACAGATCAATGAGAGTTTGGGTGGTATTCAATTTTTTACTGAGGAATAACTCGCCCCCGGCGGTATACAGGAGGAGAGTGCTCATCGGCCGGGAAGACGTAACGAATATTATACCCGTGGAAGGATTTGGATAAATTGATATCCCGAACTGATCTTTCTCGTCTGTCCCTACCGATCCAATGGTAACATCCAGAGCTGAAGGTAAGCTGATACATCCGATACCGTTCGTTTCGGTGCAGATAACCTTCCCCTCTCCGAGTTGACCCCATTGAACAATAATACTGTCGGGGTAGGTATTCAGTATTACTCCGTTCAGCACACTGAATGCGAATGTTGATGAGGTGGTAGCCGTTACAAAATAAGTATGAACCGAATTCTCATCAACCATTCCCGGCCCGTTGATTGCAGGTGGAGGGACAACTTCGATGGTAAGCAAGGCATTATTGCTCTGATAACTTCCTGATGGATTTGCCGCAATACAATAATATGTTTCGGAATCGGAGAGTTGGGCATTATTTATTGTGTAGGCCGATTGTGTTGCGTTTGGGATCAGATTTGCCCCATGATACCATTGGTAAGAGATTGGCTGGACTCCCGAAACAATGAAAGAAAATGTTGCATTTCCATTTAGGCAGATGACAGTATCCCGGGGTTGCTGGTTTACCGTTATCGTCTGGTTAATAAAAACCCCCTGGCTTGGATTGATGAATTTCCCGCTTCCCGATGGTTGTGTAATGACTGCTCTTATCATATACCAGTTGCCTGCCTGGTACGAAGAATCAAAAAAACTGGTTGTAGTAGCCGGATTTGCATCTGTGATTTTTACGTAAATGCCCGATATGCTGTCACTTTTATACACGTGGTATCCCGTTAACCTTGGGTCCTGGGAGGCGGTCCAGTTGAGCAGAGCTCCGGCTGGGTAATTTGCAATTACCGGGTTCTGCGGGGGATAAACTTGGTAAAGTCTGAGGGAAGGATCACCCCAGAATTCAAAGTGGGTTCTGTTCCACCAAGCCTGTGTATCATAGGTCTGAGGAGGTTTTTCCAGCTTGTTGTTGATCGAGTTATGGTTCATGATCTCTTTACAGGCCATGCCCATCGATTCTCCTGTACCGATCTGATGGAACAGATCTACTCCCGTGGTGGTCCATAATATCACCAAACATTTTGTATTTGCTGCCAGTAAAGCCCTGATCCTGCTGTATTGAGTCTGCTGAGGTACATCCCCAAACCCCCAGTAACTCTGGTCGCTGCTGAAAAAGCTTGCATTCATTCCGTAGGTGTTCCATTCAGCGATCAGAGGCTGTGAAATATTTTGCATGTACATCATGAATGGACCGTTATTTTGCACCCATTGAGGATGAGGAGCCCCGCTCATATTCTCGATCAAGCTGTCAGCCCCTGAGATATCGGGCAGGCTTCGGTATGTGCCATCATTCGAATTGTCGTAACCGGAATAAAATGCAGTACGGTTCCCCATAAACCAGCCGGGATAAATAAACCGGTACTTATGGAGCCTGTCAAGGTATTGCCCTGTGAGAATTACTTCGGGTGTGGTATAATCGGTGATATCCCTGAAATCGACCCGCCCGAAGGCTAATTCAACATCCGAAGGGAAAAAATCCTGGTCCCATTTAGAATCCCCTGGCAGGTTCACCGCCAGCGGTGTCGCAAGTCCGCCCGGATTGAACGTGGCGGCATCGGTAAAGACCCCATCCATGTCGGCATAATAGCAATCAGCTCCCCGGGCGCCTTTATTCTGGTCATGCCCGTCGGGGGCTGTCACATTGGTTGAGCCTGAACGGGGCAGTGGAACATGCCCGAGGATAAAAAGCATTTTAGGTTTGTCATTTACCGGCAAACTGTTGTAAAGACTGAGGATCTGGTTTTTTACCATGACAACTGTGTCCCCACTTTCCCAACCTTTTGCGGCTGGAACGACCAGGATGTTGACATGCCAACCTTCACCGGTCAAATCGCTTTTCAGGGTATCGATCTTCTCCTTTAATCCACTGTTTATATTATCGGCAATGAGCAGGATCATTTGTCCGCGGTAATTGCTCTGATCGAATAGGATTGAAGCTGCCGTATATCCCGTTGCATCATAATTCACACCCTGGTAAGTCCAGGTCCCCGTTCTCTTTACCTGGTATTCCCAGATCAGCCCTCTGCTTACGTTATAGTCGGTCCAGCTGCTGGTACCCGGGAGTAGGTTTGAAACCTGCAATACCCAGTCAGAACCATTCCCGTTCATTGGCCTGCGGTAAACCGAGGTGGGTTTTGTTGTATTCTGGGAAGCATCCAGGAAATTAATGGTAACCTGGGTAGCCTGCTGATCAATCGTCGATTCAACCAGGCAAACACGTTTGCCGTTGGTGTTGAAATCAAAGCTGAAGTTTTGAGCCCATGAAAAAGATGAAAGAAAGAAAAGCAGACTGAAAGTAAGCAGGTATTTCATTTTTTTCATATAGTGACTGTTCATTGAATAGGTTGTTCCATAAAGATCATATAAAAAATAGTTTACCAGGGTATCTTTCTCTTTCTTATTAATCTTTATGTTGATCCCACCCAGTGTGGGGTTTGGACTCACTTTTACTAATGAATTACTATCTTGTTTGAAGGTTTTGACGTCATTTTTTCGAAATTGAGCAGGATCTGATAAAATTTATTTCAGAAATTCGTTTAGTGGTTTTTCTGTGATTATTGGGTTCCTAAACTGCCGGGGGGGCCAGCTCAGGGGAGTGATACCCCTATTTGTTAGGAAAAAAAGTGCCGGACAACTGTCTTTATGCTATCAATATAAAGAGTGTCGGGGCAAAGGTCAAGTCCGTTTTGCCATTGAACAGAGCCAAGAAAAGGTTTCGCAGAATTAAACATTGAAGGATTTTTAAGTTCGACGAACAACCCTTTATCAAGTAATGGCTTAACATCAAATAGCCCGGTCTCTTCATTTGTAAAAACCAACTCCAGCGTATAATTCTTTCCTGGTATAACTGAAATAATTCTCGGGTTCATTTGAGAAATTGTTACTTTCATGGATCCATTTTGAAAACAGGTTCACCCTGAGAAGCTAAAGTCCAATCAGCCATCAGTTTAATAAACAAAATTACGACAATTTTGTAAAAAGTGTTCAAGATATCATCCGCAGTCAAAATAAATCAAACGTACCAGCGGGTTCGGGGCAACTTCAGGTATATAAATGTTGTCAATATTTTATGAAAAAGTTCCTCCTGATTACCATAATTTCGATTATCCTCACGAAACCGCTTAGCGCGGTTTCTCAGAATAATTCCGGCGACACTGCTGCATTTCCATACTGGATCAGCATGATGCAAAACCCGAATGAAAACTTTTATAAAACACAGAGGGCGTTTAACCTGTACTGGAAGGACAGGAAAATTACGAAAGGCTGTGGATGGAAAGTCTTCAAGCGCTGGGAATATATGATGCAAAGCCGGGTAAATCCCGATGGATCTATCCCGAAGCCTGAAATCTCCCTGAATTCATATGAAGACTTCAAATCACTGAACAATTCAGGAGGGGGCGCCTGGGTTTCGCTCGGGCCTTCAACCATTCCTGATCCCGGACCGGCAGGCTACGAGGGCCTCGGCCGGCTTAACGTCATCGCCTTTCATCCCACCGATCCCAACAAATTGTATACAGGCGCCGCTTCGGGTGGCTTCTGGTACTCGACCGACGGAGGAGCCAACTGGGCCACCACGACCGACGACCTGCCTTCTTTAGGGATTTCTGCCATCCTGGTCGATTATTCGAACCCCGATGTCATCCTTATCGGAACCGGGGACCGGGATCACGGCGATGCCCCGGGAATGGGGATTTACCGGAGTACCGACGGGGGCCTTACCTGGCTGCCTTCAAAAACCGGTATGGAGAATCTTTCGGCTTACTGCCTGATACAGGATCCTGTGAATCCCCTGGTAATACTGGCAGCAACCAGTGGTGGTATTTTCAGGTCAACCGATGGGGGTAGCACCTGGACCAGGTCGATCGTCGGGGACTTCAAGGATCTGAAGTTCAATCCTGGGAACTCGTCTATTGTATATGCCGCGGCAAACTATTCCTTTTTCCGCTCTTCAGATAATGGTTTGACATTTGCTCAGATCACTTCGGGGCTTCCCTCCGGACAAAGAGGTGTGATCGGTGTTTCTCCGGCGAATCCTTCCTTTGTATACTTCCTGATTTCCAACACCGCTAGCGGATACCTTGGATTGTACAGGTCTGCGGATGCCGGACTCAGTTTCACAACCCGCTCCACTTCGCCCAATATCCTCGACTGGTCCTGCGATGGTTCAGGGACCGGCGGACAAGGCTGGTATGATCTTGCCCTGGCTGTCGATCCGGCAAATGCCGAAATCGTGTATGCAGGAGGTATCGATGTATGGAAATCCGCAGACGGAGGAACAACCTGGGCTATCAACTCCCATTGGTGGGGTGGCTGCAGCGTGCCCGCCGTGCATGCCGATTGCCATTACCTCGCCTTCTCCCCTCTCAACGGGGCTTTGTTTGCCTGTAACGACGGCGGGCTCTTCGGCAGCCCCGACAACGGAAACACATGGCAGTTCTTTTCTGAAACCATGACTATCGGACAGATATACAAATTAGGTCTTTCGGCAACTGTGAGGAACAAGGTGATCAATGGCTTCCAGGATAACGGCACATATACTTACACCGGCGGAGGATCCTGGATTCAGACCGGGGGTGGTGATGGCATGGAATGTGCCGTGGATGCCGAGAATGCTGCATATACGTTTCATACGATTTATTACGGCGATATCTTCCGCAAATACAACAACACCTCACAATCCCATATTGCCGGGAACGGGGTTAACGGAATAACTGAAGACGGCGGATGGATCACTCCGTTTATCCTGAGTAAAACGAATCACAAGAGGATGTTCATAGGATATAAGAATATCTGGAGGGCGGATGATGTGCTGGGTGACACCATCAGTTTCACGAAAATTTCGGATAACCTTTCGGGCAACAGTGTTGCAATGACAGCAGTTGAACAATCCGAAGCCGACAGCAATATCCTTTACGCCATGAGGGGTGACCGAAAACTCTTCCGCTCCGACAATTGCCTGGATCCAAATCCCACCTGGACCGACCTGAGCAGCGCCTGGCCCGATGTGCTCTCAGGAACTTCAATGGCAGCCCACCCAACCGAGTCCGGAACCGTGTATCTCACTGCAGGAAGCAATATCTACAAGTCCGTCACCAAAGGTGCAAGCTGGGTAAATATCACGGGGAACCTGCCTTTCGTGCATATAAACCATGTGGTGTATTATAAAAATGCTGCAGAAGGGCTGTATATCGGCACCGATGCCGGGGCTTACTACAAAGACCAGTCAACCGGCGGCTGGGTCGCTTTCAACAACGATCTTCCGGCATGCGCTAAAATAACGGAACTCGAAATTTTCTATGATCAGAATTCTTCAGCCGTCGATGCCATACGGGCCAGCACATACGGCAGGGGCTTGTGGACCTCCCCCACCTATAATAATCCGCCTTCATCCGTTGCTAAAACTGAATCCGGATCGTTGAAGATCTTTCCAAACCCCTCCCACGGACTTATCACCTTGGTTCGTGAGCAGTTTACGGATGCTTCCCACCTTTCGGTTATAACGGCCGAAGGAATGGTGGTTTATGAACAGGGCCTTGCTGCATGCAACCGCAATGTAAAAGAATCTATCGACCTCAGCAGGCTTTCTAAAGGTGTGTATGTCATTCGTATCACCTCCGAGAATTTCACCCGCACCGGCAAACTGCTCGTCTATTAAAAACTTACCGTCTTTTGTTAATTTTGCCCCATCAATCAGCTTTCGATGAGCCAGATCAAACCCGTTAAGCCCGAACCTCCTGTCATATCCTTTGCTTCCCGTGAAGAATGGTCAGCCTGGCTTGAAAAGAACCATGCCAATGAGGAGGGCATCTGGCTGAAATTCTTTAAAAAGAATTCAGGAACTCCCACCGTGGTTTACCAGGAAGCTTTGCTCGAGGCTTTATGCTATGGCTGGATCGACGGACAGCTTAAGAAGCTCGATGAAAATGCCTATATCCAGCGTTTCACACCCCGCCGTAAGAGGAGCATGTGGTCAAAACGCAACGCAGATCTCGTGCTCCAGCTTGAAAAAGAAGGAAAAATGAAGCCTTCGGGAATAAAACAGGTTGATGCTGCGAAGGCTGATGGCCGTTGGGATACAGCTTATCATTCACCGTCAAAGATGCAGGTTCCAGATGATTTTATCCAACGGCTTTCAAAAAACAAAAAAGGACTTGCTTTCTTCAACACCCTCGATAAAACAAATCTCTATTCCCTCGCCTTCAGGCTTCAAACTGCAAAAACTCCCGAAATCCGCGAAAAACGTATGAAAGCCATCCTCGAAATGATGTCGCGGAAAGAAAAATTTCATTAATTTTCTGAATACCCTGTCACTTTTCCCGATTTGGCGGATTAAGTGATAACCTGTTCTCGGGATGAATAGAGTTTTTTTGTTAATGAAAACTCTCCCTTCCGAAAAATTTGTATATTTGTAATTACATTGTAATTCCAACTATTCAAATCATGCAGGTCTCGGTTATCGATATAGGAAATTCAAAGGGGATCAGGTTGACAAAATCCCTCCTCGAAAAATATAATATTAAGGACAAAGTGGAACTGATCCTGGAAAAAGGGCGTATTGTTTTAAAACCTGTTGATAAGCCACGACAGAATTGGGAAAAGGCATTTCAGCAGATGAACGCTGCGGGCGACGACAAGTTATTGATTGATGATGTGTTTACAGATGAAAACCCGGAGGAATGGAAATAAAACAATACCAGATCGTTATTGTTAACCTCGATCCGACGATCGGAAGTGAGATACGTAAAACCAGGCCCTGCCTCGTGATTTCTCCTGACGAGATGAATAAACACCTCCGAACAATTACCATCGCTCCGATGACTTCAGCATCTAAAGACTACCCGACAAGGATCAGGTTTAGGCTTGAAGGTAATATCAGCTGGATATCGATCGACCAGCTTAGAACCATTGATAAATCAAGGGTAGTTACATTAATTGGGACACTCGACCTGAAGGATATCATGAAGGTCAAAGCTACAATCAAAGAGACCTTCGTCGACTGATTGCTTATACTGCGGATGACTTTTCCATTAGCCTCTGCAGTCGTTTCTTCCGCTTAAATACGGTTGTATAGGTAAGCCCGGAGATGATGACCAAAAGGCTCAAGGTAAACCACACCCATCCCTGAAAGTTAAACAATGAACTTCTTTTAACAATGCTCAGGGCAACAGAGAGTGTCATCAGGCTGGCCCATACAATTGTCATCTGCCTGCAGCCATGGATCAGCCCAGGATCATTCCACTCTTCCTTTGGCCGGCCCCGGCGGGCATATTGAAGCACAAACGGCTTACCCATCAGCAGGGTGAGCCACATCACCCCTGCAAGGGCCGAATTCGACAGAAGATCCATTTCCCTGGCTACCCAGACAATTTGAAACAGGTTCACTGTGATTGCACAGAAACTAAAAAAAATCAGGGTTCCCCATGCGAGAATGAACCCTGCCCTCAATTCCCTGAATCCTATTGTAACACAAGCTACAAGACTTATGATTATGGCCCTTTCCAGGCTTGCAAGTGAATTACCCGACAGGAAAAGGAACAGCAGCCAGGGCAAAAATCCGAGTACCAACCCGCCAAGTTCTTTGAGATCGGGAAGTATGCTTTCAGTTGTCTTCATAACAATTTGAAAAGATTTTTCGAAAAAAATTGAGGACTGATTGCGAAGCTACAAAGAAACCACAATTATTCTTCATTAAAAAAGCCTCAATCATATCTGTTTAAATTGAATCCTTTTGTAACTTTACATTTCTTTGGTGAGCTAAATTCCAGTAAAACTCTGATCGGAAACCTTCATAGTCTAATGCTGCTAAAAACAAACTACACAAAAAAGAAAATATTTATCGCTTTCCTGAGTCTCATCCTTCCTTACTGTCTTCATGCACAGAGTCAGGAAGATGATGTAGTATATCTGAATAACGGCACTTTTCTGAGGGGAAAGATCATCGAACTTGTACCTGATCATTCACTCTGGATATGTCTTTCGGGGAAAGACACATTGTGTGTTGATTTGGTGGATGTCAAGGTGATCAGAAAAGAAAATCATCTTCCCGTCTCCATAATAATTTCCAGTCCCGATGCAAAGGAAAGCGGCTACACCTTTATGTGCGAACTCAACTTCGGATTAGGTTTGCTTGAAGGGATCGACAGGTACAAGGATCCGCCTCAGTCCCAGTATTCAGTCATGTTGTCGGTATTTAACGGATTCAGATTCTCACCCATAATTCTCCTGGGTCTGGGAACCGGACTCGAAGTTTGGAATAACAGAATCTTTTTACCTTTTTATATTGATTTCAGGGCGAATTTCCTGAGGACCGAGAACTCCCCGTTTATCTACCTCAATACGGGATATTCGATTGGCTGGAAATCGGGTGATTACGGCTTGGGACTCGGCGGGGCTATGGCAGGCCTGGGGGTCGGAGCCAAATTCAGGGTCAGTTCAAAAAATCTCATGACAATTGCGCTTGGATATCATTTTCAACAGACTCGGCAGCATGACGTAAATAATAGTGTTACAACAAAAAGCACTCTCGACGCACATCTCATGAATCTGAAGGTCGGGCTTGTTTTCTAAGAGGACAAATCTCATTTCGGATGATGCAAATTCAGAAGTTCTCCCTAAAAGTACTCTAGGCAGAAATGCTGACATTCGGCAGCGCGAGATGCACGGCCCAAACTCTTAAAATGACCTGATTGCCCTGGTGTTCATATCTGTGCGGCTCTTGTCAGCTGCAAAAAAACTCCCGTTAATGAAGCTGTAAACAAAAGCGTACACCGGGCTTGGCCCCTGGCAGGAGGTCCAGTAAACATCATCACCAAATCCGCCCACAAGACTTCTTTGCCTATAAAGCTGCTCTATTTCGTCAATGGATGGCAGGTACCAGTCACTGTAACCGTTCAGTAAAAGGTCATTGCAGATCCTTGCTGAAGTACCTGCTGCGGGACAACCGTTCACAATGGCGGTCGTGTTCGCTTTACCGCTCCCAAGATCCCAAACTGTTCCTGGTATGTTGGTCCCGTAACACCCCCAGGGGGCATCGGTGCTCTGGTCGCTTCCCGCTGCAATAAGGCCGTGAATGCCGGTAGCCTCAAGGTAGAAGATGATGCCTCCCCCGAAATTTCGGCCAAGGTAATATTGTGAGGTTGTAAAACTGATCTCATTTCCGTAGTAGGTTCCCAGGATATTTGAGGCATATGCCCTGATGTAATAAACAGTTGAAGGTGTCAGGTTACTCATGTTGCTTATGAATGGAGCATTTCCGGCTCCGTCTATAGTGGTGTTATCGCTGATTGTAGGATGCGGTGAGGTACTCCAGCAAATACCTTTGGCATACGCTGTTGTTCCTCCAGTCTTTGTCATAGATCCGCCGCTGATGGCTGTTTTGCCGAAGTTCTTTGTGATTGCTGAAGTTGTCAGCTCTATGGTCCCATCCTGGGTTTTAAAGCTGATTTCATTACCATAACCAATCCCAACATTATTGGTAGCATACGCCCTAAGATAATATGTAGTGTTAGGATTCAGACCGTAGATATCGCTTGAAAAAACACTTGAGCCCGGTCCGTTCTTTGTAAGATTATCTTCAATTGTGGGATTCGGAAGTGTGTCCCAGCACACCCCCCTCTCTGTAACGGGTGCTCCCCCATCGCTGCAGTTTCCTCCGCTCTTCGCAGTAAATGCAGTTACACTGTTTACACCGCTGGTAATTATTGTAGGAACCTTGACTGAAGTCTCATTTACTGTTTCACTTTTTTTACAAGCTGATAGCAGGGTTATCAGGATACAGGATGTCAGGATCCAGGATAATGGAAGATATTTATTGGATTTCATTGGCGTAATGTTTGAACGCTCAAAGGATTCAACTGAAAAGCTGATTCAAATTTAGGGGTTTACAGCTAATTTTCCAAATACAAAACATCCTGGTGATTTACTTGATGATCTTCTTTGTTTCGGTAAACCCGCTGCCGGAAACCTTAAGGAAATAAAGCCCACGGCTTAATCCCGAGAGATCCCCCAGAGTAAAGGTGTTTTGCCCCTGTTCTGCCGTGAAAGTGCGTTCCAGAAGAACCCTTCCTGTCTGATCTATCATTGTAAGTTTTACAGTTTCATCCTGCCTGCTGAAGAAGGTAAGCGTAAGGTGGTCGTTAAACGGGTTGGGGTAAAGTTCGCAGAACTGCTGATTAGCTTTGGAAATTCCGAGAACAATCATGGCATTGGAAAAATCAGGGATTCCGTAACCAAGGAGAGAATCAGGATTATTGAAATTGTTGCAGGAACGCTCCATCGCATAATACACGTCGAAATTCGTCATTCCTGGCTTTGATTGCCATAAACATGCAACAAGGCCGGCTATCACCGGTGAAGAAAAGGATGTCCCGTTTCCGCCGGATATCGTGCCATCGGGACGGGCAACAATTGTTTGAACACCCATGGCGGCAACGTTTGGTTTTACCCTGCCTGCGGTATCAACACCCACACTGCTGAACTGAGCCCTCACTCCGCTTGCATCGACAGCAGCGATGGCCATCACATTATCGCCATCCGCAGGTGCTCCCATACAAGTCCAGGTAGTCCCGCCTGAATTGCCTGCCGAGTTGATGACTGCAATGCCTTTACTGGCGGCAAAATTAGCACCAATGGTGCAGGGCGTCGAATGTCCATTCATATCGGCACAGGTATGATCATATTTCGGATCATCAAAAACCGTATAGCCAAGAGAGGAATTTATCACATCTGCACCAACGCTGTCGGCAAACTCGGCTGCCGATACCCAATTGTATTCTTCTATTATATTTTCGGTGTTTGCATCCTCTGACCTGAGCAGCCAGTAACTGGCCTTTGGGGCAGTGCCAACAAGCTGTCCAGGCACATTGCCTCCCATTATAGACAGGACTGCCATCCCGTGGTAATATTCCCGGTACACGTTATTTCCAGCTAACACGAAGTCTTTTGTTCCCAGAATCTGGTTGTTAGCCCTTAAACTGTCAAACGCCGGTAAAAAGTCGGCATTTTCAAAACCGGCATCCAGAACTGCAATGACCTTGCCCTCTCCGTGATATCCCTGGTCGTGCATAACATCACCCTTAACCTGGTGGATTTGGGTATAGGATTGTCCGTAATTGTAGGACGATGTTGTATTGCCGGATTTTGGCAGGACAGGCGCTACTCCTTCTGCAATTTCAGATTCCATGCGAAATTTTTCGTCAGGAAGGGGATTCACATTGTACTGTCCAGAACACTTATACACATTCATTACAAAAGGCAGAGCCCTGATGGCACCCATTACTGAGGTATCTGGGGCGTATACTGTAACACCGTTTAGCCACTTGGTAGGGTTGAGAATGCTGACGCCAAGGGCAGATACCTGCTGTATATATGAAGGATTTACTGGCAGGTCGTTCTCAACGACAGGGATAGATTGTGCTGTCCTGCGGTCAATGGACCGCTGGGTAAGAAAGGCCTGCGGATTACTTATTGAATAAGGCGTGCCATTCTTATCGATAAACCCAATAAAAAACTTATTCGGCGCGACCTGGGCGCTTGATACAACAACGGTGAGGACAAAAAACAGGGTGATAACCAGAGCTTTCATTTTATTTAGATTAATTTCATGGTAAAAGTACTTAAAAAAGGAATTGGCCTTTAGTGAAAATCAACGATCGGCATAGATCTTATAAGTTCTTTATCTCAATCTCCGGTACTGACTTGCTTTTACAACATCTTTTTTATTATATTTGAAAGCAACAGACGCCACTTGGCGTAAGAGTAATAATTCTCCTATGAAAAAAGCCGAAAGGGAAAGATTGTTCTTGAGTGCCGAACAGTTCAGAAGTGTTTTCGAATTCTCTCCGATTGGAATTTCGATAACATCCTTGAATGGTCAGATGATCACAAATGAAGCGTTTCTGAAAATCATAGGGTATTCCGTGGAGGAGCTTGCCGGACTAAAATGGCAGGAAATCACCCATCCTGATGACGTTGAAAACGATATCAGCAAGAGCAATGAAGTCATTAGCGGTGAAAAGGAACATGTAAACTGGATAAAACGATACATTCACAAGGATGGACATACAGTTTGGGTTGACATCAGCATTCGCCTGAGAAGCGATCCTCGAAGCAATACCAGGTATTTCATTACTACAGTCAATGACATTACAAAACGAAGGGAATCTGAAATTCTGCTGCGAAAATTAAACCGCACATATGCCCTGTTAAGTGAAATAAACAAGACAATCATTCGCACACATACACCCCAGGAACTCTATGATGCTGTTTGTAACATTGCTGTTTCTATAGGTGGTTTCAGGATGGCCTGGGTCGGATTGGTTGATCGGAGTACAAACCAGGTTCTTCCGGTTGCAAGCGCTGGTGAAAAAGGAGATTACATTGAGCGGCTCCATGTTGTCATAGACGAAACTGACAGGGGAAAAGGTCCAACCGCCACAGCGCTTCGTACAGGCAAGCATTGTGTTTCAAATGATATTGCTTCGGACCCCCGTATGTCGCCTTGGATGGCTGACGCCCTTGCCATGGGTTATAAGGCATCCGCGGTGTTTCCATTCATCGTAGGCAATGAGGTAAAAGGATCCCTTAGCATCTATGCGAAGGAAATGCATTTTTTCGACGATGAGGAGCTGGCACTGCTTGATGAAATGGCTGCAAACATTTCCTTTGCAATGCAATATGCCGAGGAAGAAGAACAGAAAAAAAGGATTGAAAAAGAACTGTTGATAGCAAAATACAAGGCCGAACAAAGCGACCGCCTGAAATCGGCCTTTCTCGCCAACATGTCACATGAAATCAGGACTCCTATGAATGCTATTGTAGGATTCTCTGCTTTGCTTTCCGATCCTGACCTGACTCCGAAGGAAAGACAACATTTCACTGAAATTATTCAATCCCGTTCTGATGACCTGATGCATTTGATCAATGACCTCCTTGATATTTCCAGAATAGAATCTGGTAATGCCACGGTTATGAAAACCGAAGTGTCGCTCAATGATCTTCTTGATGAAACGGAGTCGGTGTTCCTTCAAAAGCTCGAAAGAATCAATAACCTTGAGCTCTCTCTCAAAGCAGAAAAAAAAATTCCAGCGAATCTGGCAATCATAATCACTGATGGATTCATTCTCAAACAGGTGTTTTCGAATCTTATCGACAATGCAATTAAATTCACTGAAACAGGAATTATACGATTTGGTTATCAATTGCCCTCCGAAGGATTTATTACTTTTTATGTGTCGGATACAGGGATTGGGATTGCTCCTGAAAATCACAAGCTGATCTTTGAGCATTTCCGGCAGGCAGCATCTGATAACACCCAGAAGATCTACGGAGGAACCGGTTTGGGATTATCTATTTGCAAGGGTTCAATTGCCCTCCTTGGAGGGGAGATTTGGCTTGACTCCTTCCCAGGCAAGGGTAGCACTTTTTATTTCAAAGTTCCTCATGAGCCGGCAAAGGGAGCACCACAGAATACTCAATCAGGTTTCAAGAGCACACAAACTGATGGAAGATATAACTGGTCAGGAAAAAAGCTCCTCCTGGTCGAAGACGAGGCGTCAAATATGGAATTCCTTCAAATTCTTCTTGAACCAACAGGAGCAGAATTATTCAAGGTATACTCGGGGAAAGAACTCCGGGCCAGGTATAACGACCTTTCTTCATTCGACATGGTTCTCCTGGATGTCAGGCTGCCGGATGCTTCTGGCTGGGACCTTGCAGGGGAGATCAAAACATTATGCCCTAAACTGCCGGTTGTCTCACAAACCGCCTTTGCAATGTCATCCGACAGGCAAAAAAGCAAAGACGTCGGATGTGACGGGTATATTTCAAAACCAATCAGGAAAAGTGAATTATTCAATATCATCTCTGAACTGATTTTTTAGCATTACATTCTGTCTATTTTAACAAATAAAAAACATCAGTCCGGATTATTAATTTTTCGTTAAATTTTGCGAATTCTCTCCCGGTTCCTGTTTTTATGATGACATTTGAAGCATTAATAAAACAGCAGACCATGGAACTAAAGGTTGTATTTGAATCCAATGAGAAACTGGAGCTGGCATTCAACGGAAGGCTTGACGTTGCAGGTACAGCTCAGATCGAAGCAAGATTTTTTGGTTTCCTGAATCATTTACATAAGCAGGCCAGCATCAATTTCAGAGAAGTTTCCTTCATTTCTTCCCTTGGTATCCGCCTTCTGCTGCAGGGCTGGAAAATGCAGCAAAGAGAAGGATTCAAAATGATTGTCAGCGATTGCAAGCCGGAGATCCTTAAAGTTTTACAGATTGCAGGACTGGAAGATATTCTGGCATAGCATCCTGCTATTCAATTCTGAAGCAATTACTTAACTATTTCTTGTTATTGATTTAACATCTTAAAGGGGTCTTCGCCGGAACTTTGTTCCATGAAAATGACTCTCCTCATTTTGTTTGCTGCGGTCCTTCATTTTTATCTTTCTGCCTCAAATATTACTTTACCTTCTGATGATTCTGTTTCAGGGACCGTTCCCGGCCTGAAAATTCTTTCATGGAATATCGGGATGTTTCCGGTCCTTGATCTTTTCTTAGACAAAGATGATCGGGCAGAAGCGATTGCCACTGTACTGAAATCCCATGATTATGATATCATCGTTTTTCAGGAAGCCTTTTCATCTGAAGGAAGATCCATCTTAAGACATATTCTTAATGAAAAATATCCATTCACTTACGGACCGGTTAACCGGTCTTTCTTATCATTAAAATGTAACAGCGGAATATGGATTATCAGCAGAATGCCATTATCCGTTAAAAAAGAAATCGAATTTACATCCTCTGCAGGCTTTGACGGCTTCGCCAGAAAAGGCGCAGTATTGCTTGAAGGCCGGTTCATGAGCATACCCTTCCAACTCCTTGCCACTCATCTTCAGGATGACAATTATCCGCAATATATAAGGGAGCAACAGCTGAACGAAATGTATGATAAGTTGATCCTCCCCTTTTCCGATCCGGCGATTCCCCAGATTATCTGCGGCGATTTTAATACCACCAATAAGGTTTCTGAATACTATAATGGAATGCTTGACCGGCTTAACGCCGAGGATGGAGAGATTTCGGGAAACGTAAAAATCACCTTCGATGACGAATCCAATGATGCATACCGATCGGCCCACCCTGATCCCAGGCAGATCGATTATATCCTGGTACGAAATTCATACTTTATAAACAGGATCATCCGCAGCATTTCAGTACTTAAATCAAGCTGGGGCAAAGGAAAGGAATACCTTTCTGATCATAATGGTATTGAAGCAAACATTGAACTGCGGAAGCTTGATTACTACAGCAGTGCAGCCAAGTAAGGTACATCTCCAACTTCTGATCAGCCGGCTCTACTCCTCCTCATATTTATATCCCACTCCTTTGATTGTTTTGATCCGCTCTGTGCCAACTTTTTCCCTTATCCTGCGTATATGAACATCAATAGTGCGGTCACCAACAATCACATCTTCACCCCAGATTTGTATGAATATATCTTCACGTGTAAATACCTTGTTTGGCTTTGAAACAAGAAGCTGTAAAATCTCAAATTCCTTGCGGGCTAAAATAATTTCAACATCATTCTTAATCACGACATACCGGTCAAGATCGATCAGAAATTCCCTGGTCTGAATTCTTCCAGATAATTCAGGTATTGATCTTAAACGCCTGAAAAGGGCATGAATACGGCTTATCAAGACTTTCGGCTTGATCGGCTTGGTGATATAATCATCGGCTCCTGCGTCAAAACCTGCAATCTGGGAATAGTCTTCACCTCTTGCAGTAAGAAAAATGATCAGTGAATTTTTCAACCCCTGTAAATTTCGAAGCTGGTGACAGGTCTCAATTCCATCCATTCCGGGCATCATAATATCCAGGATTATCAGATGAGGCTTATGTTTTTCAGCCAGTTCAATCGCAGCCTGTCCGCTCCTGGCCTTATGTATCTGAAACCCTTCTTTTCCCAGGTTATACCCGATAAACTCGAGTATATCCTCCTCGTCATCCACCAATAGAATTATTGTTTCTGAATTCTCCATCTGCGCCTATTTTATCAAATAATACAATATCACAATCTTGCAGAAAAAATCATCGAGCTTTATAAATAATGTAAATTCCAATCCCGATAAAAATGAATGCTATGGCCCTTGTCAGGAAACGAATGGTTTCTGAAGCAAGTATTTTCCTGAGTGTGCCCGATAAATAGCATTTGAGCAGATCGGTAGAATATGCTGTTATAAACACTCCGGTAAAAAACCATAACACATTATAACTTGAAATACCCCAGCTTTTAGCTGCGAATGCAACAATACCTATCCAGAATACCAGGCTTAAAGGGTTTGCAACATTTAATAAGAAGCCTTTCATCAGCAAGCCTGGTATGCTTTCTTTCAGACCCTGGCTATTTTCAGGTCGAATGACAATCTCTGTTTCACGAAAAAAAGAGACTACTCCTGTAACGACCAGGATTACCCCTGCCAGGATGCCCATAATCCTGTAATATTTCTGCTGAACGAGACCCGATAATCCGAAATAACTTACGCTCACAAGCAGCAGGTCACTCATGAGTATTCCGGTGGCAACAACAAAACCGGCAAGCTGGCCACGGGTAATGCTTGTTTGAAATAAAGCAATGAATCCCGGGCCGAATGAAACCGTTATCGTCAGACCAAAAACTACACCAAGCAATAAAGCATCCATTGTAAAGTATAAGTTGTAAAGCTACAGATTTAACATAAAGATAAACAGAGTAAAAACCAGAATATCATTGATTTAACGATAATTTAAAAAGAGAGGACGATTTTCCTCTTAAATAAGACTGAAAATGATTTTCTGTTAATAATATCTTAACTATAACTTCTTATTTCTTTAAGCCGTGAGAGTTGGATCGACTATACTTTTATGCTCGCTTAATCAGCACAGTGTAAATGAAGCCAAAAATCCTGTTTATATGTGGTTCGCTTAACCAGACAACAATGATGCATAAGATTTCACAGGCATTTGTCGACTGCGACTGCTTTTTTTCACCGTTTTTCGCGACAGGATTTGTAGGTGTACTGGCTCAAAAGAATTTTCTCAATTTCACCATACTGGGAGGCAGATTCAGGGAACAAACCGAGAACTATTTATCGGCGAACAAACTGTCGACCGATTTTAAAGGGATGAACAATTTTTATGACCTCGTTTTCACCTGCCAGGATATACTTGTACCTGATACAGTAAAAGGCAGGAAACTGGTGCTGATTCAGGAAGGGATGACAGAACCCGAGAATTTTGTTTATCATTTGGTGCGCACCTTATCTCTGCCAAGGTGGCTGGCTGGCACATCCACAACCGGACTCTCTCATGCCTACAATCTTTTCTTCGTTGCTTCGGAAGGCTATCGTGAACTGTTTATCAGGAAAGGCGTCGATCCTGAAAAGATCAGGGTTACAGGGATACCGAATTTTGATCATGCTTCCCAACATTTAAAAAATGATTTCCCCCTGAGAAATTATGTGTTAGCGGCAACTTCAGACAGGAGAGAAACCCTGAACTATGAAAACCGCAAGAAATTTATAAAAAAAGTATTGAAGATTGCCAATGGACGACAGGTGATTTTCAAGCTTCATCCCAATGAAAACTGGGACAGGGCTAAACATGAAATTTACAGGCAAGCCCCTGATTCCCTGGTTTTCACTGATGCCGATATCAATCCTTTGATTGCCAATTGCGATGTCCTGATCACTGTCTATTCATCCGTGGTTTACATCGGAATGGCCCTGGGTAAAGAGGTACATTCTGATTTTTGTATGGAAATGCTGAAAAAACTGACACCTATTCAGAATGGGGGAACTTCAGCAAAGGAAATTGCCAGAATAACCAGACACACTCTTTTAAGCAACAGAAATTAAAATGAACATTGTCACTGCAATACAGGCGAGGACATCTTCAACAAGATTATCCAATAAAGTATTCATGCCCCTTTACGGAGCCCCATTGCTTTTACGCATGGCTGAACGAGTTCAAAGAGCAAGCCTTGCCGGGCAAATTGTAATTGCAACCACAGTCATGGCTGAGGATGACTGCATTGCACAGCTTTGTGTTGATAACAATATTCAATGTTTCAGAGGTAGTCTTAACGATTTGCTTGACAGGCATTATCACTTAGCAGTTGAATTTAAGGCGGATGCCCTGGTAAAAATTCCGTCTGACTGTCCGCTGATTGATCCTTCAGTCATTGACCTCGTGATCGGGTATTACCTGAAAAACCAGGGCTTGTTTGATTACGTAAGCAATTTGCATCCTGCAAGCTGGCCCGACGGGAACGATGTTGAGATCATGTCGTTCGGCACCTTAAAAACTGCGTTTGAAAAAGCTCACCGGCACTTTGAAAGAGAACATACCACACCTTACATATTGGAACATCCTGATGAGTTCAGGATAGGAAACCTATGCTGGGCAAGCGGGCAGGACTTTTCAAGTTCGCACAGGTGGACAATTGATTATAAGGAAGACTACGAATTCATCCACGAAATTTATGAAAAATTATCTCCGGAGAATCCTTCGTTTGGACTTGACGATATTCTCCAGCTTACCAACCAGCATCCTGAAATATCAGCAATAAACAAACAATATGCAGGGCAGTACTGGTATACTGGCCATCTAGACGAACTGACCACAATTGATGAATTCAAATATAAAATCGCCAGAAATGAAGCTTAGCATTATTCCACAGAGTGAATTCAGCAGGGTGCTCGCACTCGACCATGCCTATTACAAAGAGCTTGAGGTAGTTGCAGATATGTGCAGGGCCAATACCCTTGCAATGGTAAAACTTGCAGGATCGGGTCACCTTGGATCAAGCCTGAGTTCAATGGATATCGTAACTTGGCTTTATTACAAGGAAATGAATACAATTGAACCGGGATTGAATAATCCCGGCAGGGATATTTACTTTTCCTCCAAGGGACACGATGTGCCCGGCTTGTATTCGGTTCTTTTCTCCCTCGGAATTCTGAGTGAAGAACAAATACTGAAATTAAGAAGGTTCGGTGGTCTCGACGGGCATCCCGATGTCCGCATCGCTGGGATAGAAGCGAATTCAGGCTCACTCGGAATGGGCATCTCCAAAGCCAGGGGAATGGCCTGGGCAAAGAGGAAACTCAACCTCGAAGGGAATGTATATGTGATGACCGGTGACGGGGAATTCCAGGAAGGACAGAATTTTGAGGCCCTGCAATCATGCGTGCAGCAAGGTGTATGCAATCTTGTTGTCATTATGGACCATAACAAAGTTCAGAGCGACAGACCTGTTGAAAAAATCATATCCCTTGGTGATCTTGAGTCCAAAATCAGGAGTTTCGGCTGGTATGTTGTTAGGACTGACGGGCATGATTTCAGTTCAATTGATAAGACATTCAGGCAACTGGTGAGTGTGACTGAAAAACCAAAGTTCATTATTGCCGACACACTGAAGGGAAAAGGTGTTTCCTTTATGGAGCACCCGCTTGCAATTAAACAAAACAACGGCTTGTATCCATGGCATGCAGGAGCTCCCGATGACAAATCATTTGAGATTGCTTACAATGAGATTTTTCTGCGGATCAATACCTACCTGGAGTCCATGGGTTACTCTCCTGTAACCACCAATGAAATCGAGGTCAGGAAAAACAAATCACAATCACGTATGCCTTTTAATGCCCTTGGAGAACCGGTAAGTTCGGCTGCCCCCCTTTTAAATTCCTATTCGAAAAACACTCCCGAATATGTAGTTGAGGCTTACGGAAAAGCCTTATTGAAATACGGACAAAGCAGGCAGGACCTGATCGTTCTCGATGCGGACCTGTCGTCGGATTGCCGTTTGCGGTATTTCGAAAATGCGTTTCCTGAGCGTTTCATTGAAAACGGAATTGCGGAGCAGGATATGGTTTCAATGGCAGGCGGACTGGCAAAAATGGGGTTTCTGCCTGTTGTAAACTCATTCGCAAGCTTCCTTGCCTCAAGGGCGAATGAACAGATCTATAACAATTGTACAGAACAGAAAAAGATCATTTATGCATGTCATTACGCTGGACTTATTCCGGCAGGTCCGGGAAAATCCCACCAGAGCATACGCGACGTTTCCTTGATGGGAGCGCTTCCCGACATGGAGATCATACAACCCTGCAATTCTGAGGAAACCGAAATGGTAGTTAACTATTGTATAAATATTGCTCCCTCTTCATGCATGATCCGTATGAATATCAGTCCGTCTCCCAGGGAAATATTCTTGCCCGACAATTATATCTTAACCAAAGGTCGCGGAGTAACTCTGCGTGAAGGGCTGGATGCCGTGATCTTTGCCTACGGTCCGGTAATGCTTAATGAAGCACTTCTTGCAGCAGAGATACTGGCTTCAAAATGCTTTAGTCTTGAAGTGATCAATATGCCGTGGCTCAATATCGTGGACCTCCACTGGCTTGAGGAAACTATCATGAACCACACCCAGATCTTCGTTCTCGAAGATCATGCCCGTTGCGGAGGGTTGGGTGAATTCCTCATTTCGGGACTCACAACTGCAAGGCTGCTGGTGCACAACAATTTTACAATTTTTTCAATCGATGGTTTCCCCGCCTGCGGATCCCCCGCGGAAGCATTGAATTTTCATGGACTTGATGGCGAATCAATTGCACAAAGAATAATCTCATCAAACGATGTTGAACAATACTATATCCAAACAGGATTATCCTGTAATTGACCGGTCGAATGAACTTTATAAAAGAGCAATGGGTCTGATCCCTTGCCTTACGCAGACTCTGGCGAAAGGGCCCACACAATATGTGAACGGAGTTGCTCCAAAATATCTCGTAAAAGGTAAAGGATCACATGTGTGGGATGCCGACGGGAATGAATATATCGATTATAATATGGGGATAGGGCCGTTATTGCTAGGTTACGCTAATCCTGAAGTGGATGAAGCTATAAGAACACAGCTGGCCGATGGTATAACGTTTTCCCTGATGCACCCTCTTGAAGTTGAAGTCTCTGAGCTTTTACGGGAAATTATCCCGAACGCCGAATCGGTTCGATTCAGCAAATCAGGAGCCGATGTAACCAGTGCAGCGATAAGAATAGCAAGGGCATATACCGGAAGAAACAAAATTTTATGCTGCGGTTACCATGGATGGCACGATTGGTACGTCAGCACTATCGCAAGAAATTCAGGAATTCCCGAAAGCATCAAAGACCTCACATATACCTTTTCCTATAACGATATAGAATCCCTGCTGTGGTCGATTGACAAGGACGTGGCCGCCGTCATTCTGGAGCCTGTTGTCTTTGAAGCACCGCGAGAAAATTTTTTATATAAGATTGCTGATATCTGCAAAGAAAATGGAACCGTTCTGATTTTTGATGAAATGTGGACAGGCTTCAGAATGTCCCTAGGAGGTGCACAGGAGTATTTCGGGATTACCGCTGACCTGGCAACTTTTTCAAAGGCAATCGCCAATGGGATGCCAATATCGGTCCTGACAGGAAAAAAGGAGATAATGCGGGTTCTTGAAGATGATGTGTTTTTCTTCACCACTTTTGGGGGAGAAGCTCTCTCACTTGCCGCGGTCAAAGCGACGATCAAGGAAATCAGGGAGAAAAATGTGATCCCTGTCATCGCAGCGAAAGGGGAGATCCTAATGGATGGATATAACCGGATTGCCGCGAAACTGTCTCTTGATTACACCAGGGCAATCGGTTACAATTTCAGGAGCATGGTTGTGTTTGATGAGAAAGCTGGTAACCCTCTCGAACTTAAATCCTTTGTTCAGCAGGAACTGATTAGGAAAGGAATTCTTTGGTCGGGTATGCATAATATGAGCTATTCACATACCCTGCAGGATATAGAATATACACTATCTGCCTATGAAGAAGTACTTAACCTTCTAAAACTGGCGGTAGCAGAAGATTCTTTACGGCAGCAGATCAGAGGTATCCCGGTCCAGCCCACATTCAGAAAAACAAGCGGATTCAACACCAAACCAAAAACTACCTGAAAATGATGAACTCACTCTTCACATTAAAAGGTAAAGTTGCTATTGTTACTGGCGCACTGGGCCTCATTGGCCGGAAGCACTGTATTGCACTCAACGGGGCCGGTGCGAATGTTATCGTGGCCGATCTTGATAAGGCAGGGTGTATCGACTTTGCCGAGAACCATCTCCATGACTCAATGGGGCATTATCTTGATGTTTGCAAAAAAGAAACAATTGAAAGACTGTCGGCGGATGTTATTGAAAGATTCGGCAGGATTGATATTCTTGTAAACAATGCTGCCATCAATGACATGTTCGAGGATCCGAAAGCGGCAGCAGAACAATCGAAATTCGAAAACTACCCGCTTGAATTATGGCAGGAGTCTGTTAATGTCAACCTCACAGGAGTTTTCCTTTGTTCACAGGTCATTGGCAGTAAAATGCTGTTGCAAAAAAAGGGAAATATTATCAATATAGGATCAACTTACGGGATTGATGCTCCCAACCAGAATCTATACAAGGATCCAGCAGGTATACAGAGTTTTTTCAAACCACCCGCCTACCCGGTAACAAAGGCAGGTGTGATCATGCTTGGCAAATACCTGGCCTCATACTGGGGGCATTATGGAATCCGTGTAAACACGCTTAGTCCAGGAGGTGTAAAAAACGGGCAAAGTGAATTCTTTATCGAAAACTATTCACATAAAACCCCTTTGGGAAGAATGGCAGAACCCGGAGATTATATGGGTGCATTAATCTTCCTGGCAAGTGATGCTTCAGCTTATATGACAGGAGCAAACCTTGTTGTTGACGGCGGATGGACCTGCTGGTAAAAGAAACGAACATGCAGAATTTCAGTAAAGAAATTATTGAGAAAGCAGGCCGAATTAAACTTCTGCTCACCGATTGCGACGGCGTTCTGACCGATGGTGGTGTTTACTATTCAAAATCAGGTGAGGAGATGAAACGGTTTTCATTGCGTGATGGCATGGGTGTTGAACGGCTAATGCACATGGTGAATGTCGAAACCGGGATCGTTACCGGGGAAAATTCAGAAATAGTCAGAAGAAGAGCTGAAAAGCTGGGTATCAAAGAATATCATCCTGGAAGCACTGATAAATATGCAACATTAAAAGACATACTGAAAAAACGAATAATTTATGCTGAAGAAATCGCGTACATAGGTGACGATGCTAACGATCACGATATAATGAAGCATGTTGGATTATCAGCCTGTCCGGCTGATGCATTTTCTCCCACCAGCGAAATTGCACATCTGAAGATGTCCAACAGAGGAGGCTACGGAGCCTTCAGGGAATTTGCAGAAATAATAATTTACTTAAAGATACATGGCAATGTACACACAAAGGAAAGTCCGGGTTGGGGATCGCATTATTGGTGATGGCGAACCCGTTTATATTATTGCAGAAATCGGAATAAACCATAATGGCAGCCTGAATTTGGCGAAAAAGCTTATTGATGGAGCAGTTTTTGCAGGTTGTGACGCAGTGAAATTTCAAAAAAGGACGCCCGAGATATGCACACCTATTGACCAGTGGAACATCGAGCGTGATACTCCCTGGGGCAGGATGGCATACATTGATTACCGTCGGAAAATAGAATTCGGATTAAATGAATTCACTGAGATCGACAGTTACTGCCGGCAGAAAGGGATTCACTGGTTTGTTTCGGCCTGGGATGAATGTGCAGTGGATTTTATAGAGCAATTCAATCCTGTTGCATTCAAGGCTGCTTCGGCTACTATTACAGACCTTGAGGTTATCAGTAAAATGAGAAGTACGGGAAAACCGGTTTTTCTCTCCACTGGCATGTCGTCAATTGAACAGATTGAGCAAGCCATTTCATTGCTTGACCCTGAGAACTTCATGCTAGCCCAATCGACATCAGCCTACCCATGTAACCTGAATGAACTGAACCTTAAAGTCATACGTTCATTTTTGAATAAATACCAGTATATTCCAATAGGGTATTCGGGACATGAAACCGGCCTTGCCCCTACTTATGCGGCCGTCGCCCTGGGCGCTTCATTTATAGAGAGGCATATCACTCTTGACCGGGCTATGTGGGGTACCGACCAGGCTGCATCGGTAGAGATCAACGGAATGTTCAGGCTTGTAAAAGATATCAGAGATATTGAAAAAGCAATGGGAGACGGAAATAAGATCGTGTATGAAAGTGAAAAAGCTGCACAGAAAAAATTGAGAAAACACATTGAACAACTGGTTTAACGATTTCGACCTCTCAAAGTTATAAACAGATTTTTTTGCAGATATAACAATTTGTTTTAACTTTGAAAAAAAACGACATGAAAGAGAAAAAGAAGAAGCAAAAAAAATCTGTCCCGGCAGTTCATATTCTCGGTGACCTGGTTGATGTCAAAAAACTTGTCGAAATTGTGAGTAAAAAGAAATCGGTGGTAATATTCCGGCACGCGACTGCAGGAACCTGCTATGCCGATATTGAAAAGGTGATGGTAGAGTATACAAAAACTGACATTACAGCTCTTGAGAAAGATTTTCGCGTTATTTATTTTGACTTTTTCCCGGTTGAAAAAGCGAAAAAACCTATTCCGGTGAAAAGACCTGCCCCTGTTACAAAGAAACCGGTTAAAACTGCGGCATCAACAACAAAAGCAATAAAAAATACCGTCAAACCAGCTCTGGTCAATCCATCCCGTTCTTCAAAACCTAAAAAGGCTAAAACTGCCTGAGACTCTCCACTAGGAGTCATTTTCATGCCCTTAAAATGTTCGGGTTTAATTCCCTCCGGTAGTTCATAATTAATGAACGTCGGTGGGAAATGGTATTCTTCTGTAACAAATCAGGAGTCATCATTTTGACATAATTATCGAGGAATTTAATAAAGTGCTCAACCCTTGTTTTACATTCCTGCGAAAGTATAATTCCCGGTTCGTTCTCACATTCACAAGTCATAACAATATAACCCTGGTGTAGGGTAATCATTATTTTTGACAACAGTGATTGCTTTGCACTGTATACAAAGGCGTATAATTTATCTTCCGATTCGATTTCCATAGTCCAGCCAAGACATGTAATGACTTTTCTTGCAGCCTCGAAAAGAAATTCTTTCCGAAGATCATACCGTTTTATGTCTGAATATTTATTTTTCATTGTGCAAATTTTACACAAAGGAAACAGCAAAAAACACAGATTATTCTCAGTTCAGGCAGACTTAACTGAAATTTAACGAACCTCCTCCCCTGCTCAACTTTACGCTGAAACTGTTCATCCCGAATTAATTATTTGTTAACATCGATTTAAAATTCCTGAAGGGATAAGATCATACTTTTACCATGAACAAAATACTCCAAAAATTATGAAAAAACTATTTGTAATTATTTTCGCACTTGGTATTCTAATCTTAACCGGATGTAAGAAGAGCAGCAGCGATGAACCTGCATCCCCTTCAAAGTCTTCTTATAAAATTGCAGTTCTTTCTGATATACACTATATGGATTCCTCCCTGCTTGTTCATGATGGTGCAGCTTTCCAGGAATACCTGAAAACCGACAGGAAATTACTTGCCGAAAGTGATGCGATCATGAAGGAATCCATTGCAGAATTACTAATCGCCAAACCAGATTTGGTGCTGATTTCAGGAGACCTCACAAAAGACGGGGAACTGATAAGTCATCAAACTCTTTCTGGTTTATTGTCCCAGTTGATCAATGCAGGAATCAAAGTCAGGGTAACTGTTGGAAATCACGATGTGAACAACCCCTTTTCTTACAAATATGATGGGGCAAATCAGTCCAAGGTGCCTAATGTATCGCCTGAAAACATAAAAACTATTTATAATAATTGCGGATATGGAGATGCCCTGAATTCTGACCCGGCTTCACTTAGCTATGTTTCCGAACCTCTTCCGGGATTATGGCTTATTACGATAGATGCCTGCGAATACTATAATAATAACGACAGTACAGATGTGACTGCGGGGAAGATCAAACCTGAAACTATGACATGGGTTCTGGCAAGGCTGGCTGATGCAAGGCAGCAGGGAAAAACAGTGATAGGCATGATGCACCATGGGATACTTGAACATTTTACCGGGCAATCTACCATGTTTCCCGAGTATGTCGTCAATAACTGGGCAGCAGAATCAGACCAGCTGATGAATGCCGGTTTAAAGATCATGTTTACAGGACATTTTCATGCCAATGACATTGTGAAGAAAACTGCCGGAAGCAATTTCCTGTTCGATATCGAAACAGGCTCGACGGTCACCTATCCATGCCCTTACAGGCTTATTACATATATCAAGGATTCTTCGTTAGTGATCAGTACAAGCCATATAACAACTATCAACTATTCAGGGTTGAACGGCTTATCCTTCCCTGTTTACGGGAAAAATGCCCTGCAGGCAGGTCTTGATACTATTTCAAAACTTACTCTGATGGCGCCGCCTTATAACGCGCCTGCTCCAATTGCTATTGCAGTCGCCCCCAGAATGAGAAATGCAATGATGGCTCATTATGCAGGAGACGAATCGCTTTCTGCTGAGGAAAATGCCCTCATCCAAGCGACTATCGCCCAGGCAGGTGCCCTCGGTCCCATGCTTAACCTCTACCTTATGAGTTTGTGGAATGACCTTCCACCTAAAGATAATTCACTTTCAATTAATCTCCGAACCGGAAACTCAAATTAATTCCCTCTTCATATTCCTCAATACCAGTTGGTAAATTCAGGACAACCTGGCGATAGAAAACCCGTCTTGCGGGTTTTCTATCGCCAGGTATAATAATCTGAACAAATTATCTTACCGGCATTCTCCTGCTTCATTCATGTTTCTCAGAAAATACGGTTCCTCACTTTAAAAAGTCTGCTGAACCGGAAAAGATTTGCATATTCCCTATGAATGTTGTACCTTCCACACGAATACCAATTGTAAAACTTCTTTTCTCAAAATATTAATTACTATACAGATACGCGATTTTTATCCTTAACCAATCGTCAATGAAAAAAGTACAGATCTTATAATTCCATCATTATATTGATGGACATCGGTTTCAACGGAACAACAAACAAATTAGAGTATGAAAACGTTTAAAGGCAAATCAGGGAATTACTTCCTGCTTCTTCTGTCAATGATCTTCCTTCCAGGGATGATCCTTGCACAAAACCAACAAGCCAATACCAGTTCCCAGTCACAGAACACGAACCCGGGTATGGCTGTGCATCCTGCTATGATCGCCACAGGGACGTTCTGGGGGTTAAGCCGCCCGCTTCGTGAAATTCCTGCGATGACGGCCGCTGAACAACAGGCTCTCAGGCTGAAACTCAGCAGCCGAATACTGAATGCCGAAATGCATGATCGTTCATACCCGTATGCTGACAAGGCTCTTCCAAAAGGCGCCGACGCAGCAAGGCAAAAAGAAATGGGGAGCTTGAAAAATGCTATGAGTCCGCTGGTAAATTTTGAAGGGCAGTCTACTTCAAGTTTCCCTCCCGACGACAACGGTGCAGCCGGACCAAATCATTACATGCAGACCGTAAACTCGACCTATGCCATTTACGACAAGGCCGGTACCCTGCTGGCAGGACCTACAAACCTCAACCTTATTTTCGGGAATGTTCCCGGTGCCGACCGTAACGACGGAGACCCCATCATTCTGTATGATGAACAGGCCGATCGCTGGCTGGTGACCGAATTTTCCACTCCCGACCCCGGACAGGATTATATTCTCATGGCAGTGTCCTCAACCAATGATCCGACAGGTACATGGTACCAGTACTCCTTCCCTGCCGATAAGATGCCCGATTATCCCAAGTTCGGAGTCTGGAGGGATGGGTATTATATGGGTGACAATAATACCAACGGCACAAATGACACCTATGTGTATGAACGTTCCCAGATGCTTTCAGGACAAACAGCCCAGGTTGTTGCCTTCAAAAACCCTAACCGTCCGGGCGGCACAAGCGGTTTCAGAGTGGTCCCTCCACTCGATAACGACGGTCAGTTTGCACCCGCGGGATCTCCCGGTTTGTATATTGCCTTCAATGACGATGCTGTAAGCGGAGGAACTGACCAACTGTGGATTTATGAACTTGCAGTCGACTGGACAAATCCCACCGCATCTACATTCAACCGTGTTCAGCAGATCGATGTCGCACCCTTCAACTCAAATTTCGGGACAAGTTGGGATAACATCCGCCAGAAAGGTACAAGCCAGAAAGTCGACGCTGTACCCCAGATCATTATGAATGTGCCACAGTACAGAAATTTCGGCTCTTATCAGAGCATCGTATGCTGCCATACAGTAAACGTGGATGGCAAAAACACAGCCGGTATAAGGTGGTATGAATTACGAAAAACAGACGCCAGCTGGTCCATCCGCCAGCAAAGCACCTACGCTCCCGACAGCAACAGCCGCTGGATGGGATGCATTATGCTGAACGGACATAACACGATCGCCCTTGGGTATTCTGTATCCAGCGACGGGGAATACCCGGGGATCCGGTATTGCGGACAGTCTGCGACCGCCTACCAGGCAGGGAACTCGACAATGGATATCAGTGAGGATACCATCTGGACCGGCTCAGCATCTCAAACAGGAGCGAACCGCTGGGGAGATTATTCTGTACTTGCCCTTGATCCTGCCGACGACGAAACATTCTGGTATACCAACCAGTATGAAGGCAGCACCGACCGACAGACCAGAATAGCCTCTTTCAAGATAAAAGACCCTGTAGGAATCTCCGACCTGGCTTCGGCAAACAACAACAGCAAGGTGAAGATTTATCCAAACCCGACAAAGGGCGTTTTCAGGATCGTCCCTGAAAATCAGGAGGGGCTTCCCCTGAATGTCATGATCGAAGATCAGAACAGGAAAGTAATCCTCAACCAGAACTTCAGCGGGAAAAAAGAGTATATTATCGACCTTTCCCGTTATTCCCAGGGAGCATACGACATCTTCATTAAAACAGCCGACTGGATTGTTTCGTCAAAGCTGGTTATTGTGAGGTAAACACCGGCCAATAAAATGAAGGGGATCTTTAAGCTCATTACGGTTAACTCGGTTCTGCTTTACCTGCTTGCGTACATCGTGATGTTTGTAATTACACGACTGTCGGCCGCAATTGCCGCTTCAGCCTTCAACATACCCTCTATCATCTACTACTACGACATTGATTATCTCATTACCAGTCACGATTGGAGCGCCGATGCAGTGAACACGATCTTCAGTGCATCTCCCCTGATCGCCTTCATTTTTGCACTGGGATTATTTGCCTTGTACAGGGAAATAATTTCTTTCTCTGGAATTTCAGGCATTTTCATCGCCTGGCTGTTCCTCATCTTCTTCGGATATTTTGCAGGGGAACTTATTGCAGGCTCGATCCTGAACAAAGGGTTTGGCTATGTATTGATGTATATGTTCGTTATGGATACAGGCCGGCTTGCACTCACAGTGCTGGCAGGACTGGCAATCCTGCTGGCAGGCAGGGCGATCTCCCGGATGCTGCTTTACAGCGGTAATATTTACTTCAATGACCTTAAAGACATTTACAAACTGAAGTACGCTATTTATCAGTTCATCCTGCCTTTTATCATCGGGACTGCAATACTTCAGATCTGCGAGATTCCCAATTTCTCAATTTATCTTTTCCTCTCAAGACTTTCACTGATCCTTGTCCTCCTGCCCCTTATACCTCGCAGCATGAGCATCCCTGACCTGTATTTCGAAGAAGACACCAAATCCCCAGCTTTTTCAAAAACCCTTCTCATCATTACCATTCTCGCCCTTATCGCCTACCGTGTTCTGTTTGGGATCGGACTGCGGCTGTTTTAATGCCTTTTGCCGATAATTGATTTCACCTTACAGATTATTCCTGCCTTCCAGCGGATGTCCCTTTTTTTAACCAGCAACCATGGTTTACCTTTAAGAAAAAATAACCATGAAAAAGAAACTGTTTACCTCCCCGGTTTTGCTGTTGTCACTATTGTTCATTTTTGCGGAATTCCCGGTTGCCAAAGCCCAGATCATGAATGAGGAAATCGTTGGAAAGATTTCAGGGATGATGTATGAATACCTTAAATCAGACGAATTCTCAGGGGTTGTACTTATTTCGGAAAACGGAAAAATAGTGTTTAACAATGCGTACGGTTATGCCGACAGGGAAACGAAAATAGCCGTGACTGCAGGCACCGGATTCCGCCTTGCCTCAGTAACCAAACTTTTTACCCTGGTATCCATAATGCAGTTGTATGATGAAGGAAAAATCGGCATGGACGACACCCTTGGGAAATTCCTTGCTGGCTTCTCCCCCGACATCTCGAAAAAGGTCACCATCCGGCACTTGCTCACGATGTCGTCGGGCCTGGGAGATTACAGGCAGGACAAGGAGTACGAAAAAAATCCGCTGGCATACAGTTCAGTCAATGATTACCTGAAAGTCATCAGGAAAGAAAAACTGGAATTCGAGCCGGGAAGTAAATTCCGTTATTCAAACTCAGGATTCGTTGTGCTGGGCGCCATCATTGAAAAAGTAAGCGGGAAAAACTATTATCAGTATGTAAAAGAAAGGATATTCCAGTCCTCCGGTATGAGCCAGTCTTATTTCCCGAAACCAGCCCCTGACGGGAACCAGGCGCTTCCTTACAGAAAAAATGATGCCGGGAAATATGAAAGGGTAAAAGAATTGTATCCTGCCAGCCCATCGAGCAATGCGGTCTCCACTTCAGGCGACTTGCTTAAATTCCTCACCAAAGCCTGCACTACCAATGAGCTGATGTCGGATAAGGCTAAAGCTCTGTTCTTCTCACAGTACGACAGGAATTTTACCGGAGACTGGGAAACCTTGAAAAAGACCACTCGTAAAGATTTCGGCTGGGTTGGAGGACTTCCCGGGGAAAGCACGCTGGCGATGTACAAAATTTCAAACAACCTGGCTTTTATAATCCTTTCGAACTTTTCGGATGTAAGCCCCGATGTTCTCGATAATATAATTTCTATACTGCGCACAGGCAGCTATAAAGAACTCAGGCCGGGCTCTTCAAAATAGGATCAGAAAATTAAAATCAGAAACGTATCTTTACATTTCAAACGACCCCGATCCCCGATTGTTGAAAACCGGATCCGCCTGCCAGCGAACTGATTTAAGGCCTGCTTTGCTGGCCCTGTTGATGATTTGCCTCCCTGTTTACCTCTTTTCCCAGGTGTACACCTTCAAAGGTGTTGTTAAGGATGAACAAACAATGAAACCGCTGGCAGAAGTCAACATCAGCATTCCCGGCACCAGCCAGGGCACCTCGACCGACAAGGACGGCAAATTCTCCCTCAGGATCAGCAAACTCCCGTCAACCCTGGTATTTTCCTGTATCGGTTATGAAAATGAGGAATATCTGCTTACAACCGCTTCATCTCCGACAGTTGAATTCCTGCTTACATCAAAAGCTTACTTACTCAATGAAATCAGCATTTCCTCAAAGAATTACGCCTTCCTGTTCAAGGATAAGGATTATTCGGTGCTTGATTATGAGCTTATGGATGACAAGGTTCTATTACTTGTCTTCAGGACGGTGTTAAAAAACTCGGAACTGATACTTTTAAACCGTGCCGGCGACACCCTTGCACTCATAAATCCACCAGAACTACCCCCATCGGTCCTCTATAAGGACTTTCTCGGGAACCTGCATTACTGTTCGAAAGCAGGCAGCGCCTTTCAATGCAGTTTCTTCAGGGATTCCGGGACTTTCGGTTTTTCTCACAAAACCACCCTTGATTCGTTACAAACCCTTTTCGGCCCGTTTATTTTCACCATGTGCGACAAAGTGTATTTCCAGGAAAAGCTGGCAAGAGGGTTTGGTACGGCCTTCGGTTACATAGAACCGGGAAAGGGCAAGAAATACATTAAAAAGGTCATCAACACACAAAAGATCCAGGAATACACCGACGACATGCAATTCTATCAAAACTGGAATGTTCACATGGGACTGTATGCCAGCAACCCAAATTCCATTGGAGTTAATGCAACCTTGCCCGATGAATTTGCAGCTTATGAGAATCCTGCATTTAATTTTTCTATCGGCGATTCAAATGGAAAGAGCTTTGAAAAAGCAGAGGCCCGGGCCCGGGGGTTTGAATATTTCAATATGACTTTTCCAGTGATAAAAATCAGCGCCGGCACTCTTGCATTCTTCAATTTCGGTGAGAACAATATCGAAATCATGGATAAAGACGGAAATCTGCTTAGAACCCTTCCTGTCAGTTTCCATAAGGGGCCAGGTCCGGATTCAGGCAGCGCATCGGGTATCAGGCTGGCTGAAGCAGGCTGGCATTGGGAGAATGAGCTCGTTAGCGATAAGTATGACCGTAGTGTATACGCCGTTTTTCGCAAAGGGCCGCTTGTCAGGCTCAGGCTGATCAATATGGAAACGGGGAAATTAAATTTCGGAACCATCCTGCCAGTTGCTTTCCCGTTCCGAATCGGAATCTATTCCGGTGAAGCATTTTTTCTCGCGAAGGAGAAAAATGATAACGTCAGGCTTTTAAAATGCAAACTTTGATTTAAGGGGCAGTACTCAGCCCGATCGATCGATTCTCAAAAGAAAAATATTCTGCAGAATAGCGCTAAATTCCTTTTGATGAATAACTTTACGGAATAATCATACTCTGAAGCTTATGAAAAACGCTATGATCTTCCTGTTCCTGGGTACACTGTTAATTCCGGCCTGCCTTAACGGACAACAGCTTAAACAAGGCTTTGACAAAAAAGAATACAGGGAAATGCTTCTGATCGGAACACGGACATCCGCAAATGAGGAGTATTATAAAAACTATCCCGCTCCTGAATCATTCAGGAAAATCTACCAATCACCTGTTGTTGGCCTGGATAATCTCTGGGACCTGTGGATAAACGACAGCCATGTTGCGGTGCTCAGTAGCAGGGGCACGACAAGAAAACTCGAAAGCTGGCTGGCCAATTTCTACATGGCAATGGTTCCGGCAAAAGGTGAACTGCTGCTTAGTGTTAAAGACACATTCAGGTATGAGCTTGCATCAGACCCTAAGGCTGCTGTTCATACAGGCTGGCTGCTTTGCGTGGCGTTTATGTCGAAGGACATGCTTCTTAAAATCGACTCGCTTTACAAAAAGGGGACGAAGGATTTTATTCTAACCGGGCATAGTCAGGGCGGGGCTATTACATATCTCCTGACCGCTTATTTTTATAACCTTCAGAAGCAAAAGCGCCTGCCTGCCGACATCCGCTTCAAAACCTACTGCAGCGCCGCACCCAAACCAGGCAACTTGTATTTTGCATATGATTATGAAGTGATGACTAAGGGCGGATGGGCTTTTAACGTGGTAAACACAGCCGATTGGGTGCCCGAAACACCTTTCTCGGTCCAGACTGTTGATGATTTCAATACCCTCAATCCCTTCAAAGACGCCCGTAAGGCGTTCAGCAAAATGAAATTTCCAACAAACGTTGCACTGAAAAGTGTTTTCAACAAACTGGACAAACCGACAAAAAAATCCCTAAAGAATTTTAAAAAATACCTGGGAGAAAAAGCCTCCAAATATGTAAAAAAGTTCCTTCCCGATTTTATTCCGCCAACATATTATAACAGCATTGACTATGTAAGGACAGGCACATTTATTCTTTTGCAGGCCGATGAAGAATATTATAAGATCTTTCCCGGCGATAATAAAACCGTTTTCGCCCATCACCTTCATAAGCCTTACCTCTACCTTCTTGAACGTTACAATCCATAGGCAGCTTTTACACCTGGAAATTCTCTCATCCACTTACCTCTGACCGGTCAGCGTCTTTTTCAGGCACTTCACCGAATCTCTTTTGTGGCAGTTTGCAATTTGTTTTACCTTCACATTACCGACCTTAGCAAGCGGGCAGTTGATTGTAATACTTCATATCAAATCTGACTCATAAAGGATTCTATGAAAAACCAGTTTATCTCAGGGAGGGTTGGCAAAGCAGTTATCGGATTTGGCATCCTGCTCACATTATCCGGCATTGCCCAGGATACAAAAAAATCAATCAGCATAAGCCAGTTCAGGGGCCCTGGACGAGACGGGATCTTTCCTGGCCAGAACCTGTTGAAATCCTGGCCGGCCGCAGGACCCGGTTTGTTATGGGTCATCGACTCAATTGGTAACGGTTTCGGATCGGCTTCGGTTACCGCATCGCAGATCTTCGTACAGGGTGAAAAGGACAGCACGAACTATGTTTCTTGCCTTGACATGAACGGAAAACTGCTTTGGAAGAAAAACATAGGCAAAGATGATGTGTCGGACAGATGGCCGGGATCACATTCAACACCGACTGTTGTTGATGACCTGGTATACTGCTTGTCGGGGATGGGTGATATTGTATGCATGAAAACTTCAACCGGCGAGAAGGTTTGGGGACTAAACATGATAAGGGACCTTCAGGGAAAAGCGGTGGGATATGGATTTACCCAGTCCTTGCTTGTGGAAGGCAACAAGCTTTTTTGCTCGCCCAGCGGGAAAGTGAACAATATTGCTGCCCTCGACAGGTATACAGGCAAAGTCATATGGACCAGCGTTGCCCTTGGTGAATCACCCCGCTGTTCACCAGAAATGATTGAAAAGGGTGGCAGGAAAATAGTGGTTGCGACTTGTTCCAGTTCGGTCTTCGGGATAGATGAGAATACGGGCAAGTTACTCTGGTCGCACGCCGTAGACACTTCCCGAAATGTGCACTATGACATTCCCCTGTTCGACGGGAACAACCTTTATTGCTTTAGTTTTTATGGGGGATCAGGAGTTCTTAAACTTTCCCTGGCGGATGACGGACTGAGTATAAAGGAAGTATGGAGCACTAAAAAAGTCATGAATTCGGTGGGAGGTGCTGTCAGACTCGATGATCATCTGGTCACCGCAAATAAAAACACCCTTGTTTCCCTGAGTTGCAAAGACGGAAAGATCACCGACTCATTACCCTCAGGTGGTGCATGGGGAGCAGTGACCATGTCGTCAGATGGAATGGTTTATGTTTATAACGATAAGGGCGGTATGAAACTCTTTGGTTTTGACAAGGGAAAACTCAGGGAAATCAGCTCCTTCAAAGTAAGCCAGGGTAAAAGTGATCACCTTGCACATCCTTTTATTCGGAACGGGATTCTCTATATAAGGCATGGGCAGGCATTAATAGCATACAGGATCGCCCAGGGTTCCTGAACGAGAAGTTCTCCTCTTTGGAATTATCAGGTTAATCATTAAAAGTTAATTCATTATTTTTGTCAACTATGAAAGAAAACACAAAACAACTGATCATCAGCCAGGGCTATAATCAAGAAGCGATTAAGAGTAATAAAAACCTTGACCTGCTGATCAGGTGGACTCCTTTTGCCTGCGGGCTGAGCGGAACCATCGGATTGTTTTTACAAAATCCATATTATTTTATGTTCCTGGGAATGCTTACCGCTATTGGCGGATTAGGTTCTGTAAGTTTCTACGATTACATTTATAATTACACATTGAGGTATGTCCTTGCTTCCGGGAAAGTCCCGCTGCACGGGCCTCAAAGAAGGTTTGGATGCAGTGTCGGAGCAATACTATTTATCACCGGAGGGATTGGCTTCTACCTTGAAAATCCCTGGCTGGCGTATATTCCCACGGGATTCATTATTTGCCTGGCATATATTGCTGCAATCACCCAATGGTGTTTTGCCTCAACACTTTATAACCTGCTTTGGGGGAAACAACTGAATCAGTGCTGTTAATCTGCTTTGATTACAGAGATTTCATCCTGGCCAATGCCTCGAGGTAAAACACCAGGGGATACATTTTTTCATGATACCAGAGTGAGGCGAAATATAAGCCAATTGGCCTGGGGGTAAGTCCGTTTACATGATATTCCCGGTCCAGCCATCTTAGGCCATCTCTGCAGTTTTCAGGAAAAGAAGCTGACAAGGCTGTTACTGCAAGCGAGGTCTCCTCAATACTGCCGGCAACTCCTTTTTGTCCGCCCCAGCTGCCATCCTCGTTCTGCTGATCGCAAAGATAGATTTCAGATTTTTTTAAAAGCCGAAGGATCCTCTCCCGCAATCTTTTTTCAAGCCATGGTGAATCAATGGAATCATTCAGGTAACTCATGACTCTTGCCGTTCCGTAAACAGGGTTTGCCTGGCCTTTCACGGCCTGGTTCCCAAACCAGAGAGGAACCCAGGAACCATCTTCATTCTGCTGTTTTTCCAGGAAACGGATGGCTTTCACAACGTTTTTTTTCAATTGGTGATCAGCATAAGCCTCGCCAGCCCCCACCCAGGCAAGGATTGCATGTGCGGTGAGATCGGCACAGCTTTTATCAAAGGGAAGTCTCCCCCACCCTCTGCAAAATGTTGGGATTCCTCCATCATTGTTCTGAAGTTTTGACAGCCAGGAACAACCTTCAGAAACCGCTTTTCTTACACGTTTATCACCTTTATCAAGTTGCAGCAATGCCAGCACGGCGCCGGCAGTATCGTCGGCATCGGGCACGGAACCTGAAAAAGAGGTCCACCCCCATCCGCCAGGACCGGCATTGTTAAAAGGATGTGTAAACTGATATTGGGTCTTAATTAGGTGCGAAATGAGTTTATCCTTCAGCCCTGTGCTCAGAACAATATGAATCCTTTCTTTCAGTGCTTTAACCGACAAAGTGGTCACCCAGGTCGAAAGATCTGTATCGATAGGCCAGCTGCCATCGGGTCTCTGAAGAGCCAGGAGGAACCTGATGCCTGCACTTGCAACCTTGTGGTCCCTGAACCCTGATTGAACCAGGCACATCAGGACAAATGCCGTAAGCGGAATGGCTTCAAGGAAACCACCACTTTCAGGCATCATGCGCAGGAGTTTCTCCATTGCGGGTTTAACAGAGGCGTCCCTAATATTGAATGTAAGTAAATTCTTCCGCCTCCGGTGTTTATGAAGATAAATCCCAACAGCAACAAGTGCGGGGATCGCATAACTGACAACCTGCAGGTTGAAAAACCTGTAGAGTCCTGCCGGCAGCAAAGCCAGTTCGAATGGGAGAACCGGTATTCTCTCAATGGCTTCTTCTCCCAGCACACCGCATATCACAAGCATTGAGAGAATTGGGACCGAAAACGTATAATCCTTACCGTAAAAACCCAGGATGGAATCAACCAACCCTCCAGAGGCCATTCTTACACTCCTGCTGTTTAGATAAGCTTCAATCCGGCCAAGGTGCAAAGGCAGGTCAGCCCGATGCCCGGCACAAAATGAAAAAGCTGCGAAGCACAGTAGGGAGGTGGAAACGTTACTTTCACTTCCGGGGGAATCTCCGAATCCACCATCCTCATTCATTGAATGTATAAGCCAGTCAAGCCCCTGGTCTATTCTGGTCTTTGAATTCTCAAAATCTCCAAGTCTTAGCGCGACCAGGGCAACTGCGGTAGCCAGGGCACTGGAAGAAAGTTCCCCCCGGATGAAGCCATCTTCATTAATCCCGGAAACCATTAGTGTGGCAAGTTCATCAAACCTGTATTCTGCAGAACTATCTTCCATTTCTCACTGTTATCTTAGTTCTTTTTATTTTCAGACCCTCTGCCGCTGCTATTCAGGGCACCCAGGGCAAGCAATCCATAGAAGGTATATTCAATGTCGGGCTGGGTGTCATTTTTGCTACTCATGAACCCGCCCTCTTTATAGCAATTCTCAACAAATCTGAGGCAATCGGGTTTTAGCAGCCTTAGGTCATAACCTGTAAACCCTAGGGCGAAAAGGGAAACAGCAGTGGATAAAAGGTCGGGGGATGGGGCACCCAGGAGGGCAGCAAACCCACCGTTTCCCCTGTAAAACGCCATGATCTCACCAGGCCTGCACCCTTTTGAACCTGATTTCAAATAAGCCAGTATCTGTTCCGCAGCTATTGCCGGACAAGGTTTTTGTATTTCATGACTGCTCTTCCCGAACGAGCGTAATGCCTTCCATGAGGCAATGTAATCCCTCAGATAAAGTAATGAAAGACATATCAGGAATCGCGTATATCCGCTGCTCAACAGTTCTTTATCCCTGAGCATGATTTTTATCCTGTTCCTGTACTCCCTGGTCAGAGCATCTCCCGGCAGCAGTGAAGAATATAAAATGGCGAGGCAAAAAAACTCTATTGAAGTAAGATCTTCCTTTTTCGAAGTCGTCCTCGTATATTCCCTGAGCATGGGCAATACCATCTCGATGCCAAGCGCATCGGAGAGGAAGAAGCCAAACAGGGTGTAATAAAGGTCACAGTCACCTCCCCGGTCAGGAAATCCGCCAGCCATGGTCTGCTGCGAAATAATCCACACCCTGATCTCCTCCAGGGAGGATTCATCAAGGATGGCTGCCCCATTCCTGAGAGCCAGCCCGATGGCGCCCCTGCCTTTCTCCTTTACACTGCTTTTTTCTGGCAGCCTGAGAAAACCTTTCAAGAAGCCAGGATCAGAGATAATCGCTGAAAATCTTTCCAAGAATTTCATGAAGAGCCAGTTTTAGTCCTATGTTTCCAAGGTTTTCAAGGCTTTGCTTCGCTCCCTCAAGCTTCTCCTTAAGAAGCAAGGTACATCGGCCAGCAGTTTTATAGTTGTGCAGGTAAACTTGTATAAGGTCGTTATTTCGGGATGCAAAGGCCTGTTGAATTATGGCCTTTTCGTCACCCGGAAGCTCGTCCATCAGCACGGCGAGCAAAAAAGAAGGTTTTGAAAAAGCGTAATTCATCTTCTTCCCCGAATCATCTTCCAGGTCGTCCATGATCTGGTATGCAATGCCGGTAAATTGACTGAATAATTTCAACTGCTCCAGGTCAATTTCATCTGCTCCTCCGATAATCCCGCCCAGCAGTAATGCAACCCTGAAAGCCGAAGAAGTCTTGTTTGCAAACACATTGATGATCTCATCAAGAGGAAGAATACGTGCCGACTGGGTCGCGAGAAGTTCTTCACCCTGTCCGAGTGTCATATCACGGTGCCCTGCCGAGATCACCCGGATGCAGGAGGCAATTTTTTCGGGTGGCATGCCGCTTTCGGCAATCAGCCGGTAACCCTCGCCTATCAACAGGTCGCCGGAGTTTATTGCGACCGCTGTACCATGCTTTGCATTGATCGTTTGCTTTCCATACCTCTCAACATCCTCGTCTTCGATATCATCATGTATCAGGGAGGCTTTATGAAAACTCTCCACCGAAAGAACAAGCCTGTTGAGCAGTGCTTCATCGGGTTCAGTGCAATATGCTTCATAAGCAAGGGCCGAAAGGAAAGGCCTTACACGCTGTCCTCCTGCCGTAAGGGATTCTATCACTATCCTGAGAGTCCTGTCAGGCCCGGGCAAAATGAGGCGTTTCAATTGCTCCTCCCCGAACAATGAAGCTGTTTTATTGCGGATGTGATTCAGGTTAAGGAGCCTGATCCCCCGATCTTCCCGATAGCGGTACAGTTCCTGCCTCACCCACGACAGGTCGGCCTTTGTATCTTTACAGCCATCGCTGAGCAAAGGGATGCCGATTCCGGGTATCGCGTACTTACTTACCGAACGGAACATCTTCTGAAGCACATCCATACATCCCACACCTATGACTGCATCCACTTTCCCGCTTTCGATCAGGCGTGTAGTGATCGTAGTTCCCTCGGTCACCAGCGCTACGTATCCGAGATTTTCGGCTTCATGAAGAAGCGACGAAATTGAACAGCTCCCGCAGTCATTGCATAATAACCCTATATTATCCATCTCGGCATTGCATGACAGGCTGTTCTTAAGGCATTGAGGCAACATCAGTATCCTGCGGTTAAATGGAATAGCCTCGACAATCTTTCTCCAGATGGCATTCCCGCAGCAAAGCATGATAAACCCGTTGAAGGTTTTATCCCAACCATACCGGCAGATCAGCACGCCTGCGAACTCCGATAGTTCTTCCCAGGTAAAAGGCGGCCTTTTCGGGTGTTCTCTGAAATAATCATCCACCTTGCGGCGGATCTCATTTCTGACCGACAGCCTGCCGGGTATCTCCAGTGACAGTTGAGGCTTTTCTATTATCATAGTTCAAATTTTCATCGTTTAACCATAGGCCCCAAGACCGAAAAACGCTCTCCGTTTTGCAAACCGGTAGAAAAAACTGGTTTCGGGTATCACAGGACAGCTTCCATGGCTGCAAACGCAATGCCCTTTTCTCAAATCTTCTTCCATCCCAGGCCTTCCGGAACTGTTCGGAACCTTGTGTTCCCCGGCAAGCCCGGCAAGCCACCCGGGGTTCTCCATCAGGATGCAGCCCCGGGTCTGTTTTTTTATTCCTTCCTTCAGATCGCGCAGAAAACCCGATTGTTCATATGAAAGTTTCAGATCCTGTCCGCCTGCATTGCCGCAGGAATACTGTATAACCGGGCAGGGCTCTATCTGCCCGTATGGATTGATATGATGACTTAAACCTTCGGCGGCCGGGCAAAACGGGTTCCCATCGGCATCCCAGTAGGAATCTATCAGAACCATGGGATAATGTGTTCGGCCTTCAACCAGGAAACGCCGGAGTTTCTCGATCTCACCTGCCGAGAGGGCCAGCTCATAGCATGGCTGTTTACCCGAAGGACGATAAATATAGTACCAAAGATATACGACTCCCAGGTCATGAAGCATGGAAACAAAGGCAGGCGAAAGCGCCATGTCGATATTCGATTTGCATACACTTACCGCAACTCCTGTAATTAGTCCGTGCGCAACGGAAGTCTTTATTGCATCGATCGTACGCCTATAGACGCCACGGCCTCCCCTGCGGATATCGGCAATTGTCTCATCCCCTTCAAAGCTGATAAGGGGTGTGACATTTGCACACTTCCTCAAATCATCCGCAGTTGAATCATTCAGAAGGATTCCGTTAGTGAAAAGCTGGAAATAAGATCGTTTGTTTTGCCTTAGCACATCGGTGAGGTGAGGATATAAAAGAGGTTCCCCTCCAAGAAGTCCAAAAAACCAGGATCCTGCCGCATTGCTTTCACTGATGATCTTCTGGACGACCCCCTGGTCAATATGTTTCGCATCCCCGTCCTGGTATACCCAGCAGCCCTGGCATTCAAGATTGCAATTATTGGTTAGAGAAATGAACTGGAAAGCAGGGAATGAACTTCCATTCTTTTTATGTTTATTGAATTTCGAGAATGTTTTGTTCCCCTTCCAGACGAGGTTCGTACAAAAGGCACTTAAACATTTTCGGTTTGCTCTGAGCAGGTTACTGGTTATCGACATGGTTAGTGTTATTCAATGTTGAGTTGCTGCCGTGCTTCATCTCTCTCCCTCTTGGCCTGTTCCAGAGCATCCTCGCGGATCATAAGCCTTTTTTTTAGTTTCCGTTGTTCCAGGGCCTGGTAAATGTCATCCCCCAATATACTCTCTGTATCCTGTTTCAATCGTTGCATTTCAACGGCTTCATCAACAGATACTGAACCACTGATCGGTCCTCCTGCGGAATATTTTGGAAAGATAATGGCCACATTCGGGCAGATGCGTGCGCAAGCCGGACAATTGTTCTTGCAGCCCTGGGGGTTAACAACTTTAACCTGGGAACCTGTTTTGCTGTAAACCCCAAAGAGGCAGAAATCGGCACACTGCATGCAATTGTTGCAGCGCTTGTAGTCGATCACCGGGTACCATGAAGGCCAGGCAGAACCTGAAACCGTTTCTTTTTCAGAACGGGTGTCAGCCCCTTCATTGAGGTATTCTGGTAACAGTCCTTCCAGTGCTGAGGATTCTTCTTCAATCAGGTTGAAAAACCTTATCTTATTCTCCTTTTCAATTCCCGCATACTGAAGAAGCAACTTCAAAGCCCTGGGCTGGCAGGCAAGCAGCAAAACTTTGGAGGAACCTTCGAACAGGGATCTTACTTTTTCTGGTTCAAGAGCACATAATCCGCAGAGATCCTGTATTGAAACGATGCTGATGCGTTCGGTATTATTCAATATTTCCGAGGCTGCAACCCATTTTTCAGAACCCTGCCTGGTCTGGCAGTTGCAAAAAATTATAAGAGATTTATCCAAAATAACCGATCTTAAAATGATACAATAAAACACTGAGCTTCATCAAATGTTCACACCCCGGCAGCTCTGAAACCTGTCTCAGCTGTGACAAATGTACTACTCTAAAAAAAAATACAAACATCGTTTAGCCGATATAGAATAAACAATCGGTGAACCTGCCTGCAAAATGGCTTAAAGTTAAATACCTTAAAAAAAATCGCCAAGATTGCCGTTGTCTAGCGGGAAAGGATATAATAAAAATTCTCAAGCAGCCTGAACAGGCCTGTGCCGGCAGGAAGGTGGTCGGTATTGACTTGAAGGGCCATCGCGACGTCTTTCCCTGGTATATACAGCATGATCGTGAGATAACCCGGAACAAAACCTGTATGCCCGTATACGGGCTGGCCTGCAAGGTTCCAGATAATCGTTGCATATCCGTAACCATCGCAGCCGGGAATGCTTGTTTGGAAAGGCGAAGGTGTTGTTATCTGCTTAACTTCATCTGTTGTGAGATATTCCCCCGAATACAGTATCCTGGCCCATAACGCCATATCAGAAGCAGTTGTTACAAGTCCGCCCCCGGTCCATTCCATCTGCGGATTAAAGACATATTTACCGTTCTGGAATACTTTCTGCGGAAGATGGAATGAAGAATCCAGGCCTGAGTACCCGGAGGCCATACCTGGAAGGTCCCTGGTGTTTGCCGGGCTGGTATTTGACAGGATATACGGAATGAGGATCTCCCTCCTGAGGACATCGTAATAATCAAGCCCGGTAACTTTTTCGATAATCATGCCCAGCAGAATATAATTTGAATCTGAATAGGACCATCCGTTTCCAGCCTCATGTACAGGTTTTGCACCTGAAAGCATCGCCATGCGCTGAGCCCCGGTCCATATTTTGCCGGGGCTGGCTTTGAGGCTGTCCCATACTGCAGGAACATACTCATAAGGCGGAAGCCCCGAGGTATGGTTAAGGAGCATCTTAACCGTAATCAGTGATGCATTTGGCAATGCACTGAACCATGCCTGCCCGCCAAAGTATTTGCTTACTTTGTCGTCGAGCCTGATCTTTTTCTCCCTGATAAGTTTCATGATGATCGCTGCAACAAAGGTTTTTCCAGTACTTCCGCCAAACATGCGATCTGATGGCTGCATCGGGGTTTTCATTTCCTTATCGGCCAGGCCTGAGGACAGTGAAATCGATGTGCTTCCGGGTAAAAGAATGCAAAGCACAGCACCAGGCACTTCCCCGCTTGCTGTAAGGCTGTCGAGCGAAGACTGCAGCAAAGCTGCTTTTTTTTCGTCCTGACCTGGCGCTGAATCAAAATTAACCGCGGCGGCCGGCTGTCCGTCAACTCCATGTGTAATGTTTCCGTTTGCCAGGCAGACTGTTGAGTTTGCCAGCATGAATCCCAGTGTTAAAACAACAGATAGTTTAAATCCTGAATATGACATTTTCATTCTCCGTTTTCTGCAAAAATACAGAACCTGAAGAAAGCCTGGCAAATAAAACATTCAGGATATTGACTTTACATCTAGATTCATTATATTTGTATCTATAAATCTGCATGCTATGAAAAAAACTGTTTTCCTTCCTGTGTTATTTTTTCTGCTTCTGGATATCAGCATCCCCGGATCTGCCCAGACAGCGGTATTTAACAAGGTATTTTATGATCTTCAGGCCAGGGTCCAGGCATACGGGATCAGCAGATCAGCCGACAGTGCTTACATTATTGCCGGGCTGAAAGACGATTATCCCTTGGCATTGAAAATGGATGCCAACGGGAATATTTTATGGAGCAAACAGTATACAGCGGGTTTCGGAAGCATGTACTGTGTAACTTCGACATCCGACCAGAATATTTTATTGGCCGGTTATATATACAACTCCCTGGCAGATGCTGATGATATACTGCTGATAAAGATCACGCCAGAGGGTGATATCATCTGGTCAGAAACCATTGACATGGGATATTCAGACCATCCATATTCATTGAGGCAGACAACCGATAATGGATTCATTATTACCGGCGGAAGTTCAAGCGGGGCAGCTCCGCCATATTACAGGGCTTTGGTCATAAAGCTTGACGCTGACGGGAACCTGGTTTGGGGACGGATGTTCCATTCGGGCAACATGGGAAACTACGCATATGCAGCTGCCGAAGCTCCCGACGGAGGGTTTGTGGTGACTGGCTGTATCGGCGGCAGTGGCGCGACATGGGTTAGCAACCTGGTTCTTTTCAAACTGGATCAGAATGGCAACCTGCTGTGGTCGAAAAAGGAAGACACGCCTGCACAGCAGATGGCATGCGGCACCGATGTAGTCATTCTCCCCGACGGGATGATGTGTTATAAAACCACTTCTTCTTACGAAGCCTTTCTTTTAAAAACCGATCTCTTTGGAAACACACTATGGTGCAAATCCTTATTTATAAATGGAAATTTCCCCAATGATATGCCTGGTCCCAAACTTCATAAGAAGCCTGGGGGCAATTTTGTTTTCGTCAACAGCTCAAATCAGTTTGCCCCGCTTGGACAGGTTGTAGAAACCGATTCAGCGGGAGAAATACTTTGGGGCAGGGATCTCTTTATCCTTTCACAGGATATGGTTGAGGCATATGATAAAGGATACATGATTCTCGGGAACGGTCCTATCATGGGAGTGATAAAGCCACCAACCGACAGACCGCAGATCGGGATCATCAAACTGGATTCTACCGGTTATGGCAATAATTGCGTCAGTCAGAATTCAGCATACAGTTCGCCTGTAACCTTGAATATGGTACAGGCGAACCTTACCTCGGCAAACGGTGGACAAACCACTGCTTATCAGCCCCAGGTCGTATCGCTGAACCTGGCATCCGACACAGGTTGTGTTGCATTTACCGGCGGGATATCTGAGCAGCGAACCTCGGGTCAGATCCAGGTTATCCCCAATCCGTCTGGCGGAGTTTTCAGGATTGAGATGGATGAAAAGACCGGCAATGCCATCCGCAGTGTGGAAATATTCAATGAACTAGGAGAACTTGTTTTTAAAGTTGCAGGCCCTTTCAATCCCGCTGAGAACATCAAGCCGGGCGACCTGCCCTCAGGCCTTTATGAGATCAGGATTTTGACAGAAAGCAAAGTCTGCCGGGGAAAAGCTGTAATCATCCACTGATTTTGTGATGAGGAGGATTCAGTTCCTTCCAATCCTGATAACTTTCTTGATCGAATAAGAACTCCCGCAGCTCACGGAGAAATAATACATCCCGGGGGAAACGACCTGGCCTTTTTCGTCCGTCCCGCACCACTTTACCGTATGATGACCCTGGCTGAAAAGAGGGAACTGCCTGCATTTGGAACCCTCAGAATTGAATATCTGCAGTTCGCCGCTTTTTCCAGAAGGAATATCAAATTCAATTTCCACACAGTCTGAAAAAGGGTTGGGCTGGATTGTATTCAGCTCCAGGAGACCCTGATCTTTTCCCTTTTCGTTAATTCCAACCAGCGGCAGATGTATCTTCACCATCCATACATCACTGTGCCCGGCTCCGTAAGAGTAGGTATGCCCTGCGACCACCACATCATTGTTCTGGGCCCTGCAAATTGCATTGCCCCAGTCTGAAGCCGTCCCACCGTAGCTTTCCGACCACAACAATTGTCCGAATGCATTAATCTTACATATAAACAGATCATTGGTCCTGTCGGCCGGATATTTAAGGTTTCCGCATATCACCACACTCCCGTCATCAATTTCACACAATCCCTTTCCGTATTCATAAAAATTAGCAGGAGATTCGAGCTGTTTCGACCATATTAAACTGCCCGATGAATCTGTCCTGACGAGATACATGTTCAGAAGGTCGACTCCATGCACATCGGTCTCTCCCGATACCAGGTAACCTTGGTCAGCCGTTTGAATCATGGCATACGCTTCCTGGTAGTAGTCATCTCCGAATGTCTTTGACCAGATTTTATTTCCTGAGGTGTCGGTTTCAATCAGCCATATGTCCCTGTTCCCTGCACCGTAAGAACCCGTCGATCCGAGCAGAACATAATTCTGGTTGTTATTTACGAGCACCTGGCTTCCCAGTTCCGAAGCCCCTCCTCCATAAGTACGGATCCATTTAAGATTCCCGGCATTGTCGGCCTTTACAAGCATGATATCATCTTCTCCTGCACCAAAGCTTTGTGTATACCCGCAAACCAGGATAGAACCATCGGTAGATTGCACAACTGATTTCGCGACATCAATATCAGTTCCACCGAATGTTTTATGCCATGACTCATTCCCATTTGCATCGGTTCTAAAAAGAACCATATCCTTTGACCCGGCACCCCAGCTGGTAGTATACCCTGCAACCAGGTACCCTCCGTCGGCAGAAGCACAGAGACCATAAGCATACTCCCAGCCATTCCCTCCCAAGGTCTTTGTCCAGAGCTGATTCCCGTCTGCATCGGTTTTAATCAACAGGATATCGCTTCCCCCGCTGCCCTCCGACCACGTATACCCGGCCATCAGGTAGCCCCCGTCAGGTGTGCTGATCATGGCCCTGGCTCCTTCAGATTCAGCTCCTCCGTAGGTTTTTGACCACAGCACATCGCCCTGGGGTACACTTGCCGGTGACTCCTCCCATGCCGATCCCTGTACCGGTGATTTATTGAATCCCATGGTTTCCAGGGAAGTCGTGATCGCTTCCATGTTCTCAATATGATAGTACATTCCTCTCGTGGCCGTTACTATATTACTGTCGATCACAGGCAATGTGTCGGCTCCCATCCAGATTGCCCCTGCAGCTATCATTTCGTTCTTGATTTCCGTGATCCCGGTTACCTTGACACCTTGCAAAAACCCTGCTGCATTCAGTACTTTCGGCCCGGCACAGGTTGAATAGATTACTTTTCCAAGGGAATCGGCTGCCCTTATCAGAGAAAGCACGTGCTGGCTGTTTATCAGTTCCTGGTATGCATTCCCGTCTCTCCACCGGGCCGGCATGATGATCAGCGCATCATACCCTGAAATATCGGTTACATCGGCAAGCAGGGTATCACAGACCAAAGGCCGCAGTCCGAGGGAGCTTGCCCACGGACAAGGTGAAACTGAGGCAGTCGGACCTGCCTTGGTCATGTCGAAGCCGTATTCCTCGAGGTCGTCAATATTGAAATTATAATTTGCACCAAGCTTTGCCGAAACGATCAGCAGGGCCCTGATATTCCCGGATGAACCAGGGTTTCTTTTTAGGCCAACCTGGGCTTGTAACATGAACGAAGCCAGCAAAATCATGCAGGCGAGAATAAAGATCTTTTTCATATGGTTTTTTTAGCAAAAATCGGTTTCCCGAACCCTGTATTGCAAACAGTATATACAAAGAGCCTGTATGAAGGTACAGGGAGCCAATGGTTACTCTTCAGCCTGATTTACCGATTAAAACATGAGTTTTGTATAAACATTTCCCGTCCTGGTCTATTAGTCGGCGATGAATAATAGAACCGCCTGTTTTTTGCCTATTTTTGGTCTGCGGATGTCATTATCCCGGCTAATAAAATTCAGTATGAACAGGAATCTTCGGAGAGAGTTGTGGCGCCACCTGCTTTTCTGGATCGTGGTGTTTTTCTTTGAAGTATCGAGGTCAAGGCTCACGTTCGTAAATTATTCCTTGCAGTCATTCAACCAGGATTTCATGGAAACCCTGCTGAACCTTCCGGTATTGCTTCTTGCGTCCTATTTCACAACATATTACCTGATCCCAAAGTATTTCAACACCTCCCGTTACCTGAAGTTCTCCTTACTGATTGCGCTTTCAGCCATAGTATTCATCCTGTGCATGCGCATCATTCTGAGGTACATCACCCTACCCATTTGGTACCCTGACTATGTAAGACAATACCCTGACTTCTTTCATTTTAACATATTCCAGCATTTTTTCTATATCTATTCGGTGGTGCTGTTCATGGTGCTTATGCAGATGATACAGCAGTATGAAGATGCCCTGAGGAAGAAGGAGCAGCTCGAGAAACAAAAGGTGGATGCTGAACTCAGCCTGCTCAGGTCCCAGGTCAATCCGCACTTTTTATACAACACCCTGAACAACATCAATACACTGTCGAGAATTGATGCTGAAAAAACCTCAGAATCCATCATACAGTTGTCAGAGATTATGAGGTATATGATCAGGGATTCATCAACCGAAACAGTGCTTCTTGAAAGCGAGATAGGGTTTATAAAGAGTTACATCCGCCTCCAGATGCTCAGGATAAGTGATCCCGGTTTCGTGGAATTTAAAATTCAGGGGGATGCAGGAGGTTGGATGATCCCTCCCATGCTGCTTATCCCGTTTATCGAGAACGCGTTCAAACACAGTCGCAAAGATGTCACCCCACCAGGAATAAAGATCCTTCTCAGGATTGGTAAAAACAGGCTTGATTTCAGTGTTGAGAATTTTACAAGAAAAAGTCCGGCTTCAATAGACACAGGCAGTACAGGCGCAGGCATTGAAAATGTAAAAAAGAGGTTGCAAATGCTGTTCCCTTCAAACCACTCACTGGCAACCGACGAATCACAGGAGAAATTCAGGGTTCATTTAAGTCTTGATTCAAATGGATAAAATAACGTGTATCGCCGTCGATGATGAACCCCTGGCCCTGGTTCAGATGAGAGATTTTATCGGCAGGGTTCCCAACCTTGAACTGAAGGGATGTTTCAGCAACGGACTGGAGACCCTGGCATGGCTGCAGAGCAACAAGGTTGACCTGATATTTCTCGACATCCACATGGATGATATCAGCGGGATCAAGGTCCTGGAATCTATGAAATCAAGGCCCCAGGTCATACTCACTACCGCATATGACAAATACGCCCTCAAAGGTTTCGAACTCGATGTTTGCGATTATCTTCTGAAACCCATTTCATTCGACCGCTTTGTGAAGGCTGTGCAAAAAGCCGGGACTCTGATCGCGGCACGCAGGAACATGTCCCCGAACAAGGAAGTCGCGATTCAGCCATCCGCCGAAGGCGATTATATTTTCATAAAATGTGATTACAAGATATGCAGGATCGGCCTTGGAGAAATTCAGTTCATCGAAGGCTGCAAGGATTACCTCAAAATACGCACTGCCTCCCGTTCCTATATGTCGCTGCTGAGTTTCAAAAAACTCGAAACATTGCTGCCGGCTGATGAATTTATCAGGGTTCACCGTTCTTTCCTTGTCCCTCTGAGTAAAGTCGGCAGCATCGGGAAGAAATGGATACAGATAGATGGGTTTACCATCCCTCTTGGTGATTTTTACAAACAGGAATTTTTCAAGCGGATAAACGAACAAGGGATCAGATCGGCAGGTAAAGTAATATAAGGGCGATCAGCAGTATCATCAATGTCACGAGCCCGAGAAAGATGAGGGTCCAGTTCCTTCCCATAAACTTCCACAGCATCATTAACGAGGTCACGCAAACCGAAGTGCTGGCCAGGGAAAATGTCATCGCGGTCGCCATGGAAATCGAATGCATTTCAAGCAGGGGTTTTATGATAAGGACATCAGCCCCGTTACAAAGATAGAGTGGAATGCCGATTAGCAGGGCCAGGAGTATTCCTATGATCTCCCCACCCTGCGCATTTGCCTTAAAATACTTTACCGGGCCTGCAACTTCAAGGGAAACGGAAATACATCCGGCAAGCAGGATAAAGGGGATCAGCTTTCTAAAGATCTCCCAGGTGCGTGCATAGAAATCGGGATTTTCACGTGTACAACCGTGTTTGCCGATGCATCCTCCGGCTTTTAACAGGCTCATTACCCGGGTGTTCTTCCCGATTATCTGCATGATCAGTCCGACGCTTACCGACAATACAAAGGAAGCAGCTATCCGCAGAAAGCCATAAACCGGTCCAAGGACAGAAAAAGAGATCAAAATGATATATGGATTGAGCAAGGGAGCTGCGACCATAAAGGTGACCATGGTCCATACTGATGTGCGGTTGCGGAAGGCCGAAATAAAAGGCACCACCCCGCAGGAGCATACAGGAATAATTGAAGCTGCGACGAAAGCGGTGAGAGGATTCGTGGGAAAAAACCGGATTACCCGGCTGATGTGCTTCTCGGCCAACCCGGCCAGGAATATGCCCGCGATCATGATCAGCGAGAGTTCAATGAAATATTCGTAAAACCAGAAAGCCCACCTTGGAACATGGATGAAAAGAAGACATCGGTCTTTCGTTGCCGGTGTGATTCCGTAAAGGGTTTTATATATGAAATCGGCAGCGAGAATCCCAAGGCTTGCGAAGACCAGGATTTTACCAGGGTTGAGCGAGGATGCTGGGTTGCCAGGGGATCTGAGACTGTTTATTTCTGTATTCATGACGATCTTGTATGCGGATGAGGATAAAAGTAGTTCAGGCCGGGACTCGCTTACAAACCTGATAGACCGGTACGGAGTATTTATCGACAGAAGGCGTTGAAGGAAATCGAAAAAAAAAAGCCCGAACACGGTCAGGGACTCAAATAAGATTTAACTTTATATCATGAAACTAAAACCAATAATTACAGGCACTACCGGCATGGTAGGCAAAGGTGTCCTTCTAGAGTGCCTCGAAAGTGATGAGGTCGAATCGGTTCTTGTCGTTAACCGAAAACCACTTGGGCTTCAGCATCCAAAACTGAAAGAGATCATTCACAAGGACTTTTTTAATCTTTCAGGCGTGAAAGATGAGATGAAGGGTTACAATTGTTGTTTCTTCTGCCTTGGTGTATCTTCAGCCGGCATGAAGGAAGACGAGTATGCTCACCTGACATATGACCTTACTCTCACCTTTGCCAAGGCATTCATTGAACAGAACCCCGGTTCGGTTTTTACTTATGTGTCGGGAACGGGCACCGATTCAAGCGAAAAAGGAAGGATCATGTGGGCCAGGGTGAAAGGCCGCACGGAGAATGCTATCCTGGCGCTGGGTTTTAAAGGAGCCTGGATGTTCAGGCCTGGCTTTATCGAGCCAATGAAAGGTATTAAATCAAGCACAAAACTTTACAACACCCTGTATATCATTCTCAGGCCGTTTTTCCCGATCTTCAGGGCCATGCCGAAATATGCAACGGATACCAGCAGGCTTGGAAAAGCGATGATAAACGTTGTTCTCAGGGGATACGGAAAGAAACACCTGGAATCGGCTGATATCAATATCCTTGGCACTCAATAACCAATTACCAACAACCAACAACCAATCACCAACAACATCAGAATATGAATAAAAGCAGGATCATCATTTTAAGCATGCTTGGCATTGCTTTATTGTTTGCACTCACCGGCTGTGCACACCGCGAAATCGTTACGCATTGCCTGCAGGGCCATACCTATGGGTTCTGGGGAGGGCTGTGGCATGGTTTTATCTCCCCTTTCGACTTTATAGGCATGCTCATCTATGATGATGTGACAGTTTACGCCCAGAACAATAATGGAGCCTGGTATGCCTTTGGCTTCCTGATGGGCGGCGGCGGATGGGGATTGCTTGGCGGCAACCGGCTGGGCAGGAGATAAACCCCCATTCAATTCAGCCTGCCATGTCACAATCACTGATTGAAGCTATTCTCAGGAAGCACCTTCAGCCTGCTGAGGACTTTATTTATGGGTTTGCCGATCTCCGCGGATTGCTTGATCCTGAATACCATGATTTTCCTTATGGTATTTCATTCGCAAAAAAACTGGACAACGATATTGTTGATGCGATAAGCGGGGGGCCAACCCAGGAGTATTATGCGCACTACAGGGGAATGAACCAAACACTTGAGAAGATCGCGGAGGACATCTGCCGTGAGCTTGAAAAAAACAGCATTTCCTGCAAGTATGTCTCCCCTACTGTTGTGGTTGGGGGTGAAGAGTTTAAACCGTACCTTAAAGACCTAAGGTACAAATTTTCACATAAGATGGTTGGGACAAGGTCCGGACTCGGTTGGATAGGCAAAACCGACCTGTTCGTTTCAAAGGCTTTCGGTCCCCGTCTCAGGCTTGCCAGCATTCTATTGAAAGAACCTGTTATTCCTTCTGCAAGGTCCATTGATAAAAGCAGGTGCGGCAATTGTGACGATTGTGTCGCCCTGTGTCCCGCAGGCGCAGCAAACGGGATTCCCTGGGATATTCATACCGATCGGGACCTGTTTTTCGACGCCCACAAATGCAGGGAGCAATGCGGGAAATTCGGAAAGGACCTGTTTCAGCAGGAGATCAGGATATGCGGAATTTGCGTTGCTGTTTGTCCATTGGGGAAACCATCTGTCAAAAAGCAATAGAAAATGCTTTGTTCAAGAAAATCCATACCTTTATGACCTCAAACCTTTAAATCAATCATCATGAAAAAGACAGCAGCATTCATTTCTCTTTTAATTTCCCTGGTGTTGACAACTCCCTTATTTGTTCAGGCAGGCAGTGGAAAATTTGAGGGAGTGATTACTTTTAATATTGCCATCTCCGGCCCTAACCTTACTGCCGAGCAAACAGCCATGTTCCCGAAAACCATGACCCTCACAGTGAAGGGATCTGATTCACGTAATGAAGCTGTTTCGGCAATGGGGACCATGGGAGAGATCACGAATTACTCCAAAAAGTTCACGGTTACCCTAATCGGGATGATGGGGAAAAAATTCGCAATTAAGAAAACTCTTGATGAAATCACCAAGGATCAGGGTAACGATCCCAAGACAGTTGTACAGATGACCGGCGAAACTAAAGACGTTGCAGGATATAAATGCAAAAAAGCCGTCATCACAATCGATAATAACGGCAAAAAGACAACCATTGACGTCTGGTTCACAGATGAGCTCGGAGGGAAAGAACTGAATTGGGGAAATGCAACTTACAGGGACATCGAGGGAATGCTCATGGAATACACCCTGACGGAACAGGGTATGACCATGAAGTACTCGGCAGCCAGCGTCGAGAAGAAAGCCGTTAATGATTCCGAATTTGAAATACCGGCAGACTATAAACTTACCACAGAAGCCGAACTCAGAAGCATGTTCGGTGGAGGTATGTAACCAGATCGAAGACTAAATAAATTATATGCTGTTGATACGGCATATCATCTTATATATTTTACTTGCCTTTTCCTTTGTCTCCTTTTCCCAGCAGGCGTACAAAGGCATTGTATTTGATAATAAAACCAAAGAGCCTGTTCCTTTTGCCTCGATAAGGCTTGCCGGGAAAGAAACCGGTATGATTGCGAATGAGGACGGGAGTTATTACCTGCCTGCCTCTATATTCCACAAAACCGACAGCATCCTTGTTTCCTCTGTTGGGTATATGACCAGGAAATTATCCATCAGAAGCCTGAAAGATACAGCCAATGTCGGTTTGACACCTCTTGTTTATGACCTGAAGGAGGTTAGCATCAGTGCCACAGGGCAGCCCGATTACCTGTACCGCTTGTTTTTTGAATCCTGCCAGAGATACAGAAACATCATAAAATCAGTATATTCAAAAGCCTATTTCTCATTCATGAGCGAGTGTGACAACGAACCTCTTGAGATCATCGAAGGATATTACAACGCTGAAGTATCTGCCGGAAATGGGATCAGCCAGTTGCTGCCGAAAAACGGAAGGATTGGACTTACGCTGCGAAATTTCTGGAGCCTCAATACCACTGATATTTTAAAGCATCTCTTGCCGTTCACGAGTGGTGGACACCATACTGTTCCATTGTCCCCTGGGAACCTTAGCTATCATCGTTTCAGGGAAATCTACACAATTAACCTTGAAAAAAATACGGGCGTACCAGGGAACCGCTCTTACATCCTGAGAATCGTCCCAAAGTATGACAGCCTGAAGATATTTGGCTGCAGGGTATATATCAACGAAAAAGACCAGACAATTGACAGGCTTGAATATTCGGTTAAGAATGTAGATTTTTATTATCTGAGGACTCCTATTCAGGGCGACATAGTTGATTCGGTTAACCTCGCATGGTCGGTCACTATCGACAATTCCGACAAGGATTACCCAACGCTGGCAAGGATGTCGCTGGATTATTCACTACGGTATATTGAGCAGCAGGACAGCCACAAAACAAGTCTTTCGGCCAATGCTGAACTGATTTTTTATGATTTCAACAGGCCTTACCTGAACACCCTGGGCTATCTGGGAGATCAGCCAAATGATTACCAGAGGATCATGAGTATTCCTTATGATCCGGTCTTCTGGCTGCATCCCGGAGTAACACCCGAAAGCAGCAAACAGTCGAGATTCAGGGAATTCTTTGCGATCAACGGGGTACTTTTAAATTACAAACCGGGCTTGAACAGCTATGTGAGATCGGCTTACCTCCCATGGACATCCGACAGAAATCTAGAATGTTATGAACTCGGCACTGCTCCCGCTGGTTCAAAAACCGTTGACATTCCGGCAAGCCGTGGAAAGAATGAGCAAAGAAAAAACTCCCAGATCCTCGGTCTAATAATGATAAATCCGGTCGTGATAAGCGACAGCCTTCATATCAGCTCTGTTACTATGGTAAACGCAAGGGGCTCATATCTGAATGAAATACAGAGTTACAGGGCTGCAGCATTCATTAACACCATTTTTGACCTCTATGAATTGAAAAGAAGGGAAATCGTTAACCGTTTCAACAAAATTAAATATGGGTCCCAGGCCCCATGGGATGAATTCAGGAACCTGTACATCAAAGAAACTTCAAACCTCCAGGACAGCATTCAGTTGCTTTACAAGGAAACCTGGGACGGAAGCAATGTCGACATGATCCTGAAATGGTATACCATGGTAAGCTCAAAACTGGGGATCGAGAGAACAGCTCTTATGCAGAGGATGCTTTCTGAAGACCGGGAAAAGCGAAACCGGAAAAAACCCAAAAAATAATGTTTGCAACGGGAGAACGCTCCGTCGCTTCAGCATTTTCTGAATTCTGAGGCAACTTTTTCAGCAAGAAGGATTGCCGACTGAAGAATTTCAGGAGTGAAAGGCTTGCTTACATATCCATCCATTCCCGCATCGAGGTAAAGTTCCCGGTCTCCTTTCATTGCATTGGCTGTGAGTGCAATTATGGGAACATGCTTTGAGGTGCCTTTCTCAAGGGTCCTGATGGCTTTGGCGGCCTGGTATCCGTCCATCACCGGCATTTGTATGTCGAGAATAACCATATCAAAATCGGTTTCCCGGAACTTCTCCAGTGCAACCTCTCCATTGTCAGCGAGCTCCACTTCAAAACCAATCCTTTTGAGCTGAAAACTTACAATCTTTTGATTTATCAGGTTATCTTCAGCAACAAGTACTCTTTTGCCAGGTTGAATCAGCATCCCCCCTTCGGTAGATTTAAAAGGATTCTGGATCTTTGGTACACTCAGATCAAAAGGAAGAATAAACCAGAAATCTGTCCCCTCCCCGACTATACTTTCAACACCAATCTGCCCTCCAAGCATATCGGTAAGCTTTTTACAAATTGATAATCCGAGTCCGGTGCCTGAAATAAGCTTATGCTGTTTCTGCCTTATCCTCGAGAATACCTTGAATAAGGAATTTAATGCTTCAGGCGGAATGCCGATCCCGGTATCCTTAACATCGAACCTGATCAGCGCCCTGTCGGCCGAACGGCTCTGCAGACTAATTTCAATGTCTATTTTACCTTTTTCTGTAAATTTTACCGCATTCGTCCCGAGGTTTAATAATATTTGTCTTAACCTTTGGGAATCGCCTACAATATGATTTGGAACATCATCATTGATTGTTACGCTGAATTCAAGGAACTTCTCCCTGGCTTTGAGGTTAAGCATGATGAAAACATCCTCGGTCAGCCTGTCAAGCATGAACGGATGGAAATCAAGCTCCATTTTCCCTGCTTCTATAGCCGAAAAATCAAGCAGGTCGTTTACCAGTACCAACAGGTTTTCAGCCGAGGTCACAATTCCTTTCAGGAGATCCTCCTGAGGCCCGTCGAGATGTGTATTCCTAAGGATCTCAGCCAGCCCCAGGATGCCGTTCATAGGGGTTCTGAATTCATGGGATATACTTGCAATAAATTCATTTTTGGCCATCGTACCTGCTTCAGCCAGCTCTTTAGCCTCCCTTAGCTCCGATTCGTAAAGCTTACGCTCAGTAATATCCCAGGAAATTCCAATCAGGCCTTCAATTTCGCCTGATGCATTTCTGATCGGTGCAAGGTTCGTGCTGACCCAGCGTTCACGGCCTTCATGCATGATCACTTCTTCTATATCGTAACTGCCGATGCCTGCTCCGATAACCTCCTTCTCTTTCTCTAAATAATTAATGCTGTTATAATTTTGAAAGATATCATGTAGCTTTTTTCCCTTGATCGCTTCAATTGTCACGCCAACAAGTTCAGCAAAGGACTGGTTGACCAGAACATAGTTCAGGTTTCTGTCTTTGAAATAAACATAAGCTGGAATGGTGGCAAGCATGGTTGAAAGCTCTTCAGCCCTGATTTTGAGATTGTCGGAAACCTTCTTAAGATCTGAAGAGGTACGCGTGAGAAGGGAAGAAAGTATGTTTTTTTCTTTGTTTGACCTCTCATGCTTAAATTTCATCCTGGTATATTCAGCCTGGATCACAGATAATTCATCCTCGATTCTTTCCCAGGAAAGAGCAAATTCCCCGGGAGTTTTAATCCTCCTGAGATCCTCGACCAACAGATGAAAATCGGCCAGCATATTACTTTTCTTTTAAAGTAACAAGTGTGTATGTCTGGTTATAAAAATCACATGCGCTAGTATAGTTATTCCCGATCTCTCCATATGTGAAAAAGCCTATCAGAGGCTTCTTCCACTTCATCCATGCCTCATCTATCTCATCGGCGATTGTAGGGCCAAGGGCATTATGCCGGGCCATACAAGAAAACAGTACCAGAAAGTCTGCATCAGGATTGTATGCATAAAATTCATTTACTTTTTTACGGGTATACTCAATGATCTCAAAACCCGGGGAACTTGAAAACGTAACTGCCGCTCCAAGGGGAACGGTGCCTGCAAAGATCAAGGCCTTTTTTGACCTGTCGACGTTCAGTACCGCCCTGAGAACAAAATCCGATTCGTTCTTCCTTACTAGCAGGGGATATTCCACGCCGATCTCTGGCAGTTCCTCATCGAGGACGTTCAGATACTGTTTATAAACATCCAGAGCCGGTTCATTGTCAATGGTATAAACAATATTCCCCTCGGCGCCTGTAATGATTTTATCTGCGCCAATGCTTACCCATCCGCTGGTCGCAATCCCATTCAGATCATATGCCGATTTATCAAACACCATCAGCATTGCTCCTTCGCTTTCAGAAGAATCTTCCGAAAAAACGAATGTTTTCACGAAATGGGCATCATCACCGGCCAGTCCGCCAAACATAGTGATATCCTGCCCTGCAACAGACTGTATCCCCCTCACCATCTGCTCCCCGTCAATGGTCAGCCCGCTCGCCACTACAAGAATTGCCGGACTGATGAACATGTTTGAGGCCCATGCCCCCGCGTTTTTACCCAGTTCAAAGGAAGAAATGCCTTTGCCGCTGAAGGTTTTTGCATTAAATGTCCCGGGCCGAAGTTTCATTAAAGAACAAACCAGTCCGCCCTCACTGATTACCTTACCGCTTGCGTCATAGAGGAATTCACCGCAGGAGCTGCAACCGAACACTTTAACTCCTTTGTTGCCGAGAAAGGCTATGATCTCTTCGATATCAAGTTCCACCGAGCAAAAAATAACTGCTGCATCCGGTTGAAATCCATCCTCAGTGTTCTGCTCCCAGCTCTGTATGAATCCTTTTACCGAAACTGTTCTGAATGTCTTTATTTCCATACCTTCATCAATATTACTGAGTTTTTTCCTTGATAACAGCGCCTTCCCAATATTTTTCCGAATTTATAATCCCTCCTTTTTCATCATAGAAAGTCCAGGTACCATCTTTATGGCCAGCCTTGTAGGCCCCTGAAATACTTAGCTTCCCGTCAGGATAATAGGCCTTGAACTGCCCTTCCTTCTCATCTGCAGCATAATACCCCTGGAACCTGACCCTTCCATCATCATAATACTGTATCCACTCGCCTGCTTTTTTACCGGATGAAAAATTGATCAGTTCGGCAATATTTCCATTCGGATAAAATGTAGCTGACCGGCCAATTTTCTCACCTTCAAGATAGCTTTCACAAGAAAGCAGCACCCCATCGAGTTCACTGAAGTAATTCCAGATACTATCCTTTTTCTCGTTCCTGAAATTACCTTCGGCAATCTTCCGGCCATTTACCGAGAAAGAAACAGTCCTGGCAAGCTTTCCGTTTTCACTCATTACCGAAATGGCCTTGACCTTTCCATTGGGGTAATAATACCTGAAAATTCCATAGGGAACCCCGTCGGAGAATTGCCCGTCATAAAGTTTATGGCCTTCTTTGTCCAGTTTAATCCAGTTTCCCTGCCTGCGGCCCCCATGATCTGTTTTATTGATACTGTCCTGGCCGTAAGAAAGCAGAGTTGAAAAGAGAATGAAAAAAAGCAGTAGCGGGCGGATCATCATGAAACATCTAAAAGATTACATTTGCAAATTAAACAAATTTAAGTGTATTCTTTACCATCAAAGGTCTTTGAATCTGCAGTCAATGAACTGGCCAAATTGCCCGGGATCGGGCGTAAGACTGCACTGCGGATGGCACTCTACCTTCTGAAATCCAGGAGGGAGGAGGCTGAAGCCTTCGGAACTGCCATCATCCGCATGCACAGTGAGATCCGTTTCTGCTCTGAATGCGGGAACATAAGTGATGAAGAACTTTGCCCGATCTGTGTCAGCCCGAAAAGGGACAGATCTATCATCTGCGTGGTAGAGGATATCCGCGATGTTATAGCTATTGAGAATACCGGGCAGTATAACGGGGTTTACCACGTTCTCGGGGGTATTATATCTCCAATGGAAGGCATTGGCCCCAACGATCTGAACATATCCGGCCTTGTTGAAAAAGCCGGTTCGGGAACCGTTGCCGAGGTTATACTCGCCCTCCCTACTACCATCGAAGGGGATACCACCAATTTTTACCTGTATAAAAAACTTCATACCGTTGCCATTCCGGTTACAGCTATTGCCAGGGGAATTTCAGTTGGCGATGAACTGGAGCATACCGACGAGGTCACTCTGGGCAGATCCATTATCAACAGGACCCCTTACGAGAATACAATCCAGAAAAAGTCAAAATAATTTCATTCGAGTTTGAACAACTCAAGCTGGTTTGGTTTTACAGAAGTATTGTTCACCTCAAGTGTATGGTAGTTCTCAAGCAGGGGCCGTATTGCTTTTTTTATAACCTTGTTGGGTGTGCTTTTTCTTGATTTACAAAAATTCATCAGGGACTTTTTCTGGCGAGATGAGATGGTAATGGTCACCTGTTTGAACTTCACCCCCTTCTTTTTCTTTTTTTTAGTCATTTCCTTTTAGAATGGCATCAACATCCTGCAGAAGTTTCTTTGCCAGATTATCGGCCTTCTCCTGCATATTGCTTTCGGCATATATCCTGACGATGGGCTCGGTATTCGATTTTCTCATATGTACCCATTCCCCGTCGAAATGAATTTTTATCCCGTCTATTGTCGTAACCGGCCTGCTTTTATACTTTTTTGCAATTTTCTTCAGGATGTCATCAATGTCGATGTCAGACGTAAAGCTGATCTTGTTCTTGGAGATAAAAAAGCTCGGATATTCGTCGCGCAACGATGAACAGTTCTTACCGGAACGTGCCAGGTACGAAAGGAATAATGCAATCCCCACAAGGGCATCCCTGCCGTAATGAAGTTCGGGATAGATAACACCTCCGTTACCTTCACCACCTATCACCGCATTCTTCTCCTTCATACATGCCACAACATTGACCTCACCCACTGCAGATGCGAAATACTCGCCTCCCCGCTTTTCGGTGATCACCTTAAGTGCCTGGGTGGAGGAAAGGTTCGAAACCGTGTTGCCTTTATGATAGCCAAGAACGTAATCAGCCATTGCAACAAGAGTGTATTCTTCCCCAAACGGCTCACCAAGCTGGTTTACGATCGCCAGGCGGTCAACATCAGGGTCAACCACAAAACCAACATGAGCCTTGTTTTTAATAACATATTCGCAAATGTCGCTGATATTTTCGGGAAGAGGTTCAGGATTATGAGGGAAATCCCCGTTCGGTTCGCAATACAGGCATACGACCTTGTTTACCCCAAGTGCCTTGAGTAACATGGGAACAGCGATTCCGCCCGTACTGTTTACAGCATCAACTGCAACGGTGAATTTTGCTTTTTTAATGGCTTCAATATCAACAAGGGGAAGCTCCAGTATCTTTGCAATATGCTTTTCAATGCATGAATCATCTGTCGAACAAATCCCAAGATTCTGAACTTCAGCGTACTTACGGTCTTTTTTCGAAGCAAGGTCCAAAAGCTTTTCTCCATCGGCAGCCGAGAGAAATTCTCCTTTGGAGTTCAGCAGTTTAAGTGCATTCCACTGCTTGGGATTATGGCTGGCGGTAAGAATTATACCACCGTCGCTGTTATGAAACCCGACTGCCATTTCGGCAGTTGGCGTAGTCGTAAGGCCGATGTCAATTACATCCGCCCCGCAACTCATCAGAGTTCCTAAAACCAGGTGGTTGACCATATCGCCCGATATCCTTGCATCACGTCCTAAAACAAGCAGGGGTGTTTCTTTGCCTGTATCTTCCCGGACCCATTGGGCATAGGCTGAAGTAAATTTCAGTATATCAGCAGGGGTCAGTCCCTGCCCCTCTTTCCCTCCTATTGTGCCCCGAATGCCGCTAATGGATGTGATTAATGTCATAAACTTCTTTTTTTAAAACAAATGTAACGTTTTTTTTATGTTTTTAAAAATGTTTGTGAAAAAAAACCGGGAACATGAGGTCGGCAAGATAAACTCATGCCGGAATTTATTATTTTTGCAGGGAAATTCGTTTTAACGTTTTTCATAAGAATAATCTATGGAAGATCCTTTTGAATCGCAGTTCGACCCTGAACTGATTGCCCTTGTGAGACAATACGAGGACATGATCAATCACAAGGAGCACCAGTTCTTCGATGTCTTTGAATACGAAGATATCATCGATTACTATATTTACCTTAATGATCTTCCTTCTGCACTGATATGCCTTAAGAAAGCCCTCCGGCAGCATCAGAACAACCCTCTTATCCTTCTGAAACAGGTTCAGTACCTTATCCACACAAAAAAAGACAGGGAGGCTGTACAACTTCTTGAGGAACTCGACCAGGCCGAAGGGACTGATTCGGATTTCCAGCTGCAGAAAGGGAATCTTTACAGCCAGCTTGAGCGTTCCGAAAAGGCGATACAGTCCTATAAAAATGCTTTGAAGGACGGAGACGGACAAGACGACATTTATGTGAGCCTTGCATTTGAATACGAAAATCTGGGCAAATACAACCTTTCGATCAAATACCTCACCGAAGCTATCAGAGTCAATCCCGAGAATGAGGCTGCACTGTTTGAGATTTCATTTTGCTTTGAGATCACAAGGCAATCGGAAAAATGTATTGATTTTTTTAAAACATTTCTCGACGAACATCCTTACTCAAAGGTCTCATGGTTCAACCTGGGCGTCGCTTATGGGAATATGGAAGAATTTGACAAATCGGTCGAAGCATACGATTTTGCGCTGGCTATTGATGAATCATTTTCTTCAGCCTATTTTAACAAAGCCAATTGCTATGCCAACGCAGGGATGTTTGAAAAAGCGATCCAGACCTATCTGGAAACGCTTTTTTATGAAGACCCTGAACCCCTCACCTATTATTATATCGGTGAGTGTTATGAAAAACTTTGCCAGTTCGATTATGCCATTGACTATTACAAGAAAGCCATAACCCTCGACAGTGATTTTGCTGATGCCTGGATGGGGATAGGTATAGCATATGATGAACTTGGAAAACCCCAAACCGCCCTTTCTTACATACGGAAGGCTATCAAATTATCCCCGGCTGTACCTGAATACTGGTCAATGCTTGGCGATATCCACATCAAACTAAACCGTTTTGACGAAGCAATTCCTGCTTATAAAAAAGCTATTGAAATAAATCCCGATGACCCTGACGTATGGCTTGACCTTTCTGTTGCTTATGCCGATGCACGGCTTTACCAGGAAGCTTATGACGTACTTCTCGAAGGCATGAAACGCCACGATGAAAACGCTGATTTTCACTTCGGGATGGCTTATTATCTCTTCCTTTTAGGCCGGAACAAACACGCTAATGAAACTCTCTCAAAAGCACTCAGCATGGATTTTAACGGGTACAAACGACTGTTTACAATTTTTCCCGAAGCCCGGCACCATCCTGCAGTCCTTGAGATTATTGAAGCCCACAAAAAGTAACAACATGATGCATATCGACCTTCCATTTTTACCAGAACGCACACAAAAACCACGTCAGTCAGGCATTGCGATGGTTATGGACAAGAGCCTGAGCGTCCGCGAAGCCGAAGACCTGGTATCGGTTGGCGCTGAGTTCATCGATTATATTAAGCTTGGTTTCGGAACCTCGCTGGTCACCCGTGAACTGCAGAAAAAAATCAAGGTGTATAAAGAAGCAGGGATACAGGTTTACCTTGGGGGGACCCTGTTCGAAGCTTTTTTCATCCGGGACCGGGTTGATGAATATCGAAAATTTATTGACCAGCTCGGCCTTGATACTATTGAGATCTCAGATGGATCAATGACAATTGACCACGATGTGAAGTGCGAGCACATCAACAAATTCTCGAAACAGTATACCGTGCTTTCAGAAGTCGGTTCCAAAGAGTCAGGCATCCTGATCTCCCCCGGGAAATGGATCGAAATGATGCAAAAGGAACTGCAGGCCGGGTCGTTCAAAGTAATCGGCGAAGCCAGGGAAAGCGGTAATGTCGGCATTTACAGGCCTACCGGGAAAGCTCATGTGGCCCTGATCAACAAGATCCTGAGCAAGGTCGACATCCAGAAGATCATCTGGGAAGCCCCCCTGAAATCCCAGCAGGTCTGGTTCATCAAACATTTCGGTTCGAATGTGAACCTGGGTAATATTCCTCCGTCAGAGATCCTGCCACTTGAGACCCTGAGGCTCGGATTACGCGGCGACACCTTCTTCCAGTTCCTGCCCGAAAAACTGAAAAAGTTCCAGCAGGTTTGAAACCAGGGCCTCAGGAATTCGGTCTGATCGGTTTCCCGCTTGAACATTCAGCTTCCGCCCTGTACTTCAGCAACAAGTTTAAGCGAGAGAGGCTGGATGGCTTTACGTATTCTCTTTTTCCTTTGCCTTCGGCGGATGGGATTTTACCGTTAATCTCATCTCTCCCTCATCTTCAAGGACTGAATGTTACAATTCCGCATAAACAAAGCATTATCCCCTGGCTCAATTATATTGATCCTGTTGCAAAAGAAATAGGTGCCGTCAACACCCTGCTTATCAGGAGATCCGGCAAAGGGTTCGATTTGTGTGGGTACAATACCGACGCTGAAGGATTCAGGCTTTCGCTCCGCCCGGGGTTCATGCATACTCATGCCTTGATCCTTGGAACCGGGGGATCATCTAAGGCAGTCGAATATTCCCTAAAAAAAATGCAGCTTGATGTTTTGAAAGTTTCAAGGACCTTCAGGGCCCCTGGGATTATATGCTACGATGATCTGAGTCCTGAAATTCTCAGAAAATTCACTTTCATTGTTAACTGCACTCCGGCAGGAATGTTTCCCGAAACTGAAACTTCACCTCAGCTTCCTGTCGGCTTGCTTGGGCCGTCACATGAAGTGTATGACCTCATATATAATCCTTCAGAAACCAAACTCCTCAGAGAAGCCCGTAAGGCCGGAGCCATCACCTGTAACGGAATGAAAATGCTTGAACTGCAGGCGGAACTTTCGTTTAAAATATGGATGGGGCGATAGTTCCTGGTGATTGGTGATTGGTGATTAGTTTTTGGTGATTGGTAATTTGTGATTGGTGATTAGTATATGCCAAACTGTCAACTTACAATAACCAGGAACCAAGAACCAAGAACTAAGATCCAAGAGCCTTACTCCTTTTTCTCTTTCTCCTCGGTACGTATGACCTCTATCTGAAAATGGGCCACCATGGCGGCGATAGCACCTACTGCTGCAAGCATGGGAGCAATAAGGGCGCCGATAACCCCAAACGTGACAGGAATCTCAAGGTAAACCTTACCGTTCTCATCTTTGATAATCAGCCTTCTTACATTACCCTCATGGATAAGCTGTTTGACTTTTTCAACCAGTTCTTCACCTCTGACTTTGAATTCTTCTTTTATATTTTCCATAGCTGTTTTCTTTTTATGTTGTTTTGAAGCTTGCTGGCTTCCAATGTTACAACAGGACTTGATCTACTTCAGGAACATTTTCAGCATCCATAATTTGCCTTTGTAAGGAGGATACCTCACCGGAAGATCGTAGCCAGTCGATTTCTTCAGTATGGAACGTTTATGCGAGAATGTTTCAAAACTATGCTGCCCGTGATAAGCCCCCATACCCGATTCCCCAGTACCCCCGAACGGCAGGCTGGAGTTGGCAATATGGCTGATGACATCATTGACACATCCTCCTCCTGATGAAGTTCGGGAAAGCAGGAATTCTTGTCGCGAGCTGTCTTCAGAGAAATAATACAAAGCCAGGGGCTTGGGATTCGAATTGATATAATTGATCACCTCGCTGATCTCTCCGAACTCCAGTACCGGCAGGACCGGACCGAATATTTCCTCCTGCATTACCGGATCTGTTGGTTTAATGCTGTCGAGTATTGTCGGTGAGATATACTGTTCCCTGATATCGGCTTCTCCTCCCACCACAACACGGCCGGTGGCAAGGAACCCGGCCAGTCTCTGGGTTTTGGATTCGTTCACGATACGCGGATAGTCATCGCTTTCTTTTGGATTTTTCCCAAAATAGCTGTTGATCTTTTCACCCATTAACCTTAAAAGTTCTGCCTTTACGCTTTTGTGTACGAACAGGTAATCAGGAGCGATACATGTTTGTCCGGCATTAATAAACTTTCCCCATACGATCCGTGCTGCAGCTGTTTTCAGGTTGGCATCGTCATCAACAATACAGGGGCTTTTGCCCCCAAGTTCCAGGACGACAGGAGTCAGATTCCGTGCAGCTGATTCCATAACGATCCTCCCCACGGTTGTGCTGCCGGTAAAAAAAATGAAATCCCACTTCTGCCGGAGCAATTCCCTGCTTACCTCAACATCCCCGTTAAATATCGAAACATATTGAGGTTCAAAATACTCCCTGATCATTTCTTCGAGCAGGCCTGCGATGGAGGGCGTTAATTCAGATGGTTTAAGTGCAACGCAATTCCCTGCAGCAATGGCTGCAACCAGGGGATTCAGTAAAAGCTGGACTGGATAGTTCCATGGGGCGATGATAAGTGCCAGTCCGTATGGCTGTTTGTATATCTTGCTCCCCGACCAGAAATGGATCATCTGGTTCGTCCTGACCTTTTCAGGTTTTACCCAATGATGAAGGTGACTGATATGGTTGCCGATTTCTTCAAGTACCAGGCCGATTTCCGTTTCATATGTTTCGAATTTCGATTTTCTCAGGTCTTTCCAGAATGCCTCATATATCCTGTCTTCGTATGCAAGAATGGCTTTTTTCAGTTTCCTGAGCTGTTCGATCCTGAACTCAGTGTCAAGTGTTTTGAAGGTAAAAAAATAATCCCTCTGGGACTGGAGGATCAATGGTATCTGGCTGAGGAGCATAGGATATGTATTTACGATTTACGATTTACGAATTACGAATTACGAATTACGATGTATGATTTACGATTTACGATGTTACCTTGTTACCTTGTTACCCTGTTACCTTGTTACTTTGTTACTTTGTTACTTTGTTACTTTGTTACTTTGTTACTTTGTTAC
>JBAXLI010000017.1:0-63719 GCA_037134895.1 Bacteroidota bacterium
CATTCGATATTCGATATTCGATATTCGTACATCCTACAGCACCACCAGCTTTTTTACAACACTTCCTTTTGACGTTGTGACAGTTACGACATACATCCCTGCCGGCCGGTCTTTCAGATCAATGGAGAGAGATGCATTTTCCACACCGGGCCAGGTCTTTGTCAAAATGAGGTTTCCCATGGCATCACTAACACTGACTTCCACAGCTTCGGCCTTCTCCTGCACTACTGCAATGGTAAAATGTCCGTCGGAGGGATTAGGATATACATGAATATATCCCCCCGGATTGATTTCATTTACATGGATCGACATTCCTACCGTGAAACTCTGGGATATCATCCTGCCGAAATCGCCCTGGAACCGTTTAATGGTTTTTCCTTCCATATCTAAGATCGTCGCTGAGCCCGCAGTCCCGTTTCCGTATGGAGGCATATTGGCCCAATAGCTGAGGCCTTCGCCATATGCATTCCTGATGCTTAACCTGTAACATCCCTTTTCAAGCTGGAATGTATCGATGTAAGTTGTATTAAAATCCAGGGGGCCGTTATGATACAGAATGTTCCCGTTCCAGTCCTCAAGCGCCCAGGAGAGTGAATCAGCTTCATGGTTTGTCTTGAAGTTAAAGACCAGCTGATTATCCCAGGTGGGAGGGATGGTAAAACCGCTGCTGAGGGAATTGTTGTACACGTAATCATCGGTTTTCCCGTTGACCTGCTGCAGATTTACAACAAAACGGTTATCGCCTCCCCACCATCCGGTCCAGTCGATGGGGGGCAGACTGATCCTTGCCGTATCGGCAAACCCAAGCCTGCCGTTCCATGCGATGTTCTGCATGGTTCCTCCTGCCGGCCCGTAAGAGATGCTTGCCGAATGGACCGTGTCGGCGCCGTTGTTTTTGATGATGATCACCGGGTTGGCACACATGGGGTTCCATCGGTTGTAAATCACATCCTTGTTAGGCGAGAGTATCTCCTCAACCGAAGCGTCGAGGGCGAAATTATTTTTACCGTATGTGATCAGCTGGGATTCGATCTGGTAATAGGGCCAGCTTCCCTGTCCGTCCCATTTGTATCCTGGCTGCAAGTCATAGTCAATCACGTTGGTGTCGCCTGCAATCACGAATTTGCTCAGTTCAAAGTCTTTTGTGCGGACTTCAGCTCCCGGACACCAGTTCGCACGGTCGTATAACCAGGTCCCTCCCTGGGGATAGAGAGGGTTCAGTCCGCAGTCAGGTCTCCATACATAATGGGTGTAAACCTGTGAGCCGTTGATTTTCAGTGTGTTCAGCCTGGGGCAGAATTCCGAACAGTTCTCGGTACCCCCGAAACCATGGCCTGTGATCCGCATTTTCAGCCTTGCATTTTTTGCTTCGGCCCCAATATAAGCCTTTACCGCGGGCAGGTTGTGCTGGGAAGAATCTGCATAACCGTGATTCCCGGTATAAATATTCTGAATGTCAAGGATGTCGCGTGGAGGGATACCCTCGATCATGGCAAATTTCATGTCGAGAAGCTCCTGCCAGTTGCCGGCTGAGAGATGAACCGAGTCATGCAGCAGGGAAGCGTAATCGGTGAGGTCAAACAGCCAGGTCCAGCCGTTGCCCATGCTAAGGTTGTTCCCGTAAGGAGTTATGTACCGGGCGAGTTCGAAACGTTCGGTGACCTCGAAAGGGTTTCCGTAATATATCCATGTTTTTTTGCGGATGAGGGTATCGGGTGGGAAAAGCGTGGAGTCTATGGCCACTCCCTGTGGGTTGTATACGTAATTATGGTAATATGCCCGATACTTCGTAAGGGTATCTGTGGGCAGGATTGGATGCAGGCTGTTGCCAAACATCACGATCATGATCGGTGGCTTTGCAATGGTATCAATCCTGAATACCGAATCCAATGTAGCCTGATTATAGTTCCCCTGTTCGAAGACCACAACCGGCCTGTTGTTGCTTACCTCAAACCGCCGGAATCTGTCCCTGCCTTTATAACTTTGCCATTCGGGATAGCCAATGAGTGTGGCAGGGTGGTTGTGAACCGATGAATCGGCTGTGCTGAAACCCTGTCCTTCGTTGAATTTATAATATGCTAAAAGATGCTGGTAGTCGGGATTCGATGGGCTTACTTCGCTGTACATGACAGACCTGATCGCAGTATCGGTAAGGGCTTTGTCCCAGATGCAGAATTCGTCAAGATTCCCCTGGTAAAACCATCCGTCGGCGCTCCCCGGGCATCCCAGGTTGAAGCGGGTAATGCCTTTCATATGCCTCATTTTTCCTCCCTGGTTGAAGAGAAGGTTGCCGTTCAGGTACATTCTCATCCTCCCTGTCTTCAGATCCTTAGTGAAGGCCCAGTGGTTCCATTGTCCTTTAAAGGCGGATGGCACGAGGGGTTGCCAAACGCGGTCATATCCTGTTGAATCCCCGCCGGCATCCCAGTAAACCCTGCTGTTGCTCCAGGGCAGATGAATGTTGATGATCCTGCGGCCTTTGCTGTCGATTCCTTCCAGCAGGGTGTTGTCCATTGGCTGCATTGCGGGATCGCCATATTGCCAGAACGAAATCGAAACTGCGCTGTCGATATTCTGGAAGATTGAAGGTGGGATGCTGAGGTATTCGTTTCCGTGAAACCTGAGGAAGGCTTCCCGGGTATTCGTATTAAGGCTGGAAGAAAAACCTGAAGGGCCTGTGAATACAAGGTTTTGAAGTGAAGGGAAAGGGCTCTGGCTTTCGAAACAGATATCAACGACGATATTTGAGGTGCCGTTCCAGGTAAATGGATAAGTAAACGGTATTGTTTGCCATCCTGTCCCCTGGAATATATAATCCCGCCTGAATACCTCGGTAAACCCGCTGTTTACATACACCGAATCACAAAGTGAATCCAGGGTGACTGATTTCAGCCTGAGAGTGAGTTTCATCAGTTTGCTGCCTGCCGATTGCACCTTAAATCTCATGCCGGTGACCTGGCCTGCTCCAAGTCCGGATGCAGTGAGCTCCCCGGCTTTCCAGAGGAACTGCGAGCGTGCGTCCCTGGCCTGGTTGCTGAATACCGATCCCGAGGTGCCCGTGCTGTCACCGACCTTATGTATGCTTGTTGGATTGGTCTGGTTGAAATATTCAAACCATGGCAGGTACTTCCAGGAATACTGGTTCATACAAGGCAGTGTGTCGGGAGAAGTCCCGTTGTAAAGGAAATTCGGATGGGTATATTGAGTGGAATCCATCTTCCCTGTGGGCTTATACAGGTAAGTGTTCGTGAGGTAATCCCATTCCCCGCAGGCCGGGCTCTGGGCCGGATTGCATTTTAAGGTGTAATACATCAGGATCTTTCCCCATCGGTGAGAATTGTCGGGGAACAGGAATTTCTTGTCCAGCTGCGAACCGAACGTAAAAGTCTGTATGAAAGTCGTATCCCCGGGACCGGCTATCAGCACAAACGGGAACAGGAGGAAAATCGAAAAAAGAAGGCGTTTTTTCATAATGTCGGATGGTTGGGCAAAGATAAAAAAACGCATTACTTCTAATGCAAGATGCGGGATGCAGGGCCTGAAAATCCCGCATCCCGCATCCCGCGTCACTTGGCACGTGTCACGTGTTAAAGCGCTCCCTCGTCGTAAGCCTTTTCCCCATGTATGGCGTAATCCAGCCCGGTCTTTTCGGCCTGTTCATCCACCTTGACAGGGGTAATGAAATTAATGATCACAAGCATGATATATGTAAATACGAAAGCATAAGCGGCGCTTATTACAGTCGCTGCCACCTGTTTGAAAAAGAACGTGGTGTTCCCGGCCAGCAGGCCGTCGGCACCTGCCGCGTTAACTCCCTTGACTGCAAAAACGCCAAGCAGAATAGTGCCAATCACTCCTCCTACACCATGAACGCCCCATACATCGAGTGCATCATCCCATTGCATTTTGTTCTTGAATTGCACTGCCAGGTAGCAGAGGATACTGGCTGTGGCCCCGATAATCGGTGCGCTCCAGAGAGGAACAAATCCTGCACATGGCGTAATGGTAGCAAGCCCGGCAATGGAACCGGTAAGCAACCCGACAAACTTTGGTTTCTTGGCATGCGACCACTCTAGGAACATCCAGGTAACAGTGGCAAAGGAAGCGGCGACATCAGTGTTCAGGAATGCAAGGGATGTCACAGTATCCACCGCAACTTCGCTTCCGGCATTGAAACCATACCATCCGAACCATAACAAGCCGCTGCCGATGGCTACGAGCGGGATGCTGTTTGGAGTCGAATTCTTGTCAACACGGCCGCCCACATAAATAACCGATGCCAGCGCAGCAAAACCGGCAGTGGCATGAACTACGATACCGCCAGCAAAATCAAGCACTCCCCAATGTGCAAGCAAACCGTTACCCCAGATCATATGTACAAATGGATAGTACACCAGTATCTGCCATGCAGTAAGGAAAATGAAATACGCTTTGAAATTGACGCGATTCACGAAAGCCCCGGTGATAAGGGCAGGTGTGATGATGGCAAACATCATCTGGTAAGCAATGAAGACAAATTCGGGAATTTTGCCGTTCGTATACATCGAAGAAGGGGAAATGCCCATCAGGAAAGCCTTGTCGAAATTCCCGATGATCCCGCCCTCGCCTCCGCTGAAGCAGAGCGAATACCCGAAAGTTACCCATAGCACGGTAGTCCATCCAAGCGAAACAAAACTCTGGATCATAATCCCCAGGATGTTCCTCTTGGTTGCAAGTCCACCGTAAAACATTGCCAGCCCCGGCGTCATTAGCATGACCAGGCTGGCTGCCAGCAGCATAAAGCCGGTTGAACCAGTTTCTAACATAATCAATAGTGTTTAGTTTATATTCCGTTAAAGTCTTTTCGGAGGAAAGGTTATTTGTTAGGGTACAAATAACGCGAACCTTCACAGGATGTGAAATACAGAAAATTCGGAATTGAGGCTAAGGGAAATACGTAGAGGTAACAAGGTAATAAAGTGACAGAGTAACATAGTAACATAGTAATGTAGTGACATAGTAATATTGTAATATGGTGAACCTTGTCACCCTGTCACTCTGTTACTCTGTTACTCTGTTACTCTGTTACTTCTGTCAGGCCTCCCCGAGTTTGTTGCGGATCGCAAACTTGACCATATCGACCGTACTTTTGAAATTGTACTTCTGCATGATATTGTTCTTATGCGTCTCAACAGTCCTGATGCTGATGTTAAGCCTGTCGGCTATCTCCATGTTTGACAAGCCTTCGGTGTACAGCCTCAGGATCTCGGTTTCACGGGAGGTCAGGCTGGCTTTGCGGCTGAGGGTTTCGGTGGTTGTTGTCGATTTCGCCATATGCGAATAATGCTTGGAAATCACCTGGGCTACAGAATCACTGAAATATTCCTGTCCGTCTGCTACTGATCGTATCGCCTTCAGCAGTTCTGCCTTCGTGGTATCCTGCTTTGGAAGGTATCCTTTCGCCCCTGCTTTAAGGGCGTTAAAAATATAATCCTCGGTAACATACATCGAAAGTACCAACACATTCACTTCAGGATGCTTCTCGCTGATACGGCGGATGAGATCGTTCCCGGCCCCGCCAGGCATCGAGAGATCGGTGACAACCACACCCGGACAGGTTTTTCTTACCATCTCAAAGGCTTTTGCGGCATCGGCTGCGGTACCGCAGATTTCTATATCACCGGCCTCCTTAAGCATGTTCACCAGGCCGTCGCGAATGATCTGGTGATCATCGACAAGAAGAACTCTGATCCTGTTTTTCATGTATATACCGGTATTTTAATTCTGACTGTTGTTCCTTTGCCAGGGCCTGTTTCAAGGCTGAAAGTTCCTCCCAATATCCTGGCCCTCTCTCTCATATTATATAACCCGTTGCCTCCCCCGGGCTCATTTTTTCCGGGCTCAAACCCCCTGCCGTTATCCTCAGCGATCAGGATCAGGTTGCTGCTGTTTTCGAAGAGTTGCAGGCTTATCACCGATGCCGAAGAATGACGGATGGAATTGTTCAGGGCTTCCTGCGCAATACGGTAAATATATACCCTTGTCTTGTTGTCGGTGTCTTCGCTGAAGCCATGGGTATGAAATTCAACATCAAGGTTCGATTGATGCCTAAGTGTGCCGCAGAGGTTTTCAAGAGCATTTACAAGCCCCAGTTCATTCAGGGCCGGCGGCATCAGGTCGTTCGAGATCTGCCTTGTTTCCTCAATCAGGGATGCCAGGTCATTCTTGACCTCGGCGAAGGTCTTCTGAAGACAGATATAATCAAGTCCCGCACAGTTCTCCATCTGCAGCTTGGCGCCAACGAGTTTCTGCCCAAGCCCGTCATGAAGTTCCCTCGACACTCTCTGCCGCTCCATCTCCTGTCCGTCAAACAAGGCCGACAACCTTCGCTCGCGTTCTTCCCTGATCTTGTCGACCATGGTGTTGAAAGTGCCTGCAAGTGAACCGATCTCATCCGAAGACTGTACCTCAACCTGGCTGTCAAAGTCTCCTTCTCCGGCTTTCAGGGCGGCATCTTTAAGACGGATGATGGGCTGGGTGACCATTTTTGAGATCAGCCTGGCGATGCCGAGTAAAAGCACGGAGATCACAAGAGATACCAGGACAATATCATTCCTGATCCGTTTTACGGGTATAAGCGATTCAGCATAATCGATTTCGGCAAGTATGATCCAGTGCAGTCCGGGGACCCCAAGGGGCTCATAAGCGCTGAACACGGGTATGTTCCTGTAATCAGCAGTTTCAAGGACTCCGGTTTCATTCTTCACCGCCCGGACCGAGCTCAGGGAATTCACACGAATATTCAATACCGAATGGGTTATGAAACGCGATTCAGACCTCATCATCAGGTCGGGTCCTGCAAGATATGCTTCACCTGACTTGCCAAGCCCGATTTTGGCGTTGTTCTGCAGCATGATACGATTGATTTCAGAAGATGATACTTCAAGGACGACTGCGGATGAGGGATTGCCGCTCCCAATCCGCATTCCCATCAGGCAAACCGGGGCTGTATCGTTCTCAATGCGCTTGAAAAGATCAACGATAACAGTTGAATCAGTTTTCTGAACCCTCTCATTAAGCAGCCTGATTTTTGCCAGCAGCACAGGAGTCAGTGTAGCTCCGGCAGACTGGTACAAAGGAAAAACCTTTAAACCAGGACCTTCGTCGCGAAGAATATATACCCCGGCAAATCCGAAACTTTCACTGTAGGAAATTACATTTTCAAGAGATTGAAGAGGGCTTTCGGCCCGGATTTTAAACTGATCTTCAGCGTTGTTCCCCGAAAGGCCAGATGTAATGATGGTTTTTCCGTTTCCTGTATTGCGGGTCCAGGAAAGGTCTGATGCAAGGAGTCTGGCGTCTTTACTGCGGCTTAAGAATTCGACGTTCCTGGTCTTTTCGGCAAAGAAAAATTCGATCTGCTGTTTCTTTACTGCCCTGACCGAGATCAGCTGCTCGGTTGTACGTTCAATGATGGCCTGGCGGGCGGCATAAAAGGAGTAGGTTCCTACAAGGGTCAGGGATGCCAGGCCGACCAGCAGGTATAGCAACAGAAGTTTGGTTGTTATGGAAAATACCCTGAATTTCATCCCATGTTAATAATGTACAAAGGTAATATTCCATAGGATTAAATTTTTATCTTTGCCCTGATGAAAAAGCTTTTCAGGATTCTCAGGTATGCAAAGCCTTACTGGCCTTACGCACTCTTAAATATCTTGTTCAACATACTTTCGACCCTGTTTTCACTGGTCTCGTTCACTCTCTTTATTCCTGTGCTGAACATGCTTTTTCAAAAGATCAAGGTACACCCGGTCCCCCCGGCGGCTAATCTTGCCGATGCTCATTCTTTCGGCGAGATTGTTAAAATGCTTTCTTTTTCGACGGTACAGGATAATTTCAATTATTTCTTCGGGTCCATGATCTTCGAACACGGAGAAAAGCAGATGCTTTTATATATCAGCATCACCATCGTAGTCCTTTTCTTCCTCAGGAACCTTTTCCGTTATCTTGCCATGTTCTTCCTGGCCACGGTCAGGAACGGAGTTGTAAAGGACATCCGCAGCCAGCTTTATTATAAGGCTCTCATCCTTCCCCTGGGATATTACAATGAACAGCGTAAAGGCGACATTATCTCACGCATGACCACCGACGTGCAGGAAGTTGAATGGTCGATCATGAGTTCCCTTGAAATGTTCTTCCGCGATCCTATCTCCATCCTTTCATTCATGGGTGTTTTGTTCGCAATAAGCCCCAGGCTTACAATTTTTATCCTGATCCTTCTTCCCGTTTCCGGGCTAATCATAGGACAAATTGGGAAAAGCCTGAAGAGAACGTCCGACAAGGGACAGATGCAGATGGGGATCCTGCTCTCCATTATTGAAGAAACTCTCTCCGGACTAAGGATCATCAAAGCCTTTACAGCCATTGATTTTGCCGATAAGCGGTTTCAGAAGACCAACAACCACTTTTTCACGCTGATGGTGAGGTTGTACCGCAAGCGTGACCTGGCTTCGCCTCTGAGCGAGTTCCTGGGAGCTGTAGTGATCAGCATTGTGCTCTGGTATGGCGGACAGCTTGTTTTTACACCGGGGAACCTGCTCGATGCAGCTACTTTCCTTACCTATATGGTGATCTTCTCACAGATCATCAATCCTGCCAAAACTATAACCCAGGCCTGGTATAGCCTGCAGAAGGGAGCCGCATCCCTCGACCGGATCCAGCAGGTGCTCAATGAACCGGAACTGATCGTTGAAAAGCCGGATGCTGCCTCGAAGAAATCCTTTGAACAGGAAATAGAATTCAGGGAGGTAAGCTTTGCCTATGTACAGGAAGAAGTACTGAAAAAAATCTGTCTGAAGATACACAAAGGCAAGACCATTGCCCTGGTTGGTCCTTCGGGTGGAGGAAAGTCAACCATGGTGGATCTTTTACCCAGGTTTTATGATACAAAAAAAGGGGAGATCCTGATCGACGGACTTCCGATACAGAACATGGTTATCAACGACCTCAGGGGGCTGATGGGCATTGTGTCCCAGGAAACCATCCTCTTTAACGATACCGTATTCAACAACATCGCTTTCGGCATGGATACCGTCAGCGATGAAGATGTGGTTGCCGCTGCCAAAGTTGCGAATGCCCATGAATTTATCGAAAATATGCCTTTTGGTTACCAGACGAACATCGGTGACAGGGGGGTGAAACTTTCGGGCGGACAAAAGCAGAGGCTGAGTATTGCCAGGGCTGTGCTCAAGAACCCACCCATCATGATCCTCGACGAAGCCACATCCGCCCTCGATACCGAAAGTGAAAGACTGGTTCAGCAGGCCCTTGAAAACCTGATGAAGAACCGTACGTCCATTGTTATTGCCCACAGGCTTTCAACTATTCAGTTCGCCGATGAGATCATTGTGCTGCAGTCGGGGGAAATCGTCGAAAGGGGAACGCATGGAGACCTGCTTGAACGTAACGGTGTGTACCGGAAATTGTATGACCTTCAGAGCTTCGTGTAAAAAGCATTTCTGACCGGCAAATGACCCGATTGAAATCATTTGGTATTATAGCCTTCCTCGCAATGGCATTGCTGCTGTCATCCTGCAACAAGTACAGTTATTATTACCGCGAAAAGGACACCAAGACCCGTGATTGTGCCAAGGAAAACTCCAAATCGCATAAATACAAAAAGTAGGCTATACCTCGGCCATCCTGAGCATGATAGCTTCGAGCTTCTTTTTGATGAGTTTGGTGCGGCAGCTGTAATCGTTTACTATGAGTGCAAAGATCAGCTCTCTTCCCGAAACGCTTTTTACATACCCGGCAAAGCTTTTAACCCCTGCGATAGTCCCGGTTTTGGCACGAACTCTGCCTTCGGCGGCGGTTCCTTTCAATGCTTTGTGAAGAGTCCCGGTGAGGCCGGCAATAGGCAGGGACTCGTAGAAAGGCAGGAAATACTTTGAGTTGGTCATGATGTATAGCGCATCGACCAGCTGCTTCGGAGATATTGCGTTATTCCTCGACAATCCATTCCCATCGTCGAAATACATGCCTTTGGTGTCAAGCCCTTTTGCCTTCCAGAATTCGAGGATGGCCTGAACGCCTGCATCCTTGGTATTATGGTTGTATACTTTCCCTCCGATGCGCCGAAGCAGCTTTGACGATCTCCAGTTAACGCTATGTTCGTTGGTGACTGTTACTTCAGGAATGACAGGGGGGCCGAAAATCTCCAGGGCCGGGGCGGTAACAAAAAGCTTGAGCGTTGAAGCCGGCATCATAGGCCGTGTTTGAAAGCACTGGGCGATGACTGTCTCGTCGTTCTCTTTGGTGATATCTACTATGTAATAACCCAGGGATGCATTTTTAAGACAGCCGTCGGCCTTGAGCAGCTCAAGATCTTTTAACAGCTCGTTGAAACGGCTGGCCTGGACTGCAGAAAGAACCGGCTGAACCTGTTCTTTTTTTTCAGTCTTTTTCTCTTCCTGTCCGCAGGAAACAGTTAAAAACAAAAATACACTGAGGAGAAAAATATTAAATTTTACCTGCATGAGGATCAAATGATATCAGGGGCCAAAGATCGTAAAAATTGCTTTGCCGTAGGACAAGGTTGATAAAATTTATTCAGCTGTTAACTGGTTCACAATGAAATTTATAGATTACATCTACATAGATTGGTGCGTGTATGATTATAAGTCGTAATTTTGCAGTTTGGAATGAGTTTAATTAACCCGAAGATGATTAAAAAAGTACTTGTAGCCAACCGTGGCGAAATTGCTGTAAGGGTAATGCGTTCCTGCCGTGAGATGGGAATAAGGTCTGTAGCGGTGTATTCCGATGCTGACCGTAATTCCATGCATGTAAGGTATGCCGACGAAGCATATAATATTGGTCCGGCCCCTTCACGTGAAAGTTACCTGAATATCGAAGCGATCATTGGAGCTGCGAAACATTCGGGGGCCGATGCCATCCATCCCGGATATGGTTTTCTTTCTGAAAATGCTGATTTCTCAGCCCGTTGCAAGGAGGAAGGGATAATTTTTGTTGGTCCGGATGCATACGCCATCACTACCATGGGCGATAAAATCACAGCCAGGCTGACGATGATAGCCGCCGGCGTCCCGGTGGTACCCGGAACTACCGAGAAAATCAACGACGAGCAGAAAGCCCTTGAAGTTGTTAAGGAGATCGGACTGCCGGTGATGATCAAGGCATCTGCCGGTGGCGGAGGAAAAGGCATGAGGCTTGTTAAGGTGATCGAAGAACTGGGATCATCCTTCCGCATGGCAAAATCCGAAGCAATGAATGCTTTCGGGAATGATGCCGTCTATATCGAAAAATATATTCAATCACCTCATCATATTGAATTCCAGATTCTTGCCGACAATTATGGAAATGCAATACATCTTTTCGAAAGGGAATGCTCGATACAGAGAAGACATCAGAAAGTGATTGAAGAAACACCATCACCCCTTATGACTCCTGAGCTTCGGCGGGAGATGGGCGAAAAGGCGGTACAGGCTGCCAAAGCTGTAAATTACAAAGGGGCGGGTACTATCGAATTTATCGTAAGCGATAACCTCGAGTATTATTTCCTTGAAATGAATACCAGGTTGCAGGTTGAGCACCCGGTCACCGAAAGGGTGGTGGGGGTTGACCTGGTCAAGGAACAGATTAATATTGCCAACGGAAATCCTTTGCCTTTCAGGCAGGAGGATCTCAGGCAACATGGCCATTCAATCCAGTGCAGGATCTATGCCGAAGACCCTGATAATAATTTCATGCCGAACCCCGGTGTGATTTCACATATCACCGAGCCTCACGGACTTGGCCTCCGCTGCGACGGGTATGTATATGAAGGATATGAGATCCCCATCTATTATGACCCCATGATCACCAAGCTGATCTCCTGGGGTGAAACCAGGTCTGAAGCCATCGCACGAATGAAGCGTGCTTTGTATGAATACAAGATCACCGGTGTTATCACAAACATCAAGTTTCTTGAAAAGATCATGGATACCGAAGATTTTAAGCAGGGAAAATATAATACCCATTTCATCGAAAAGAATGAAAAGGCTCTGCACCTTTCGAGGCAATGCGGAACCGAATGTGAAGATGTGGCAATCATGGCGGCATTCATTGATTATATTACAAAACTTGAGCGCATTCAACCGCCTAAGTATACAGGTGAACTTGGTTCGAACTGGAAGGACTTTGGGCGGAAAAGGAATATTTTGAGGCTATAAAGGGGTAACAAAGTAACAAAGTAACAAAGTGACAAAGTGACAAAGTAACAAAGTGACAAAGTGACAAAGTGACAAAGTAACAAAGTGACAAAGTGACAAAGTAACAAAGTGACAAGGTAACAGGGTAACAGGGTAACAATAGTAATTCGTAATTCGTAACTCGTAATTCGTAATTCGTAACTCGTAATTCGTAATTCGTAACTCGTAACTCGTAACTCGTAATTCGTAATTCATTTATATGGCATATGAAGTAAACCTCGGCCACCGCAATGCAAGGGTCGAATTGCTGAACAGAAACGGCAGCAAGGTCCAGCTCGATATCGACGGGAGGAAGTACGAGAGCGATATTGTCATGGTCGAAAAAGGGGTATATTCTATCCTCCATAACGGGCATTCCTATAATATCGAACTTATAGAGGGAGAAACCAGCAAAAAATACATTGTTAACACCTTTGCAAAAACCTTCAATCTTGAGATCGTGGATGCTGAGTCAAAATACATCAGCAGCAGGAATCAGGGCATGGAAGTTGAAGAGGAGAATTTTGTTTCTTCACCCATGCCTGGCAAAGTTGTTAAAATCCCGGTGAAAGTAGGGGATAAGGTTGACGCCGGACAAACACTGATTGTCGTTGAAGCTATGAAAATGCAAAGTGAATTCAAGGCAAGTCATGATAAAACCGTACTTGAAATACTTGTAAAAGAGGGAGACACAGTAAATGCTCATCAGCTCATGATGAAACTCGAGTAATGACGTGAAAAGCGCCACTTGTCACGTGTCGCAAAGCAAGTATCACGAAAAATAAAAGAGATGATAACATTGGACGAAAAACTGAAAGAATTCGAATGCCGCAACCAGGCAGCTGAGCTGGGAGGTGGTAAGGAAAGGATCGAAAAACTTCATAAATCGGGCCGGCTCACTGCACGCGAAAGAGTGAACCTGCTCCTTGACCCGAATACCTTCGTTGAGATGGACAAGCTGGTCATGCACCGCTGTCACGATTTCGGAATGTCGAAGAACAAGATCCCGGGTGATGGAATGGTTACAGGCTACGGCAAAGTCGATGGCCGTCTGACCTTTGTTTTCGCACAGGATTTTACCGTATTCGGAGGTACCATGAGCAGGGCCAATGCCGAAAAGGTGGTCAAGATCATGGACATGGCCATGAGCATGGGAGCTCCTCTGATTGGACTCAACGACTCAGGTGGCGCACGTATCCAGGAGGGTGTTGAAAGCCTTGCCGGGTATGCCGATATCTTTTACCGTAATGTACAGGCTTCGGGCGTGATCCCCCAGATCTCGGCCATCATGGGACCCTGCGCCGGTGGCGCTGTATACTCCCCTGCCATGACCGACTTCATTTTCATGGTGAAGGAGAGCAGTTATATGTTTGTCACAGGCCCTGAAGTCATCAAAACAGTCACCCACGAGGAAGTCACCATGGACGAACTTGGTGGAGCAATGACCCATAACTCAAGAAGCGGCGTGGCACATTTTGCCGCTGAAAACGATGAACAAGTCATCATGATGATCAGGGAACTGCTCAGCTTCCTGCCTTCAAACAACATGGCCGATCCTCCCACCCGGCCCTGTACCGATGACGTGATGAGGCAGGATGAAAAACTCCAGGAAATTGTCCCTGCAGATCCCAACAAACCATACGATATCAAAGATATCATAACCACCGTTGTCGACGACCATAACTTTTTCGAGGTCCAGCCGCATTTTGCAGGTAATATTATCGTCGGATTTGCGCGCCTCGCAGGCAAACCGGTTGGAATTGTGGCAAACCAGCCGGCTTATCTGGCAGGTGTGCTCGACATCAATTCCTCGCTCAAAGGCGCCAGGTTCGTAAGATTCTGCGATGCCTTCAACATCCCGCTCATCACATTTGAAGATGTCCCCGGTTTCCTCCCCGGAACCAACCAGGAATTCGGAGGGATCATCAAGCACGGAGCCAAGCTGCTTTACGCCTTCTGCGAAGCCACTGTTCCAAAGATCACCGTTATTACCCGCAAAGCATACGGAGGCGCATACTGCGTAATGTCGAGCAAACATATCGGAGGCGATGTTAATTATGCATATCCCACTGCCGAGATCGCCGTGATGGGCCCCGAAGGCGCGGTGAATATCATACATAAAGGCAAACTTGGCGAAACCGAGAGAGCTGAAGCAGTCGACAACTACCGCAAAACCTTCGCCAATCCTTACAAAGCTGCCGAACTTGGCTATATTGACGAGATCATCCATCCGAAGCAGACCCGCATGAAACTTATCCAGGCCCTTGAACTCACCCAGAACAAGAGCAAACAGAATCCCCCCAAGAAGCACGGGAATATTCCGTTGTGATTAGGGATTAGGGATTAGGGATTAGTAATACCTTAAACACCAACCCCCAACCCCCCAACTTCCAGCCCCTAACCCCCAACCCCCAATCCCTAATTTTCTTACCTTTGTCAATAAATCCATTGACATGGCTGATATCGCTACAATCATCCGCCAAAAGGCAGAAGAATATTTTGACGAGGTGGTCTCCATCCGCCGTCATATCCACCAGCATCCCGAGCTCTCGAAGCAGGAGAAGAACACCATGGATTTTATCGCAGGTAAACTGATAGCGTACGGTATTCCTTTTACTGATAATGTTGGCGGATATGGGATCGTCGGGATCATTGAGGGCCACGATCAACAAGGGTTGTGCGTCGCCCTGAGGGCCGACATGGATGCCCTTCCGATAAATGAAACCAATGAAGTCGGGTATAAATCGGTTAACCCGGGTGTCATGCATGCCTGCGGACATGACGTTCATATTGCCTGCCTGCTTGGAGCGGCTAAGATCCTCAATTCCCTCAGGAATGAATTCAGGGGAAAGGTAAAACTGTTTTTCCAGCCTTCCGAAGAAACTTATCCGGGAGGTGCCATCCGGATGATTCAGAATGGAGCGATGCAGAACCCAAAACCTGATTTCGTACTCGCTCAGCACGTATTTCCGTTTCTCAGTGCCGGACAGGTGGGTTTCAGGCCAGGTATGTTCATGGCCTCGACCGACGAGTTTTTTATTACTGTAAAAGGAAAAGGCGGCCATGGTGCCATGCCTCAGACTGCTATTGACCCGATTCTTATTGCTTCGCATATCGTTATCGCCCTGCAGCAGATCGTGAGCAGGAACGCAAATCCCCTTGTATCAACGGTTGTAACCGTTGGGAAGATCACAGGGGAGGGGAGAACCAACGTGATTCCTGAAACCGTGAGGCTTGAAGGAACCATCCGCACATTTGATGAAGCCTGGAGATCAAAAGTCCATGAGACCCTTCGCCGGATTGCAAACGGAACAGCTGAAGCCATGGGAGGAAGCTGCGACATCACTATCGACAGGGGATATCCCTTCCTTTTCAACAATGAAGAACTTACAACCAGACTCACCTCAATGGCCACAGAATATCTCGGTGAAAACAACGTTAAACCTATGGAACAGAAAATGGGAGCCGAAGACTTCGCGTATTTCGCAAACGAAGTTCCAGGATGCCTCTTCGGACTGGGTATTGCCGATCCCTCTGTCGGAACCGGGCCTAACCTGCACACGGCAGGATTTCATGTGGATGAATCCTCCATACAGACAGGAATGGCTATGCTGGCATGGATGGCGATGAAAGTATTAAATAGCGAAATAGCGAAATAGCGAAAATTTGAATTATTTGTAAACATGAAATTGAAATCCGGGTTTCTTTTTACCCCATTGCTCTCTGAAATTTCGCCATTTCGCCATTTCGCTTTTCGCCATTTCGCCATTTCGCTATTTATTTTCCTCCCCCTTTTCTCCCTCGCCCAAACCCTCCCCTTCCAGCAGGATGCGGTGACCGCCGATAATGAAGACCAGATCGCCATGCAGCTTTTCCAGGCCCGCAGCTATGAAAAGGCAGCTGAGCTCTATGCCGGCATCTATCCAAAAAAACCTTCATACTACAATTATTCCTACTATTTCTTTTGCCTGGTCGAGATACGGGAATATGATGAAGCACGTAAACTGATTAAGGCCCAGCAAAAACTTGAGCAGGGCAGCATTAAATTCCAGGTTGACCTGGGGTATGTATACTTCAGGGAAGGCAATACCGATAAATCGAAAAAAACATACGAGGATGCGCTTAAACATCTTCCCCCTGAAGCCGGACAGGTATATGAGCTTGCGAATGCTTTTTACTCCAAAGGGGAGTTCGGGTATGTCATCCGCACATATAAAAAAGGACGTGAAATGCTGCCTTCGAACTACACCTTCGGCTTTGAACTTGCAGGGGTTTATGAGCGTACCGGTAATTATGAAGGAGCTTTTGAAGAATATCTTTACATGTATGCACTGAACAAGAACTTTGAAACCCCGGTGCGCGACAGGTTGCAGGCCCTGCTTGCTACCGATGACGATAATTCAAAAAACGACCTTTTCAGGAAGCTGGTGCTTGAAAGGATACAGAAGGAGCCTGATAAAACAAGCTATTCGGAGTTGCTGCTGTGGTATTCGGTCCAGCTGAAGGATTTCGATCTTGCCCTCACCCAGGCCAAAGCCCTTGACCGCAGGCTGAAGGAAAACGGGGAACGGGTGCTTGAACTTGCTTTCCTGGCAGTTTCGAACGGGAATTACCAGGCTGCTGAAGACGCATATAAATACATTATCGGCAAAGGTCCTTCATGCGAATATTATGAACCTGCAAGGCGCGAAATGCTTCATACGAGGTATATGCGGCTGACAGCCGGACCTGCCTCAAAGATCAGGGATTATGAAGATCTGCAGAAATCGATAAAGACGGAACTTACACGATGGGAAGATAATCCGGAGGCAATCAGAATTGCCATGGATCTTGCGCACCTGGATGCGTTTTACCTGAATAATCCCGATGAAGCACTAGACCTGCTTGACCGTGTTACTGAATGGAAAGGCCTTGGCGAAAAAGAAAGGGCGGAAGCAAAAATGGAACTCGCCGATATTCATCTTTTCAGTGGGGATCTGTGGACTGCCACCGTTATTTACCAGCAGGTATACAGGGACCTGAAGAATGATGCGACAGGGCAGGAGGCAAAGTTCAGGAATGCCCGACTTTCATATTATATGGGAGAATTTCAGTGGGCAAAAGCCCAGCTCGATATCCTCAAAGCAGCCACTTCGAAGTTCATTTCTAATGATGCCCTGGAACTCTCGATGCTTATCAGTAACAATTATGACCCCGACAGTAATACAGTTGCCCTTGGAATTTACGCCAGGGCCGAACTGGCTGATTTCAGAAACAAGGAAGACCTGGCTTTGCAAACCCTTGATTCTATTCCCTTGCTGTTCAAAGAACACCCGATACTTGATAATGTCATATACCGCAAAGGACAGATATACCTGAAGCTTGGTAAATTTGCCGTCGCTGATTCACTGTTTGCCATCGTGGTAAAGAATCATCCCGAGGATATCATAACCGATGAGTCGGTCATGAACCGGGCAATAATTCATGAAACCTGGCTGGCCGATAAAGATGGAGCGATGGCCCTGTACCAGGACCTGCTGAACAATTATCCCGGAAGCCTGTTCATTCCCGAGGCCCGGAAACGCTACCGTTCATTAAGGGGGGATACAGTACATTAAAATGATACGAGCAAAAAAGCACCTGGGCCAGCATTTTCTGCGTGATGAGAACATCGCCCGCAAGATCATTGATTCTGTTCCCACTTCAACCCGGCTTTTACTCGAAATCGGTCCGGGTGAAGGTGTGCTGTCAAAGTACCTGCTTGGGAATGATGCATTCGATTCTTTCTTTATGGAAGTCGACCGCGAAGCTGCTGAATACCTTCCTAAAAAATATCCGCAGATATCATCCCGGCTGATCATGGCCGATTTCCTTAAATACCCGCTGGAGGAGTTTCCTGATCCTTCCAGGAACGGGGAACTGTTTACCATACTGGGCAATTTCCCTTATAATATTTCTTCCCAGATACTTTTCAGGGCGCTGGAATTCAGGAACAGGGTCGTCCACATCGTAGGAATGTTCCAGAAGGAGGTTGCACTGAGGATTATCGAAAAACCGGGATCCAGGACGTATGGCATATTGAGCGTAGTTGTGCAGGCTTTCTACGATGTGGAATACCTTTTCACCGTGAATGAGACGGTGTTTAGTCCACCCCCCAAAGTGAAATCGGCTGTCATCAGGCTAACCAGGAACCCGAGGGCTAGCCTTGGATGTGATGAAAAACTATTCCTGAGGGTTGTGAAAACTGCCTTTAACCAGAGAAGAAAAACGCTTCATAATGCGTTAAAACCGCTTACTGCTGATATCAGGGATGAGGCCGGTCTTCCGTTTCTTACGACCAGGGCGGAACAGCTGAGTGTTGATGATTTTGTAATACTGACCCGCGAGATCGGGATCAGACAATCCTGAAATTTATTTATTTTTGCGGTGGATTTAATTAATGTTCGAAGACTTGGTGGATGAAGAAAAAACCTGTTAAGAAAGCACCCACGAAAACAAAGCAGGCTTTGCCGGTTCCTGAAAAAAAGGAAGTGACTTTCCCGCCTTCCCTGCCGCGCAAAGCAAACTTTATCATCATTTCAGTGATCTTCGCCTGGGCATTACTGCTCTATGGCAATACCGTGTTTAACAAATTCTGTATCGATGATCACCTGGTCACCAAGAACGATGTAGTTCGGCAGGGATTTAAAGCGATCCCCCTGATCTTTTCTTCATACCTTATCGATGAGGATAAAAATGTGGGCGGACAACGCAGTGATTACAGGCCCGTGGCGAAAGCGACTTTCGCTGTTGAATACGGATTATGGGGAGAGAAGCCCGGAAGAAGCCACCTGGTGAATATGTTATTTTATTTCCTTGCCTCACTCATCACCTTTTATGTTCTGAGAAGGCTGCTGATCAATTATAACATCCTGTTCCCCGTGCTTATAACCCTGCTGTTCATGGCACACCCTATACATACCGAGGTCGTTGCCAGCCTTAAAAGCAGGGATGAGATCCTCGCCTACCTGTTCGGGATGTCAGGGATGTACAGCCTTCTTTCATACTCATATTCGCGGAATTTCAAATATATTCTGCTCACCTGTATATTCTTTATCCTGGGTGTTATCAGTAAACTGTCGGCTCTTCCCTTTATCGGGCTTTATATCCTTGTACTTTACTTTTTCAGTGATCTGAAACCACGCACACTGATCACCTCAGGGCTTGTCATAATCCTGGCTGCTGCAGCCTCATACATCATCCCCCGCTTCTTTCTCGAGCATACTTTCCGTACAAATTTCTATTTTGAAAATGCCCTGTATTTTGAAAAAAATCTCTGGCTGAGACTTGGCACTGCCATGATGTCGTTGCTGTTTTACCTGAGAATGCTGATTTACCCTTATCCATTGTTATATTACTACGGGTTCGACATGATCCCCCTGACCTCGCTGTTTAGCCCTATGGCCCTTCTCTCAGTTCTGATCTATGGAGTTATTCTGGGTTATGCGATCTTTAACATCCGCAAAAAAACATTCTTGTCTTTTGCAATCCTCTGGTACCTGTTCGGTATCTTTCCCTATTCAAACCTGCCTGTTGCCGTAGTAGGGGTCGTTGCCGAACGCTTTGCTTTCCTTGCCTCCCTAGGGTTCATAATGGCTGTTGTTTACCTTATCTTCAAGGTATTTAAAACGGATCCGAAAAGCCTTACCATTGAACTCGAATCCCGTATCAAAATCATTGGCCTGGTTGTCGTTCTCCTCATACCTTACGGAGTGCTCACAATTAACCGCAATACCAACTGGCGGACGATGATGACCTTATTCTCGAAGGATATACCCAGGCTTGAGCGGTCTGCGAAAGCGAATTATCAGTATGCGGGTTTTCTTATTACGAATCTTTACAATGATGAGAATTTTCTCAAATACGGACACTCGAACCAGTTTCTGCGTGAGACAATAAAGAAACACCTGCGGATTTCACTGAAGGTTTATCCAAAGGGCTACAATACCCTGAACGACCTTGGTACCTTGTTCCTTTTTGTTGAGAAACGCTATGATTCGGCTTTATATTATTTTCAGAAAACCGTCGAAGTGGACTCAAGTCTTACTCCTGGGTGGATCAATATGGGAATGTCATACCGCCAGCTTGGCAATTATACCAAAGCCATGGCCTGCTATCAGAAAGTGTTGGAAATTCAGCCCAAACAGATTAAGGCATATTTTGCAATTGCCGACCTGTACAATGATATGGGTGATGTTGCCAAGGCGATACATATGAATGAAAAGATCATGGAAAAGTATCCTGAGTTTGATATGCCTTATGTCAACATCGGGAACTATTATATGCAAAAGCAGGATACCGCAGGGGCGGTCAGATACTGGGAACAGGCGGCCCAAAGGAATCCGACGGCAGAGATTTGCATGCAGCTGAGTGTGCTTTACAAGATGCATAACGACATGGAAAAGGCAGGGTATTATTATAATCTTGGGCAGAAGGCCCGTATTCATTGATCTGCCTTGCTCTTTAACGCCAGGCTGGCTTTGATCTTTTCAGTCACAATGGCAACCCCGTCAGGATTAATGTGATCGGCATTAAAGAAATATCCCGGTTTTTCATGGAATTCGTTTCGGAAATCAAAAACCTCGAAATTATCACAATGTTTCCTGGTTAATTCTATAATTTCCCCGTCAAGCTTCCCCATATCAATCATCCTTCCTGCAAATTTGAGGTAATCATCACTCAGGGGCATCCTGAGCAGTAGAAGACGGATATTATACTGCCTGCAAAGCTCAAGCAGCTTTATATAATACCTGGTATCGCCGAGCTCCGATTTTTTTGAATAACTTGAAAGGTATGCCGTGGCAATCCCGTATGCCAGGGTTTCGCGGTTCGGCTCTTTTGCAAAATTCCTGTAGTCCCTGGCTGGAATATAGCCGTTCCTGATTTTGCTCAGGTCGGCGTTAAAGAATTGCAGAGACATATAAGCATATTTATAATTCCCGACATAGGAAAAAAATGTGCCTGTAAGCCAGTACTGAAAATATGCAGGGTCATCATATACCCTTGCCAGCTCAGCATAGTCGAGATATTTTGTCCAGTATCCTTCAAATGTCAGCTCGGTCCCTGCTTTAGGCGAGAAATTTACCGGATCGATCGAAAGGAAAATGTTGTCAGGCCTCTTGCCTGTCTTTTCGAGGATGAATTTCAGCTTATAATACGTTTGGGCATAAACTTCCTTCGGCATAATGTAACAAAACCCGTTTCCCATGATTTCGGGATTGATCCTGTTGTGTGAATTACCCAGCATAAGGTATTCAAGTGGTCCGGTATAAGCTTCAAACTGCATGTCCTGGGTGCGGGCCAGCCTGAAATAATACATCCAGCGGTTGTACACGGCATTGAACAGGAAATTCAGCCCTGCAGCCAGGAGAAGAAAGATAATCAATTTTCTAAAAAACAGCTTGTTCCTGTTCATGTTAAAACTGTAGATAGAAAAATTTCTGATTCGAGAACATCCCGAACAACAGTATGAAAAACAACATCGCCAGGTATGCTGCGAACCTGATACTGATCGGCTTTGCCAGGAATTTGTTGGCAAAGGACTTCACTGCAATAAGGTATTCGAACCACAGCATGAAAATCACAAGCAGAATTCCAAGTATGAAGTCGTTGAATTTCAGCAAGGCCAGAATGCCTGTTCCGGTATGGCTGAAATCGATGAACCGGCGCAGCATCATAACTGATTCGGAAAGTGTTTGTGACCCGAAGAAGAATGCTGAGAAACAAATCAGCATGAAAGTTGCTGAAATATTCAGGGCTTCAAGAAGACGGGGCGACTTGTCAAGCCTGCTCATGCTGTTGAATCTGGTCATAAAGGGCTTTGACAGATTCGCCAGCACCATAAAGGATCCGTTTAAAAAACCAAAAACGATATAGCCCCAATAGGGGCCGTGCCAGAAACCAACCAGTACAAAGGTGATGACCAGGTTCAAATGAAGCAGCCATTGGGAAGGTTTGCCTTTGAGTTTGTTCGGGAGAGAAAAATACACATAGTCGCGCAGCCATGCTGTTAGTGTGATATGCCAGCGGCTCCAGAATGCCTGGATTGACGGGGCGCTGAACGGACGTTTGAAATTCGGGCTTAGCCTGAATCCCATGAGGCGTGCTGATCCGATGGCGATATCGGTGTATCCGGAAAAATCGGCATATACCATCATCATTTTCATCACAATGGCAATTCCGATCTGGAGGCCATGGAAATTATCCGGCTCAGACAATATGGCGTTGACAAAAACCGACAGGCGATCGGCAATAACAATCTTTTTAAACATTCCCCAGAGAATTAGACGAAGACCGCTGCTGAACATTTCAGGGTCAAAGGGATGTTCGACATAGAACTGGGGCAGTAATTTTCGCCCCCTCTCAATAGGGCCGGCAAGAACCAGGGGGAAGAATGAAACGAATAAGGCATAGGTCCCCAGGTTCTTTTCGGGTTTGCTCATTCCACGGTATACGTCTACAGCATATCCTGTTGTTTGAAAGGTGTAGAACGAAATTCCCACCGGAACGAGGATGTTGTAGTATGGAATTTTAAGATCAGTGCCGCTGATTCCCGCTAGTTCATTTAAAATCCCTGTAAAAAAGCCGAGGTACTTGAAGAAGGCCAGCATTCCTACATTGATAAGCAGGGTAATGACGAGGTATTTCAGCCTTTGCTTCTTAATACGGATCTCCCCCATTTTCAGGGCTGCATAATACGAAACCAGGGTGGCAGTCATCAAAACAAGCACAAATTCAATACGCCAGAGCAGGTAAAAGAAATAACTGGCAGCAAGCAGAAGGGTCCATCTCCACCGGAAAGGAAGAAGGTAGTAAAGCATGACGATAACAGGGAGAAAGAGGAGGTATCCGATGGAATTGAATAACATATCTTACCGCTGCTGGATTAGTTACTGATCATTTATTCCCGCTTACCTGTACCACACACCTTCAGCGGTTTCTTCCCTTTTAAGGGAAATGGGGTTTTCGTTTAAAAGTGCCTCGAAGAGGGGTGCTAGATTACTGGAATAATCGGCCGGCTCGAATAATATTCGGGGCTGTCCCTGATCGGCAGCAATTGCATGAACAGCCTTTCTGATCTTCCCTGCCTTCTGCTCAAAACTTTCCCTTGTCATTTCGTATTTCTGGTGTTCGAGGTCCTCCTGCCCGCTACAAAGCCTGTACCCCAGTTCCATGTTGAATTTGATGGCATTCGCGTTTGAACGTAAGATATGCGCATATTGTTTGTTCCAGCCCAGGAGGTAAAAGGTAGTTTCGATCCCGGCAACAGATACAAGGTAAGGGATGAAAGTGTTATAATACTCGGTACGGCCTAAAAACAGTCCCGATTCGGAAGTACGGGCATCCCAGTCAATGTTCTTGTCGTTCAGCAATCCTATTTTCTCACCCTGGTAATATATGAGCAGGTAATTGTTCTGAAGGTTGTTGACCGACCGGAACCACGTTTGCTGCTGCTCAGGAGAAATTATCTCCCTGTAATTCATATTAAGACGCACAGGGTCGGAATTCCGCCAATGTCGTATGAGTTCGATATCCTCTTCTTTGAGCCTCTCCAGTGTGATCCCGTACTTAAACAGCTTCATGGTTCAGCACTGTTTTGATTGAGAAAGGGGGTTTGTGATTCTGCACCATGTAAATACGGCTGAGGTACTCACCAATAACGCCCAGTGACAGCAGGATAATGCCTGTTGAGAACAGGATCGCAACGATCAGTGCGGTAAATCCAAGTGGGACATCATGTACCATCTTGTTGTATATGAATTTTGCCCCTGTAAGGAAACTCAGGAAGGCCGAGATGAATCCAAAGTATACCATAACGCGAAGGGGGATGGCAGTATAATAGATGACCAGGTTTGACAGCATCGAAAAAAGACTGTGGGAGGTGTAATTCGACTGCTGGTATGGCCGCTTCTGATGCTCTACAAGAACGAATTCAATATGGCTGGTATACCAGTTGAAAAGTTCATCAATATAAATGAAATTGATCTGGTGCTGAAGAAGGTTTTTCCCGAGAGTAGAAGTCATGAGCCTGAATGAAGAGCCTCTTCCCTTGGTCCTGTAAATGCGCTTCGAAGTGGCTTTGATTGCTCCGCTTCCCAGGTTCCTTGCCAGAGAATGTTGCTTTTTGTTGTAAATTCCATAAACCAGGTCAGCATCGGTCTGGTTCCTGGCTTCAATGAGTTTTGCAATTTCTTCTGGCGGATTTTGCAGGTCGTCATCGATGGTGATGATAAAAGCCCCTGCTGCCTGCGCAATACCGCAAAGAGTTGCATTGTGCTGTCCGAAGTTACGGCCCATGCGGATGGCAGTGACCTTCCCCGGATTAGCGTTATGTATCGCTTCCAGCTTGTTCCAACTTTTGTCCAGGCTGTCATCATCAATAAAAATAACCTCAAATGTCTTCCCCAGCCCAACCATGGTCTTTTCAATCCTGAGGAACAGTTCTTCAAGGGATTCAGAACTGTTATATACCGGGACGATGACTGAATATTCAGGTTTCATGATAAACTTATTAATCAACAACCTCCTAATACCAGGTTAGTGCCGCTTACCCACTTTGATGCATCTGAAAGGTAGTATATGATAGTATTGGCAACATCTTCGGGATCACCAAGGCCAAGTAACTGTCGCTGTTCGATCTTATCCACGACTTCACGTGAGAAATTTTCGGCGGTTTCATCAAGCATGGGGGTTCGTACAAAGGCAGGTGAGACACAATTCACACGCGTTCCTCTTGATGCCAGTTCAAGTGTCAAAACCCTTGCATACGCTTCAAGAGCAGCCTTGGCGCTGATATACATAGAACCACCAACAAAAGGATACATCGTCGAGATCGATGAAATGAAGACAATCGAACTGCTCCCTTTGGCTAATTTCTTTTTTGCTAAAATGCCGGCTGTGAGTAAAACAGAAGCATTGAAGCTGATCGAAAATGTTCGCGAGATGACTTCTTCACTGATAAAACGGGCAGGGGAAAGCTCCGAAATCCCGGTGCTGTGTACCAACCCGTCCAGAACAGGCAATGCCGAAACAAGCCTGTCAATATCCGCCTGAACAGTAAGGTCAGCTGGAATTTGCAGATGACCCTCACCTTTCAGCGCAGTGTAAGTCTCTTCAAGGCGGGTGGTATTCCTCCCCGTAATAACAACAAAGGCGCCGTATTCACTGGCTGTAATTGCCGTTTGTCTCCCCAGGCCGGAAGAGGCACCGGTTACCAGGACCGTTTTACCTTTTAGTTCGAATGCATTCATGCTTTTTCGGATTGTTTTGGAGCTGCTTCCTGTTCGGTAATATCAGGAATGATAATTCCGTCAGTCTCTAGCAGTACAGTTCCCCATGAAAGTCCGATGCCGAAAGCAGAAAGTAAGAGTTTCCGAGGTTTTTCACGGAGAGGTCCGGCAATCTGGGTGACCATGGTAAGCGGGACGGAAGAGCAGCTGGTATTTCCGAAATCACGAAGGGAATAAGGCACCTTGAGCGGATCAACTTTCAGCATTTTCCTTAAGGTTTCATTGATCAGGCGGTTGGCCTGGTGAAATACCAGGTAATCGAACTCTTCGATCTGCCGGTTGAACTGTTTAAGTGTGGTTTTAATATTCGGGACTACCTCGCGAAGGGAGAAGTTGAACACCTCAATCCCGTTCAGGGAAATCTGCATCCGGCTGTGATAGATCCCCTCACCGTATTTTTTTATGCTGAAAGAGCTTTTGTCGGGAATATTCCTTACCCCGCCGTCCTCGATGATGATCGCATCAAACCCGCTTCCATCAGTCTGAAGATTGAACTGCATTGGCGGATGGCCGGGTTTGAGTTCAAGCGCGGTGGCTGTTCCTGCATCACCGAAGAGAGGGTATGTGCTTTTATCGCGGTAACAGGAAGTGACATTCGAAAGATCCCCGACCAGCAGAAGGGCTTTTTGCTGACCAGTCGATTTCAGGAGGCTGCTTATTACCGAAAGTCCGTATACGTAACCCGAGCAACCGAGGTTGATGTCGATAGCCAGGCAGGTTTTAGGCAGTTTCAGCCTGTTTTGAAGAATGGCGGATGTCGAAGGGATGATGTAATCACGTGACTGGGACACGAAAACGAGGAGATTGATCTCATTCGGATCCCATCTAAGCTTGTCAAGCAATTGCCCTGCGGCTTCGCAGCAGAGGTCTGATGTTGTTTGTCCGGGTACGGCAATATGCCGGGTTTCCACACCGATTGTCTGTATAACCTGCTCCCGTTCCTTTTGTTTTATCCAGCCGTAATCCCGGTTCGACAGTGTTTTTTTGGGAACACATGCCGAAATCCCGGCAATACGAACATCTGCTATCTCAAATAAGGCCATCGAATGCTTTGAATGATCGGTTGTTGAATCCTAAAGCAAAATTACTTTTTTTTTCGCAACTGCCCTTCTTTTTCTAATTTTGCAGGGAGAAGGAAGAATGCGATCATCACAAACATTTCTGTAAATGGATGCAAAGCGAATTGAAGATTTTCTGGTCGCATGGACTTCACTCCATCTGAACAAGGGCCTGCCTGTCGATCCCGCCAGCCCTTTGTCAACCTATGGTATAGATTCAATAAGGGCTATTTTACTGTCTGAAGACACCCAGAACAAATTTGGATTTGAATGGCCTCCCTCTCTTTTCTTTGAAGATCTTACAATAGAGCAGTTGGCGGTCGAGGGAGTAAACCTGATGCAGAGCAGTTAACCGCACTGAAAAGATCGAAATCAAAACCAGCTACCCATAACTCGATACGTTTAAATGAAGACGAATGCCCATAGAGAATGAATATTTCCATCACGGACTGACCTTGCCTGACCTTCTGAAAAGGGCAGTACTTAAAAATCCAGAACTTTCAATCGGGTATTATGACAAGAACTCAGTCTTAACGATTCAAACATACGGGGAACTGCTTGACGAAGCAAAAAATATTGCTGCAGGCCTGTTCAGGCTGGGTTTGAAAAAGGGTGATAAGATAATCATCGCTACCCGGTACAACAGGGAAACCATAGAGATACTCTGGGGATCTTTCCTGCTTGGACTCGTTCCCACCATTTTACAGCCTCCGACAAACTTTGCTGATGACAATCCCGCCCTCCTAAAATTGCTGAAAGTATCAGAACTGCTTCAGGCTCCATGGATTTTCTTAAGTTCAGGGACGCAGGATCCCCCTGAACTGCTGGCTGGCAAAATAAAGCATAAAGACGAACTGGATACTACCGGAACCTTTCCTGAACCTGACCTGGCACCCGATGATCTTGCATTCATACAGTTCTCATCGGGCAGCACAGGCGACCCCAAAGGGGTCATGCTTACACAGAACAACCTGATGATTAACATGGATGCTATCCGCGTAGGCACTGATTCACATTTTCCCGATCACTGGGGTAACTGGATGCCGCTTTTTCATGACATGGGTCTGATCGGGTATCATATCACACCCATTTATTCCATGGTTCCCCAATACCATGTCGAGACACTGGATTTTATTATGAACCCGGGATTATGGCTGAATATAATAAGCCGGCAGAAAGTAACCATTGGAGGTACAACAAATTTCGGGCTCGCATTGGTTTTAAAACATTTGAAGAGAGGCAGACTTATCGCCGATTGGGATTTTTAGGGGATGAAAACCTTGTTGAATGGTGCCGAACCCATTTCGGTCAAAGTGATGCAGGAATTTGTGGAAGCTCTGAAACCATATAATTTCAGGCCTGAGATGATGATGCCGGTTTATGGAATGTCTGAGTCAACTCTTGCAATTTCTTTTGCTAATCTTTGGGAAGCACCTGTTTCAACCGCCTTCAATGCCTCATTGCTCGACCGTGATCACAAGGCCATGAGGGTTGAACCTTCCGATTCTTCAGCAAGGATACTTTCGGAAGTTGGCGTTGCACTGAATGATATGGAGATCAGGATTACCGATGATCATGACCTGGTCGTGGATGAGGGGAATTATGGCTATATCCAGATTAAAGGCCCGAGTGTTACCAAAGGGTACTATAGAAATCCGGAAGTCACAGCATCCTCTTTCTGCGGGGAGTGGTTCAGGACAGGGGATATGGGGTTCTTTTTTGAGGGCAGACTGTATATCAGCGGAAGGTCAAAAGATATCATCTTTAAAAACGGCATGCACTACTTTGCAAACGACCTGGAGGAACTGGCCAGTACAATCGAGGACATTAAGTATGGAAAGGTTTGTATGGGAGGGGTTACCGACCGCAAAACAGGCTGTGAAAGTGTAGTTGTCTTTATTGCCGGGCTGCAGGAAGAAAAAGCATTGGCCACCTTCAGGGAACTCAGGAAATTACTGCGTAGTAAACTGGGTGTTTCAGTTAATGTATTGGTTCTTTTGAAATCAAATGAAATCCCGAAGACCTCCAGCGGCAAATTGCAACGTTATAAACTGATGCAACGCTATCTGAACGGGGAATTTGAGGGCAGGGTTGTTTTTACTGACAAACAAGATTGCCTCTGAAAATTATTATACCCGGTTTTCAATGATCCTGTAAAGATCTTCTACAGTTTTTGAGGTTGCAATATCTTCGGCATTGATGGTTACATTGTATTCTACCTTGACCATCGCGATGAGGATGAGCGCGTTTATGGAATTCCATTCAAAAGCTTCCCTGAATAAACTGCCCGGTTTAAGAATGCCCGGTTTCAGGTCTTCATATTCTGCTTCTATTTTGGAAATGAAATCTTGAATATTCATGTGATGTGTATTTCATGACAAAAGTACAAATATTCCTCGCATTGGCATATAGCCGATTTTTACTTTACTTTGCATTCCTGTTTAATAATATTCACTGTTCATGCCAGAAATAAGCAAATATTACCAGCCGGAACTGACTTTGCCCGACTTGTTGACCAGGGCATCTGCAATGCATCCTGACTTGTTTGTCGGGTATTCCGATAAGAGCGGGAATATTCTCTGCCAGACATATCAGGAATTACTGGAAGAAGCAAAACGTATCGCTGCCGGACTTTATAATCTGGGACTCCGGAAGAGTGATAAGCTGATTATAGCAACCCTGACCAACAAAGAAACTATTGAATTGCTCTGGGGTTGTTTTTTACTTGGAGTTGTACCCACAACCCTGCAATCCCCGGTAACTTTTACAGGTATAAATCCCCCGGTTGTAAAATTGATGAGCGTGTTCCGGCAACTGGAGCAACCGTATATTTTCATGAGCCCTGAATTGAAAGATGTGGAAGGCCTGCCCCAGGGTATTGTAAAACACAGGACAGACCTGAAATGCACAGGAGAATTCCCTGAACCGGACCTCAAGCCTGATGACCTCGCATTCATCCAGTTTTCTTCAGGCAGTACCGGTGAATCGAAAGGGGTCATGCTCACACACAGGAACATGATGGTGAATATGGATGCCATCCGCCTCGGGCTGGATCTTGAATATCCTGATGTTTTTGGGAACTGGATGCCTTTGTTTCACGATATGGGTCTCATCGGTTACCATCTCACACCCATTTACAGCATGGTGTTTCAATACCAGCTTGAGACCATCGATTTCATTATGAACCCTGGATTATGGCTAAACCTGATGAGTCGCAGTAAAGTGACGATCTCAGGTTGCACCAATTTCGGATTATCCCTGGTGTTAAGGCACTTCGGCCGGAAGAAGCCTGACCCGGACTGGGATTTCTCCCGAATGAAAGCCTTGCTCAACGGAGCCGAACCGATCTCTGTTAAAACAATGAAGGACTTTATCGGCTTTCTCGTTCCCTACGGATTCAAACCCGAAACAATGATGCCTGTATACGGTATGGCTGAAGCTACCCTGGCCGTTTCATTTGCTCCCCTGCGCGAAAGATCCGTCGCTGAGACGTTTGATGCATTTCTGCTTGACCGGGAACACCTTGCAAAGGCGGTCGGTCCTTCAGATCCTGCCGCCAGGGTACTCTCTGAGGTCGGAACAGCTATCAACGATATTTATATCAGGATTGTGGATGACCAGGATAATTGTGTAGCTGAGGGAACATCCGGACATATTCAGCTGAAAGGTCCCAGTATCACCTCGGGATATTACAACATGCCCGAAACCAGGATCACTGCTTATTGCGGGGAATGGCTGCGCACCGGTGATATAGGGTTCTTTTTCGAAGGCAGGCTGTATATCAGCGGTCGTCATAAGGATATCATTTTCAGGAATGGCCGGCATTATTTTGCCAACGACCTGGAAGAGGTTGCCATTACCATCGATGAAATAAAGCCAGGGAAGGTTTGTTATGGAGGCGTAACCGACGAAAAGACCAACCAGGACAAAGTCATCGCCTTCCTGGCCGGTGTGCCCGAACAAAAAGCCATTGAAACATTTCAGCGCCTCAGGGCCCTGCTCCGGAATAACCTCGGAATTTCCACCGATGAGGTGGTACTGTTAAAATCAAATGAAATCCCGAAAACTTCAAGCGGGAAATTGCAACGTTATAAACTCATGCAGCGTTATCTCAGCGGGGAATTCGCTGACCGCACGATCGGGGCAGATAAACTGGATTCTTTATAAAGATCTGTCCTGGCGGATATCATTGTCCGATCGCAGACTTCTTTCCCGATAACCACATATAGGTCTTGAGAAGGATGAGTGAGTTAACAAACCACCATTGGCTGACTTTATAGGGCAAATAAGTACCCAGGACCATCAGCATGATCAGCAGATAGTGATAAACCATCATTGGGACCGATCTGATAAACAACCATAAGCTAAAACGTTTGTACTCCCTCTTGTAACCTAGTCGGTCAGCATATTTACCGGCGATCTGGTCGGCAATTCTTACTTCCTTTGGTGTAAGAACGTTTTGCCATGTGTTCATCCGCCCTGTGTTGACAGGCTTAAGCAGATTTTCGTGAAATTTCTCGTAAATAAAATTGCCATAAGTATTTACAGTTTCATCTTTCTTTTTATGGAAATCAAATACCGATGCATCATAGCTTATGCCCAGGAAATCACAAAGTGAATGGAAGGTCTTCTCCTGTTCTGTAACAAGATCTTCATATTTTAAAATGTAAAACCGGTCAGGATAAAGGCGCTTGTATTCCAGGAACCTGCTGATGAAATATCTCCAGCGTGCAACCTGCAGGCTGACTACAGGCGCTTCAACCGCGACATCCTTCTCGGCCAGCTTTTTGATCGAAATGAAATTATCCCTGTAATCCCTGATAATGCAAATGAATTTGGCATCCGGGAAAATCTTTATAAGGCGGCTTGCATATAATGAATACACAGGATTTTTATCTCCTATCCACAAGGTCTCCTTCTTGTCGTACACCGAGAAGGCAAAATAATTGATGCTTTTCAGAAAAAGCTGGATCGACGCCCGGTCCTTGTATTTCAGTAATTCACTGATTAAAAATTCCCTGTCAAGCTTCAGGTTTTCTACCCTGCGGATGTTGAATTTGGAGAAGTAAAAAACATGATCGACGAACGAAATGATCGTTTCTTCATCCCAGTGTTTGACTTTCCTGAATCTTTGATACAGGAAAAACATGATCGGAAACTCGGGAGCTATCCTTATGTTGGGATGAGCATTAAAAAGGGTCGTAAGCAAGGTGGTTCCCGAACGGGGCCTGCCAAGGATGAAAAAGGGAGGGATCTTGCTCAGATCGGCTGTTTCCATGAATTTTCTTATTGGGTCAGCTGTTACAGTTCTCAGGCAAAAGTAAAGGAATAAAAGGTACATTCGTATCTTGAATTTCAAGTTGAATCATTCAACGCTGAAAAAATGACAACAAAAACGAGGCGGAAACTACTGCTTATCAATCCGGCCATTCAATTGCGGAAGGGTTTTCTTAATAAAGGCGTTGAACGGGTCATGCCCGTGGCCCTGGGATTGGTGGCTGCCCTTACTCCTCCTCATTGGGAAGTGGAGCTTCTCGATGAAAGCTTTGAGCCATTCACATTCAGGCCTGCCGACCTCGTCGCTTTCACCAGCTTTACACCGAATGCCCCCCGTGCTTATGAGATTGCTGCAGTGTACCGTCAATCAGGGATCCATACCGTGATGGGCGGAAGTCATGCTTCAACCTGTCCTGAAGAGGCAGGTCAATATGTAGATACCGTGGTCACGGGTGAGGCCGAAGGGGCCTGGCCTGCTTTTATAGCCGACTTTGAAGCCGGACAGGCGAAACGTCTTTATGAAGGCGGATTAGCCGATATCAAAGATATACCGCATGTGCAGAGGGAAATCTTTAAATACCCGTATTCATATGACCTGGTTCAAACCTCACGGGGCTGTCCCATGGGATGTGACTTTTGCACTGTCACACAGCTGTGTGGAGGCACCTACAGGGAACGTGATGTTGAGGATGTCCTTGATGAACTGGAACAAACAACCCGTCCGCTTTTGTTTTTTATCGACGACAACTTGGTCAATCATAAAAAAGGAGCGGAAGAGCGTGCAATAAGGCTTTTTAAAGGCATGGTACAGCGCGGAATTAAAAAATACTGGTTCTCCCAGGCTGCACTGAATTTTGCCGATAATGATGAAGTCCTTTACTGGGCCCGGAGAAGTGGTTGTGTCATCATCCTGATCGGTATTGAAGCAGAAACGATACAGGCGCTAAAAGACACAAGAAAAAATCTCAATCTGAAGCGTGGAGTAGATTCTTATGAAAAAACCTTCAGGAAAATTCATAAACATGGTATCGGAATACTTGCTGCCATGATATTCGGCATGGAAAGTGATAAAAAAGAAGATTTGCTTGCCCGCCGCGATTTCATTAAAAACAGTTCAATTGACTGCTGCCAGAGCACGATCCTGACCCCGCTTCCCGGCACGGTCCTTTATAAACGCATGAAAGCCAGGAACCAGATTGTTTTGCAGAATTACCCCTCCGACTGGCAACATTATCACTGTATGATAGCCACATCAGATACAGCATCTATGGATCACAGGGAAATTGAAAATACGATGAACGATATCTGGATTAGCTTATACAACAAAGATGCCATGCGCCGGAAAATGTTCAGGACTCTATGGAACACCAGGAGTCTCATGACAGCATACTGGGCCTATAGTTACAATCACAGTTACGGCCGTATGTTTCTTGAAGGAGTTTTTGATACTTATCCCGAAGGCGTCGACAGGAAATTTGAATGGAAAACCCGGAAACGATCGTTCTATCTGAAATTTTCAGATTACATCCTCTGGTTATTCTATCAGACATCCTGGAAACGCTTTGCCGATCAGTTTACCGGGAAATAGTTCATGATCGCAACAATTTCATAATTTTGTTTTTTTAAATTTCGCTATTTATTAATTTCACCATTTCGCCATTTCACCATTTCGCTATTTCGCCATTTCGCTATTTCGCTATTTCACCATTTCACCATTTCGCCATTTTTTTAAGGTATGAACCCAATTCCATTCAATAAGCCACATTTCTCAAGGAACTCACTCCTTCAAATGATCCGCGCGGCTATGTCGGGAACAATTGCTGGGAACGGGATTTACACAAAAAAGTGTCATCGTTTTTTCGAAGAACGCTTTGGCTTCCTAAAAGTACTGATGACCACATCATGCACCGATGCGTTGGAGATGGCTTCCCTGCTATGCCGGATTGAACCCGGAGATGAGGTCATCATGCCTTCCTTCACCTTCATATCAACGGCCAATGCGTTCCTGCTCAGGGGTGCAAAAATTTTATTCGCCGACACGCTTCATGACATCCCGAATATTGATCCGCAGGAAATTGAAAGGCTCGTAACACCCCGTACAAAAGCTGTAGTTGTTGTGCACTATTCTGGTGTCGCCTGCGACATGGACCCAATACTTGAAATTGCCAGCCGCCATAACTTATGGGTGGTTGAAGATGCCGCTCACGCCATCGATTCGTATTATAAAGGTAAACCCCTTGGCAGCCTTGGACATCTCGGCACCTTTTCCTTTCATGAAACGAAAAATATCATTTCAGGTGAAGGCGGATTACTTATCGTAAATGACGACACATTGAAGGAAAGAGCAGAGATCATCTGGGAAAAAGGGACCAACCGTGCTGCCTTTTATCGTGGTGAGATCGATAAATATGGTTGGGTCGATATCGGTTCCTCCTTTCTGCCGGCAGATGTTATTGCCGGCTTGCTCTGGACACAGCTGCAGGAGTTTGATCCGATTCAGGAGCGTAGGAAGAAGATCTGGCGGAAGTATTATGATGAACTTCAGCTACACGAAGAACTGGGATTTCTTAAACGGCCTGTGCTCCCTGATTATGCGACGGTGAACGGAAACCTGTTCTACTTCACGGTCGCGACGAGTGAAATCCGCGACTCTCTGCTTCAATACCTTAAACAGTATGGAATCCAGGCTGTGTTTCATTACCTGCCACTTCATTCCAGCCCGTTCTTCAGGGATAAATATACCGGTCAGCCCCTGTTAAATACCGACCGGTTTTGCGATTGTATTGTGAGACTGCCTTTCTACCATGATCTTAAGATATCCCAGATCAGGTTCATTACAGGGAAAATTCTTGAATTCTTCAGGTTAAAAGGCTGATCGGCCACAACACCGGTTATGAATTGACAGCGACCTTTTTTTTCCTTAGTTTCCTGATGTCGCGGAAAAACAGAAAATCACTTTTCCTGAGTGTAAGGATCTCTGATAAGGGCATTTTGACTTTTTTCGAAAATATGATAAGGAAAGCGATCGAACCAAGGATGTAACTGATGTTTGTTGACCACACGGCTCCCATTCCCCCGAATCTGGGGATCATGAATATGTTTGCAATGAAATTGATTACAAGAGCCGGAACGAATGCATATATGGCTATCTCGGGCTTACCTTTTCCAACCAGCATGCTGTTAAGAATGCGGAACCCGACAAGTATCAGCACCCCGGGAAGAATAGCCTGTATCATTGGTACGCTGCTTACAAATGCGGCCCCAAAAATGAGTGGGATTATATAAGGAGCAACCACAAAGATGATCCCTGCCCCAAGTATTCCAAAAAGCATGGAAACCCTGAAAATTGAAGCAACGACCCTGGTCATATCCACGTTGTCATTGGTGTTGGCACTTCTGCTGAGTACGATTGATTCAATTGCATGGGGAATATGCCAGATCTGCTCGGCAATCTGGGTCGCAAGGGAATAAAAACCCACCTGTTCAAGAATTGAGAGTTTTTTCAGCATCAGCACGTCGATACGGTAATTCAGCTGCATCACAAATATCGCAACCGCATTTACAAGGCCCAGCCTGACCATGCTTTTCATCAAACCCTCATGATACTTCCAGGTGATCTTATACCTGTATTCACCAATAAGTGTGCGGTATACATAAAAAAACATAATGAAATTTGCAGCTGCTATTGCGATGAACGCTCCCAGTACTGAGAGTTTCATCAACCATACAAAAAGAACAGTCAGTACAAGGGTGATCAGGGTTGGACCGGCATTGATGATGTTGGCTCTGAAAATCTCTTCCTTGCCAAGAAATATGCCACCGGCAAAGATGTTCATCAGCAGCAAAGGAATGGTAAGCAGGACCAGCACTACCATCAGAGGATCATAAGGCTGGTTGGCCGAGAAAAAGAAAACTAATCCGCAGATAATGATGCTTAAAGCCGAAGTGTAAAACCACAAAAGGATCAGTGCCGAAGCAAGATTGTTTTCGTCAACGTCTTTTTTTCCTATATGGTAGATGGTCGATCGCCTGATGCCCAGCTGGGTAAAGCCGATCACAATGACAGGAACCACGATGAGCGATGAATACAGGCCAAAGCCTGCAGCTCCAAGCACCCTCGAAAGAATAATGCCGATCAGCAGGTTGCTGAAGGTGACCGACAGGTTGCTGCCAAAAACCGAAAGAATATCCCTGAAATAAGATTTGCGGGCCAAAAGCGCTGAATAAAAAGTAATTTATCAAGGACAAAAGTAGGAAGATTTATTTGTTATTGGTTATTGGTTGTTGGTTATTAGGGATTAGGGGTTAGGGGTTGGGGATTAGGGATTAGGGATTAGGGATTAGGGATTAGGGATTGGGGATTATTCGTAAATCGTAATTGAAATCGTAATTCGTAATTCGTAACTCGTAATTCGTAATTGTTGTTAGAAACTCCTCATGGTCTTGTTATTTTGATTAATTCTTTTTTCTGTAAATTGCGCCCGAAATCATGTTTCACCAAAACCAGAAAATCATGAAAAAGTTAGCTTTACTTACTGTATGCCTTGCATTCACAGCATACACATTCGCACAGAGTTCCTTTTATGTTTCACTTGGCGTCGGAGCCGGATGGTGTACCGCACGTACCTATGACCTTGCAAATACAGCTACCAAAGCAAACCCGGTCGGACTTGGAAAAGGCTTTGCGCCTGTCCTTAGAGCCGGTATCAAAGTCAATGACTTTATGGCCATTGAACTCGGAGTAGCCTACCGCATGGGATTCAACACAAAGGTTAATTATGAATCAACACTTCCTGTCAGTGCCCCATTAGCATCAACCACCGGGTGGGATAAATACGCTGGCGGAATGCTTCAGCTTGTTCCGGCCATCGTGATCCAGCCCGATTTTGATCTTGGCAGTGTATCACCCTATGCAAGGGTTGGCGTCCTGGTCGGGATTATTCCGAATATCAAGGATAAATTCGAACAGACAACCGGAAGCAATACGATCACAGGTGTGATTAAATACACCGGAGGAGTATCTATCGGGGGGTCTGCCGCTATCGGTTGCGATTTTGACCTCTCCGACATGCTTGCACTCTATGTTGAGATTTATTATGATGCAATGGCATATTCCCCGACCAAAAGTAAAGTCACCAAGTTCACGGTCAACGGCGAAGACAAACTGGGAAGCCTTAAAACGAGCCAGAAAGAGACCAAATTTGTCAAGGATCTGACCGGGTATGCTCCTGCCGATGATTCACCATCACAGGCTCTGAAAAATTCCTTCCCTATGAACAATGTAGGCCTCAACTTTGGCGTGAAAATTAAGATCTGATCCTGAAAAAAAGAGGCTGTCCTTTCGAACAACCTCCTTTAAAGGGCCTGTTACTGAATTCGTACATCGTACATCGTACTTCGTACATTTTTCATGACAGGCTCTTTATTTTTTCCATTCAGGCAGCCTGCCTGGAGTTAGCGGGGCACCGGCTGCTTCAAGGGCTTTCTCGAGCTGGGGAACATCGACCTCACCCAGCTGTTTCACCTGGTTGTAAACCGGGGGGAATTCATCAAGCAGTATGTTATATGCGTCAAGCTGTGTTTTTGTCGGATCCCCTGTACTGCCAAAGCTGATCCAGCTGAGTTTTCCAAGCCTCTGGTTCAGGGTGACCGGTGAAGGCTGATTTTCCTCCTCGCTCGGAACATTGCTCACCTTGTTGAACTTCTGGTTAAGGATCACATCGATCTGAGCCTGAAGGTCTTTCGCTTTCTTTATCAGATCGGCCGGCATGCCGGGTGTGATGGTCAATGCCTGCAACATGCTTACAACCCTTTTATTCAGGTTTTCGGTATAATCCTCAGTGCCCTGCATTACCCTGGTAAGATCGGCGACTTTTTTATGAAACTCAACCACGGCCTGCCTGTTGGCTGAGGGAAGGCTGGTATTCTCAAGCGGCCTTGTGATGAACTCAACAGGCCCGGCAAGAAGCCTGGTTTCACCGCCTGTTGTAATGCTCATACTGGCCTTATATTTTCCAGGCATGGCAAGTACTCCGTTGCCATTATCCGAAAGAGGATCATACTTATCAGCATTCACAGGCCTTACACTCTGATACCGCAGATCCCAGTTCACCCGGTTGATCCCTTTTGAGGGGGATTTATTGATTGTACGAACCGGATTACCTTTCTCATCGGTGATCAGGAAGGTCAGGTAGGGCTTTACTTCCTGCTTTTCGGCCCTCAGATCTGCCTCAGAAGGCTGGGGGATGGGCTCTCCCTTTTTGAACAGTTCTTTCTCTTTTTCCTGGCGGATTTCCTTTTTCGTCTTCGGAACCTCCTTCAGATACCAGGTGATAACCGCTCCGAAATCAGGGTTCTTTGCAATAAAAACGGTCGAGCCTTGTCCGTATTTGGTATCACCCTGAAGGTACATAAGGGCATCCTTGACAGGGAAAATATACCCTTCCTTGTCGAGGGTCTCTTTCTTGAGGAACCTGAGCGGACTGTAATCATCAACGATATAAAAGCCCCTTCCGAAAGTGGCAACAATGAGGTCGCTCTCCCTCATCTGTATTGCCATATCACGGATCTGTACGTCGGGGATGCCCGACTTCAGGCGGATCCAGTTCTTCCCGTCGTCAATCGTAAAAAATACACCAAATTCGGTCCCTGCAAAAATGAGTTCAGGGTTGACGAAATCCTGTTGTATGCTGTGAACCGTCCCTTTTTCAGGAAGATTTCCTGCTATTGAGACCCAGGTTTTCCCCTTGTCGCTGCTCTTCAGGATATAAGGTTTGAAATCATCCCTGAGAATATTATCGAAGGAAGCAAATACCATATTCTCATCAAAACGGGAAGCCATGATGTCGCTCACATAAGTATTCTCAGGCACTCCCGGGAATTTGTCAATCCTCGTCCAGTTTTTTCCTGCATCCTGTGTCACCTGGATAAGCCCGTCATCAGTGCCGATATATAAAAGATCTTCCTTCACAGGTGATTCGTCCATGGCAATGATAGTGCCGTAAAGCGAGGTGGAAATGTTCTTCTGCACGGCATCCACACTCCAGTATTTCCCCATGACCGGCCAGTGGTCCCTGTCGATCTTTGCAGTAAGGTCATCGCTAATCACCTGCCAGGTCTGTCCGCGGTCATCGCTCCTGAAAACCTTGTTCGCAGCGGTGTATAAGCGGGTGTGTGAATGCGGACTCAGCATCAGCGGGGTGTTCCAGTTCCATTTGTAGGTGTCTTCGCCCTTGCGCGGCTCCGGCCTGATATCCACGCCCTCCTGGCTCTTCCGGTCATACCGGGTCATTCCACCGTACTGGTATTCAGAATACACAATATTCGGGTCAACAGGATCGATCTGGGTCCAGAATCCATCGCCGCCCTGGGTCACAAACCAATCGTCGGTAAGAACTCCCGTACTGTTAATGTTTCTCGAAGGTCCTCCGAAGCTGTTGTTGTCCTGGGTGCCGCCGTAAACATAATAGAACGGACTTGAATTGTCGACCTGCACCCTGTAAAACTGTGTCACGGGGAGGTTAGATTTGAAAACGTATTCTTTTCCTCCGTCAAAAGATTCATAAATACCACCGTCACCTCCTATAAGGAAATGCCTGCTGTCGTCAGGATCAATCCACATGGCATGATCATCAACATGACGTTTGTTATTCCCTATGGGTTTCCAGGTCTTGCCCCCATCCTCGCTCACCTGTGATACGGTTTCTACCGAATAGATCTTGTCAAGGGTTTTCGGGTCAGGAAAGATAATGTTATAATACTGTCCCTGGGCCACATGATTGCTCATTTTCTGCCAGGAAGCCCCCCTGTCGGAACTCCTGTAGAACCCTGCGTCATCCGGATTGCTCTCGATGATTGCATAAACTATATCGGGATTTATCGGGGAAATAGCCATCCCTATGCCTCCCTTGTCGGCCGAGGGCAGGCCACTGCTCATTTTATCCCAGGTCTCGCCGGCATTTGCCGATTTATACAATGCAGTTTCGGGACCGCCTCCGATTTTGGTGAACACATGCCTGCGTCGTTGTTCCGAAGATGCGTACATAATATCAGGATTCCTCGGATCAATCAGGATATTGTTTACACCTGTATTCTCGCTGATCTCGAGTACTTTCTTCCAGTTCTTTCCGCCATCGGTCGATTTATACAGTCCGCGGTCCCCTCCGGGCCCCCACACCGAACCTTCCGCAGCCACAAAAACGATATCGGAATTCCTAGGATCAACGACGATCTTACCGATCTGGCGTGATTCCTTTAATCCCATATTGGTCCAGCTCTTCCCGCCATCGGAGCTTTTATATACACCGTTCCCGTAACCCAGCGAACGCTGATGGTTATGTTCCCCTGTCCCGAGCCAGAGTACATTGGTGTTGTTCGGGTCGTAAATGATGCAGCCCATCGAATATGCTCCATAGGAGTCGAACACCGGGTCAAAAGTGGTCCCGTTGTTCGTGGTTTTCCAGATATGTCCCGAAGCCACGGCAACAAACCATTCGCTGTGATTCTTCGGATTGACCGCGAAATCAGCAATACGGCCCGAGGTGAATGCAGGACCTATGCTCCTCCACTTCAGCCCCGAAACAAGGGCTGAATTGTAAACCGAATCTTCTTTCTTTTTTTCCTTGTCTGCGTCTTTCTCCTTGTCGGCCTTCTTTTTCTTGCTGTTTCCTTTTTGTGTTTTCTGCGGATTGTCGGCCGGTGCTGACTGACGGGCAAAACTTGCAGTAAAAAGTCCGGTTATGATCAGAACCGCGATCATATAACTGAAGAATAATTTTTTGTTCATGGCTTATCTTATTAATTGTTTATTCTTTCCTTCAATCCTTCATTCCTTCAATCCTTCATTCCTTCAATCCTTCATTCCTTCATTCCTTCATTCCTTCATTCCTTCATTCCTTCATTCCTTTATTTCTTCATCCCGCATCCTGCATCCTGCATCCTGCATCCCGCATCCTGCATCCATTCATCCAGCCATCACCCCTCTTATTCCCTTCCCGCTCGCCTCGATTATTCCTTTCTCTGTAATAATCCCTGTGATCAGCTCCGCCGGAGTAACGTCGAATGCCGGGTTGAACGCCTCTGAACCCGGAGAAGCCAGGCGTATCCTGTGAATGATCCCTGACTCATCGGGCCCTTCGGCATAAAGAACTTCATCTCCGGATCTTTCTTCGATGGGAATATCTTTTCCTGAACTGCAGTTCAGGTCAAATGTTGATAGAGGAGCTGCGATATAAAAGGGGACGCCAAGGGCTTTTGCAGCCAGGGCTTTTTCAAAAGTGCCTATTTTGTTGGCAGTATCCCCGTTAGCCGCAATGCGGTCAGCCCCGGTGATCATCATGTCGATCTTTCCGTTTGCCATCAGCCAGGCCCCTGCGTTGTCGGGAATGATGGTATGCTGAACGCCTTCTTCACGGAGTTCCCAGGCAGTGAGCCTGGCACCCTGGCTTCTTGGACGGGTCTCATCCGCGTACACAAAAATATGTTTACCCTTGTTATGGGCAAGGTAAATAGGTGAAAGGGCCGATCCGTAGTCGACAAACGCAAGCCAGCCTGCATTGCAATGGGTTTCTATCCTGAACCCGTCTTTAATCAATGGTTCTCCGTATTCTCCGATTTTCCGGCAGTCTTCAGAATCTTTATCTGCGATCGACTGCGCAACCTCTGATGCTTTATCTGCAGAAAGCAGGCCAGCCGCATACACGTTTTCAACGGCATGGAACAGGTTCCTTGCAGTGGGACGGGTGGCTTCTATTTCAATCCTGGCTTTTCCTGCAAGACCGGGGTCACCTGATTTTCTGGATTCAAGAAAGGCCTGGGCCATGGCAAACCCCGCAATAGCGCCTATCGCGCCTGCTCCTCTGACCTGCATACTGCGGATGGCATGACAGGACTGCCTGTAATCAGTTGCTTCAAGCACACGGAATTCGAAAGGAAGGAGGTTCTGCTCAATAAAAAAAACGGATGTGCCCTGCATCCAAACCGTGCGATAATGCTTTCCGCCGACTTTCATTATTTAATATACGGTTAAAATGGTGTCTTTCACCATGCCTGGTCTCAGCCTTACAGAACCAGAACCATAATATGTGCTAGCCTGAATTATTACATAACAATTGTAATAGATGACCCGGGGGTATAGCTTCCTGAAATTAGCAAATCCTGCCGAGTTTGTGGGTGTTTGCCTTACCAGAATCCTTTTATTCAGACTGTCACTGCTCAGAGCAAGATTTACATATTGTCCGTAAATCTTGATTCCCTGGGCTGTCTGAATATTAATTTTCAATGTTGCTGAATCGCTGCCATTATCTTCCCAAACCGGAAGGGGAGGAATATCTGTATTTTGTTTTTGGCAAGCGATTGCAGAGAACACAATTAAGAGGAGGACTGCCAGGTTCAGCCTGATTTTGTCCGCCGGATTCAAAAAATGAAACAAAGCGTTCATGATCTTCAAGGTAAACGTTAATCACTGCACCGGAAACGGAAAACCAATTCCGGGGGCATGGAGGACAAATTACAAGTGTAAACTTGTGATCCCTGCCTGTTAAAACAGCGATAAATATACGATAAATTCGATCCTGCAGCAGGAAGCGGTTAATTAATCATGTCGAACCCGCAGTAGGGGCGAAGAATTTCAGGTATTCTGATACCTTCGGGCGTCTGGTTGAGTTCAAGCAATGCCGCAACAATCCTGGGAAGGGCGAGGGCGCTTCCATTAAGTGTATGAGCGGGGTTAATCTTGCCTGCTTCGTCCTTATAACGGAGTTTCAGGCGGTTCGACTGGAAAGTTTCGAAATTGGAAACGGAACTGACCTCCAGCCAGCGTTTCTGACCGGCTGACCATACTTCCATATCGTAGGTCATGGCGGAAGTAAAACTAATATCGCCTCCGCAAAGCTTCACGATCCTGAAAGGGAGTTCAAGTTTCCTGAGAAGTGTGGCCACGTAATCCTTCATCACCTCCAAAGTGTTGTAAGATTCTGAGGGTGTTGTGATCTGAACGATCTCCACTTTATCGAACTGGTGGAGCCTGTTGAGTCCTCTTACTTCCTTTCCCCATGATCCGGCCTCCCTGCGGAAACAGGCGGAGTAAGCCACGTTCTTTACAGGCAAATCCTGGATTTTAAGGATGCAGTCCCTGTATATGTTTGTAACGGGAACTTCAGCGGTAGGTATAAGATAAAGTTCATCGGTCTGGTCAAAATACATCTGTCCGTCTTTATCGGGAAGCTGCCCCGTTGCAAAAGCAGAGGCTGCATTGACCAGGTAAGGGGGCTGCACTTCGGCATAACCTGCAGCGATGGCCTGGTCAAGAAAGAAATTGATAAGGGCTCTCTGCAAACGGGCTCCTTTGCCTTTGTAGACAGGGAAGCCGGAACCTGTGATCTTGGTACCTGTGGCAAAATCTATTATATCGTATTTCGTGATGAGGTCCCAATGGGGAAGATATTCGCCTGATGAGGGTATTAGTGCGATCTCCGAAAACACGATCTCATTGTCTTCGGCGGTTCTTCCGGCGGGAATGCTGTGATGAGGAAGATTAGGAACTTTCACAAGCAATTCATCAAGCTCTTTACGGGCAAGTTCAAGTTTCTCGTCGAATTCCTTTGCCCTGAGTTTAAGTTCAGCGGTTTTTTCTTTCAACTGGTTCGCTTCACCGGCTTTTCCCTGCTTGTACAGCAGTCCGATCTCCTTAGCCAGGTTGTTGCCCTGGGCCTGCAGTTCGTCAAGGGCTTTCTGAGCTTCCCTTCTGATATCATCAACCCTGATGATCTGATTGATAATCTTTTCACCGTCAAAATTTTTCAGTTTAAGCCGTTCTATGACTTCTGATGTTTTTTCCCTGATCGTTGATAGCTGTAGCATGGGGGTTCGATTTTAGGTGCAAAGGTACAAAATGTTGTTGACAGGATGCAGGATGCGGGATGCAGGATGCAGGATGCAGGATGTGCGGGATGCGGGATGCAGGATGCAGGATGCGGGATGGGGGATGCAAAAAAAAAGCTGTTCCCGGCCAGGGAACAGCTTTTTTTGACCCGCAACGGATCAGTTCTTTTCTTCAGTCAAAGGTACAATCGACACGTACGAGCGGTCCTGGCGCTTTCTCTTAAACTCCACCAGGCCGTCGGTGAGGGCAAATAACGTATGATCCTTGCCTATGCCAACGTTAAGGCCCGGACTATGAACAGTGCCCCTCTGCCTTACAATGATTGCTCCTGATGAGGCGAATTGTCCGCCATAAATCTTGATACCTAAACGTTTACTGTGGGATTCACGCCCGTTGCTTGAACTTCCCGCACCTTTTTTATGTGCCATATCAAATAAGCTGTTAACCTGTTAATCAATATTATTCTGCGGCTTCGCCTTCTTTTACTTTGGCTGCCTTTGCTCCTTTAACACTGATATTCTCAATCAGAATTTTTGTGAAGTCCTGGCGATGGCCTGATTCTTTCTGGAATCCTTTTCTTCTCTTCTTCTTGAACACGATGACTTTGTCGCCTCTCACATGATCAATGATCTTGCCGGTAACCTTGCTGCCTTCAACATGGGGTGTGCCAATACTGACCTTTCCTTTGTCGTCAAGTAACAGAACTTCTTCGAATTCAACTTTTGAACCTGCTTCACCTTCAAGCCTGTGAACGAAGATTTCGTCTTTCTTCTCTACCAGGAATTGCTGGCCGGCTATTTCCACGATTGCGTACATAATCTGAGTTTGATATTCAATTTTGGGAGTGCAAAGATAGGAATTTTTTATTTCTCCATTGAGAAAGACCAGAAAAAAAATGCTATCACCCTGTTTTTTAAATAATTTTGTAACATAAAACTCAGATTTACGTAGAAAAATCAATAAATACAGAGTATATTTAGAGAATGGTAAAGAACAGTAAATTTTTTATTTTACTGATTTGCATGCTGATTATATTCATGCATGGCAATATCTTTTCCCAAAACGTCTCTCTTTCCGGCTCAATCACATCCTGTTCGAACCAGCAAGCTGTAACAGGTGCCAAACTGGTTTTCAAGCCTGCTGCCGGAGGTACCTCCTTCACTGCCATGTCAGTTGACGGGGGGGCATACTCCCTCACTCTTCCTGCTGGTACATATGACCCCGTTACCATTAGCAAAACAGGGTTTGATACCATCTTCCAGGCCCAGGTTAACATTCCTCCCAATCCGGCCTTTACTCTGAATTACTGCCTTAACGAAACAGCAAACCCGGTTCCTTCCCTCAGTTGCCAGTTTGATACAGCAAGCTCGGCGGTGCACTGCAGCTGGCCGCCTTCCCAGGGGCCTTATGAACTTCTGTATGATGACGGATTACAGGATGTCTTTACCATTTGGGCTTCAGGCGGAAACAAAAATGCCATGAAATTCACTCCCCTTGCCTGGCCTGTGAAAGTCAGCGGGGGCAAGGTGCACATCGGGATACAGTCAGATTACCCGGCCCAGTATAACCATGCAGTGTTTGTAATGGCTGTTTATGATGCCAGCGGACCGTCCTCTCAGCCGGGGAACCAGCTTGCGGTGGTGGCAGTTACCCCTTCAGCTTTTGAATGGATAGAGTTTCAGTTCCAATCGCCTGTTACTATCACCTCCGGGGATTTTTACCTTGTAATGCAACAGGAGGGAAGTTACCCCAACGCTACCGGACTGGCTGTCGACCTCAGTAATCCGCAGTACAGGTCATGGTCAAAGAACGGAGCCCAGTCCTGGGTGCCCGCCCAGGGCAACTTTATGATAAGGGCGACCATGAATGGCCCCGGCGGGCCATCTCTTCTTGAGCAAACTTCCCCGGCCTCGGTACAAAACTACCAGCTTTACAGGCTAAGGCAGGGTGAAGAACAGAATCCCCTGATATGGACCCCCGTGGCCCTGACTTCAAATCTTTCATACACCGACAATTCCTGGCCATCCCTGCCCTGCGGCCCATACCGCTGGGCGGTCAAAGCAGTGTTCCCATCATATCACATGTCGGCGCCCATGTTCTCAAATGCCATCGGCAAGTGCTGGACAGCCCCGGTAATAATGAATATCAGTTTAAGCTGTGCACCTCACGATATCCTTGGCACAAGGGTGAAGCTTGTAAACCAGGTCTATCCCGATACCCTTTATTCAGCGATCCTCGACACCAACCACCGGGTATCTTTTCCACATGTATGGAAGGGAAGTTATTACGCCCACGTGAACCACTTCGGATATACTGGTTTTTCGGCCAGTATCAATATTATGACTGCCGATACCATCACTACCGTTCTGCAGCAGGTGAAATCTCCACCCTCTGAGCTGACGGTTAACTCCAAAACGCTGAACGCTGCCTGGAAAATGCCTGCATTTAAAGATACCCTTTTCAGCGAGAACTGGTCCTCAGGCTCGTTTGCCACCCATGGCTGGACCACTTCACCCATCTATACAAACTGGAAGATCTCATCCGCCAACGGCAACCCTGCACCATCCGCATTTTTTGATTTCAACCCCCAGCTTGTGAATTATGACCAGTCCTTACAAACACCTCTTATCGCGAATCCCGGGGCCAGTATGACCCTTCTTGGCTTCGATGTATACCTTGACAATTACAGCACTACCACCCAGAACAGGCTTGCAGTCGAGATATGGAACGGTAGCGCATGGAATACGGTAAAAGTGTTCTCCAACCAGGGCGGAAGCATTCCATGGACTACCGAGCTGCTCGATATCTCTGATAGCCTGAACTCTGACTTCAGGATACGGTTCAGGGCTGCCGGCGAAAATTCATTCGACATAAGCGGCTGGAATGTCGATAATATTTATGTCCTGGCCACCGAATCCCCCCAGCAGATCGGGCAATGCATAACCGGCTATTATTTCCTTCTGGGGAGCATGATCAGCGGTTTTGCGGTAAATAACCAGTATTCCATACCGGGCGCACAGGTACAGTATGGCCAGACCTATTCAGCCTGTGTCGAAGCGATCTATAGCAGCGGTGTGTCAGCCCAGGCCTGTACCACCTTTGAGTCGACCTTCCTGTGGCCGGTCAGGAATTTCCAGGGTGATACAATACAAAATGCCGCTTACCTCCATTGGGAAAAGCCTGAAATGACTTCCCAGCCGGGAGGAGGGACTCCGCCAGGGCTGCTTGGATATTCGGTTTACCGCGACAGTGTCCTCATTGCTTTCGTTACAGCCGACACATTATACTATTATGACCTCTCCCTTCCGCCTGGAAACTACTCTTACCAGGTTAGCGCCCGGTATGATCTCGCACCTTACGGCTTCCCGGGTACTTCGGATGAATCATACAGAATGGGGCCCGTTGATCTTTATATCAGCTTCGGACGGCTGATCCCTTTCTTTGAAACCTGGAACCAGGGTTCATTTTCTTTCAACAGCTGGTCTTTCCAGCCAACGCAGGGGAACTGGATCATCGATCCGGCAAACGGTCAGCCCCCTCCATCGGCTGCATTTACCTGGGATCCCCCCCTGGCCAATTACTTCAGCGCCCTGCAGAGCGGGGACCTGGATCCTGCTGCCTACCATTGCGCGGGTATCTGGGTCGATTTCATGCTCCGCCTCGATGACCAGGCAGCGAACGCAGCTGAGACTCTTTCGGTGGAAGTCTATTATAATAATGTATGGCATCCGAAACTTGAAATCAGTAACAGGGGAAGTTTCGACTGGTCGTTTTACCATATAAATATCAGCGAGGTTCGTCAGAAGGGGTTCAGGATACGTTTCGCGGCAAAAGGAAGTTCAAGTTCCAACATACTGCGCTGGATGCTGGATAATATTAACGTATATGGTATTTGTTATGCTCCTGTTGATCTGAGTGCGGATGCCGCGGCCCTGGATGTCATACTGAGCTGGAGCAAGCCGCAATGTACAAATGGCGGGATGATCCTGGATGAAGGCTTTGAAGAGACTGACTTCCCCCCGCCTGACTGGACCCGGCGGGTAACGGATGTGAACAGCAGCTGGAAACATGGCAGTAACCAGACGCCGCAGGGCGTTCATTCAGGACTATGGGCAGCGCTTCTCGACTGGGATTACGGGCACCAGGACGAATGGCTGATAGCGCATAATATATATGTTTCGGGCAACCTGACCTTCTGGAGCTATGCCTACCAGGGTTCCTCACATGGCGATCATTATTATGTGCTGGTCAGCCTCGACCAGGGAGTCAGCTGGACCACCCTCCTCGATCTTTCGGCCCTGCCTGTTTATCCCTCGGCCACCGGGTATAACGCATGGCTTCAACCTTATGTTATTGATATGGCGGCATTCCGTGGAAACAATGTGGATATTGCCTGGAGGGCGGTTGACGGGGACTCACTGGGTCTCTGGTATTCCTGGGCCATCGACGACTGCTCGATTGGTTATACCCCTGTGAACCTGTCGGGATATGATGTCTACCGTAAGTCACCCGACTCGGCAGCTTATATTAAGATCAATCGCACAAGCCTGCAGGATACTGTGTTCATCGACACAAACCTTTTCCCCGGACAGTATACCTATTACGTGGTCGCCCTGCTTGGGGAATGTACAATCGGGACATCCTCCGACACCGTACTTGTCGACGTTGTAACAGGCATTAGAACAGGGCAAAAGCCAGGAGTGAAGATCTACCCGAATCCTACGAACGAAAAGGTAACTATTGTTTCACCAACCAAGTGCGAAAAGGCAGAACTCTTCGATCAGATGGGGACTGTCGTACGCAGGTTTGAGGCCCTGGAGACAACAAACGCCACGATTTCACTTAAGGGCCTCAGTGCAGGGGTGTATTATCTGAAGATTAAATTTGAAAATGATACAGGAACTTTCATGATCCTTAAAACCGAATAATGTGTTTTTTTTGAAAAAAAATCGAAGAAATCGTATTACCTGAAAATATTTTGTTATATATTTGCATCTCATGCTTGAGAGTGGAAATACAAAGCATTGAATATCAATAAATTGTTTTAAAACAACCCTTGTGGTCTGTTTTAAACTTTTGTTGTTATATAAGTTGCGTTCTTTATCATTATATATAATCAATGAGTTCATTGATTCCAAATATCAGTTCAATTATTATTATTAACCTAAATTTCACACCTATGAGAAATGTTACCCGAATTCTAACAGTGCTCGCTCTGTTCTCAGTGCTGGCATTTGTTAACGGGCCTCAGGTCAGGGCACAGGTTCCGCTCTTGACCGAAAGCTTCGAAAACGGCGGTACAATTCCTGCAGGCTGGGCACAAGACTTGGTGGTAAATAGTTACCCCGTTACTTTTGTGACAACCGCAAACTACCCGACAGTTACTGCCGCGTACAACGGAACGTACTTCGTTTCTTTTAATTCTTTCAGCGCCTCCAGCGGTACTCAGACCCGTCTGAAAAGAACCGTTGCCCTGAACACTGTAGGCTGGACAAACGTCAGCGTTGACTTTGCCTGGTATAAAGATCCAGGGTATGCCAGTTACACAAATGAAGGCGTTTACGTTCAATGGTCAACGAACGGAACAACCTGGACTACCGCCGGCTCGCTCGTTCAGCGTTTAGGCACAACTGCAGGCTGGACTATTCAGACCCAGGCTCTTCCCGCGGGCGCCGCAGGCCAGGCTACTCTTTATGTTGCTTTCCTGTTCCAGTCTCAGTATGGGAACAACTGCAGCCTTGACTTCGCTCATGTGACAGCTTCACCTCCTCCTCCTCCTCCCACACCAGTTACCATTGGTACAGGGACTGTTTCATCGAACTTCCCGTATTATACATACTGGACAGGTGCACGTTCCCAGTTCATCCTTACAGCAGCTGAAATCGCAGCTGCAGGTGGTGCAGCAGGTAACATCACTGCGGCTGCTCTGAACATCATTGCTGTTGATGCTTACCAGATGACCGGTTTGACTATCAGCATGAAGAACACAGCTTTGACTGCTTTTACAGCGTTTGACAATGCAGGTTATACAACCGTTTATTCTGCTAACTATACTCCTGCAGGAGCCGGCTGGCAAACCATCACCTTTACAACTCCATTTGTATGGGACGGTGTGTCAAATGTGGCAATCAACTATTGCTTCGCAAATAGTACATATAGCTTGAACAATGCGAATCATGTAAATGGACGTACCGTTACAGGCAACCGCACATGGGGTGATTACAATGACCCCCCCAGTGTTATCGGCTGCGCGATGTCGGTAGGTTTCGGTTCCACCACGGTTCCTAACTTCCGTCTTACCATGCCCGTTGTGGCTGGTTATATCCAGGGAACTATCACCCAATGCTATAACAGCGCTCCTCTTGCAAATGCTACTGTTTCTGTTGGAACTATCACAGCCACAACAGCTGCAAACGGTTCTTACATGCTTCTCAACGTTCCTATCGGAGCGCAGACACTAGCTGTATCAGCTCCCGGTTTTGTCAGTGGTACTTTCCCTGCTACGGTAGTAGCCAATTCCATGATCACCGTTAACGGCTGTCTGCAGCCCGCAAGCGCAACGATCACAGGTCTTGTGAAAGACGCTGCCAACAACCAGCCAATCACCGGCGCCAAGGTTACATTTACACATCCTCCCGATGCTCCAATATCTACCTTATCGACCGCAGGCGGTAACTATACAGTTGCTATCGTGCCTACTGGTCCGGGTTGGAATGTAACTGTTTCCAAAGCTGGTTTCAATGACAGTACAACAACAAATATGACATTCGCTTCAGGTACAGTTAATATGTCATTCTCGATCTGGCAGACTGCCAATCCAGCATCAGCTCCTGCAACCGCCGTTCTCAACACCGGCGCTACAGCAGTTAACATCAGCTGGGGACAGCCTACCGGTTTCTATGAAATCCTGTACGATAATGGTATCCGCACTGGCTTCACAGTATGGGCTCAGCAGAACAACCTCAATGGTGTGAAATTCACTGCTCCTGCTTATCCTGCCAAGGTTATCGGTGGTAAAGTCAATGTTGGAAGAGCTTCCGACTACGCTACTCCTCCCCCGACCAGGCCTCCTTTCAAGATGTACCTGTATGATGCAACCGGTCCTAACGGAACCCCCGGTGCCATCCTTGCTACTTCCGGCGACGTAACTCCTACCGCAGCTCTTGGCTGGTGTGATTTTACTTTCGGCACTACCATTACAATACCAAGCGGGAACTTCTTCCTCGTGATGAAACAGGCCGGTAACAACCCCAATGCTTATGGTCTTGCTATCGACACTGCAAACTCACAGTACCGTTCATATTCACAGTATGCTTCAGGCGGCGGCCCATGGGTTCCCGCAGCAGGCAACTTCATGATCCGTGCTATTTGCCAGGGTCAGGGTGGTCCTCTCCATCTTACCGACAGGCTGTTTGTTAACACACAGACTGTTCCCGGCGCAATCTATGAAACTCCGTTACGTCCCACCTCAGGTTATGAAGGCGACGGCGAAGTTCGTGGATACGATTGGGCAAACATGATCAATGACCGTTCAGTTATTGCCAATCCTCCGACTACCAAATCCAGTATAGTACCTGCCAGGACCGACGATGGTCAGGGCGTTTCAGGTGCTTTCAACGGAACACCGAAGGAACTTGACAATACCGATGTCGTTCTCTTTAATAATGGTCCGCTGGTAAACAGCGCAGGTACCGGTACCAATGGTGCTGACGAAAGTGTAATTCAGGCTCCTATCGGAAGCTATGGCTGGAATATCAATACCGGCATTGGTTACCGTTGCGCCGATGATTTCACCGTTGTCGGAACTGCTTGGTCAGTTACTTCATTTGACGTTTATACATACCAGAGCAATGCTCCTCTCACAAGCTGCCCGATCACCAAAGCAGTTCTGAGGATATGGAACGGACAGCCGGGAACAGCCGGTGCAACCGTTGTATGGGGCGATACCACAACCAACAGAATGTCAGCTGGTGTTTATTCAAATATCAACCGCACAAACGCAGTTGGCGGCGGTGCTGCTCGCGCTATCTGGAAAGTTACAGCAAGTACTCCTGGTCTCACTTTGAATCCCGGTACGTATTGGGCAGAGTGGGGATTCCTCGGATCTGCTTCATATTCAGGACCTTGGGGACCTCCCGTAACCATCAATAATACACCGACTACTGGCAACGCTCTTATTTACGGCGGTGTCTTAACAGGATGGAATCCTATCTATGGCACAACCGGTCCTCCGACTGCAAATCCACAGGGCATGCCTTTCAACGTCAATGGTACAACTTCAGGCGGAAGCGGAAATATTCCTTTCCTCGTTTGGAGACTGAACCAGGGCCAGGAAGGTAACACCGCTACATGGACTGCAATTCCGGGAACACCTACAACCCAGACAACAGCTACCGATGCAAGCTGGCCATCATTAGCCGACGGCGCATACCGTTGGGCAATCAAGGCTCAGTATCCCGGTAACCATCTTTCAACCCCCATCTTTACCAACGTTCTTGGTAAGAATTGGGTAACCCAGGTAACAGTGAACATCACTCTCACCTGCTACCAGATCAAGCCCGCTTATTGCGCCGTGAAACTCATCAACACCCTCGTTCCCGATACCAACTACCTGAAGGTATCTGACACAACCGGTATTGTTGTTTTCCCAAACGTATGGAAAGGTAATTATACCCTCCAGGTTCTGCGTATGGGCTTCTCTCCGTTTACACAGAATATCGACATTTTCGGACCGACCACAGTCAACGTTATGCTGATCGGCGAAAAGATGCCACCGACAGGTCTCGCAGTTAACGCTCAGAGCCTGCACGCATCATGGCATCCCCCACGGGCTGAGAAGATCCTTGTGAACGAAGATTGGTCTTCAATGAGTTTTGCTACCAATAACTGGACAGTTAATGGTGTCAACTGGGCAATAAACACGGGTACTGGGAATCCGGCTCCTTCTGCCGAGTTCTACTATTCACCCACCCAGGCTTCTGGTTACAACCAGTACCTGACAAGTAAGGTATACCCAGCAACATATGCACCTGTAATGAACCTGAAATACGACATCTTCCTTTCAAACTTTGATGTCTCCACTTCTAACAGCATGGCTGTTGAAATCTGGAACGGTTCAACCTGGACAACTCTGAAAACCTGGGATAACCAGGCTGGTAATATTGCCTGGACAACAGACAACCTGGATATCAAGGCATACGCCAACGCTCCTTTCAGATTCCAGTTCCACGCCTTCGGCGATGGTTCATATGCTATCAACAACTGGAACATCGATAACATTTCAATTATTGCTACCGATGGCCACAGTGGTCCGAATCCTTGCGTAGTTGGTTACAACTTCTACCTGAACAGCATCCTTAGCGGTTTCACAACTGATACCACTTATGAGATCCCGCCGACACAGGTTGTTTACGGTCAGACTTACCAGGCATGTGTACTCGCTGTTTATGGCAGCGGTTACTCACCCACCATTTGCGTGCCCTTCGTTTCAATGTTCCTCTATCCTCCAAGGGAAGTTGCAGTTGCTCAGGTTGAGTGCTCTGCATACATCACATGGAAGAAACCGCAGATTCCTGGTGAATTTAGCATTCTCAAGGTTGAACCGAGAACTGAATTCCCATTAGCACAGGCAGAATACTCACCGACTGTTGCTACGATTAAAGCAGTTTCTCCTGACAATTATGACGCTCTGTGGGATATCTTATTTTCCTATACTGCATCCGACGGTACTCAGGCTGGTGTTGGAACCGACAGTCAGTTCATCTGGGCTCCGGTTTGGAGTGGTAGTAACATCATGAAGTATAACATCACAACCGGTGCACTTGTTGAGACCTTTACAATTCCTGGTGTCAGCGGTCTTCGCGATTTAACTTATGATGGACAGTTCTTCTATGGTGGTGCTTCTGCATCAGCAATCTATAAGATGGATCTCACTGCTCATACTCTTGTAGCTACAATCAGTACAAGCGTTGCAAGTGTACGTCACATTGCTTACGATCAGGATGCCAACGGCGGTGCCGGCGGTTTCTGGTGCGGTGGCTGGGGTGACCTCTATCTGGTATCTCTTACAGGAACAACCTTAGCTACCGGTCCTGCACTTTCAGGCGGTGCTTATGGAAGCCAGATTGACAAGTCAAGTAATCCGGGACATACTTATCTCTGGATACATGACCAGGGTGCATCTGGAACAGGTGACCTTCTCGTACAGTATGAAAAAACTGGTGCAAGCACTATTACTGCAACTGGTTTCACTAAGGACATGGCTTCATACATACCTGGAAATGCAGGTGCAATTTCCGGTGGTCTCGACCAGGCTTCTATTGGTGGTAAATTCTACCTCGTTGGCATGAGCCAGTTAACTGCAAACAAAATGTGGGCAGTTGAAATGGGTGCCGGCGGCGGCGGAGGTGGTACACCTCCGGGACTCGTTGGATATAAAGTATATCGCGATGATATCCTGATCCATACTGTTCCAAGTCCTGACACCTTATATTATTATGACCTCAACGTTGACCCGGGTACACACAAATGGGGTGTAACCGCCAAGTATGACCTGACTCCTTACGGATTCCCGGGACAGTTTGGCGAATCACTCCCGGCCGGCAACATTACAATGGCTATCGTTTGCGGTCTGCCACTCCCATTCTACGAACCATGGGATAATGGTAGCTTCACATTCCAGGGCTGGACATTCAGTCCTGCTACCCAGCAGCATTGGGTAATGAATGGTAGTGTTGGTGATCCTCAGCCTTGCGCTGACTTCAAATGGGATCCCCCGACATCTAACTACAGCCTCTCACTCCAGAGCCCGACTCTGAACGCTGGTCCTTATTCCTGCGCTAAGATCTGGTTGGATTTCGACTATAAATGCATTGACCGTAACGGTGGCGAGACTGAAAAACTCACAATCGAAACCTATTACAACGGAGCATGGCACCCAATAGGCGATCTGAAGAACAATGGAACTACTGCAAACTGGATGCCCGCACACATTGACATTTCTACCGTCAAGGGTAAAGGCTTCAAGGTACGTTTCAATGCTAACGGAGCTGCTTCAACAAACATCCTGCATTGGTATGTTGACAATATCAACGTTTATGGTGTTTGTAATCAGCCGCTTGCACTTCATGGCACTCAGACACATGACACTATCAACCTCAGCTGGAATGCTCCTTCATGCGTATCCGGACAGAATATTGACCTGATTTTCGATGACGGTACATATGAAATCCAGGTATTCATCAACGGTGGTACAGGCCAGGTTGGTAACCTCTTCCCGGTTGGTCCTACAATGACTGGTAAACTTATCAAGTTTGAAGTTATGATGGCTGCTACAGGTGTTAGCGCCCCCACAACTCTCAGCGTTTATGATAACAACCAGAACCTCCTTGGTACATCTCCTTCCTTCACTCCGCTTGCCGACGTATGGGTATCTGTTAACGTTGACTCAATCCCGTTCACCGGACAGTTCTACGGAATGGTTATGCTTGATGCAGCCGGTTTCGAAGGTTTACCACTTGACCAGGATGGTCCGTTCGCTTCATCCGACCTTACATGGGTTGAATTAGGCGGCGTATGGCAGACACTTAACTCAGCTGCTCCCGGCGTATTCGGCGCAACCGTTGCATTAGTTCGCGCAGTTGCTTACGTTGAAACCGATCTGAAGTCAGCTACAGTAGGCCAGACCACCGTGATCAACAATGTACCTCCCCAGAAACCAGGCCTGTTCTATGCTAAGCATACACAGGGCGGCAGCTACTTCGGTGGCAACTCGGGTGTGTACTCAAACAACAGCGATGGCAGCATCGTTTCCGGATACAATGTATATCGTACAGACACATCGGGCATGGCTCCTTACAACAAGCTGAACACTGCTCCTGTAACTGTTAAGAATTACACTGACATCCTTGGCAACGTTATGGCAAGCTACGGCGATTACAAATATTATGTAACCGCGCTGTATACCGACACTGTTGCTCATACTCAGCTCTGCGAATCACCGGGAAGCGACACCGTTTCCTTCAAATTCCCGGCTGTAGGTGTTGTTGAAATCGGCAATGGCCAGATCTCAGTATATCCGAATCCTGCAACTGAAAATGTAAACGTGAAGAGCGATTACGTTATCAACACTTTAGAAGTAATGAACTATGTAGGTCAGACCGTTTACAGGAATTCCAATGTAGAGGCTAAGACAAGCAAGATCAACGTTTCTAAACTGCAGGCTGGCATCTACTTTGTGAAGGTTGCTACCGTTCAGGGCACACGCACAGTGAAGATCACAGTTACACGCTAATCTTTAATTAGATATATCTCAAAGAGGCCGGCTTTTCGCCGGCCTCTTTTTTTTATCTTATCTTTGCCGGCGCATATGGTTTCAGTCTCCAATTTATCGGTACAGTTCAGCGGAGAACCTCTCTTCGACCATGTTTCGTTTATTATAAACGACAAGGACAGGATAGGGCTGGTCGGGAAAAACGGGGCCGGTAAATCGACCCTCCTTAAGATCATCAACAGGATGCAGGAAGCGGAAGAGGGTGAAGTGGTTATTCCCGAATCCCAGACCATTGGTTATCTGCCCCAGGAAATGGAAGTGAAAAGCAGGCATTCGGTCTTCGCCGAAGCTTCACTTGCATTTTCAGAGGTCGTTGAGATGGAGAACCAGATTGAAACTCTCGATAAAGAGTTACATTCAAGTACCGATTTTGAATCGAAGGAATACCATTCCCTTCTGAAACGGCAGTCTGATCTGTATGAAAGATATCACCTGGTCGGAGGAGGCGCAATACATGCCGATGTGGAAAAGGTCTTAACCGGCCTGGGGTTTTCACGCGAAGACTTTGACCGTCCCATGAGTGAGTTCAGCAGCGGATGGCAGATGAGGGTGGAGATTGCCAAGATTCTCCTTCGGCAGCCCGACCTGATCCTGCTTGATGAGCCTACGAATCACCTCGATATCGAATCCATACAGTGGCTTGAAAATTTTCTTATCCAATACAGGGGTGCAGTGATCCTGGTATCGCACGACAGGGCTTTTCTCGATAACGTTGCCACACGCACCATTGAGATCACCATGGGTAAGATCTATGACTATAAAGCCAATTATTCAGGCTATGTTGAGATGCGGGAGGAGAGAATGGAGAGCCAGCTTGCAACATATGAGAATCAACAGAGGCAGATCAGGCAAGTCGAGCGGTTTATAGAACGGTTCAGGTATAAGAATACCAAGTCAAAACAGGTACAGTCGAGGCTGAAAATGCTTGAGAAAATGGATATGGTAGAAGTTGAAGCCACAGATGAATCTTCGATACATTTTCGTTTCCCTCCCGCACCTCATTCGGGTAAGATCATTTACGAAGGAAAGCACCTTGTGAAAGACTATCCGCAGAAACGAATTCTTCACTCCCTCGAATTTTCGGTCATCAAAGGTGACCGTATTGCTTTTGTCGGGCGCAACGGGGAAGGAAAAACTACATTATCTAAAATCCTGGCAGGGGTTCTTGAATATTCAGGAGATCTTAAGAAGGGACATAACGTGGTTACAGGGTATTATGCCCAGGACCAGAGTGAACATCTCGACCCTGATCTTACGGTTTTCAAGACCATTGATGATATTGCTGTTGGGGATATCAGGCCAAGGATCAAAGGTATACTTGGCGGATTTCTTTTCAGCGGTGATGATATCGAAAAGAAGGTTAAAGTCCTCAGCGGGGGTGAAAGGTCGAGGCTTTCAATAGCAAAGCTGCTTCTCACACCGGCCAACCTCCTGATTCTTGATGAGCCGACCAACCACCTCGACATGCGTTCGAAGGATATTCTTAAGAGTGCATTGCTTCGGTATAACGGCACACTCATTATTGTGTCGCATGACAGGGATTTCCTGCAGGGCCTCACAAACAGGGTTTTCGAATTCAGGGAAGGGCGCATCAGGGAGTATCTTGGCGACATCTATGATTACCTGGAACAGCGAAAGATCCGTGAGCTTTCCGAGCTTGAAAAGAACCAGTCAGCCGCCAAACCCGCCCAGGAAGAGGTTTTTTCTGAAAATAAAGTCAGTTACGAGAAAAAGAAGGAATCAGAACGAGACCTCCGCAAGATAAAAAACCAGATCAGCCGCACCGAAGATGAGATAGAGCGCCTTGAAAAGGAAGGGAAGAAGCTGGAAGAAATGCTGGGAGAGCCGCTTAAACACCAGGAAAGGATTAAAAACGGCTCATTGTACAAAGATTATGAGGATCTGAAATCAAGGCTGCATACGGAAATGGGAAAATGGGAAAGCCTTCATTCTGAACTTGAAACCATGCAGTGATCAGGTTTCCCTGTTCACCATTTGTCCCGCTATCTCAAGCAGGATCTGTTTCTTGTACTCAGGGATATGTATCTTTTCCATGATGCTTAGCGCTTTTGAAAAATATTCCCCTATAAGTTCCCTGGTGAGGATGTCAATCTTCAGATCCCTGTAAATTTTTGTGATTGTATTCACCTTTTCAGCCGAAGTGATCGAATTACCGCTGAAACAGGATCTTAGTGTTTCAAGAGTGTTTCCACTGGCAAGTTCAAACGCTTTCAGATACAGAAAAGTCTTTTTGTTGGTTACTATATCATTGCCTATTTCTTTCCCGAACTTATCAACTTCCCCAAACACATCAAGGTAATCGTCCTGGAGCTGGAACGCCAGCCCGAGATTTTCACCGAATGCATAGATCAGGTCTGCTTCCTCATCTGAGGCCCGGGCAATAATTGCACCCAATTTGAGGCTGCAGGATATAAGGACAGCGGTTTTAAGCCTGATCATCAGGATATAATGCTCAATCGAAACATCTGCCTTCACCTCATAATCCATATCATACTGCTGCCCTTCGCAAACCTTACGGGCTGTGTCGTTGAACAGTTCAAGCACCTGGGGAAGCAAAGCAGGTGTAGTTTTTGTCACCAGTTCATAAGCCATCACGAAAAGCGTGTCACCCGACAGGATGGCCGAGTTGGTGTTCCACTTTTTAAAGACAGTTTCCTTTCCTCTTCGGATAGGCGCCTGGTCCATGATGTCGTCGTGGAGAAGGGTGAAGTTGTGGAACAGCTCAAGCCCCATGGCAGGTGCGAGAGCATCATTAATCTCCCCGCCGAAAAGATCGCAGGACATCAGGGCGAGTACCGGCCTCAGTCGTTTTCCGCCCAGGTCCATCATGTATTTTATGGGATCATACAACGACAAAGGTTCAAAATGAAAATTTGCCGAATGAAAAGCTGATGATATTATCTCCTGGATTTCTTTTTTTGTATACATAGGCGGATGAGGGTGTACCTTTAAGCCGGCATCAGGGTTTATTTCGAAAAACCAGGGAGTTCATCGAGGTTAAGTAAATATTTGCCATAACCGCTTTTAAGGAGAGGCTGGGCGATGCGGTTAAGCTGTTCCCTGTCGATGAACCTCATCCTGAAAGCGATTTCTTCAATGCATCCGATTTTCAGGCCCTGCCTGCTTTGCACAACTTCAACGAACTGGGCCGCCTGGAGAAGGGATTCAAAAGTGCCTGTGTCGAGCCAGGCAATGCCACGGCTCAGGACACCCACCTTGAGTTTCCCTTGTTCAAGGTAATACCTGTTTACATCGGTAATCTCATATTCACCCCTGGCGCTGGGCTTCATTTCAGCTGCAACGTCAACAACGGTATTATCGTAAAAATATAGTCCGGGAACGGCAAAGTTAGACTTCGGATTCTTTGGTTTTTCCTCTATCGACAGGGCTTTGCAATGCTGGTCGAATTCAACCACACCATAGCGTTCCGGATCATGAACATGGTAGGCAAAGACAATACCCCCCTCGGGTTTATTGCTTTCCTGAACAAGCTGGGACAATCCGTTGCCGTAAAAAATGTTATCGCCTAATATCAGGGATACACTGTCGCCCCCGATGAATTCCTTCCCGATCACGAATGCCTGGGCAAGTCCGTTAGGTAAAGGCTGCTCAGCATAGGTAAACGACATCCCGAGTTCTTTACCGTCGCCAAGCAGGGTGCGGAAGTTAGGCAGGTCATATGGAGTCGAAATGATCAATACCTCCCTGATACCGGCCATCATGAGCACCGACAAGGGATAATAGATCATGGGCTTGTCATAAACAGGCATCAGCTGCTTGCTTACAGCGAGGGTCAGGGGGTGAAGACGTGTTCCGGCCCCGCCGGCCAGGATGATTCCTTTCATATGTTGGGGATTAGGGGTTGGGTATTGGGGATTAGGGGTTAGGGGTTAGGGGTTGGGGATTAGGGATTAGGGTTTGGGGATTAGGGACTAGGGTTTTGGTTGTTGGTTAATGGTTCTTGGTGAATTCGTAAATCTTACATCGTACTTTTCCTGCATCCCGCATCCTGCATCCTGCATCTTGCATCCTGCATCTTGCATCCTGCATCCTGCATCTTGCATCCTGCATCCTGCATCTTGCATCCTGCATCCAACTTCACTATCTTCATTCACGATCTTCCTCACGATCTTCTTCATAAATATCCAGCAGGGGTTCTTCAAATGCTTTGGTGGTACTCCAGCGGTCAAGTGTAAGTAACATTGACGGCAGTACCAGCATGTTCAGCAATCCGGCGACCAGGAGAGTGATTGAAACAAGGAGCCCGAGCGCTTGTGTCCCACCGAATGTTGAGAGAACAAAGACGCCGAATCCGAAAAAGAGAACAGTTGAAGAATATATCATGCTGTATCCGGTCTCTTTCAGTGCCGAGATCACCGAGTAAGGAATATTGTGGTTTGAGTGTTTTAGCTGCAATCGATATCGGGAGAGGAACTGTATCGAATTGTCAACCGAGATCCCAAGTGCGATACTGAATATCAGAATGGTCGATGGTTTGATCGGTATGCCAATAAATCCCATCAGAGCAGCAGTCATGAGCTGTGGTATGACATTCGGGATAAGCGAGATAAGAATCATCCTCCACGAAGTGAACAGGAAAGCGAGAATTGCGGCAATGATCACAATGGCCAGTGCAATGCTCTCCCAAAGGTTCCTGATCAGGAAGTTGGTACCTTTAAGGAAGACCACCGCTGTGCCGGTGATGTTTACTGTATATTTTGAAGGATTGAAAATACTGTCAATTACAGGCTTCAGGCTTCTCTGAATGCTGTCGATCTTCACAGTTCCTACATTAGCCATCTGTACACTTACACGGGTAATCTGGTAACTGCTGTCGATGAAGTTTTTAAGAATGCTTTTTTTCTTTGGTTTCATGTCGGGGATATAATCGGCCATGAAAGCGATTTCATTGGAATTCGGTAAGGCGTAAAACTGAGGATCACCTCCGTAGAAGGCCTGTTTGGCTGTTTTTATCACTTCAACTACCGAGAGAGGTTTTGAAAGTTCAGGATATTTCGCAAGGGAATCCTGGAGGCGGTCGATCCTTTTTAAAGTGGAAAGCTGAAGAACACCTTTCTTTTTCCGGGTATCTATAGAGATTTCAAGGGGCATGATACCTTTGAAATTCTTTTCAAAGAACAAGAGGTCGGTATAAATCGGATCCTTTTTTGAGATATCATCGACAATAGTTCCCGAGGTGTGAAGAAGGCTTGCCCCGATAATTCCGAAAACAACACAGGCCCCCATTGAGATGTAAATCTGTTTGCGGTAGTGAGTAACCGCGTAAACAGCCTTATCAATAAGCTTTTTGGCCATGCTGGCCTCAATATGTTGTACGTGCTTGCTTTCGGGTGGAGGCAGGAAGCTGAAAATGATCGGAACCAGCGTAAGAGAAAGTACATACACGACCATTATGTTGATGGCGGCGATGGTCCCGAATTCGACAAGAAGGTTGTTCCTGGTGATAGTGAATGCCGCAAAACCGGCAGCCGTGGCTGCGTTGGTAAGCAGGTTAGCCATCCCGATCCTTTGAATAACCCTCGACAATGCCTTTGCCTGGTTCTTATGATGGGCGAATTCGTAATGGTATTTATTCAGAATGAAGATGCAGTTCTCGACACCGATCACGATCAGCAGGGGAGGGACGATGGCTGTAAGCATGGTGATTTTGTAACCAAAAAGCCCCATAAATCCAAGCGCCCAGATCACAGAGATAATGATCACCAGCATAGGAAAGACGACCGCCTTTGCCGAACGGAAAAAGATGAAGAGAAAAAATGCGGCAATCAGCAGGGTAAGTACCACAAAAAGCTTCATCTCATCCTGCAGTTTCTTGGCAATCAGCGTCTGAATGTAAGGAAGTCCTGAATAATGCACTTCCACCGAATTTCTTTTACTGAACCTCTCGACAATTCCTTTGATCTGATTCACCAGTTTCAGCCTTTCCTTGGAATGGATGAGCGATTTGTCGAGTGTTAGAGCGAAAAGGTAAGCCGATGTAGCCCTGTTGTACAGCAGGTTTTCGTAAAACGGAAGAGAATGAATCAGCTTTTGTATCGAATCGAGTTCAGACTGGGTTGCAGGCTTTTTCGGGCTGATAGGCTCGAACATGAACTTGCGGAGGGAATCGTTCTTTACCAGGTTGAAGATCCTTGTCACCGATACTATCCCTTCAACACCCTTGATTTTACTGAGAGAATCTGAGAGGTCAAATACCGAGTTGAAATTTTTGAGTGTGAAAAGATCAGGTTCAATCATCCCGATGAACATCACAGAACCGTCTTCGCCGAACTGGTGCACAAATTTCTGGTAAACCCTGATCGTGGTATCAGTTTCAGGCAGGATGCTTGCGTTTTTATATCTGATCTGAACATTCGTTGCCTCAAAGGCCATGAAAGCAGTGATCAGGGCGATGGCCCCTAGTATGGTGATACGGTTTCTAAGAATGAACCTGACGAGGAAATTCCACATATATATAATAAAGTGCGAAAGTACGAAAATATGCCCTTATTTCTTTAATTCCAGACGAATCCTTGGTACTTTTGTGGGATGCAAGATGCAGGATGCAAGATGCAAGATGCAAGATATCCTGCATCCTGTATCCCGCATCCTTCATCCTGAATCTCTATGAAAAAAGTTTTGTTCGTCGACACCGTACATCCACTCATCAGCAAAGAACTCACCTCCATGGGATTTCAATGTGATGAATTTCCATCTTACGGCAGGAAGGAGTATGAAGCCATAGCAGCTGATTACACGGGACTGGTCATCCGCAGTAAAATAAAGATAGACAAGCAGTTCCTCGACAAGGCGGTGAATCTGAAATTCATCGGAAGGGTGGGGGCCGGACTCGAAAACATCGATGTTGAATATGCCCGGGGCCTTGGCATCAGCTGCCTGAATTCACCCGAGGGAAACAGGGATGCGGTTGGAGAGCATACCCTCGGGATGCTGCTTTCTCTGATGAACCATATTTGCCGGGCGAACAACGAACTCAGGCAGGGGAAATGGATAAGGGAAGGAAACAGGGGCGTTGAGGTCAAGGGAAAAACCGTCGGTATTATTGGCTATGGGAATATGGGAAGCGCTTTTGCGCAGAGGCTGAAAGGTTTTGAGGCAGATGTGATCGCCTATGATAAGTATAAGTTTTCCTATTCGGACGAGTTTGTCACGGAAAGCGGGATGGATGAACTGTTCGAAAAGGCCGATATTGTCAGCCTTCACGTTCCTCTTACCGAAGAGACCCATTACCTCGCCGGAAGTGGGTTTTTCGAAAAATTCAGGAAAAACATCATATTGCTGAACACATCCCGCGGTCAGGTTGTTCAGACCTCGGCCCTGGTCGCTGCCCTGAAGTCAGGTAAAGTGAAATCGGCTGCCCTTGACGTACTTGAGTTTGAGGATAGTTCTTTTGAGAATTTGTCGGCGGATGTACATCCTGATTTCAGTTACCTCCTGGGCGCCCCGAATGTGCTGCTCACCCCTCATATTGCCGGCTGGACGGTCGAGTCGAATATCAGGCTGGCAAGTGTGCTGGTGGGGAAAATTAGGGATCTGGAATTAGGGATTAGGGATTAGGGATTAGGGATTAGGGATTAGGGATTAGGGATTAGG